>NZ_JASIST010000002.1:178946-439054 GCF_030063265.1 Pseudarthrobacter sp. PH31-O2 | reverse complement strand
GCCTGAACCCAGCGCGGACTCTTCTGCTGTCGGAAGGACAGCGCACCGCCGACGAGCAGCCCGGCGAGCCCCATCAGGACCAAGGACCACATCTAGGCGGTCCCGGCTTCCGGGGCTGCGTCGGCCGGGGCGGCCCTCGGGCTTGTGGCTACCGCCGTCCCGGCTCGTCCCCGCAAACCCCCGACCCAGTTCCGGAGCAGGCGGGCACCGGCGTCGCCGGACTTTTCGGGGTGGAATTGGGTGGCGCACAGCGGGCCGTTTTCCACGGCCGCAATGAACGGCGCCCCGTGCTCCGACCACGTAACGAGCGGCGCGCTCATCCGAGGCTGGACCACCTCGAAGTCCCACTCCTGAACACCGTAGGAGTGCACGAAGTAAAAGCGTTCGCTTTCGACACCTGCGAAGAGCCGGGAGCCAGCCGGAACGGAAACCGTGTTCCAGCCCATGTGCGGTACCACGTCGGCGGGGAGGAGCTCGACCTTCCCCGGCCACTCCCCCATGCCTTCGACTTCGGTGCCGTGCTCGACGCCGGCTTCGAAGAGGACCTGGAGGCCAACGCAGATGGCAAGCACCGGGCGGCCCCCGGCGACGCGCCGGCCGATCATCCGGATGGCGTCCACGGCTTTGAGTTCGCGCATCACCGTTTCAAACGCGCCCACGCCGGGGACCACGAGACCATCGGCGTTGAGCACATCGTCCGGCTTGGAACTGAGGATAACCTCGGCGCCGGCCCGTTCGAGCGCGCGGACGGCAGAACGGATGTTTCCCGATCCGTAGTCGAGCACCGTGACTGTTGGCTTGCCCTCGGGCGACGCTGGCTTCCTGCCGGCATCCGGGTTGGTGATGGCGCCGTCCTTCAGCACTTTGCCGGTCACAGGGCACCCTTGGTCGAAGGGATGCCTTCGACGCGCGGATCAGGCTCAATGGCCGCACGCAGGGCCCGGGCAAAGGCTTTGAACTGGGCTTCAACGATGTGGTGCGGATCCCGGCCTGCGGTGACGTTCATGTGCAGGCAGATCCCTGCGTGCAGGGTGATCGCTTCGAACACATGGCGGGTCAGGGAACCGGTGAAGTGTCCACCGATCAGGTGGTATTCCTGGCCGGCAGGCTCGCCGCCGTGGACGAGGTACGGGCGGCCGGAAACATCCACCACGGCGTGCGCAAGCGCCTCGTCGAGGGGGACGGTTGCTTCGCCGAAGCGCCGGATCCCGGCTTTGTTGCCGAGGGCGGTGCGCAGGACCTCGCCGAAGGTGATGGCGACGTCCTCGACCGTGTGGTGGACGTCGATGTGTGTGTCCCCGGTGGCCTTGACTGTTATGTCGATCAGGGAGTGCTTGCTCAACGCCGTCAGCATGTGGTCATAAAACGGGACCGAGGTGCTGATGTCCGAGACGCCGGTTCCGTCCAGGTTGATCTCGACAAGTACGGAAGATTCGCTGGTGGTCCGTTCCATGCGTGCGGTCCGGCCCTCGGTAGCGGTTGATCCGGGGATGCTCATGTGGGTGTCCTTTGGATGACGACGGTGCCCGGTATGCAGGCAGTGTGGATGTCCGGTGTTAAGTCTAGGCGGGCGGCGCTGCGCGGCCGGCCAGGAGTCGCTCGAGGGCTTCGAGGAAGGCTGTGGTTTCCGTCTCAGTGCCCGCAGTGACCCGCAGATGCCCGGGAATGCCAACGTCCCGAATGAGCACACCCGCGTCCAGCAGCCCCTGCCAGACCTCGTGCGGACTGTCGAGACCGCCAAAAAAGACGTAGTTCGAATCAGAGGCAGCAGGCTTGAGGCCCATACGCTGCAACTCGGCAACTATCCTGTCCCGCTGCCGCTTGATGTCCTCAACATCTGCCATCAGGGCGACCCGGTGCCGCAGGGCGGCCAAGGCTGTTGCCTGGGTGATCGCCGAAAGGTGGTACGGAAGCCGCACCAGCCGCAGGGCATCGGTGACCTCCGGCGCGGCCGCCATGTAGCCAACGCGGGCACCGGCCAGGGCAAAAGCCTTGCTCATGGTGCGCGAGACGATCAGGCGCTCCCGCCCGGGCAGGAGGGTGAGGGCGCTCGGTGTGCCGTCGTGGGCGAACTCGTGGTAGGCCTCGTCGACGATCACTATCGTCTGGCTGGCTTCGCCGGCCTCGTAAACGGCCTCCACCACGTCCAGGCCCAGCCCCGTGCCGGTGGGGTTGTTCGGGGAACACAGGAAGACGATATTCGGCTGCAGTTCCCGGACCTGACGGGCGGCCGAGCCGGCGCTCAGGCCGTAGTCCCCGGCGCGGACTCCCGTGATGTATCCGGTGTCCGTTCCGGCGGCCAGCAGCGGATACATGGAGTACGTGGGAGGGAAACCAAGGGCAGTGCGCCCCGGACCGCCGAAGGCCTGGAGGATCTGCTGCAGCACCTCGTTGGAACCGTTTGCCGCCCAGATGTTCTCCGCACCCAGCCCGTGGCCCAAATATTCCGCAAGGGCTTCGCGCAGATCCGTAAACTCGCGGTCCGGATAGCGGTTCAGGCCAGCGGCAGCAACGGTAACCGCCTCCGAGATCGCGGCCAGCACATCGGCCGGGACACCGTGGGTGTTTTCATTGACGTTCAGCAGGATGGGAACGTCAAGCTGCGGCGCACCGTAGGGCGTCAGTCCGCGAAGATTGGTCCGGAGGGGAAGTCGGTTCAGGCGCTCTAACTGGTCAGTCACCTCACTAGTTTAAGTGAGATCGCCGCGGGCCCGGAAACTGTGACACCTGACCGACCGCTCAACGGCCCTACGTGGACGGAATGAAAAGGGCCTGGCCCGGCACCACGCGTGCGGCTCCGAGGTTGTTCAGCTCGATGATGTCGGCAACGACGTCGCGGGGGTCGCGGCCGGGCACCACGGCGGCGGCAATGGCCCAGAGCGACTCCCCCGGCTGCACCGTCACGGTGACAGTTGGTGTGGGTGACAACTCACCGGTGGACTCTGCCGCTTTGGCGGGCGCGTTGAGGAAGCCGCTCAGGGTCAAAATCAGTGCGGCCAGCAGCATCAGCGGCACGCCGATAAAAACAAGGCGCCCCCGGCGGGTGAGCTTCAGCGGCGCCTGCCGGGCGCGCGGCCCGCGGACAGCGGCGAGCTGCCGGCTGCCGGGGCTGTCCTGCACGGCAGGGGCGGACCCGCCGCCGGGTGCGCCGGCGTCGGGCCGGCCGTAGTTGCCGAATGCGTCGCGGCCGAAAGTGTCGTGAAACGCGCTTGATGCTGACATGAACTGAGCCCTTCCTGGACCATACTGTGCCGCCCGGCGCACTCCACATACGTGCCGCCAACCGGCCTAACTTTCGAACAAACAACCGAACGCCATGCCCTGCACGGGCAACTAAGTAATAGAACACATGTTCGAATCTTGCTAGTTCTGTTTTAGCACTTATGAACGAACATTGTCGAGACTCGCTAGAACAAATGTTTGAAAAAGCGGTGTGGCTGGCCTAGGTTTGACTCAAAGAACAACCACTTCTGCAGTTGATCAGCAGGGTCTGACATTTCAGGCCGGAAGTTCCCGGCAGCCGCAGCCACGGCAGCCGGGCGGAACGGAAAGGCGTTGGCGAACATGGCAGCACAAGCCACTGGCGGCAGGGCCACCCAGCGGGGCCCGCAGGCGGCCCGGCCACCGAAGAGCCTTACCGTTCGGCAAAAGAAGATTCTGGAAACTATCCAGCGTTCCGTGACGGACAACGGCTACCCGCCGTCAATGCGCGAGATCGGCGACACGGTAGGACTGGCCAGCCTCTCCAGCGTCACCCACCAGCTCGCACAACTGGAAAAGCTGGGTTACCTGCGGCGCGACCCGAAGCGCCCGCGTGCCATGGAAGTGCTGATGCCGCTGACCCTCGATGAGGGAAGCGCAAAGATCCCAGCCGCCAAGGCCGGCGGGCTGCGGACCGTGGGCGGGCTGTCCATGTCCGAGCTGAGCAGTGCCACCGACACCGCCATGGTGCCGCTGGTGGGCCGGATCGCGGCCGGCGGTCCGATCCTGGCTGATCAGGTCGTTGAGGACGTGATGCCGTTGCCCCGCCAGCTGGTGGGCCACGGCGAGCTGTTTATGCTCAAGGTCGCCGGGGATTCCATGATCGATGCAGCCATCTGCGACGGCGACTGGGTGGTGGTGCGCCAGCAGGGTGACGCCGTCAACGGAGACATCGTGGCGGCGCTGCTGGACGACGAGGCCACTGTTAAAACCTTCCGCCAGCGCGACGGCCACACCTGGCTGCTGCCGCAGAACACGCAGTACGAGCCCATCCTCGGCGACCACGCCGTCATTATGGGCAAAGTCGTCTCGGTACTGCGCTCGCTGTAGCCCGCGTTGGTGCCGGCTTGATCCGGCCAGGACCCGGCGGGCCGGTAGCCCGGCCGCGGCCTTATGCCCCCCGGCACGTTCGACCCGGTTCCCTGCCCGCCTTAGGTTCCCTGGCCCCTGATGTTCCCTGCGCCCCTTAGGTTCCCTGGCCCCTGCTGGAGGGCCGGCGGCGGGAATGCCGAGGGTCCGGTGCTGCAGCCCTGGCACGGTTCAAGGAACCGGGCGGGAGCACCAAAGCACTGCAAAACGTCCCGTCAGCGGCCGCTAGCGGGCTGCCCGGATTCCTTCCCAAGCCGTTCCAGGGCAGCCATGGCGACCACGGGATCGGTGGTGGGCCAAAATGGCGGCAACGCCGCCCGGAGGAATCCGCCATAGCGTTCGGTGGACAGCCGTGAATCCAGCACAGCCACCACTCCCCTGTCCGTGGTGGTCCGGATCAGCCGGCCGGCGCCCTGGGCCAGGCGGATGGCGGCGTGGGTCGCGGAAACGCTCATAAAGCCGTTGCCTCCGGCCTGTGCCACGGCGCGGGACCGGGCAGTCATCAGCGGGTCGTCGGGACGCGGAAACGGAATCCGGTCGATCACCACGAGGCGGCAGGAGGCGCCGGGCACGTCGACACCCTGCCACAGGGACATGGTGCCAAAGAGGCAGGTGTCCGGTTCATCGGCGAACTGTTTTACAAGCGCGGTCATGGTCGAGTCGCCCTGGCAGAGGATGCTGACGTCCAGCCGCGGCCGCATCGCCTCGGCTGCGTCCTCGGCGGCGCGGCGGGACGAAAACAGGCACAGCGCCCCGCCGCCGGAGGCGCGGATGAGCTTCTCGAGTTCGTCGAGGGCTTCCGGGGACGTGCCGCGGCCGGGCTTGGGCAGGTGCTTGGCGACGTAGAGAATGCCCTGTTTGGGGTATTCGAAGGGCGAGCCGACGTCGACGCCGGTCCAGCTGGGTGCCCCGGGGCCGACCAGGCCCAGGCCGCCGGCGGCGGGTTCGAACGCGGAGCCGATCGCCAGGGTCGCGGAGGTCAGGATCACAGTGTGGTCCGCGAAGAGGCCCTCACGGAGCCGGCCGGCGACACTGAGCGGAGCGATGTTGACCAGGGCGGGCGCGGACTCTTCGGGCTGGGAGTAGCCCTGCTGCGGGTCAAAGGTGCTGTTGCGGGAAAACCAGACCACTTCACGGTTTTCCCGCGCCGCCAGCAGCCGTTCGCAAAGCTCCAGGATCACCATCAGGCGCGAGCGCGCCAGCTGGCGGCCGCCGTCGGCCGTGTTGGCGCTGTCCCCCTTGGAATCCGAGAGGGCCGCGCGGCACGCGTCCCGCAACTGGTCGACACAGTCCAGCTGTTCACTGTTTAGCCCGTTCGGCATCAGCCCGCCGGGGACGCCCTCAATGGCAAGTTCCAGGTTGGCGGCGGCGTTGTTCAGCGCGTCCACCGTAATGCCGGTGTGCTTCCGGGCCCCGGACGCGGCGGCGTGCACCATCGCGACGGAGAGCTGGCCGGAGACCGCACCGGTCACGCGGTCCTGGAGTTCATGGGCCTCATCAACCACCACAACATCGTATTCCGGCAGCACGGCGAGGCCCTCGAAGGCGCTGACCGCCAGCATGGCGTGGTTGGTGACAACAACGTCGGCGTCCGCGGCGTTCTGGCGGGCGAGTTCGCTGAAGCACTCTGCCGCCAGCGGGCACTTTTGCGCGCCAAGGCACTCCATCGAGGTAACTGAGACCTGCCGCCACGCACGGTCGGTGACCCCTGGCAAAAGCTCGTCCCGGTCTCCCGTCGAGGTGTCCTCGGCCCAGTCGCGGAGCCGGACGACCTCCTTGCCGAGCTGGGAGGACGGGCCGCCCATCGCGGCGGCAAAATGCGGCACGGAGGTATCCTCCCCGAGCGAGAAGAGCTGGCCTTCGGACGGCTCTTCCGAGGGGAAGCCGCCGTCGAGCTTATGCCGGCACACGTAGTTGGACCGTCCCTTGACGAGGGCAATTTTGACCGGCCGGTCCAGCGCCGGGGTAATGGTCTTCAGCAGCCGGGGCAGGTCCCTGCCAACGATCTGGGTCTGCAGGGCAAGGGTGGCGGTGGAGACCAGTGTGGGCTTGTCGCTGACCAGCGAGTGGGCGATCAGCGGGATCAGGTACGCGAGGGATTTGCCGGTGCCCGTGCCGGCCTGGACCAGCAGGTGGTCGCCGCTGTCAATCGCGTGCGCCACCTGCCGGGCCATCTCGTGCTGGCCGTCCCGGCTCTGGCCGCCCATTCCCGCCACGGCGCGGTCGAGCAGTTCGACGACGAATTCCGCACCGGCCTGGGCACCTGTTCGTGCCGGCGGCTTTGCCTCCGGTTCAGTCCCAGCGGGGTCCACTGGGACCGCCGTGGCCGCGTCCTCCGCTGCCCGGGCGGTTCCCGCCTGGTGGTCCGTGTCGGCTTCCGCCCCGGTCACCGCTGCCTCAGTCATTGCTGATGAACGAATCCAGTTCAGCGGCGAAGCCTTCACGCACCATCACCACGGCACGGGTGCCTGCTTCCTCGTGGTCCAAGCTGATGATTTCGGCGTCGGTCTCGTGCAGCTTGCTGAGCAGGTCCCCGCGGTTGTAGGGAATCAAGAGTTCCAGCTTCACGCTGGGGCGCGGGATGCCTTCGCTAATGGCTTTGAGCAATTCCGGGATACCCTCCCCGGTGCGTGCCGACACCACAATGTGGCGTGGTTCGCGCTGCTTAAGCCGTTCGATCACAAAGGGGTCGGCGGCGTCGGCCTTGTTCAGGACGATGATTTCCGGCACCTTGCGGGCGTCGACTTCGCTGAAGACGGCCCGGACGGCCGCGATCTGGCCTTCCGGATCCGGGTGCGAGACATCGACGATATGCAGGATCAGATCCGCGTCCGCGACTTCCTCAAGGGTGGAGCGGAATGCCTCCACGAGCTGGGTGGGCAGCGAACGGACGAAGCCGACGGTATCTGCCAGGGTGTAGCCCAGTCCGTCCGAGGTTTCGGCTTTGCGCACCGTCGGATCCAGCGTGGCGAACAGGGCGTTCTCCACCAGGACTCCGGCGTCGGTCAGGCGGTTCAGCAACGAGGACTTGCCGGCATTGGTGTACCCGGCGATCGCTACCGACGGCACGGAATTGCGACGGCGGTTGGCCCGTTTGGTTTCCCGCGCCGGCTTCATTGCAGCGATTTCACGGCGCAGCTTGGCCATCCGGGTACGGATCCGGCGGCGGTCCAGTTCAATCTTGGTTTCACCGGGACCACGCGAACCCATGCCGGCGCCGGCGCCGCCTACCTGGCCACCGGCCTGGCGTGACATCGAGTCGCCCCAGCCGCGCAGCCGTGGAAGCAGGTATTCGAGCTGTGCGAGTTCCACCTGGGCTTTACCCTCGCGGCTCTTGGCGTGCTGGGCAAAGATGTCCAGGATCAGGGCCGTCCGGTCGATGACCTTGACCTTAACGATGTCCTCCAGGCTGCGGCGCTGCGAGGGTGCCAGTTCGGCGTCGACGACGACGGTATCCGCGCCGGTGGACATCACTATGTCCTTGAGCTCCTGGGCCTTACCGGAGCCGAGGAAGGTACCGGGATCGGGTTTGGTGCGGCGCTGGACGATCCCGTCGAGGACCTCCGAACCGGCGGTCTCGGCCAGTGCGGCGAGTTCGCGGAGCGAATTCTCGGCATCCGCGAGGGTCCCTTCGGTCCAGAGCCCGGCCAAGACGACGCGCTCAAGTCGAAGTTGGCGGTATTCGACTTCGGTGACGTCTTCAAGCTCGGTGGAGAGCCCGGCGGTCCGGCGCAGTGCGTGGCGTTCCTCGAGGTCCTGTTGGTCGCCGTCGTAGCTGCTGTGCTCTTCGCCCCGCCGGGAAATGGCCTGCGCCTTGCCAAGCACCGAGGCGGGCGCACCGGCAGTCTGGGCTGGCTCCCGGGCAGGGGTGTCCTTGGCGAGGATCCGGTCGATGACAGCCTGGATTTCCGCAGGACTCATGTCCTGGGCTGCTGAATCGGGTCCGGTGTTGGGCTGACTGGTCATGGTCTCCTTTAGAGGTTTGGCAGTTTCAGAATAGTGCCGATCGGTGCTGCGTGGGGCGGTATTCGCGCTGGGCTGACGACTATTGGTCAAACGGGACTCCTGGGTTGCCTGAGGCAACGGCGCTTCGGGCATGGTGGGCTCCTCATCGGAGCGGCGGGAAAGGGAACAGGCACGGTTGGCGCCTTGAGGAGGAAGAGACGCTCCGCAGGCCGCGCCGCAACAAGCACTGCCAATCTCCAAGTGGGACGGGCGCCAGCGGTGGGTCCATGTCGGGAGCATCGTGGGTGGCGCGCTGGGCGGAAGGTGACTACCTGCGTCGCTGCGGGGACGGGATTTAACCCGGGCCGGCTACTTGAAGTTCAAGAACATGCTTTTAAGCCTAGCAGACGGCGAAGTTCCCCCGGACCGGACGCACTGGCCCCCGCCCGGCGGCGCACCTGGCTCCTGCCGGTTTCCCATCCGCGCAGGCAGGCAACTATTCTGGCAGGTTATGGAGTCTGCACACTATTTCACCGCCCAGCCGGCCGGGCCGTTCACCCGCAAGCCACTCACCGTGGAACTGGCCGGGGCAACCCGGCAATTGCAGACGTCCTCGGGCATCTTCAGCCCGGACGGTGTCGACAAAGGCACTGCCGTGCTGCTGGCCGAGGCCCCGGCGCCGGCGCCGCAGGGGACATTGCTGGACATCGGTTGCGGCTGGGGCGCGATCGCACTGACCATGGCCCTGCGGGCACCCCACTCACACGTCTACGCCGTCGACGTCAACGAACGCTGCGTGACCCTGAGCAACGAAAACGCGGCGCTGCTGGGACTGAAGAATGTCACGGCCAGCACGCCCGACGCCGTCGACCCTGAACTTCGCTTTGACACCATCTGGTCCAACCCGCCGATCCGGATCGGCAAGGACGAGCTGCACGCACTCCTGCTCCGGTGGCTGCCGCGGTTGGTTCCGGGCGGCTCAGCTTGGCTGGTAGTGCAAAAGAACCTCGGTGCCGATTCCCTTCAGCGCTGGCTCGCAGCGGAGCTGGACAGCAGCTTCACCGTGACCCGGGAGAGCACGTCGAAGTCGTTTCGGATCCTTCGGGTCAGGAAAGCGTCCCACTAGCGACGATCACGGCGGGGCCGCTGAGTTCGACATGCTCGTGCCCCTCCGCGCCGAGGAAGAACTTCACGCCGACCACACCACCGGGGACGTGGACGTTCCAGGCGTCCGGGGCACCCTGGCCGGCCCAGTGGCGGATCGCGACGGCCGCGGCGCAGGCGCCGGTGCCGCACGACTGGGTTTCCCCGACTCCGCGTTCATATACGCGCATCGTGATGGTACCGACGCCCTCGTGGACCAGCGGCTCGGCGGGAACCACGAATTCGACGTTGGTGCCGTGCGGCGGTGCAGGGTCAACGTGGGGTGCGGTAAAGAGCTGCGTGCCATCCAGTTCAGCGGCTTCTGCCAACGCCACAACCGTATGCGGATTGCCCATGCTGACGGAGAGCGCCGGCCGTGCCACTTCCAACCCGGCGGCGCTGACCAGCGAATCCATGGACCGGGCGGTGGCCTCGCCCGGGAAAATGAATTCCCAGGGGCCCATGTCCACTGCGTAGCCGGACGCGGTGCGAACGACTGTTTTGGCGCCGCCCCGGGTGCCGATGGTCGTTGCTTCGCCGGCCGGAAGCTCAATCAGGCCTTCACTGACCAGGAAGTGGACAAAGACGCGGACACCGTTGCCGCACATCTCCGACAGTGAGCCGTCGCCGTTGCGGTAGTCCATAAACCACTCGGCCTCGGGGTTTTGCGTCAACAGTTCACGGCCCTCGGCGAGCAGCCGGGACGGGACGGCGCGAATCAGTCCGTCCCCGCCGATTCCCAGATGACGGTCACACAGTGCGACAACCTGCTCCGGGGTGACCGCCAGGGTGCCGTGGGGGTCTGCGAGCAGGACAAAGTCGTTGCCCGTCCCGTGGCCTTTGGAAAACTTCAGCCCGCCCAGGGCTGCACTGTCCCCGGAGGGTTTACGGTCAGTGGCCACGGCCAAGTCTTCATCCATGCACCAAGGGTACCGTCGCGGGGCGTGCCGCTGGAAAACGGCCGTGGCACCACGTTCCGGTCACTCGGCTCCGCCGCAAAGCGCGGCGGCCTTGGCCAACAGTTCCGGGTCCTGCCAGTCGAGCCAGCCTATTCGGGGGTCGGCGCGGAACCAGGTGAGTTGGCGCCGGGCAAACTGCCGGGTCGCGACGATGGTTTCCGCCACTGCCTGAGCTGGGTCGGATTCGCCGTCGAGGACCTTGAGGAATTGCGCATAGCCGAGGGCCCGGGGTGCTGTTTTGCCCCGCCGGAGTCCGGCCGCGTCCAGCCTGCTGACCTCGTTCAGCAGCCCGCGGTCAGCCATGGTGTGCACCCGGCGGGCAAGCCGTTCCCGGAGCCGTTCACGGTCCACCTCGAGCCCGATCTGGACGGCGGGCTGGAAGTACTCGCGGCTGGGCATAAAGGAGCTGAACGGCCGCCCGGTCAGCTCGAACACCTCCAGGGCACGGACAATCCGGCGCGCGTCGCCGAGCCGGCCCGCGGAAACCGGGTCCACGCCTTCGAGCCGCGCACGCAAAAGCGCCGGTCCGTCGATTTCCAGTTCGGTCTCCAGCCTGCTCCGGATGACCGGATCGGTGCCGGGGAATTCCAGCACGTCAAGGGCTGCGCGGACGTAGAGACCGGATCCCCCTGCCAGGATGGCGCGTTTGCCGCGGGCATGGATGGCGGCAATGAGCCCTCGGGCGTGCTGCTGGAAGTCGGAGACGCTGGCTTCCTCGGTTACGTCCAGGATGTCCAGAAGGTGGTGCGGCACTCCCCTGCGTTCGGCCTCGGTGATTTTCGCGGTGCCAATGTCCATGCCCCGGTAGAACTGCATCGAGTCGGCATTGATGACTTCGCCGTCGAGTTCCAGCGCCAGCGAGACGGCAAGATCGGACTTGCCGGAGCCGGTCGGCCCGACGACGGCGATCACCGGCAGTCCCGGCGTGGCGCCGGTCCCCGCGACAGGTTCCAGGCCGGCCGGGGTGTCCTGCAAGGCTTTCACGGGCTAGCTGCTGCGCACGGGCAGTGCCGGGATGCCCAGGGACACACCCTTCGTTCCGGCTGACGATCCCGGGGCGGGGGCGCCGCAGGAATCCGCCTGCGACCTGTCCCAGGCGTCGCTGGCGCGGGAACGTCGAAGACTGAAGTCCGCCACGGTCGCCGGGTCGGCGACGAGGTGGAACGCCGCTGCCCCGGTGATGGTCACCGTAACGAGGTCACCGGGCCGGGGCGTCTCGGCGCCGTCAGGCACGGAAAAGTGGACCAGCCGCTGGTCCTGTGCCCGGCCGGAGAGCCGATGCGTTTCCTCGGACTTACGCCCGGCATGGGCGGTAACCATCACCTCGACGCGCCGGCCGAGCTGGCGGGCGTTCTCCTCGGCCGCAATCCTGTCCTGCAGCGCGGTAAGGCGTTCGAAGCGCTCCTGCACAACGGCTTTGGGGAGCTGGTCCGGCAGCTCCGCGGCAGGCGTGCCCGGCCGCTTGGAGTACTGGAAGGTAAAGGCTGTGGCGAAGCGGGACTTCTCCACAACGTCAAGGGTGGCCTGGAAGTCCTCCTCGGTTTCGCCTGGGAATCCGACGATAATGTCAGTGGAGATTGCGGCGTGCGGAATCTTCGCGCGGACCTTGTCCAGGATGCCGAGGAACTTGGTGGACCGGTACGACCGCTTCATCTCCTTGAGGACCTTGTCCGAGCCGGACTGCAGTGGCATGTGCAGTTGCGGCATCACGTTCGGGGTCTCTGCCATGGCGTCGATGACGTCGTCTGTAAAAGCGGCGGGGTGCGGGCTCGTGAAGCGCACCCGTTCCAGGCCCGGGATATCACCGCAGGCGCGCAGCAGTTTGGAAAACGCCTGCCGGTCACCGAACTCCACGCCGTAGGAATTCACGTTTTGGCCCAATAGGGTTACTTCGATCGCTCCGTCGGCCACGAGCGCCTGAATCTCGGCCAGAATCTCTCCCGGGCGGCGGTCCTTTTCTTTGCCGCGCAGGGCCGGGACGATGCAGAAGGTGCAGGTGTTATTGCAGCCAACGGAGATCGACACCCAGCCGGAATAGACCGAGTCGCGTTTGGTGGGCAGTGTGGAAGGAAAAACGTCGAGCGACTCGAGGATTTCGAGCTGTGCTTCGTTGTTGTGGCGGGCCCGTTCCAGCAGCGCCGGCAGGGCGCCGACATTGTGTGTTCCGAAGACGGCGTCCACCCACGGAGCCTTTTTCAGGATGGTGTCCCGGTCCTTCTGCGCCAGGCATCCCCCGACGGCGATCTGCATTCCCGGGTTGGCGGCTTTGACCGGCGCCAGCATGCCGAGATTGCCGTAGAGCTTGTTGTCGGCGTTTTCCCGCACGGCGCAGGTGTTGAAGACCACAACATCGGCCAGGTCGCCGGCGGCGGGAACATAGCCTGCCGCTTCGAGCATTCCGGACATCCGCTCGGAGTCGTGCACATTCATCTGGCAGCCGTAAGTGCGCACCTGGTAGGTGCGGGGCGGCACAGGCACCGGCCCGTCGCCGGGTGCCGACGAGGCGTCCGTGGAAGGGGTGTTGCCGGCTGCTGGGGAGGGAATGGTCAAACTCACCTGCTAAGGGTACCGGGTCGGCGCCGTGCCGGGGTTTCCTAGGATTCCGGCCCGGACCCTGCAACGGCCGCATCCAGCACTTCGCCGACGATCCGGAACGCCAGGGAAGGTTGGTAGCCCTTGCGGGCGAGCATGGACGCCAGCCTGCGGGTGGTTTTGTCGCGCTCTGCGCGGTCCGCGAAGCCGGTCAGGCCGCGGAGTTTCCGTCGTACCAGTTCGCGGCCCGCATCTTCCTCGGCCGCGTCGCTGAGCTGTTCGAGGGCAGCGGCGGCGGTGTCCGAGTCGATGCCCTTCTCGGTGAGTTCGCGCCGGAGTGCCCCTTTGGCGAGTTTGCGGCTCTGCGAACGGGACCGCACCCACATGTCGGCGAAATCCGCGTCGTCGATGAGCTTCACTTCTTCGAAGCGGTCGAGCACGGCGTTGGCAACGTCGTCGGGTACGTCCCGTTCCGCGAGCTTGCGGGCAAGCTGCAGCCGGGTCTTGGGCGCGCTGGTCAGCTGCCGGAGCACAATTGCACGGGCAAGGGCCGCCGGGTCCGCGCTAACCCCGGCATCCCTCTCGTTGGCGGGGGCAGGGCTCCGGGCGGGGAACCCCGCCCCCTGGCGCGGCCGGCGGTTAGAAGCCGTCAACGGCCTTCAGCTTTGGGGATGCTTCGGTCTCGGCGGGGGCCTTCACTCCGACGCCCAGCTTCTCCTTGATAAGCCGTTCCAGCTCGGTGGCCAGCTCGGGGTTATCGCGCAGGAAACGCCGGGAGTTCTCCATTCCCTGGCCCAGCTGGTCACCGTCGTACGTGAACCAGGACCCGGACTTCTTGATCAGCCCGTGTTCAACACCCATGTCGATGATGCCGCCCTCGCGGGAGATCCCCTGGCCGTAAATGATGTCGAACTCGGCGATCTTGAAGGGCGGTGCCATTTTGTTCTTAACGATTTTTGCCTTGGTGCGGTTACCGACGGAGTCCGCGCCCTCCTTCAGGGTCTGGATCCGGCGAACGTCGATGCGGATGGACGCGTAGAACTTCAGCGCCTTGCCACCGGTGGTGGTTTCCGGGGACCCGAAGAAGACGCCGATCTTTTCGCGCAGCTGGTTGATAAAAATTGCCGTGGTCTTGGTCTGGCTTAGGCGGCCGGTAATTTTTCGGAGGGCCTGGCTCATCAGTCGGGCCTGCAGACCCACGTGGCTGTCGCCCATGTCGCCTTCGATTTCCGCGCGGGGAACAAGCGCCGCGACGGAGTCGATAACGATAACGTCCAGGGAGCCGGAGCCGATCAGCATGTCCATGATTTCCAGGGCCTGCTCGCCGGTGTCCGGCTGGGAGACCAGCAGCGCATCGGTGTCGACGCCTAGCTTGGCGGCATATTCGGGATCCAGTGCGTGTTCGGCGTCGATGAATGCGGCGATGCCGCCCAGGCGCTGGGCATTGGCGACAGCGTGCAGTGCCACGGTGGTCTTACCGGAGGATTCCGGACCGTAGATTTCCACAACGCGGCCCCGCGGCAGGCCGCCAATTCCCAGCGCAACGTCCAAGGCGATGGAGCCGGTGGGAATGACCTCGATAGGCGCACGGACTTCGTCGCCCAGGCGCATTACCGAGCCCTTGCCGAACTGCTTGTCAATCTGGGCAAGCGCTGCGTCGAGCGCCTTCTGGCGATCCGGGGCTGCGGCCATGGTTCACACCTCTAATACTTTCTCGCTGTGGAGTGGCCGTTTCGGGCCCTGTGTACTGTTCCTGATCTGCGGTCACGATCAGTTTGCGGTCGATACTGAAACTACCGGCACCCACCGACAGAGTTGTCTGCCTGCCCCGCATATGTGGAAAAAGCTCTAAAAAAAGCATAGCCCTACCCGAACAGATATTCGAACAATCGGCGCGGCGTGTCAGTCGTTCGCCGCCACGGCGTGGCCGCAGGGCCGGACCCTTCGTTCGGCCGCACGGGGTCTGCGTCAGCGGGGTTTGACGTCCCGGCCCAGCCGCCGCTCGGGCGGCACATCCTGGACCTCGCACAGCGCCAGCCATACCTGCCGGGGGGCCACGCCTGCGCCCAGGGCCTGGTCGGCGGTCCGGCCGCCGACACCGGCCAAAACGAGGGAGCTGCCAAGGACACGGGAGTACCCGGCCCCGAATTCGTCGTCCATGAGGCGCCAAAAGTCACTGATTCGCACCCCTAGAGTCTCTCACGGTGCCCCGGGGACTCTAGAATGGTGGCCATGAGCATTCCCGCCGCAGGCCCTGGGTTCCCCGGCGTCACCGATAACTCCACCGACGCGGCGCTGACCGACGTCGAGCACCAATTGAGCCTGCTCTGGCGCCGCGCGCGGTCCATCTCGCACCACCTCTCGCGCCAGGTCCACCCCGACATGGAGCCGGCCGCCTACGGACTGCTGATTGTGATCCGCCGCCAGGGTTCCATGCGGCTGACCGAACTTGCCTCCAGCCTCGGTGTCGGAAAGCCCTCTGTGAGCCGGCAGGTCGCCTTCCTCGAACGCCTCGGCCTGGTCTCCAAGGAAGCCGATCCGCTCGACGGCCGCGCCCAGATGATCCGGCTGACGCCGGTGGGTGAGGAAAGGATGCATGAGGTGCAGGACGCCCGGCGCGAAGTGTTCCGCGAACGGCTTGGCGAGTGGCCGCCGGAAGAACTGCAGACCCTTTCACGCTACATTGCAAAGCTCAACGCGACCTACGAGCGTGACGGTTTTCCCCGCGACGAACTGCAGTAGCTGCCTCGTTCCACCCGCACCGGACACGCAAAGGACCCCGGCACACCGCCGGGGTCCTTTGTCGAGTGGTTCCAGTCGGGGCTAGCGTGCCCCGGAGAGAAGGCCCTTGGCCAATTCATCGTTGAGCTCGGAGTTAAGCTCGCGGTCCAGGTCACGGCCGTAGCGCTGGGCGAACTCCTGCGGGACGGTGTCCGGAACCGCAACACCCTCGGCGACGGCAACGCGGTCACTGACTTCGCGGAGCATACCGGAGAGCGGAACATCCAGGGCCGAGCAGATCGAGGAGAGCAGCTCCGAGGAGGCTTCCTTCTGGCCACGTTCCACTTCACTCAGGTAGCCCAAGGAAACTCGGGCACTGTGCGAGACTTCGCGGAGGGTACGGCCTTGGCGTTGGCGGACATCGCGCAGAACATCACCGATTTCGTGACGAAGTACAACCATTTTGCGCTCCTTCTGTTCGCTCTTAGCCTGATCGGCGAGGCCCACATCCTTCCAGCGGACAACGCCGTTAACGGATACGGGCTGCTTTACCATCTGTATCGCCTTGCTCCCTCTTTATGTCGAGCCCGCCGGTCACAGCGGACACTGATGATGCTTTCATCCTAGGCGCCTCCTATCTACGGAAGCGACATAATGTAACAACTATTCGCATTGCAGATTTGTTCCCGGCAACTTTACGCCCGGTCGCCTTCGCTCGCCAGTATCTCAAGGAGCCGTTCCAGCGCGGCGGCACAGGCCTGGCCGCGGATTTCCGGCCGGTTGCCCTCGAAGCTGTAGGCGTACGACGTCGCACCCTCCGCCGTGGCGACGCCGATAAAAACGGAACCCACGTCCTTGCCGCCGTGCGGCTCGGGGCCGGCAACCCCGGTAGTGGAGATCCCGACGTCGGCTCCGCAGATTCTGCGTGCCCCCGCCGCCATGGCTTCGGCAACCCGGCCGTCGACGGCTCCGACGGTCCCGAGCAGTTCCCGGGATACCCCCAGGACGTCGGCTTTTACGGTGTTCTGGTAGGACACCACACCGCCTTGGAGCATGCCGGAGGCACCGGGCGTGTCGGCCAGCATCGCGGCGACCATGCCGGCGGTGAGGGATTCGGCCGTGGCGACGGTCAGTCCGCGGCCGATCGCTCCGGCGACGGCCTCTTCGGCCAGCCGATGCAGGTTGATCGTAGGGTGGAGACTGCTCATGACCTTCCCTCCAGCTTCTTTTGTTGCTGCGCCCGGATGCCGCTGGCGCGCAGCTTCAGGGCCTCGATGACATATTCTCCGCCGGTCCAAACGGTGATCGCGAGGGCCGCCATCATAACCACAAAGGCCACAACGCCAAGCCACGGCACGATCGGGGCCAGGGGAAGGATGTAGAGGAAGATCGCCGCCGTCTGGGTGACGGTCTTGAGTTTCCCGCCGCGCGAGGCCGGAATCACGCCGTAGCGGATAACAACGAAGCGCAGGGCGGTGATGCCCCATTCCCGGACCAGGATCAGGATGGTGACCCACCACGGCAGCTCCTGCAGCAGAGAGAGCATCACAAGCGCCGAGCCGATCAGCAGTTTGTCCGCGATCGGGTCGGCGATCTTGCCAAAGTCGGTGATCAGGCCGCGACTGCGGGCAATGTCACCGTCGAGCTTGTCAGTGTAGATCGCAACGGCGAAAGTCGCCCCGGCGATCCAGCGCCAGACGCCGTTCTGGGCGACGAGCCCGGGGGCATCGAGCAACAGGAACCAGACGAAAAACGGCACCATCACTATCCGCAGCATCGTCAGGATGTTGGGCAGATTCCAGATCCCGGAAGCGGATCCGGTGCTGTTTGCTTCGGCGCTAGTCACGTTCCTAGGCTACCGTCCGGTGAGCGACCAGGCGTCCTCGGAACCGCCGTCGTCCTCGGTCGGGCCACCACCGGAGCCACCGTCGGCGCCGTCGTAGTACTCCGTGGCCGGCGTACGACGGTCCAGGTCGGCGGCGACGAGGTCCTCCGCGTAGCCGCCCTGGGCGATGTTCGCGTTGGCGTTCTCGCTCAGCGCTGCCGTCTGCGAATCGGCCGTGGCCGGCACCTCCATGCCCTTCATGGCAGCCAGGACAGTGGCGAGGTCATCGGGCTTGACCAGGACGTCGCGGGCCTTGGAACCCTCGGAGGGGCCCACCACACCGCGGGATTCGAGCAGGTCCATCAGCCGGCCGGCCTTCGCGAAGCCGACGCGCAGCTTGCGCTGCAGCATCGAGGTGGAACCGAACTGGGTAGTGACCACCAGCTCGGTGGCCTGCAGCAGCACCTCAAGGTCGTCCCCGATGTCGTCGTCGATCTGTTTCTTCGGCGCTTCCGGGGCCACGTCATCGCGGTATACGGCCTTGAGCTGGCCCTTGACGTGCTCGACCACCTTGTGGATTTCGGACTCGGTGACCCAGGCACCCTGGACACGCATGGCCTTGGACGCACCCATCGGCAGGAACAGGGCGTCGCCCTGGCCGATCAGTTTCTCGGCGCCCGGCTGGTCCAGCACCACCCGGGAATCGGTGACCGAGGACGTGGCAAATGCCATCCGGGACGGCACATTGGCCTTGATCAGGCCGGTTACGACGTCCACGGAGGGCCGCTGGGTGGCGAGCACCAAGTGGATGCCGGCAGCACGGGCCAGCTGGGTGATGCGGACAATCGAATCCTCGACGTCGCGCGGGGCGACCATCATCAGGTCGGCGAGCTCGTCCACGATGATCAACAGGTAGGGGTAGGGCCGGATGACCCGTTTGGAGCCCTCGGGCGGGTGGACTTTCCCCGCACGGACGGCCTTGTTGAAATCGTCGATGTGTTTGAAGCCGTAGTTGGCGAGGTCGTCGTAGCGGGCGTCCATTTCGCGGACCACCCACTGCAGGGCCTCGGCGGCCTTTTTGGGGTTGGTGATGATTGGAGTGATGAGGTGCGGGACACCTTCGTAGGCGGTGAGCTCCACCCGTTTGGGGTCCACCATAACCATCCGGACTTCGTCGGGCGTGGCACGCATCAGGATGGAGGTGATCATCGAGTTCACAAACGAGGACTTGCCGGCACCGGTGGCCCCGGCGACCAGCAGGTGCGGCATCTTGGCAAGGTTGGCCACAACGTAGCCGCCCTCGACGTCCTTGCCGACTCCCATGACCATCGGGTGCTCCGTGCGCCGCGCGTTTTGGCTGCGGAGCACGTCACCGAGGGACACCGTCTCGCGGTCCGTGTTGGGGATCTCAATGCCGATCGCCGACTTGCCCGGGATGGGGCTCAGGATGCGCACATCGGAGCTCGCAACGGCGTAGGAGATGTTTTTGGAGAGCGCCGTGACGCGCTCCACTTTGGTGCCCGGGGACAGTTCAATCTCGTAGCGGGTTACCGTGGGGCCGCGGCTGAAGCCGGTGACCTGGGCGTCCACGTTGAACTGGTTCAGGGTTTCCGTCAACGAAGCGACAATCGCGTCGTTGGCTTCCGTGCGCTCCTTCGGGATGGAGCCGGGGGTCAGGACGTCCGACGGCGGCAGCGTGTACGTAACGTCGCCGGCAAGCGACAGCTGCTCCGTACGCTGCGGGATGGGGGTGGGCAGCGGTGCCAGGGCAACCGGATTCGCGGGGACCTTTGATGCGGCGCCCAGGGCTGCGGCGCCGGGGGCCGGGGCTGCGGGATTCAGCGATCCTGCGGCGACCATCCCCGGCGTGACCAGCGGGATCGCCTCGGTGGCGTTTTCCCCCGCCGCTCCTGCAACAGTGGCCGGGGCGCTCCCCAAACCCTGGGCTGCCTTGATCTTTTCGATGGCAAGCTCCGCCTGGGTGGGGCGGCGCACCCCGGGGGCGACGGATTTGGAGCCCTTCGCGGCCCGGGCGGCTTCGGCTTCCTCGTCCGCCACGAGTGCCCGCTCGAACGCTTCGTCGCCGACGTAGCCTTCGAGCCCGGACTCGTCCTCGTGGTCCTTGCCGAAAAGACGGCGGCGCTTCTTTTTCGGCTGCGCCGGGGCGCTGTTTTCCTCCAGGTAGCTGCGGTCGTGGCGGCCGCCGGGGCTGTCGCCGCCGGTGTTGCCGTCGTCGGTGTACTGATCTTGCAGGTCGATGCCCATAAGGTGCTCGTACGCGGCGTGCAACCGGCCCGGAATGGCGCCGAACGGCGTGGCGGTGACAATCAGCAGGGACGTAAAAGCAAGCACGCTGTAGACGGCCAGCGGAACGGCGGGGTGGATGGCGGCAAGCGGGGCCGCGGCAAGGTAGCCGAGCATTCCGCCGGCTCGGCGCAGTCCGTCGAAGCCTTCAGCAACGGTAGGCTGCCCGCCAATGACGTGGGCCAGGCCGGAACCGGCGAAGGCCATGATCAGGAAACCGATCCCGATCCGGTTGTTGCCGCGGCCGTCGACGGGCTGGCGGAACAGCCGAAAGGCGCAGACCACAAGCATCAGCGGCAGCAGCAGCGACATCCAGCCGAAGGTGCCGTTGACGATTCCGTACACCATGTCCGGGAACCAGCCCTGAAAACCCCACCAGGCAAAGGTGGCGACGAAGACCCCGAGTGCGAGGTTGAACAGGGCTGCGCCATCGCGGCGGTCCCCGGGGTCGAGGTCGCTGACGTCGTAGCCGATCCGGCGGATACCCGCTCCCACAACGTGGGCAACACCCAGCCAGGCGCCGGCTGCAACCCGGACCGGCCAGGGCTGTTTGGGTTCGAGGACGGCCAGCTGGCGGGTGCGCGAGGCGCCAGTTGAACCGGAGGGCTTGCTGGTTTTGGACGCAGCCGAACCGGAGCCCCGGGTCGAAGAGCTGCCTGATTTACCGCTGGGGTTTCCTCTAGGCGCGGAGGAAGTACGTGTCGCCATACCCGTTACGGTACCCGACTTCGGGCCGAAAACCGCGGATTTCCGGGCCTTCAAGGGGTCCATGTTGCCGGCCGGAAACGCACAACGGCCCTCCCGGTCCGCCGCAAGCGCTAGCCAGCGGCAGGCCGGGAAGGCCGTCGTTAGGTAATTCCGGCGCTTAGGCCTCCAGGACCACCGGGATGATCAGGGGCTTGCGGCGCAGCTTGCGGTTGACCCAGGTGCCAACCACGCGGCGGACGACCTGCTGCAGCTGGTGCGTGGTGTGGTCCGAGCGGTTGAGCACGGCCTCTTCCAAGGCGGCGTTGATCTTGGGGATGATCTCGTCAAAGACCGAGTCGTCCTCGGCCACGCCGCGGGCGTGGATCTCGGGTCCGGAGACGACCTTGCCGGTGGCGCGGTGGATCACGGTGATGATGGAAATAAATCCTTCATCGCCGAGTGTCTGACGGTCCTTGAGGTCAGATTCCGTGACTTCCCCGACGCTGGAGCCGTCGACGTAGACGAAGCCGACTTCGACCTGGCCGACGATGTCGGCCTGGTGGTCGCGGAGATCGATGACCGTTCCGTTGTCCGCGAGAAGGATGCTCTCTTCCGGGACACCGGAGTCCAGGGCAATCTTGCCGTTGGCGATCAGGTGCCGGGTCTCACCGTGCACCGGCATCGCGTTGAGCGGCTCGAGGATGTTGTAGCAGTACAGCAGCTCGCCGGCCGCGGCGTGGCCGGAGACGTGCACCTTGGCGTTGCCCTTGTGGATAACGTCGGCGCCGAGCTTCAGCAGGCCGTTGATGATGCGGAAGACGGCGTTCTCGTTGCCCGGGATGAGGCTGGAGGCGAGGATGACCGTATCGCCCTGGCCGACGACGACGCGGTGGTCACCGTTGGCCATGCGGGACAGGGCCGCCATCGGCTCGCCCTGGGAACCGGTGGACATCAGCACCACACGGTTGTCCGGCAGGTTGTCGATGTTCTTGATGTCGACGAGGATGCCCGGCGGCACGTCGAGGTAGCCGAGCTTCTCGGCGATGGCCATGTTGCGGACCATGGAGCGGCCGACGAAGGCAACCTTGCGGTTGTGGTTGGCGGCGGCGTCCAGGACCTGCTGGACGCGGTGCACATGCGAGGAGAACGACGCGACAATCAGGCGCTTGGACGCCTGGCCGAAGAGCCGGTCCAGGGTCGGGCCGATTTCCTTTTCGGCGGTGGTGAAGCCGGGCACGTCGGCATTGGTGGAGTCCGACATAAACAGGTCCACACCTTCTTCGCCCAGTTTGGCGAAGTGGCGGAGATCGGTGATGCGGCCGTCCAGCGGCAGCTGGTCCATCTTGAAGTCGCCGGTGTGCAGCACGGTTCCGCCGGGCGTGCGCAGGAACACGGCAAGGGCGTCAGGGATCGAGTGGTTGACGGCCACGAATTCACATTCGAACGGCCCGAATTTCTGGACCTGGCCCTCGACGACGGTCTGGGTGACCGGCTTGATCCGGTGCTCCTGCAGCTTCGCCTCGATGAGCGCCAGGGTCAGCTGGGATCCCACCAGGGGAATGTCTGCCCGCAGCCGCAGCAGGTAGGGAACAGCGCCAATGTGGTCCTCGTGGCCGTGGGTCAGGACGACGGCAACGATGTCATCGACGCGGTTCCGGATGTAGGAGAAATCGGGCAGGATCAGGTCCACGCCGGGCTGGGTTTCCTCAGGGAAGAGGACGCCGCAGTCGACAATCAGCAGCTTGCCGTCGATTTCGAAGACGGTCATGTTGCGGCCAATCTCCCCGAGGCCGCCGAGCGGAACGATCCGCAGGGTGTCCTTGAGCAGTTTCGGCGGCGTAACAAGGCCGGGAAGGGCGGTTTGGGTCATAATGCACTACTTTCCAGGCGGTTACCGGCGTGGTCTTTACTTATCAGAAACAAACACCTGATCAGGAAAAGAGCATTCCGGCTTCCGCCAAGTCCTCGCGGATGGATTCGATCTCAGCTTCGTCCGGCTCCACGAGGGGCAAACGGACAACCGAGTTGGGCAGGACTCCCTGCCACTTAAGAACTTGCTTCGCAGCAACAGCACCCTGGATATGGGTCATCACTGCACGGACCACAGGGTCCAGTTCGAAATGT
Source organism: Pseudarthrobacter sp. PH31-O2 (assembly GCF_030063265.1). Lineage (NCBI taxonomy): Bacteria > Bacillati > Actinomycetota > Actinomycetes > Micrococcales > Micrococcaceae > Pseudarthrobacter > Pseudarthrobacter sp. PH31-O2. The sequence goes on along the minus strand of NZ_JASIST010000002.1, from coordinate 416,464 downwards.
GTGGTGCGGGCGGCGGCGAAGTCGCCCGCAAGTGCGGCATCGATCATGGCGCGGAACTGCCGCGTTGCGACGTGCGCGGTGACACTGACGAGTCCGGCAGCTCCGGCTGCCATCCAGGGCAGCGTGAGCCCGTCATCGCCGGAATAGACGTCAAGGTCGGTGTTCGCGAGGACCCGGGTGACGGCGGCAAAGTCGGCCTTGGCGTCCTTGAGCGCAACGATGTTGGGGTGGTCCGCGAGCCGGATCATGGTTTCCGGAAGGATCGGGACGCACGCGCGGCCCGGGATGTCATAGACCATCACCGGAAGATCGGCGGCGTTGGCGACGGCTTCGATGTGGGCCTGGATGCCGGCCTGGCTTGGCTTGTTGTAGTACGGGGTGACGATCAGCTGGCCGTGGGCTCCGGCCTTGGCGGCGCGCTTGGCCATCTCGATCGAATGCGAGGTGTGGTTGGTGCCGGTTCCGGCGATGACCTTGGCGCGGTCCCCTACGGCCTCGACGATAACCCGGAAGAGCTTTTCCTTCTCGTCGTCTTCCAGTGTCGAGGTCTCCCCCGTTGTGCCGGAGATGACCAGCGCATCGTGGCCGTCATCGACGAGCTTGTTGGCCAGTTCCGCGTTCAGCTCGTAGTCGACCTCGCCGGCGGAAGTGAAAGGCGTGACCATGGCGGTTACGAGGGATCCGAACATACGAGAACGAGCGCGAGAGTCAGCCATACGAAAAACGTTACCCTGTCCCCGGCATGATATGACAATGGCCGCGACGTGATGAAGATCAAAGCCGGCCCCAAAACCCGTGCGGGAACCGGCCGGAGACGCCGCGGCTGCGGCGGCAAAGGACTCTCAGGCGGCCGTGCCAGCACCGCCCGGCGGGGTGGCGCAGTAGCGGCCGACCGCACTTTCCCGCAGGGACTCGGCCCACACCGCGAGGCGCTGGGCCGCCCGGACATAGTGGAATAGCTCCGCCGGGGTGAGGGATTCGAGGTCGGTCTCGGCCAGCCGGCGGGCTAGTTCCGCCCCCGGGGCCTGCGCGGCGAGGGCGGTGCCTTCCCGGTGCCACTGGACATCCTCTGCCGATTCGCCGGCGATCAATTGCCGGAAGAGGAAATCCACGACGCCGGGACTCATCGCTTTGAGGACCCCGGACGCCGCGTCCGGGCCGCACTGACCTGCTCGGGTGGATCCCGGGGCTGCGGACTCTGGAGTGTTGTTCATGCCCCCATGCTATTCGAACATATATTCGAATTCAAGGGCTCCCCGGCCGCGCGGCTTTTCGACCGGCCCCGCACCGGCAGTATGAGACGATCAAAGCATGACGCCGCGCGGAATGGCTTCCACACCCGGGACGGCACGTGGCAGGGGCAGGGGCAGGGGCAGGGGCAGGAACAGTTCCAGGGGTGCCGGCGGTAATTCCGGAACCCGCCTCTCAGGCATTGATGCCGCCCGCGGACTGGCTCTCCTGGGCATGATGGCCACCCACATTCTTCCCATCTTCGAAGCCGATGCCCAACTCACACCCACCTGGGTGGGCTTGGTGTTTTCCGGGCGCGCCTCTGCCCTGTTCGCGGTCCTTGCGGGGATCGGGCTCGCCCTCTCAACCGGTAAACAGCATCCCTTCCAGGGTCCGCAACTGTCGGCGGCTCGGCGGGGAATCGCCCTGCGCGCCTTGGTGGTCGCCGCCGTCGGGCTCTCCATCGGCGGACTGGAGGTTAATATTGCCATCATCCTGGTCCACTACGCCGTGCTGTTCCTGTGCGTGCTGCCGTTCCTCGGCCTGGACGTCAGACGCCTGCTGGTTCTTGCCGCCGGCTGGGTGCTCGTGACCCCGGCGCTCGCTTTCCTGTTGCGGCCGTGGCTGCTCACCGCGACGCCTCGGCTGCAGCTGGGCCACAACCCGGAGTGGGGGGACTTATCCACCCCCGCCGTGCTGTTGGGGGACCTTTTTTTCACCGGCTATTATCCGGTGCTGCAGTGGATCACCTACCTGCTGATCGGACTCGCGATCGGCCGCCTGGCGCTGACCACGGCGTTGGTCCCAGTCCTGCTGCTGGCAGCCGGAACCCTGGTGGCGGTCGCAGCCAAGTGGCTCGGCGTGGTGCTGATGGAGGACTGGGGCGGCCGGGCGGCGCTGCAGGCGTCCCTGCTGAATCCGTCCTATCCGCTGGAGAGCCTCCTGCAGGTCAACCTGGCCGGCGTGGACCAAACCGGCTCCGCCTGGTGGCTCGCCTCCAGCGCACCCCATTCGGGCAGCACCCTGGATCTCCTGCACACCTCGGGGGTGGCGGCCGCCGTCGTCGGAGTCTGCCTGTTGCTAGGCCGGCTGGTCGTGCGCACCGGGGCGGATCTGCTGCTTGCGTTGCGGGGTGCCGGTGCCATGACGCTGAGTCTCTACACGGCCCACCTGTGCGTGATGGCCGCGTTGTACGGCCAGACCCTACCGGCGGGGTGGACGGTCGAGGGTGTGTACTGGGCGCAGGCCGGGGCAGCCCTGGTTATTGGCGGAATCGTCGCGGCCCTGGCATGGCGGGGTCCGCTGGAGTGGGTGGCTCATGCCGCCAACCAGCTCGGCCGCTTCCAGCCGGCCCGCCTCCGCTGACCGGGCCTCAGGCCCTGCCGTTGCCGTTGCCGTTGCCGCCGCGATACAGCCGGAGAGCGTCGCGCATCGAGGAGCGCGCCCGTTTCCGGTCTCCCGCGGCGTCATAGGCGCAACTGAGCCGGAACCACGAGCGCCAGTCTGCCGGCGCAGCCTCCGTTTCGGCGCGGTACTTTTCGAATTCACGGTCCGCCGCATCGCGGATGATCCGCCCCGCCGGGGTGCGCGGCAGGTTGTCTTCCGGCAGGCCACCCTCGGCCTCGAGGATTTTCGCCAACCGTTCGGTCCGGGCGCCGAAGAGCAGCTCCCGGGCAAGGGCCCAGGCTCCGATAACCGGCAGGACCAGGTAGGCCACCCCAATCGCCTTGGCCATCGGGTTGGCATCCGTCATCAGCAACACCGAGCGCTGGAAGGACACCACCAGGTAGAAGACCAGCAGGAGCGTCACGGCACCCACCCAGATCTTGGTGCGGTTGGCTTTGACGAGCGTGAGGACATTGGCCATAGCGCTCAGAGCCCCAGGTCCAGGTAGCCGTCGAGGCCCACGGTGAGGCCCGGATTCGCGGCAACGCTGCGCACACCCAGCAGCACACCGGGCATAAAAGAGGACCGGTCGAAGGAATCGTGCCGGAAGGTCAGCTGCTCACCCGGCCCGCCCAGCAGGACTTCCTGATGCGCCACGAGGCCCCGGAGCCGGACACTGTGGACGCGGACTCCGTCGACGTCGCAGCCGCGCGCGCCGGGCAGGCCGGTGGTGGTGGCGTCGGGGCTGGCAGGCAGGCCTGCGGCTGCACGCTCGGCGGAGATCAGCTGCGCGGTGCGCACGGCGGTTCCGGACGGGGCATCCACCTTGTCCGGGTGGTGCAGTTCGACGATTTCGACGGATTCGAAGTAGCGCGAGGCCTTGGCCGCAAACGCGGAGGCGAGGACCGAGCCGAGCGCGAAGTTCGGTGCGATCAGGACACCGACACCGGACCGGCCGGCGAGGAGCTGCTCGAGCCGGGCCAGTCGCGCCGCGTCCCAGCCGGTTGTCCCCACCACGGCGTGGATGCCGTGTTCGACGGCGTAGGTGACGTTCGCTTCCGTGCTTGCGGGGACCGTCAGGTCCACCACGATCCGGGCTCCGGCGTCGCTGAGGGTCTCCAGGGGATCGTTCCGGCCCAGCGCGGCGACAAGCTTCAGGTCCGCGGCGGCCTCGATGGCCCGCACCGCCTCGGCGCCCATGCGCCCGTTCGCGCCCAGCACGGCGACTGCGAGTTGTTCGGTCATGCCATCAACCCTACCGCCGGGCAGCCGGGCCTATTCCCCGGCGCCGACCCACTCGACCGTGCCGTCGGCAAAGAACTGTTCCTTCCAGATCGGGACCTGGGCCTTGATCCGGTCCACAAGTTCCGAGCAGACCGCGAAAGCCTGGCCGCGGTGCGCGGCAGCGACGGCACAGACCAGCGCGGGGTCGCCGATCTCCAACATCCCGATCCGGTGTGCCGCCCAGATCCGGACAGGATTGGCAGGCACGTCCGCGGAACTGCCGGGATGTCCGGCGGCCGACTGTTCGGCGACAAGCGCGGCAACGACGTCGGCCATCACCTGGTGCGCTGTCGGGTGGGCGCTGTAGCTCAGGCGCTGGACGGGTTTGCCGCCGTCGTGGTTCCTGACCACGCCGCTGAAGCTGACCACTGCACCTGCGGTGTCGGACTCGACGGCGGCGATGGCCTGGTCCACCGAGATGGCGTCGGCGCTAAGCACCGCGTTGATGACTTCGAAACGTGGCTCAGTGCCCATGGCCACCCTCCAGCTGGTCGCAAAGGTGTCCCAGGATCGGATCGAGCACGCTGAGGCCGTCCATCACGCCCTTGGGGGAACCGGGGAGATTAATAATGAAGGTCTGGCCGGCCGCGCCTGCGTGGCCCCGGCTGAGCATCGCCGTCGGGGTCTTGGCGGATCCGGCGCTGCGGATGCCTTCCATGATGCCCGGGATCTCCCGGTCCAGCAGTGGCAGGGTCTGTTCCGGGGTAGCGTCGGTGGGGCTCAGCCCGGTGCCGCCGCTGGTGATGATAACGGCCGGAGCCTGGCTCAGGAGCGCGCGCAGGGCACCGCCCACCGCGTCTCCGTCCGGGACGACGAGGGCCGGGTAGGGTTCAAAGCCGTGTTCGGTTAGCCAATCGATGATGACGGGCCCGGTCAGGTCCTCGTAGACCCCGGCCGCGGCCCGGGTCGAAGCAATAACAACGCCGGCCTTACGCCCGCTCGCTTCACCGTGGCGGTGTGGTTCAGGCATGCTCACAGTCTCCAGTCCCCGCTCTTGCCGCCGCTTTTGGCCAGCACTTTGATCTCCGTCAACACCGCGTGTTTGTCCACTGCCTTGATCATGTCGTACACACTGAGGCCGGCCACCGCCGCCGCTGTCAGCGCTTCCATCTCGACGCCGGTGACCCCGCGGGTCTTAACCGTGGCAAACACTGTGACCGAGTCGGCGCCGAGCTCAAAGTCGACGGTGACCTTGGCGATCGGCAGCGGGTGGCAGAGCGGGATCAGCTCCGGGGTTTTCTTGGCGGCCATAATGCCCGCTACCCGGGCGACGGCGAGGGCATCGCCTTTGGGCAGTTCGCCCGCGCCCAGAAGAGCCAGGACCTCGGCCGTGCTGCGGACGGTGGCGGTGGCAGTGGCCTCGCGGGTGGTCTCGGCCTTGTGCGAAACATCCACCATCTGGGCCGTCCCGTCCGGCCGGAGGTGGGTCAGGATTGGATTTTCAGTTACGGGCTCTTCTGCGTTCACAGCATCCATACTTCCACCTCGGCACCCTCGGCGAGCGCACCGGTTCCTTCCGGGACCTGGATCAGGGCGTTGGAGTGCGCCAGCGCACTGACGAGGTGCGAACCGGACCCGCCTTCAAGCCTGACGGTGCCGTCGGGAAGGACCGTGCCGCGCCGCACCTGGTGTTTGCCTGCCGGTGACGTGAGCGCCCCGGCCAGGCGGGCCGTGACCGCCGGCCGCGGGGCGGGCGAACCGAAGAGGTCCCCGAGCGCCGGCCGCAGGAACATTTCGAAGGAAACGAGGCAGCTCACCGGGTTCCCCGGGAAGCCCAGCACGGGCACTCCTTCGAAGGTTCCGATTCCCTGCGGGCCGCCGGGCTGCATCGCGACGCCGAAGAAGTCGACGCGATGACCCTCCATCGCCTGCCGGACCACTTCATACGCGCCCTTGCTGACGCCTCCGGTAGTAACAATCAGGTCAATGTCCGCCAGGTGCCGGCCCAGCAGGGCGGCGAGCTCCTCCGGGCGGTCGGTCGAAACCCCGGTCCGGGTGACGTCGAGGCCTGCCTGGCGCATGGATGCCTCGAGCAAGGTGGCGTTGGAGTCGTAGATCTTGCCGGCGCCCAGCGGCCGTCCCGGCTCCACAACCTCGTCCCCGGTGGTGACCAGGAGGACCCGCAGGGCTTGGTAGACGGCTACCTCGGTGTATCCCAGCGCTGCCAGCAGCCCCAGCTGACCGGGTCCGAGGCACGTTCCGGCGGTGAGGGCCAGCTCACCGGTGCGGATGTCGCTGCCGGCGTCACGGACGAAGTTTCGTGCCGGGGCGGCGGGAAGGCGGACCGTGGCCGGCACTCCCGGGAGCGGGAAAGCCGCGGGGTCCGCCTGCTCGATCGGGACGACGGCGTCGGCGCCGGCTGGCAGCATGGCTCCGGTCATGATCGGCGCGGCAGTCCCGGCAGCCAGTTCAGGGGGCGCCGCGCCGGCCGCGACGGGGGCCACAACGGTCAGTTCGGTGCCGCCGTCGGGCACATCAGCACTCCGGATGGCAAAGCCGTCCATCTGCGAATTCGCAAATGGCGGCAGGTCCAGCGGAGCCACGACGTCCGCAGCGAGTCCGCGGCCCAGTGCCGCCAGGAGCGGGAGCATCTCGATCCGGTCCGGGGTGCGGAGCGGGGCCAGCAGCCGGCGGACCGATTCGCGGTGCGCTGCCACGGTGACGTGCCGTGCCTGGGTGCTGTGCATTCGTTCGTGACCCCTCGTCGTGGGCCATTGACTTGAGTCGCCGGCCCGGCTCCGTGGCCCTGGCGTGTTTGGCCCGGCCCGCTAGGACTTCACATCAACTCTAACCGTGTGAAAGCCGGTAGCACCGCTGGGCACCACGGGCGCGCGCTCTTCCACCTGCGCGACGCCGTTGAGGTCCGTGGCGCGGACCTGGACCTCGTACTGGCCGGGGCTCAGCTGCAGTTCGAGTTTCCACTGGTACCAAGTGTCGCGGGAGATCCCGGGGGCCAGCTGCGCCGGCTGCCACGTGCCGCGGTTGACCCTGAGCTCGACCCGGCCAATCCCGGTGTGCTGGGCCCACGCGACGCCGCCGAAGGCCACCGTCCCGGCCTGGACCGAGCGGGCCTGCCGCGGCACGTCGATCCGGGAGGAGGTTTTGACCGGCCCTCGCTCACTCCAGCCGCGGGGCGTCCAGTATCCGGCGTCGTCCGCGAAGCGCGTCACCTTAAGCTCTGTGACCCACTTGGTCGCCGAAACGTAGCCGTAAAGGCCCGGGACGATCATTCGGACCGGGAAGCCGTGCTCGAGCGGCAGCGGGTCGCCGTTCATACCAACCGCCAGGAGTGCGTCACGGTCATCCGTCAGCGCCTCCAGCGGGGTGCCGGCCGTCCAGCCGTCCGCACTGCGGGACAGCACCATGTCCGCGCCGTCCTTCGGGCGGGCCAGTGCCAGTAGTTCCCTGACCGGCCAGCCGAGCCATCGGGCGTTGCCAATCAGGTCCCCGCCCACCTCATTGGAGACACAGGCGATGGTGATATGCCGTTCGGTCAGCGGTTTAGCCAGCAGGGCGGCAAAGTCCAGGGAGATCTCCTGCTCCACCAGGCCGGTGACTTTGAGGGTCCACTGCTCCGGGTTCACCACCGGGACGCGCAACGCGGTGTCAATCCGGTAAAAGTCCTTGTTCGGCGTCACCAGCGGCACCGCGCCCTCCAGCCCGAGTTCGGCGCCGGCCGGGACCGGCGGGGCCGGTGCCGACGGTCCGGGAAGCACCAGCTTGCTGCGCAGTTCACTCACGGCTGCGGCTGCCCCGCGGATCGTTGAAGCCAGCACCCCCGCGATGAGGGCGGCAGCGGCCGTTCCGCCGAGCGCCTGGAAGAATCGACGCCGGGCCGGAGCGGGCGCCGGGGCGCCGCTAACCGGTGCGGCGGTGCCCGAGGCGGCGCTAACCGGGGCGGCGGTGCCCGGGGCGGTGGTGCCCGGGGCGGAATCCGCGGGCGCCAGTAGGGCACGGCTGTGCCATTCGCCCAGCCGCCGGACCAGCCACCGCAGCGCAATCATCCCCACGATGGCGGCGAGCAGCGGGACCGGGACCGCGTTCAACGTCAGTTCGGCCCGGCCAAGTACTGCCACCAGCCCCACTGCGCCGAAGACGGCAATCAGGGCAACCCCGGCGAAGCGCCGGCGCGCTTCGACGACTCCGGACAGGGCTGCCAGTCCGGCGATCAGCAGCGCCATGCCACCGAGCAGGGCTACTTTGTCCGCCGTCCCGAAGAGCGAAACGGCCCAATCCTTGACCACCGGCGGGACAGCATCGATCACGGCCCCGCCCACAGCTGTCACCGGGGAAAGGGAAGGGCTCACGAATCCGGCCGTGAGCTCCCCCAGGGCAAGGCCCGTTCCGACGGCCGTGATTCCGGCCGCTGCAGCCCAGCCGCCCGTGTGCCGGGCCGGACTTCGCGGCCCGGGGACAGCCGGCACCTCGGTCCGCCCGCCGGGGCCCGGGGTGGGCGCAGGCGCCGCTGGTTGACGGTTAGGGGTCGTGTTCACCCCTCCATCATAGGTTTTGTGCCGCGCGGCAGCGCCGGGTGGCCGACGGTACGGACCACGGAACGGGCGGCGGAACGCCGGCAGCGGAATCCGGACCGGACCGGAGTGTTGCCGGCGTCGAGTTGGCGTAGCCTGATCCTATGAGTGTTCAGCTAGGCATGCCCCAGCCCCGCGCGGATGACGCATCCGGCGAGGGAATTTCTGCGACGCAGCCCACCGCACGCCCGGCCGGAATGCCCGCGGGCCTCCTCGACCGCTACGGCCGCCGTGCCACCGATATGCGGCTCTCCCTGACGGACAAGTGCAATCTGCGCTGCACCTACTGCATGCCGGCCGAGGGCCTTCAGTGGCTCTCCAAGCAGGCAGTGATGTCCGCGGCGGAGATTGTCCGGATCGTCAGGATCGGCGTCGACATGCTGGGGGTGCGTGAACTGCGGCTCACCGGCGGCGAACCGCTGGTCCGGGCGGACCTGCTGGATATCATTTCAGCCCTCCGGCAGGCACACCCGGACCTTCCCATCTCGATGACCACAAACGCCGTCGGGCTGGACAAAAAAGCCGCCGGGCTGAAGGCGGCGGGGCTGTCCCGGATCAACGTCTCACTGGATTCGCTGCATGAAGAAACGTTTACCCAACTGACCCGGCGCCCCGTCCTGAACAAGGTCCTGGCCGGCGTGGACGCCGCCTGGGCCGCTGGCCTGGGTCCCGTAAAACTCAATGCAGTGCTGATGCGCGGCATCAACGACGCCGAGTCCCCCGCGCTGCTGGCATGGGCCCTGGACCGCGGCTACGAACTGCGTTTCATCGAGCAAATGCCGCTCGACGCGGACCACGGCTGGACCCGCAGGAACATGATCACGGCCGCGGAAATCCGCGATTTGCTCTCCGTCGATTACGTCCTCAGCGCCGATCCGCGGGACCGCGACGGCGCCCCCGCGGAACGCTTCGAAGTCCGGGCGCGGGTTCCCGGCACCGCCGAGGCGACCGGCCCCGTACTCGGAACCGTCGGGATCATCGCCTCCGTGACCGAGCCGTTTTGCGCGGACTGCCGCCGCACCCGCATCACAGCGGAGGGCAAGATTATGAGCTGCCTGTTTTCCCGTGAGGAAGTGGATCTGCTGGACCTGCTCCGCCAGGGCGCCAGCGACGAACAACTCGCCGAGCGCTGGCAGGATGCCATGTGGATCAAGCCCAAGGCCCACGGGATGGACCACGTCGGGCTGGACGCCCCGGACTTCGTCCAGCCGGACCGCAGCATGAGCGCCATCGGAGGCTGAACCACCTGTGAATGTACGTTACTTCGCTGCCGCGCGCGCTGCCGCCGGCGTCGACAGTGAACTCTTCGACCTGCCCGCGGACGCCACGCTCGCCGCGTTGCTTGATACGATCCTCGCCGTCGAACGCCCGGAACCCCCGGCCGGGACCCCGCCGCTGGCGCGTTTACTGTCACGAAGCAGCTTCCTGCGCAACGAGGTGGCGGTGCGGAACCGTGCGGTAGTGCTGCAGCCGGACGACGTCGTTGATGTGTTGCCGCCCTTCGCCGGCGGCTAAGGAGCCGCCAGCGCCGCACGCACAGTGTCCGCGACGGCGGCTGCGCCGGCCCCGCCCATAATAATCGTGTAGTGGTTAACGTCGGGGACTTCGCGGATGGACAGGGAAGGCAGCTTGTCCGCCCAGGTATTCAGGTAGCCGGGCGCGTAAAGGCCGCCGGCTTCATTGAGCAACCCCCGCGGGGCCCGCAACGCAATGGTTTCGACCGCGAGCTCAGCCAGGGCCTTTAGCAGTGAAGCGCCCCGGTGCAGTTCGGCGGTGTCGTCCGCCATCGCCTGGTACCGGGTGGCCGGCCGGAGCTGCGGTGCCTCGCCGATGAGGTCGTAATCGACGTATTCCTCCACGAGCGGGTTCCAGTCCGCACTGAAGGCCGGATGCTGCCGCCAAAAGCCGCGATAGGCCTCCTTGCTGGGGAAGGCTGCGTTCAAGCGCTCGGCCGCCGGACCCAGCACCGCAGCGACGATTTCTTCGTCGCTGAGCTGCGCCGGCACCTGGAGCGGCAGCCCGCCGTCGACCAGCACCAGGGACCGCACCAGCGCCGGAAACAGGTTCGCCATCACCACGGCGGCGAACCCTCCCATCGAATGGCCAACAACCACCACGGGCCCGGTGCTCAGTGCGGTCAGCACGGCCGCGAGGTCCCCTGCGTGGGACGGCATCCCGTAGGGAGCAGGCAGCCCGTTGCTCCGGCCCCGGCCCCGCAGGTCCGGGGCAATGATCCTGACGTCCGGCAGCGCCCGGGACAACGCCAGCCAGGCCTTGTGGGACGCCGTAACACCGTGCACCGCAAGGATGGTCGGGGCAGCAGGGTCCGCGGGTCCCCAGAGGGCGGTGTGCAGGGTTCCGCCACGGACCGCAACCTCGATGGTCCGGTAGCCGGGGTCAGCAGTGGCCTCGTTCATGGGACTGTCCTTTCCGGAGCCTGTATCGGTCTGGTGGCGGGGCCGGGAGTTGGGCCCGGTGTCGGTGCGAGGGCACGTTCGATGAACTGCATCATTTGCTCAAAGACTTCCTCCGGGACATCAGGCCGGGCACCGTGCGCCGGCTCGGTGCCTTCCTCGTCCCACAACACCCAGCGCATGCCGATAAGTTCGCCGATGCCCATGAGGGCCCACGCCGCGACCGTGGGGTCCATGTCCCGGACTTCGCCGCTGAGCTGCGCGGCTTTAAGCCCTTCGATGTAGCCATTGACGATCCGGGTGTAGTGCAGGCGCAGCGCCCCGGGCGAGACGAACTCGGCCTGCCGGATGATGCGGTACAGCGCGGGATGTTCTGCGGTGAATTTGAAGAAGGCCCGGAACCCGGCGCGTTCGGCTGCGAGACGGGTGCCGGCGGATCCGGCGGCCTCCGCCATGGCGTGCCGTACCCGCCGGTTCAGGTCCTCAACGACCTCATCGAAAATGGCTTGTTTGCCCTCGAAGTAGAGGTAGAACGTGCCGAGTCCGACGCCTGCCTCCTCGGTGATTTTTACAATAGAGGCCTCGTGGTAGCCCACCGAAGCGAAGACCGTTTCGGCAGCCTGCAGCAGTTTGGCCCGGGTGCGGGTACCCCTCGCGGTGCGCGGCGCGGCGCTCATCGTTGACTCCCGTCCGCGGGCAGGAAGGCGCCCCTGTTGTCCGGTTGTGCCGCCGGCCCGTCCCCGCCCAGCTGCTGCCGCAGCCGGCCGCGCAGCACCTTGTTCAAGGCAGTGCGGGGCAATGCGGCAACAGTGACGATCCGTGCCGGAACTTTGAAGTGGGCCAGCCGGGCAGCGCAGTGCTCAAGGAGGTCCTGATCATCCGTGGCAAGGCCGGGGCGGATCACTACAAAAGCCACACCGGTTTCGCCCCAGCGCTCGTCGTCGACGCCAACGACGGCGGCCTGCGCCACTGCCGGATGGTCCAGCAGTACCGCCTCGACCTCAGCCGGGGCCACGTTTTCGCCCCCTGAAATGTAGATGTCCTTGAGTCGGTCCACGACTTTGATATATCCCTCGGCGTCGCGCTCCACGAGGTCACCGGTGCGAAGCCAGCCGCCAGCCAGGACGGCCGCAGTAGCGGCCGGGTCGCGGAAGTAGCCGGCAAAGACCCCGGGGCCGCCCACCAGGAGTTCGCCGGTGGCGGCGCCGTCCAGGATGTCCCCCGTCACCGGGTCGGCCACGGCGACGGCGACATGCGGGTACGGTTTGCCCGATGACCCCACCATCCGGGCGGCGTCCTCGTTGGCAAGGCAAAGGACATTCGGTGACGCTTCCGTGAGTCCGTAGCCCTGGCTCAGGGCCACTCCTCTGCGGTGCCAGATCCGCAGCAGCGGTGCCGGCATGGGTGCCCCGCCCACCACGGCGTGCCGGAGGCTGGCCAACCCGGCGGACGCGAAGTCCGGGTGCTCGGCGAGCATCAGGTACTGGGTAGGGACACCCATGAGCATGGTCACGCGCCGCTCCGTGATCAGCTGCAGGACCCTGCCAGGTTCGAAGCCGCGTTCGAGAACCACGGTTGCCCCCGTCCACCAGGCCAGTAGGGGCTGGATGTTCCAGCCCCCCACGTGGAACTGCGGCAGCACGGCCAGCACGACGTCGGTGCTGCCAAGATCCAGCGTTCGGGACAGGGACAGATTGGTCCAGAAGCAGTTGGCGTGGGTCAGCACGGCGGCCTTGCTGGCGCCCTCGGTTCCGGACGTGAAGACCATCAGGAGGGGATCGTCGTCGCGCACTTCCCGGTTGATCCCGGGCCCGCCGGCGCCCGGACCGGACACAATCAGCGGCCGGGACGGTGGTGGCACCGACTTTTCAATGCCGCCGGGGCCCAGCGCGGCGGTCCGCGGCCGGTGTGCCAACAAGGTGCAGGCCCCCGCGGCGAGGGAGTCCAGTTCGTCCTCGACAAGCAGCAGCTGCGGTTCGGCGAGCTCCAGCTGCGCGGCAAGCTCCCTGGCTGAGAGCCGCCAGGACAGCGGGACGAGGACCAGGCCCGCCTTGGCGCAGGCGAAAAACACCACAACGTGGTCTGAGCTATTGCCCGTCAGGGTCGCGACCCGGTCCCCGGTGACGTAGCCGGCGACCTTCAAGGCAGCGGCGAGTCCGGCAGCCCGACGCTCCAGTTCGCCGTAGCTCAGCGTGCAGCCGCGGTCGTCAACGGCGATCCGCAGGGGGGTGGAAAGGCTGCGGTCAGTGGTCCAGCGGCCCAGGGTGTGCAGCCCGTCGACGGGTATCATGCGGATTCCTCCAGGATCTCGCGGGACGCCGCTCTCTGTTGGCGGCCCGTGCCGGGGGGCCCGGCACCTTCATTTCCCTTGCCGGGCCCCCCGCTCCGGTTGCGGCGGCGGCCGGCCAGCCGCTGTGCGGTGCCCGTCAAGCCGCCTGGCAGGAACAGCACCACGAGGATAAACAAGGTGCCCAGGATGAACAGGGGTTCCGACAGCGGTACCCGAAGGATGTCCGGCAAGGCATTGATTGCATCGGAGTTTGCCAGCGTCGTGAGGCGCTGGTCCAGGATGGTGTAGAAGACTCCACCGACCACGGCACCCCAGCGTGAACCGACGCCGCCCAGGACCACCATCACCAACAACGTGATGGTCAGGTCCGCGGACATGGCCCGCGGCACGGCGCCGCTCTGGAGCAGCAGGAACACCATACCGATGATGCTGACCAGGACGGCGGAGACCACAAAGATGAGCAGCTTGACGAGGTACGGCTGCAGGCCCAGGACGCGGACGCGGAGCTCGTTCTCGCGCACTGCGGCGGCGACGTGCCCGGCGCGGGAGGACTGTACCCAGGTCACCACGGCGAAGACAGCCACCAGTACCACCAGGGCCAGCCAGTAGAGGTTGCGTGTATTGACCACACCGACAAGGAAGTCCGGCAGGTTGTCGGTGCGCAGCGTCAGGCCTTCATCTCCGCCGGTGGTGCCGTCCGGGTTGCGTCCTACTATGACCGAGCCGGCCTGGGCGAACGCGAGCGTGACCATGGCGAACGGAATGCCGTTGACCCGCAAGCTGATGCTGCCCACCACATGGGCCAACACAATGACAATCAGCAGGGTCAGTCCCATTGCAGGCACCAGCGGGATGTCCAGGTTCTGCAGGATGATCGCCAGGCCGTAGACGCCGGCCCCGAAATACAACGCATGGCCAAAGGACAACAGTCCGGCGACACCGAGCAGCAAATGGTAAGTCAGGGCTGCGGCAGCCATCAACATACACATCGCGAGCAACTGCAGGGAACCGGGCGTGTACGTCGGCCCGGGCAACACTCCCGGCAGGGACAGATTGAGCAGCGGCAGCAGGAACAGGAACACGATCCCGGCGGCCCCGGCGGCTAGGCCGGCGATCCTTCGGCGGGTTGGGAGTCCCCGGCCGCCGCCGGGGGTTGCCCGGAGGGCGCCGCCAGCGTGCTCGCGGGTGCTGTTGCCAGTGCTCTGGATGTTTCCGGCGTTGGTGCCGGCGGCGTCAGTATCAGTAGTCATGAGGTTCTCCCGAGCAGGCCGGATGGACGGAACAGCAGGACCAACGCCAGGGCGAGCACCACAACGAAGTCGCCGGTGCCGCCGAGATAAAAGTTGGCGAACTGTTGCAGGACGGCGACAGCGACGGCGGCGATGGCTGCGCCGGTCAGCGAACCCAGTCCGCCGATCACTGTGACGATGAATGCGAAGATCAGCAGCGAGCCGCCCAGCATCGGTGAGACGTAGCCAAAGTAGTGCGAGGCCAGGACCCCGCCGAGTCCCGCCGCGGCTCCGCCGATCGTAAAGACGAGGGTAAAGGCCTTCCGGACATCGATGCCAAGGGCCGTCACCATGGAACGGTTCTCGACGCCGGCGCGGATGATCATGCCGTAGCGGGTGTTTTTCAGGAAGAACACCATGGCCAGCAGCACCAGGACGGCGGCGACGATGCAGACAAAGCGATCGTTGGGTACCCTGGCGCCGAGGACCTCGGTGGTTTCCTTGAACCACGCAGGTCCCTGGATGAACACCGGATCGGTGCCCCAGATTCCGTCAAAGAGGGCGACGGCCGCGAGGGACAGGCCCACCGTAATGAGGACCTGCTCGATGTGCCGCTGGTAGAGCCTGCGGATCAGGACAAACTCGGTGAAAGCGGCGAAGGCGGCAGCGGCAGCCGCGCCGGCCAGGAGCGAAAGCAGGAATGTTCCCCAGCTATCGGAGCCGGTCCGCCGGGCGATTTCCCAGCCGGCGAAGGCTCCAAGGGTAAGGAAGGCCCCGTGCGCGAAGTTGAGCACTCCCATCAGCCCATAAATCAGAGACAGTCCGGCGGCCACGAGGAAGTACAGGGCACCCAGGCCCAGGCCGGTGAAGAGCAAGAGGACAACGGTACTCACAGGGCGGTCCCCCTCACGGTATGGTCCCGCGCGGGGCCCTCAGCAGAGACCCCCAGGAGGCGCTGGGTTAGCTCGGCGTCGTCGAGGAATTCCAGGGCCCGGCCGGTGTGGACCACCCTGCCGCCGGAGAGGACGACGGCACCCTCGGCGAGTTGGCGGACGACGTGCAGGTTCTGCTCGACCAGCAGGATGGGCACGGTCCTGGCGGCTTCGGCGAGCGTCTCGGCAACCTCCGAGACAATTTTCGGAGCCAGGCCCTTGGTGGGTTCATCCACCAGCAGGATCTTGTTGGTATTCAGCAGCGCGCGCGCCAGTGAGACCATTTGCTGCTGGCCGCCGGAGAGGGTTCCTGCCATTTGCGCGGACCGGGCCAACAGGTCCGGGAAGAGCTCCTCGACGAGCTGGCGCCGGGGTGCGGCGTCCCGCTCGGCAAGCCGGAGGTTTTCTGCCACGGTGAGTTTGGCAAAGACTTCGCGGTCCTCGGGAACGTAGCCCACCCCGCTGCGGACAATCTTGAACGTTGGTTCCTTCTCGATCCGTACACCGTCGAGCTCAACGACCCCGGTTCGGTCGATCAGGCCAATGATGGCCTTGATGGTGCTGGTTTTCCCCACACCGTTGCGCCCCAGCAGGGCGGTGATGCCGGTGGCCGGGACGATGAACGAAACGTCCTCCACGACCTGCTGCCCGGCGATGTGGGCGCTGAGGCCCTGAAGGCAAAGAATCGGGCGGGGGTCCGCTGCAGTGCTCATACGGGTTCTCCAAGATAGGCACTTTGCACTGTCGCGTCGGACATCACGGCCTCCGGACTGTCCAGGGCGAGCAAGCTGCCATGGTGCATCACCGCCACCCGGTCTACCAGGCCCAGGACCACGTCCATGTGGTGCTCCACCATCATCACGGTGCATCCCCGGTCCCGGTGCAATCCCCGGATGATGGCCGTGAGCGCCGGGACGTCCCCCGATGCCACCCCGGCCATCGGCTCGTCCAGGAGGACGACGGCGGGATCCGTTGCCAGCAGCACGGCGATCTCCACCTTGCGCTTCTCGCCGTGCGAGAGATCGCCGGCCGCCGTCATGAGCTGGCCCGTGAGCCCGACTTCCCCGATGGTCCCGCGCGCAATCCGGGTCGCTTCGTCGGACGCTGCGGGAAATCGCAGCACGCTGAAACTGCCTCCCAGTTTCGCCTGCGCGGCGAGCCGGACGTTTTCCAGCACGCTGAGACGGGGGAACAGGTTGGACGTCTGGAAGGTCCGCCCCAGACCTGCCCTGGCTCTGCGGTGCACGGGCGCGGCCGTGATCTGACGGCCGTTGAGGGTGATGGTGCCCGCAGTCGGCCGCATCACCCCGGAAATCAGGTTAAACAAGGTCGTTTTGCCGGCCCCGTTGGGGCCGATAACGCCGACCATTTCGCCGGCGCCGACGGCGAAACTCACCTGCTGGAGGATGCGCGCACCGCCGATCTGCAGGCCGAGGCCGTCCACCGCCAGGGCGGGCAGGGCTGGGGATTTCATTCGATTCCTTCGTCTTGTGCTGGGGCCGGCCACGGTGGTGGCGGCGCAGTGCGGCGCTGTGCGTTGCCATGCGGCACAGCGCCGCGAAGGACTACTTCTTTTCCGGCGGGGCGACCGTGTCGCCCGGGACGACCTTGATCAGCTCAGGAGCCCAGGAACCGCCCGCCTGGACGAGCTTGACCTGGTACATGTCCTGGATCAGTGCGTGGTCTGAAGCCCGGACGGTTTCCTTGCCTTTGGGTCCGTCGAAGCTGAATCCTTCGAGCGCCTTAACCATGGCGTCGGTGTCGGCGCCGCCTTCCTTGACGGCCTGGGCGATCATCTGGCCGGCAACAAAGCCGTCCGGGGTGAAGAGGTCGGCCTTTTGGCCCGCCTTTTCGACGGCGGCGATCATCTTCTTCTCCACGACGGTACCCGCGGCCCCCGGGAAGTAGTGGTTGAGGAAGCTGATTTTACTGGTCGCCTCGCCGTAGGCGCCGAAGGTCGCTGCGTCGCCGAGGCCGGTGACGATCGGTGCGGCGTCGAATGCGCCCTGCTGGCTCAGTGTCTGCCACATGGTGCCGGAGGTAGCCCCGGCCCAGGCAACAAAGACCATGTCAGGCTTCGCATCGATGAGCTGGCGGGCAAACGGCGTGAGCTCCTGGCCTTCCGGAACAAGGACCGGCTCCACTGTGGCCCCCTTGGCCCCGAGGATGGCCTTGACAGCGGCGACGTTGCCCTGTCCGAAGGCGTTGTCCTGCGCGAAAACCACAACCTTTTTGCCCTTGGTATCGATGAACGAACCGGCTGTGGCCACATCCTGCAGACTTTGCCGGCCGGACCGGAAGGTGTATTTGTTAACGCCTTGGAGGGCATCCGTGGCGGCGGGGCCGGCGATGTAGAGGACTTTGTTCTGCTGCGCCTGCTCGGCCAGTTTCAACGCAATTCCCGAGGAGACCGTGCCGCCGATGATCTTGTAGCCCTTGCCGATCAGGTCTTTGGCCGCCGTGACGGCTTTGTCCGGATCGCCGCCGTCGTCGGCGTAGCTGAGGTTGATCTTGGCGCCGTTGACCGCTCCGGTCCCGCCAGTCGCGTAGTCGATGCCGGCTTGGAGGCCCTCATAGTAGGTGGCGCCATAGGCTGCGAGCGGTCCGGTTTTGGAGTAGATAATGCCGACGTTGACGGGTTCGGCCGACTGGCTGCTGCCCGATTCGGCCGGCGCTGCGGTGCCGGCAGTGGGCGCGCAGGCGCTGAGGGCCAGCCCGGCGGCCAAAACGGTGGCCATTAGGAACTTCTTTGTATCCTTCACGGGATGCCTTTCGTTGAGAATCCGGGGAATCTGAGCAGGAAATTCGCTGAACCTGAAAGGTGATTCAGATTACAGTTAATCTAGGGCGCAGCTCAGGGCGTGTCAACGGATTTCAAAAAAGGCTTTTGTAACGTAACGGCTTCGGGCACAGTTCAGCATCGGGCGCAGGCCGGCGTCGGGCGCAGGCCGGCGTCGGGCGCAGTTCAGCGTCGGGCACAGTTCAGCGTCGGGCACAGGCCGGCTTAGGGCAACGGCGGCTCCACGCGGGGATATGCCGGGGCTGCGCCTCCTAACCGAGGCGCAGCCCCGAAGCTCCCGTGGCAACTCCCCCGGCGCGCGGCCCGCACGCATCCGCGGGGAACGTTTCGAGCGCCCCGGGCGCCCTGCCGGGCACGGCCCGGTTAGAGGCCGAAGGTTTCGTTTTCGTCGAAGGGGCCAACGACCGTGAGGGTCCGTGGCGCAGCCGCGAGTTCGCGGGCGAGCACCTGGACCTCGTCAGCGGTCACCGCCTTGATCTGGCGAAGCGTCTCGTCGATGTCCTGGTATTCGCCGGAGACCAGTTCGGCACGGCCGAGCCGGGACATCCGTGAGCCGGTGTCTTCCAGTGCCAGCACGATTCCGCCACAGAGCTGCCCCACGGCCTTGCGGAGTTCCTCCTCGGAGATCCCGCCTTCTGCGAGCTTGTCCAGTTCGGCGCCGAGCAGCTCAACGACCTGCCGGACCTTGGACGGGGTGCAGCCGGCGTACATTCCGAAGTACCCTGCGTCGGCGTAGGAGGAGGCGAAGGAGTAGGTCGAGTACACCAAGCCGCGCTTCTCCCGGATTTCCTGGAACAGCCTGGAGGACATCCCGCCGCCCAGGACTGCGTTGAGCACGCTCATCACAAAGCGGCGGTCGTCTGTGGCGACGATGCTGGGGCAGCCCATGATGATGTTGGCCTGTTCCACCGGACGCTTGACCACGTGCAGTCCGGCGGTGCCGGTGATCGCGGCCCGGTCGGTGGAGCGTCGCTGCACCGGCGCGGCGTCAGGCTCAAGGCTCCAGCCGGCGGAATGCAGGGCATCCACAACGAGTCCGCAGACGACGTTGTGGTCCAGTCCCCCGGCGGCGGTGATAACAAGCTCATCCGGGCGGTAATAGCGGCGGTAGTGGTCCCAGACAGAATCCCGGGCGACGGCACGGATGGCGTCGGGGGTACCGCCGATTGGGCGGCCCAACGCGTGGGTACCCAGCACGGCCGCGACAAAGTGTTCGTGGGCGACGTCGGTCGGATCGTCGCTGTCCATCGCGATTTCTTCGAGGATAACGTCGCGTTCCTGCTCCATCTCCTGCGGGTCCAGCACGGCACCGGTGATCATGTCCGCGATGACGTCGATCGCCATCGGCAGGTCGGTGTCCAGCACGCGGGCAAAATAGCAGGTGCTTTCCTTGGCCGTGGCTGCGTTGGACTCCCCGCCGACCTCATCGAAGGCCGAGGCGATCTCCAGGGCGGTGCGCCGCTGGGTGCCCTTGAACAGGAGGTGTTCGAGGAAATGGGTGGAGCCGTGCTGCCCGGGCGCCTCGTCGCGGGAGCCCACGCCAACCCAGAAGCCGATGGTGGCAGAACGCTGTCCGGGCATCGCCTCGGTCAGCACACGGACACCGCCGGGAAGGACCGACCGCCGCACTTCGGATCCGCCGTCGGCTCCGTGGATCAGGCTGTCAGCATGCTGGTTCTGCTCAAGCGGCAGGGGTACGACAGTCATCAAAGCCTTTCAGTAAAAACATCCCAAATCTGCCTGCCATCGTACCAGCGGGAAATCGCCCGGACGGTACGGCGGCGGCGATGTTCTACGCCGCCGTTAACGACAGCGGGGCCGGTGGATAATCCACCGGCCCCGCCACTTGGGTCAGGAAAGACTACTCTGCGGCCTCGAGGGAGACCTCAGCGTCGTCAGCGTTTCCGGCACCGGCCTCGTCAGCCACAACGGGCGAGAGCGAAAGCTTTCCACGGTCATCGATCTTGGTGATTTCCACCTGGATCTTCTGGCCGACGGAGACGACGTCATCAACGTTGTCCACGCGCTTGCCGCCGGCGATCTTGCGCAGCTCGGAGATGTGCAGCAGACCATCCTTGCCCGGAGTCAGGGAAACGAAAGCACCGAAGGTGGTGGTCTTGACGACCGTGCCCAGGTAGCGCTCGCCGATTTCCGGGATCTGCGGGTTGGCAATGGCATTGATCGCGGACCGTGCTGCGTCGGCAGACGGGCCGTTCGTGGCGCCAATGTAGACAGTTCCGTCGTCCTCGATCGAGATGTCGGCGCCGGTGTCTTCCTGGATCTGGTTGATCATCTTGCCCTTCGGGCCGATGACCTCGCCGATCTTGTCTACCGGGATCTTGACCGCGATGACGCGCGGCGCGAACTCGGAGAGCTCGTCCGGGGTGTCGATTGCGGAGTTCAGCACGTCCAGGATGTGCAGGCGGGCTTCGCGGGCCTGCTTCAGGGCGGCGGCCAGCACCGAGGCCGGGATGCCGTCGAGCTTGGTGTCCAGCTGGATGGCCGTAACGAACTCGGAAGTACCGGCAACCTTGAAGTCCATGTCACCGAAGGCATCTTCGGCGCCGAGGATGTCGGTAAGGGCGGCGTAGCGGGTCTGGCCGTCAACCTCGTCGGAAACCAGGCCCATGGCGATACCGGCAACAGCAGCCTTCAGCGGCACGCCTGCGTTGAGCAGGGACAGCGTCGAGGCGCAGACGGAACCCATCGACGTCGAACCGTTGGAGCTGAGGGCTTCAGAGACCTGGCGGATGGCGTAGGGGAATTCCTCGCGGGACGGCAGAACCGGCATAATGGCGCGCTCTGCGAGGGCGCCGTGGCCGATTTCGCGGCGCTTCGGGGAACCGACCCGGCCGGTCTCGCCGGTGGAGTACGGCGGGAAGTTGTAGTTGTGCATGTAGCGCTTGCGCGTTACGGGCGAAAGCGAGTCGATCTGCTGTTCCATCTTGAGCATGTTCAGCGTGGTGACGCCCATGATCTGGGTTTCGCCGCGCTCGAAGATGGCCGAGCCGTGGACGCGGGGAAGAACCTCAACCTCGGCGGTGAGCTGGCGGATGTCCGTCAGGCCACGGCCGTCGATGCGGATCTGGTCCGTGAGGATACGCTGGCGCACAACGTGCTTGGTGACGGAGCGGAAGGCTGCGGACAGCTCCTTTTCGCGGCCTTCGAACTGGCCGGCCAGGGATGAGGTGACCTCGTTCTTCAGCTCGTCGGAAGCGGTGTCGCGTTCCTGCTTGTCCGCGATCTGGAAAACTGCGGCCAGCTTCTCGGCGGCAGCTGACTCCACGGCGGCGTAGACGTCGTCCTGGTAGTCCAGGAAGACCGGGAACTCGACGGTCGGCTTGGCGGCGCGTGCTGCCAGGTCGGACTGGGCGTCGCAAAGGGCCTTGATGAACGGCTTGGCGGCCTCCAGGCCCTCCGAAACGACCTCTTCGGTCGGGGCGGCGGCGCCCTGTTCCTTGATGAGGTTCCAGGAGTTGTCCGTGGCTTCGGCTTCAACCATCATGATGGCGACGTCGTCGCCCTTGACGCGGCCGGCAACGACCATGTTGAAGACGGCGTTCTCGAGCTGGGAGTGCTTCGGGAAGGCAACCCACTGCGAACCGTGTTCGTCGGCGATCAGGGCAACGCGGACGCCGCCGATCGGGCCGGAGAACGGCAGGCCGGAGAGCTGGGTGGACATCGACGAAGCGTTGATCGCTACGACGTCGTAGAGCTCGTCCGGGTTGATGGACAGCACGGTGACCACGATCTGGACCTCGTTGCGCAGGCCCTTGACGAAGGCGGGACGCAGCGGGCGGTCCATCAGGCGGCAAGCGAGGATCGCTTCAGTGGACGGGCGGCCTTCGCGGCGGAAGAACGAGCCCGGGATGCGGCCGGCGGCGTACATACGCTCTTCGACGTCGACGGTCAGCGGGAAGAAGTCGAAACCTTCACGCGGGTGCTTGCCGGCGGTGGTGGCGGACAGCAGCGCGGTTTCTTCGTCGAGGTAGACCATCGCTGCGCCGGCTGCCTGCTTGGCAAGTCGGCCGGTTTCAAAGCGGATTACACGCTTGCCGAAGCGGCCATTGTCAATGACTGCTTCTGAGAACTGGATTTCGGGACCCTCCATAGAGAGTCACCTCCGTTTCATGGTTCACGGAGTCCAGCCGCATCAACCCAGCCCGGCATCTGCCGGCCTGCACTACACCCGGTCATCGATCGAGACCCACGGGCCGGGCTTCATATCCTGGAAGCCGTTCCCGGAGATCACTACCGAAGACCGCGAATGCGTGATGCGGTTGATCCTCCTGTTGAGTTGTGTGTGAAAAAGGCGGCCCATTCCGTCACGGAAGGGGCCGCCCCTTAAAGCTGACTAGCGGCGCAGGCCGAGACGCCCAATGAGCGCACGGTAGCGGGTGATGTCAGTGTTCTTGAGGTAGGTGAGCATACGCTTGCGACGACCAACCATGGCCAGCAGACCGCGCTGGGTGTGGTAATCGTGCTTGTGCACCTTCATGTGCTCAGTGAGATCCTTGATCCGCTGAGTCAGGACTGCAACCTGGACCTCCGGCGAACCGGTGTCGCCCTCGGACGTTGCGAAATCCTTGATGATGGACTGCTTTACAGCGGCTTCAAGTGCCACAATAACTCCTAGATATGTGCCGTGAGGCCCGAATCAGTAACTCACCGCCGGGGGGTGCCGTGCCGGTTCTTCTGCTTTGATGCCAGATGTCCCGTACACAACAGGACCCAGCCGCCACGGACTGCAGCCGGATCCAACGCCTAGTTTACCGGCACGCCGCTAATCTTGTCGAAACGACCCCTCCGGTGGTTGCCCGGAATGGCCCGCGTCCAGCCGTTCGCGGATCGCAGCCACCCCACGGTGCACCTCGGTAAAGGAAGTACTCAGCGGGGACAGCCCGATCCGCAGGCCCTGCGGTGCCCGGAAATCCGGGATGACGTCGGCCGCCCACAGTGCGGCGGTCATCTCCCGGAACGCCGGGTGGTCCACCGTGATGTGGCTGCCGCGCAGCTCCGGCTCCCGCGGCGTCGCGAGTTCCACGCCGGCCGGGGCGAGCCAGGCATCGTGGAGCTCGACGGCGAACGCGGTCAGCAGGCGAGATTTCTCCCGAACCGCGGCCATGCCGACCTCCTCGAGCAAGTCCAGGGTGCCACGCATGGCAAGCATCCCGAAGACCGCCGGGGTGCCGCTGAGGAACCCGCGGATGCCGTCTGCCGCTTCATACCCGGGCCCCATCTCGAATGCGTCCTTGCGGCCCATCCAGCCCCAGATCGGCTGCTGCAAACCCGGCAGGTGCCGGGCATTAACATAGGCGAACGCCGGCGAGCCGGGCCCCCCGTTGAGGTACTTGTAGGTGCAGCCGGCGGCGAAGTCGACCTCGGCGGCGTCCAGGGCAATCTCCACCGAACCGGCGGAATGGCACAGGTCCCAGACCACCAGCGCACCCGCGGCGTGAACGGCAGCGGTGATCCCGGGCAGATCGGCAAGGAACCCGGAGCGGTAGGCAATCTGGCTCAGGACCACAACGGCGGTGGCCGGACCCGTTGCCGCCCGCACCTGCTCGACAGTTACCCCGGCGGAAGGATCGGTGTGGATCCAGCGCAGCGTCAGCCCTTCTTCGCGGGCGATGCCCTCGACAAGGTAGCGGTCAGTGGGGAAGTTCTCCGTGTCCAGCACTATTTCGGTCCGGGCCGGGTCGGCGATCGCGGCCACCGCGGCCCGGATCAGCTTGTAGAGCACCACGGTGGTGGAATCGGCGATGATGGTCTGCCCGGCCGCGGCGCCGAGGACTGCCCGGCCGAGCTGGTCGCCGATGGCCTGCGGGAGCTCCAGCCAATGCTCGTCCCAGCCGCGGATCAGCCGCCCGCCCCAGCTGTCCTGGATGAAGCTGCTGATGTCCGTGACGGTGCGCTTGAGCGGCCGGCCCAGGGAGTTGCCGTCCAGGTAGGCGAGGTCCGTGTCGGCACCGATGAAGTGGTCGCGGCAGGCAGCCAGCGGATCGGCGGCGTCCAGTTCCCGGGCGCGCTGCAGCAAGGCATCTCGGTTCTGTGCCGCGGCCGCCGCGGGAGTCAGTGCGCTCACTGGCCGATCTCCGTCCGGACGGCGAAGAGCTCGGGGAAGAACGTCAGTTCCAGCGCCTTCTGCAGGAAGGCAGCACCGCTGGAGCCGCCGGTGCCGGACTTCATGCCGATGGTGCGCTGGACCGTTCGCAGATGCCGGAAGCGCCACAGCTGGAAGTTGTCCTCAAGGTCCACGAGTTCCTCACAGGCCTCGTAGGCGCCCCAGTTGTCCGCGGCGTTCTCGTAGATGTACTTAAAGACGGGGACCAGCTCGGCGCAGAACTCGTGCGCCTTGGTGACGTCCCGCTCCAGCAGCGCGGCGGGGACGTCGAAGCCCTGCCGCTTGAGGTAGGCGAGGAAATCGTCATAGATGCTCGGCGATTCGAGGATCTCCAGCAGCATCGCGTGGGCTTCGGGGTCGGATTCGAACACCGGGAGCATCTTGCGGTTCTTGTTGCCCAGCAGGAATTCGACGGCGCGGTACTGGCTGGACTGGAATCCCGAGGAGTTGCCCAGGAAGCCGCGGAACTGCGAATACTCGGTGGGCGTGAGGGTGGCCAGCACGGACCACTGCTCGGTCAGGGTCTTCTGGATGTGCTTGACCCGGGCAATCGCCTTCAGCGCCGAGCCGAGGTCGTCGGAGCGGAGCCAGGCGGCGGCGCTGCGGAGCTCGTGCAGGACCAGCTTGAGCCACAGTTCGGTGGTCTGGTGCTGGATGATGAACAGCATCTCATCATGGTGCTCCGGTGTGCTGACCGGGTTCTGGGCGCTCAGCAGCGTCGGGAGCTGCAAGTAGGAGGCGTAGCTCATTCGGGAGCTGAAGTCGCGGACAATATCCTTGTCCAGTTCCCTGGTATTTTTCTCAATCGTCACGTTTTGTGCCTTCCTTGCCCACGGGCTCTTCTTCGTTTCCCCGTCCGGCGGCCCGGGGAAACCTGGCACCGGCCGAGCCGGGCATCCGGCCGGCGGATTCACCTCTCCGGCGGCCCGGCGCAGCGGATGGTCGGGTTAGGGCACAAATAGAATACTGTGCGCCTGGACAACGTCCAGCCGCATCTGGTCCACCAGTGCTTCAGGGCCACGGTACGTCACCATGCCCCGCAGCCGGGCGACGAATTCCACCACTACTGTCTGGCCGTACAGATCGAAGTCTTCCACGGCCTCTTTCGGCCGGTCGATCACGTGCGCCTCAACCTGGCGGCTGACGCCGTCGAAGGTGGGGTTGGACCCGACGGAGATGGCGGCAGGCCAGCGCGTGCCGGCCTGGTCCACAAGCCAACCGGCGTAGATGCCATCAGCCGGGACGTAGCCGCTCGCGTCAGCGGCCAGATTTGCGGTCGGGAAGCCGAGGTCACGGCCGCGAGCGGCGCCGTGGACCACCTCGCCGCGCATCCGGTGCGGTCGTCCGAGTACGGCGGCCGCAGTGGCGACGTCGCCCTCCCGCAGTGCCTCGCGCACCCAGGTGGAGGAGCAGCGGCGGTCGGTGCCGTCGTGGGCGGTGCGGTCTTGTCCCTCACCGGGTGCGTCGCCGTGGAGCGGAAAGCCTTCCGAGCCGAACTCGCTGATAACCAGCACCTCGAAGCCGAGCTTCCGGCCGAGGTCCTGCATGGTCTCCAGGTCCCCGGAGTTGTTCCGGCCGAACCGTGCATCGTGGCCGATCACCACGTGGCTCGCCCTGAGGCTGCCGACCAGGACAGTGGCGACAAATTCTTCGGGGGTGAGGCTGGCCAGCTCGAGGGAGTACTTCATGACCAGAACGGCGTCGAGGCCCAGTTCGCTGAGGGCGGCAAGCTTGTCTTCCAGACCCATGATCAGTTCCGGGGCGGATTCGGGGCGGTGGACCTGCGCCGGATGCGGGTCGAAGGTGATGGCGACGGCGCGTGCGTGATTGATACGGGCGACCCGGATGAGCTGTGAGAGCACTTGTTGGTGGCCGCGGTGTACCCCGTCGAAATTGCCGAACGTAACGACGGAAGGACCAAAGTCCGCCGGGACTTCGGACGGATCGTTCCAGATGTGGACCATCAACCTCGCCTTTTTGCTTCCTGCCATGTGCTCCTCCGGATAAACCTGCCGGCTCCGGAACTCTCCTAGATTACCTGCAAACGTCGGCTGCTTCCGACGGCACTGCGGGTCCGCGCCGACGCTCCGCCGCGTTCGGTACGCCAGCACCACGAGGCAAAGACAACAGTCCAGCGGGTGTCTGCGCGGGTGCGGTTTCCACCGAGGCCCGCACCCAGGTGTGGCTGAAGGAGAACCCGGGACAGAGCTCCACGGCCTCCTGAGGCAGATCCCGGTAGCCCAGATTGCCGGGGCATGCTCGGCACGGACCGGCAGACAGCGCAAGCCGCGCTGGTGGCCGCGGTGGTGGCCGCGGTGGTGGCCGCGGTGCCCACGCTGCTGGCAGGAATGCACAAGAACGCACAAGCCTACGAGGGCGCCGCCAGACTCGAGCCGGTGCCTTCAGCCGGAAGATCAACGACGCCGGGCAGCCCACCAGGATTACGGACGTTCCCTACACCATGGTTTCCGATTCGTCCTGGCCGGTGGACTCCGTGATCATCATTAATACCGCGGCCAACAGGGTGATCGAGCACTTCCGCGTCGACCTCAACGGCAACCCGCTGCGCTAGCGGCCTCGACTGCGCCGGCCACCGTGCCGGGACTGAGCCGCCCGGTTTTACTGCCCGGTTGATCCACCGGCTGTCCGGTAGTTCCGCCAGTGCAGCAGCACGGCGGCGAGGATCAGTGGAACGTGGATGCCCGGAAGGTTCCTCGCGAACCATTCCGGCAGGTAGATGTCGGTGACCGAGCCTGTCTCGTCCCCCAGGTCCTTGGCCACTGCGGTAAGCGGGCAGTGGAATCCGTTCGCGGAAAAAACCAGCGTCTCGGCAGCCACGACAACGGCGGCGATGCCCGCCCGCCGGTCCGTGCGGCCGCGGACACCGGCGTACAGGACGTATACCATGCAGGCTTCGATCGTGAACCAGGCAAAGGTATGGAATGCCTTCACGGCCCTCAGGAGGGACTCACGTTCTTCCTTCCGCAACGCTTGTGGAGCCTTGAGTCCAGCCATGCCTCCAGCGTAGCCGCGGCCGGGTGTCTGTTCAGGGGCTTTCGACCCGGTCAGAGCTCCAGCTGCGCCAGCCAGGCATCGAGTTCCCGGGGACGGCGGAACATGATTGTAGCCGGCATCCGGGGGTCCGCTTCCAGCCCCCGCATCACCTGCCGCTTCCGCGTGAAGGACCGGAAATGCCACCGGAGGATCGAGTCTTGGGTGAAGAGCCGGGCCATAGTTTCCTCATTACCGTTGCAGACAGGTTCCCGGGTCAACGCCCGCCGCAGCGTGCGGCGAACCAGCCGGGCCAGCGAAAGCCAGCGTGGATAGTCGAGACAGACAATGAGCTCCGCGCGCGACAGCACAACGTCCCGCCAGGCACCATAGGCGCTGTCCAGCACCCAGCGGTCCTGGGCTGCAAGCGAGGCTGCGATGCCACGCTGCTCCTCGACGGTGCGCTGCTGCCAGCCGGGCAGCCAGCCGATGTCGTCATCTGCCGAAAACCCGGGCAACCCCCTGGACTGGGCGTAGGCGCGGGCGGCGGTCGACTTCCCGCTGCCGGTCACTCCATAGAAGAGGACGCGGGAGGGCGCCGCCGGGGTTGGTTCACGGCCGGCGGGAGGCTCGATGGCCCAAGGCGGTCCGAGCTGTTTATGGTGGAGCGCAGCAGTTTCCGTGGCAACGCTCCGGTTGCCGTCAGGGTCGGTAAATTCATAGGAGTATGTTTCCGTGGCACCGGTGGGCCGGTAGCCAAGGCCTTTGTAGAGCTTCCGTCCCGCAGTGTTGCCAGGTTCGACGCCGAGGACGATCGCACTGTGTCCGGCCAGCCTGGCTTGCTCTTCCAGCCAGCGGCACAGCGCACCGCCGATCCCTGCTCCCCTGCTGCCGGGATACACAAAGAGATGCTTGAGTTCGGGGACGGGCCCGGCACGGAAATCCAGCACCGCCCCGCCGTGCGGGGTGCCCCCGGTCCACGCCGTGGCATAGAGGAGCTCCCCCGCCGTCTGGCGCACCAGGAAGCCCTCGGCGATCTTTGCACCCGGGGGCTCGTGCAGGCACAGGGCGGGAAGATCGTCCGCCGTGCACTTTCGGATGTTCACGGATATGTTCATGGTTTGTCCCCTGGACGTGGCCAACGCAAGGGCCCGGGCGCCCGTTACGCATCGGCGCTACGCTAGCACCTCCGGCCCGTGGCCGGGGGACGGCTGCGTGCGGCACTGTTCCGGTGCCAGTGTCCACAGTCCTTGCCGGAAGTCCCGTTCCCGACTCCGTGGTTCTGGCGCTGGTGCTGGCGCTGGTGCTGGCTCTGGCGCTGGTGCTGGTGGGACTGGCCAGCGCGGCCTCCGGCGCCGCGGCCATCTGCTCCGTCCAGGACATCCTGGTGGATCCGGCGTTCCGGAAAGCAGGTGCCGGCCGCGCGCTGCTCCAGGCGGTGAAGAAACGCTGCGAGCACCTCCGGCAGCTGGTATTGATCACCGACAACCAATCCGGACAGCGTGCTTTTTGTGAGAGCCTCGGCTTCACCGAGGGTCCGGATATTCGTCCCGAACCGGCACGGGTCTTTGCGCAGTTCAGATAATCCCTGATTTGCCCGCAGAGCGCGCACGGTCCCCTGGGTTCACTCAAGGCGAAAATAGCTGTTCCGTCGTGGCACCTGACGTGGGTCCAGGTGCGCCGGGGGGATGAACCACGGGATGCCGGCGCGGACCTGAATGGTCCATTCTTCCTTGTGGATGACGTGGTGGTGGTGTGAGCAGAGCAAAGCGCCTTGCTCCGTTCCGGTCGTTCCGCCGCGGGACCAGTACTCGATGTGGTGGGCCTCGCACCACGGCGCGGGGATGGTGCACTGGGGGAACGCGCATCCCCGGTCCCGTGCGGTGAGGGCTTTGCGGATGTGGGGCGGGAAGACCCGTGACGCCCGGCCGATGTCCAGGATGCGGCCGGTGCCACCGAGCACGATTGGAATGATGTCGCCATCGCAGGCGATCTTGCGCGCCGTCTCGGCCGTGACCGGGCCGGTGAACATCAGGGTTCCCGCGCCGGATCCCGGCCCGCGTGACTGCGGGTTGGCGCCGCCGAGCCGCTCGAGGAGGTCCCGGTAGTCGATGGTGACCATAACCTGCGGGCGCAGGCCACCGGAAGCGGGCAGTTCTCCGGCCGCGAGGGCCACCTTACAGGCGCCGACCAGGCCATCGAGCAGCCGTTGCGGACGGGTGCGCTGATCCAGCCGCCCGGCAGCGGCCACCTCCCCAGCAGCCGGGTGGTCCACGGCACCGCGGGCGTCGGCATTGGCGCCGGCGTCGGCCCGGGCGTCAGGACCGGCGCTTTCGGCCGTGCCGGCGGTGGGGTCGGTGCGGTTCGTGGCAGAGCATGTCCGTGGGTTGGTGGCTGTGTTCATGACCGTGAGCAGGTGCTCGAATTGGTCGGCGGTGGCGAAGATTTCCAGGTGCTGCAGTCCACGGTGGGACCGGCGGATGAACGCGCCTTGGCGTTGGCGCAGTTCCTGCTCGCTGGGTTCGGCACCGTCCTGGTCCAGGGCGTCCGTCCAGCGCTTCGCGATCCGGGTCAGGAAATCCTGGTCGTTCTCCACAGCCGTACGGGTCAGGGCATGCTCCATCCGGACAACGTCACCGGGCGCGGCCACGTGCCCGACCCGGTGGAGGGACAGGCTAACCAGGGTCGCCGCCCGCGAGGCGATGTCCCCGGCTGTGAGGACAGCCGCAAGTTCCTCCCACGCGGCCGGCAGGGGCTGCCCTGACAAGCCGGTACCCGGCAGAACATCCGAAGCCAGGGCAAGCCGGCGTCGCGCCTCCGCCGCGGTGATCCGCAGCCTGGCCCGCAGGAACTCGGTGGTGTTCCGGTACCCGTCATCGACCCAGCCCTGCGCACGGTCCGCGCCAAACTGCACGCTCCAACCGGAATCGGGCCCGGCGACCCAGTCCGCCGGCACCGTCACAGGCACCGTCGCAGGCACCGTCGCAGTCGTGGCCGGAGTCGCGTCGGCGTGCCAGCCGGTCAACCAGCTGGCAGGGGCACCGGAACCAAGCTTCGCAGCCGCGTTGCTGGCTGCCGCCGCCCGGTTTCGGGTCCGGTCAACCGCCGCTGCGGCCACAAGTTGCAGATAGTCGACCATGCGGGATAATTCCTCGACCCGCCCGGCAAAGTCCGAGGCTTCTGTCACTCCGAACATCGCTGCAACAGACAGTGCCGTCCCGTTTGAAGAACGCAGCAGTGCAAGCGCCCCATCCAGAGCACAGTCCACGTCATCGGCTGCGTGTGGTCCAGCCGGCAACCGGAGAATTCCCAGGAGTATTCCGGAGCCAGGCCGTGTGGCCTGTAGCGGAATGAAATCTTCACTGGCTTTCATAGCCAAATTCTTCCTCGATGCTTTGACATTCTGGGCCGCGACTTTTGTGGATCTCCTAACGAAAATTCGAGTGTGGAGAAGCTGTAGTCACCAGGTCCCAGTGAGCGATCCGCTGCTCCGGCCGCCCGGGGGCCTACCTCCAATGATTCCCGATTCCAGCTCTGGTGGCCCTCGTTGATCCCCCTATGTGGATAACTGAAGTGTTGGGCCCGGAGTTTCCGTCGGCGACCCTCGCGGGAGGAAACGGGCCCGGCGCCTGGTTGCAACAGAGGGTTAGGCGGCCCGTTCACTGGTGCCGGATGGCCGTCAACGGCAAGCTGTCGCGACGAAGATTGGAAACCGACCGCTGCTGACCGACGGATCCCGCCGTGCCCCCCCGGCGTGCAGCCCGCCTGATCTTTCTTCCCGCCGTGCCCCCCGGCGTGCAGCCTGCCTGATCTGTCTTCCCGCGGGGTCACACTTCGGCGGGTACGGGCACGGTCCGTGGGAAACTGAGGGCATGGACAGCCCTGTCGCCCCGACATCGAGCCCGGCCAGCCCCCAAACCGGGCGGCCCGGCGAAGCACGCTCCACTGAGCTCCCCTTCGAACTGCGCCGGCCCCTCGGGCCCCGCGATCCGGGTGACGCGTGGGTTGAAGGCGACAGCGGACGGTTCTGGGGGCGGTTTGGCTCGGCCGGGCTGCTGGTCCACGACCCCGCCAAGGGCGTCCTGCTCCAGCACCGCGCCTTGTGGAGCGACAAGGGCGGCACCTGGGGTCTCCCCGGCGGGGCCTTGCACCAGGGCGAAGAAGCAGTCCAAGGCGCACTGCGGGAGGCCCAAGAGGAAGCCGCCGTTCCGACGCAAAACGTGCGGGTGCTGTTCACTTCGGTGTTCGACGTCGGCTATTGGAGCTACACGACAGTCGCCGTCGAAGTTGTGGAAGCGTTCGAACCGGTGATCAGTGATCCCGAAAGCCTGGAGCTGCAGTGGGTGCCGCTCGAGCGCGTAGGCGAGAAGGAATTGCATCCTGGCTTCGGCGCCGCGTGGCCGGCCCTGTGCAGCCGGCTGGTGGGCCAGGACCCCGGCCCCGGAATGCCCAGCTAGGACGCTCGGGCCGGCTTCGGCGCCGGACGGCGGCGGTACAGCCAGATCAGGCCAAGGATCGGCAACAACAACGGGATAAACGCATAGCCGCGGCCAAACAGCGACCAGACGGTCTCATGGGGGAAATTGACCGAGTCGAACACGCTGAGGGCCCCGACCACAATCACACCCAACAGTTCCACGAGCACCGCCGCCACGGAAACCTTGAACCAGGTGCGGCCGGCTTTTGCGAGCGACACGGTTGCTACGAGATAAACGACTGCGGCGAATGCGGACAGCAGGTAGGCCAGCGGAGCTTCGGAAAACTTGGTGAGGATCTGGTATCCCGCCCGGGCCGTCGCCGAAATGGCAAACACCGCGTAGACAGCGATCAGCAGCCGCCCGGGCCCGGTATTGCGGGTATCCCGTGCGCTGCCGGACGCCGTGGGGTCCGGCGTCGTTCCGATGTCCTGCTGCGATCGTTTCGCCGTCACGTTTTTGCCTCTTCCACGTCAGTACCAAATCTGATTCATACGGGCCGCCATCACCAGGGCCGTGACTCCGACGGCGGCCAGCACAAAGTTGCTCCAGCGGGTCCGTTCCAGGATGGCCCAGTAGACGGCGCCGACCGGCAGCAGGAGCGCTGTCAACAAATAGCCCCAAAATTCCCAGGGCTCCCCCGCGATCTGTTCCCCGCCCGCGACCCGGATTATCGACCCGACCAGATAGACCACCAAGGACAGTTCGACGGCGGCCACCGAGAGGATCGTCGTATCGTTCGGCGCCTTTTTGAGGATGCCGGCGATCAGGCAGGCGACGCTGGAGACCAGCCCAACCACCAAAATGATGTAGAAATACGCGTCCACTACTGCCCGTCCTGCTGGACCGGCGACGGCTTCTTCGGCGGATGCTTTTCATTGTCCGGTGCAAAGACCAGCACCGGCTTGGCGTAGCTTCCCTTATCCGCCAGCAGGGCCACGAGAGTGCCGTCCGGGCCGAACGCCGCGGCAGGGTTCTCCGGTGTGGCCGCCTCGGAAGTGCCGGCCTTCACACCTGAGGCGATGCGGCGACCGAAGGAAAGCTCGGTGGTTTCCTCGTCGCTGAGCTCTCGGTTGGGCATAAGGGCCCGCGCGGCCTGGGACATTTCGAGCACGTCCAACTGCTCGGCAAGCTGTTCGAGGGTGCGTGCCTGGTCCAGCGTGTAGGGGCCCACCTGGGTCCGGCGCAGCGCCGTCAGGTGCCCGCCGACCTCAAGAGCCTCCCCAAGGTCACGGGCCAGCGCCCGGATGTAGGTACCTGATGAGCATTCCACAGTCACGTCTACGTCCAGCGCCTCGCCGTCGGACTCCGCCGCTGGCTCCCCCGTGCGAACCCGACGCATCCCGTGGACCTCGAAGCGGTGGATGGTGACCGGCCGGGCGGCCAGGTTGACCTCTTCGCCGGAGCGGACCCGTGCATACGCACGCTCGCCGTTGACTTTGATGGCGCTGACGCTGCTGGGAACCTGATTGATCTCGCCGGTCAATGCGGCGATGCCGGCCCGGACTGCTTCCTCGGTCACCGCGGCGGCACTGCGGGTGGCCGTCACCTCGCCCTCGGCGTCATCGGTGAGGGTGGATTCGCCGAGGCGGATGGTCGCCGTATAGGTCTTCGACGTGCCCACGATGTACGTGAGCAGCCGGGTCGCCTTGTTGATGCCGACCACCAGAACGCCAGTCGCCATGGGATCCAGGGTCCCGGCGTGGCCCACCTTTCGGGTACCGGCGAGTCGCCGCATCCGTCCAACCACATCGTGGCTGGTCCAGCCTTGCGGCTTGTCCACTATTACCAGTCCAGAAAGCACGCTTCCCAGTATATCTGCGCCGGGGCTGCCCCCGGCGCAGGAAGCTGCGGCAGCTAGGATGGCAGACATGCCCGAGCTAGCCGCCCACGTCCGCGACGTCCCCATCAACCAGATCCGCGAAATCACCGAAGCCGCTTGGGGAACTCCCGGCGCCATTGTGCTGAGCATCGGCGAACCTGGTTTTGCCGTCCCCCGCCATATCCTTGAGGCCGGGATGGCCTGCCTCGACCGCGACGAAACCAACTACACGCCCAACGCCGGCATCCCGGCCCTACGCGAGGCGTTCGCAGCCCGGTTCCGGGAGCACAACGCGACACCGCTCGGAGCGGAGCGCGTGTACGTCGTCGACGGCGCCCAGCAGGGCCTGCACTTCGCGATGAGCCTGCTGCTCTCGCCGGGCGACGAAATCCTGATCCCCAATCCCGGCTACCCGACCTTCGCGATGACGTCCAGCCTGCTGCACGCCGTCCCGGTGCAGTACCCGCTGTACCCCGGCCACGACTTCCAGCCCCGGATCGCGGACATCGAGGAGCTTATTACACCGCGGACGAAGGTGCTGATCCTCAATTCACCCTCCAACCCGCTGGGCGCCGTCCTGGGCGAAGAGCTCACCCGGGACCTGGTGGCGTTGGCCGTCCGGCATGATCTCTGGATCATCTCCGACGAATGCTACGAAGCGTTCACCTATGACGTCCCGCATGTGAGCCCTGCCCGGTTCGACAGCGACGTCCCCGGGCAAGCCCGTGTGTTCACTTCGCTCACGCTCTCCAAGACCTATGGCCTGACCGGGCTCCGGATCGGAGCGTTGATCTGCCCGCCGGGCCTGGAACAGAAAATGAACAACGTGATGGAGGCGATTGTTTCCTGCGTGGCCGCTCCCTCGCAGTACGCCGCCCTGGCGGCGCTCACCGGCCCGCAGGAGTACGTAAGCCACGCCCGTGCGCACTACCGGGCCAACCGGGATGCTGCCGGCACGGTGTTGGAGTCCAAGGGCATTCCGTTCCTCACGGCGCAAGGCGCGTTCTACCTTTGGGCCGATGTGTCCCATGTCAGTGGTGGCGATGTCCGGAGCTGGGTCCGGCGCTTCCTGGCCGATTCCGGTGTGGCCTTCGCCCCCGGCACCGCGTTCGGTTCGATCGGCGAGGGTTGGATCCGGATTGCGCTCTGCAGCAGCCAGGCCGAGCTGGTGGAAGGCCTCAACCGGCTCCCGACCCGGTCCAGCTGACATTCGGTTGCCGGCACCGTAGGTTGTAGGGTCGCTGTGCCCTACCGCGGCTGTGCCGCAGCGCCTAGCCTGAACGCAACGCGGGCATTTCGCGCCGGTCCCGGGACGTGCGGTCCGGGACGACGGTTCGGTCAAGGAGTAAACATGTGGTGGCAGGACCTGCTATGGGGTATTTGGAACGGCGTCACGGCATGGGTAGTGCTGATCGTCCATGTCTTTGGGCAGTGGAGCGAATTCCCCTTCTACAACACGGCTCGCGCCGGTAACTGGTACGACGTCGGCTTCCTCCTGGGCATGGGCTCGCCCCTCCTGGGTGGCCTGGGAGTCCGCGGCCGGCGCCGCTGAAGGGGCGCCACTGAGCCGGCGCCACTGAACGGGCATCACCGAACGGGCACCGGCAGGTACCGCCTTCGGCTATGGGTGACCCGCCGCCATCGCGTCGTCGAGCCATTGGCGCAGGGCTGCTGCGGGCGGCGCCCCGGTCTGGCGGGCCACTACTTTCCCGTCCCTGATCAGCAGCATGGTGGGGATCGACTGGATCTCAAAGCGCCGCGAGAGTGCCGGCGCCGAGTCGACGTCAACCTTAACGAGTTTGACCCCGCCGGCCCGTTCCTGGGCCAGCTTGTCCAGCACGGGGCTGACCATACGGCACGGTCCGCACCATGCTGCCCAGAAGTCGATGAGGGCCGGCGTCGAGGACTGCTCGGCGATGAGCGCGAAGTCCGCGTCCCCTGCGGCGACAATCCAGGGCAGGTCCTTGCGGCAATTTCCGCAGCGCGGGTGCCCGGCGGCCGATGCCGGAATCCTGTTGGTCTTCCCGCAGTGGGGACACGGGATCAGGCTGGAGCCCACGGCCCACCTCTTTCTTCAGTCCCCGCAGTCATGGTTCCATCGGACGCCACCGCCGGCAGCGGGCCTAGAGTCCAAAGTCCTCCCGGCCATGGCAAAAGCTCAAAAGAATGGCCGGCCCCAACCGGGGCCGGCCATCCTCTTGCAGCGCTGCATTGTTGCTGGACTATTTGCCGCTGTCCTCGTCGACGTCGCCTTCGGCGATGAGGTCAAGTTCCTCTTCGTCGAAGTCGTCCTCGTCGAGTTCGATATCCTGCGGAGTATGACTCTTGTACGGGTCGGCGTCGCCGGCGTGCTTCGCGCTGGCGGCGAGAGCCGCCACCTCGGCATCACGCTTTTTTGCGGCCCGCAGCAGTTCCTCCAGGTTGGAAGCATTGACCGGAATCTGGTCCGCCACGAATTCGAGCGTAGGGGTCAACCGGACAGTGACGTTCCGGCCGACTTCCTGCCGCAGCACGCCCTTGGCCTTCTCAAGACCCTTGGCAGCCTCGGCCTGGACCAGCTCGTCGCCGAACACGGTGTAGTAGATCGTGGCATGCTGAAGATCATTGGTCACCCGCGCATCGGTGACAGTGACGCCTTCCAGCCGGGGATCCTTCACCCTCCGGCCCAGTGCCTCGGCAACAACAACCTTAATCCGCTGCGCCAACTTGGCAGCCCGTGCGGGATCAGCCATTTCCACTCCTAAAAATTTGGATGTACGACGGCGCCGGGGCAACTTGCGTACACACGTTGGGTTTATTGCCACGCGCCTAAGGCGAGTCTACGACGGACTCCCGTTGGATTCTTTCCGGCGGCCTGGGTGGCATCCAAGGTGGCAGCCGAGGGACCCGATGCGAGCTTGCGAGCATTGGGAAGGCTGACGCCGCTGCCGGAGCCGGGCGGTTTGCGATCGAAGATCGAAAACTGCCCGGCGAAGGGGCGGGGCCGCCGGAAAGAATCCAACGGCCCCGCACCTTTCATACACCGGACTTCAGACTAGACGCGCGGCTTTTCGCGCATCTCGAAGGTCTCGATGATGTCACCTTCGGTGATGTCGTTGAACGAGCCAAGACCGATACCACACTCGAAGTCCGTGCGGACCTCGGTGGCGTCGTCCTTGAAGCGCTTGAGCGTCTCAACGGCAAGGTTGTTGCCGATGATCTTGCCGTCGCGCGTGACCCGGGCCTTGGCGTTGCGTCGGATAACACCCGAGCGAACGATCGAGCCTGCAATGTTGCCGAACTTGGAGGAACGGAACACTTCGCGGACCTCGGCGGTACCAAGCTGGACCTCTTCGTACTCCGGCTTGAGCATGCCCTTGAGGGCTGCCTCAATGTCATCAATTGCTGCGTAGATAACGGAGTAGAAGCGCATGTCCACGCCTTCGCGGTCTGCCAGTTCGGCAACACGCTCGGCGGGCTTGACGTTGAAGCCGATGATAACGGCGCTGTCGACGGTAGCCAGGTTGACGTCGTTCTGCGTGATCGCACCGACACCGCGGTGGATAACGCGAAGCTGGACACCCTCGCCGACGTCGATCTTGAGCAGTGCGTCTTCGAGGGCTTCCACGGCACCGGACACATCACCCTTGAGGATGAGGTTGAGGGTGTCGATCTTGCCGTCGGCGACGGCCTGGTCGAAGTCTTCCAGGCTGATGCGCTTGCGGCGCTTGGCCAGGGCCGCGTTGCGGTCCGCAGCTTCACGCTTCTCGGCGATCTGGCGGGCGGTGCGCTCGTCAGCGGTCACAAAGAAGGTGTCACCGGCGCGCGGGACGTTGGACAGACCCAGCACCTGCACGGGGCGGGACGGGCCGGCCTCGGTCAGTGCACTGCCATCATCGTCGAACATCGCACGGACGCGGCCGTGGGCCGTGCCTGCCACGATGGTGTCGCCGATGTGCAGGGTACCGGACTGAACCAGGACGGTAGCAACCGCGCCGCGGCCCTTGTCCAGGTTGGCTTCAATCGCAATACCGCGGGCGTCCTTGTTCGGGTTGGCGCGCATGTCCAGGGCTGCGTCTGCGGTCAGCAGGACAGCCTCGAGCAGTTCGTCGATGTTCAGGTTCTGGCGGGCAGAGACCTCCACGAACATGGTGTCGCCACCGTATTCTTCCGGAACCAGCCCGTACTCGGTCAGCTGGCCGCGGACCTTTTCCGGGTTGGCGCCTTCCTTGTCGATCTTGTTCACGGCCACAACGATCGGCACGTTGGCCGCCTGGGCGTGGTTGAGGGCCTCAACGGTCTGCGGCATCACGCCGTCGTCCGCTGCTACAACCAGGATCGCGATGTCGGTCACCTTCGCACCACGGGCACGCATGGCGGTGAACGCCTCGTGGCCCGGAGTATCGATGAAGGTGATCTTGCGATCGGTACCCTCATGCTCGTGGGTGACCTGGTAGGCACCGATGTGCTGCGTGATACCGCCGTGCTCGCCCGCCATAACGTCGGACTTGCGGATGGCATCGAGCAGGCGGGTCTTACCGTGGTCAACGTGACCCATGACGGTGACAACCGGAGGACGTGCCTCGAGTTCCTCGTCGCCTTCGGCTTCCAGCTCGGCATCGAAGTCGATGTCGAAGCCGGAGAGCAGGTCGCGCTCCTCGTCCTCCGGGGACACAACCTGGAGCTTGTAGCCAAGCTCCTCGCCCAGCAGGGCGAAGGTCTCTTCATCCAGCGACTGCGTGGCCGTAGCCATTTCGCCGAGGTGGAAGAGGACGGTCACCAGCGCTGCGGGGTTCGCCTCGATCTTGTCGGCGAAGTCCGTGATGGACGAGCCACGGCGAAGCCGGACTACCGTGTTGCCGTCGCCGCGGGGCACACTAACGCCACCCAGCGACGGAGCACTCATCTGCTCGAGTTCCTGGCGCTTGGCACGCTTCGACTTGCGCTGCTTGCCACGGCCTGCGCCGCCCTTACCGAAAGCACCCTGGGTGCCACCGCGACCGCGGCCACCCTTGCCGAAGCCACCGCCGGCCGGAGCGCCGCCACCGGCACCGGGAGCACCGGTACCGGGAGCCCCACCCGGACGGCCCGGGCCGCGGGCTCCGCCGCCCGGACGGCCTGCGCCAGCGGGTGCGGGACGTTCGGTGCGGTTGGGCATCATGCCCGGAGTGGGTCGGTTTCCGCCGGCCCCGCCCGGACGTCCGGCGCCTGCTGCGCCGGCCGGACGAGGAGCACCCGGGCGTGCACCCGGGGCGCCGCCGGTGCGGGGAGCACCCGGACGGGGACCACCAGCGCCTGCTGCGGGACGGGGGCCGCCGGGGCGTTCGCCCTCGGTGCGGTTCCCGCCCGGACGCGGCATGCCCTGGGAAG
Source organism: Pseudarthrobacter sp. PH31-O2 (assembly GCF_030063265.1). Taxonomy (NCBI): domain Bacteria; kingdom Bacillati; phylum Actinomycetota; class Actinomycetes; order Micrococcales; family Micrococcaceae; genus Pseudarthrobacter; species Pseudarthrobacter sp. PH31-O2. The sequence continues at coordinate 377,609 of NZ_JASIST010000002.1, read as the reverse complement.
GAGCGAACGGGTTGTTACCCGGACGCGAGGGGCGTTCGTTGTCTCCGCCGCGGCCCCGGGGCATGCCCTGGGAGGTAGCAAAGGGGTTGTTGCCGGGGCGGGGGCCGCCCGGGCGAGGTGCCGAGCCGCCCTGGCGTGCCGGAGCAGCCGGGGTTTCAGCCTTGGGTGCCGGACGCGCGCCGGGCTTGGCGCCCGTGGCGGGCGCGGCCGGAGCACTCGGAGCCTGAGCAGCCGGTGCCGCTGGAGCCGCCGGCGCAGCGGCCGGAGCCGCCTGGGGGGCACTGGGTGCCGGAGCAGCTGCGGCCGGAGCCGGAGCTTCAGTCTTTGTGGTGTCCGCAGCCTTCGGGGCAGCCGGGCCCGGCGCAGGCGCCGGAACGGTTGCGGCGGGGCTGGCGGGCGCCTTGGGTGTGGACGCGGGTGCTTCGGACTTGGCTGCCGATGCTGCGTCGGGGAACGCGTTGCGGAGTTTCCTCACAACGGGGGCCTCAATGGTGGAAGAGGCCGAGCGAACGAATTCGCCCAGTTCCTGCAGTTTGGTTACTGCATCTTTGGAAGTAATACCGAGCTCTTTAGCAAGCTCATGTACGCGGACCTTGGCCACATTTCTCCTGTCTCGGTCCGCACCGAGCCAGGCACGAACCGTCTACTTCTTACTGCGGACCTCCGCCGCGAGTGCAGCTGAAAGGTCCATTCCAGAGCGCAACAAAGATGTCATCGTTGCGCACTCATCGCTGGGAACTCATCGGGTTTCCATCAGTTTTCTGACCCGCTTTCAGGTTGGACGGTTGTTGCTGCGGCCACCGGGGTGTCCACGGCTTGCGTGCCTGCCATGATCCGGCGTTCAACGTCGGCTGTTCCGGCAGCACCGTTGAGGGCGCGTCCGAACGCTCGACGTTTGACCGCCAGTGCCAGGCACTTTTCGCTGGGGTGCAGCCATGCACCCCGGCCAGCCATCCGGCGGCGTTCATCGACTAGGACGGCGGATGAACCGCTGCCATCGATGACGAGCCGGAGAAGCTCTGACCGGGCGCCCGTTTTCCGGCATCCGATGCAGGTACGCTGCGGCTGATGCTCGAGGTGTTGCACTTGTGCCACTTACGAGAATCTTCCTGCCAGTACATATCTGCCGTCCAGGGACCGGGCCAGCCTGGCTAAGGGCCCGTAAGGACACCTTCGCCGGAACCAAGCCCGGACGCGTCAAGGACACGCGGATACCGGCCGTAAGGCGCGGTCATGTCTATTCTAGCCCCTCCAGCGCCCGGGCCCCGAACTGAAGGGGCCACGAACGCCGGCGGGTGGGCCCGATCCGGGCCGAACTTCCAGCCCCGGCGGACGGTGACCGCGGGGTCAGCCCTATTTGTCGCGGTTGACCGCAGCATCGGAGACGATGTCGATCCGCCAGCCGGTGAGCTTGGCGGCGAGGCGGGCATTCTGGCCCTCCTTGCCGATGGCGAGGGAGAGCTGGTAGTCCGGCACCACTACGCGCGCCGAGCGGGTTGCCTCGTCAGTGATCGTGACGGAATTCACCCGGGACGGGGACAGTGCGCTGGCAATGAACGTGGCCGGGTCGTCGCTGTAGTCAACAATGTCGATCTTTTCGTCATTGAGTTCGTTCATGACCGCACGCACACGCGAACCCATTTCGCCGATGCAGGCACCCTTGGCATTGATCCCGGGCATGTTGGCTTTGACGGCCATTTTGGTCCGGTGCCCGGCTTCGCGGGCCAAGGCGACGATTTCCACCGAGTGGTCCGCGATTTCCGGAACTTCCATTTCGAAGAGCTTCCGAACGAGGCCCGGGTGCGAGCGGGACAGCGTGATCGACGGGCCCTTGGTGCCGCGGTGCACGTCGATCACGAACGCCCGGAGCCGGTTGCCGTGGGTGTATTTCTCGCCCGGCACCTGCTCCGGCGGCGGCAGGAGTGCCTCCACAGTGCCCAGGTTGACCTGGATCATGTGCGGGTTGTTGCCCTGCTGGATGGTGCCGGCAACCAGCTCGCCCTCGCGGCCCTTGAACTGGCCCAGCACGTTGTCGTCTTCGGCGTCGCGCAGGCGCTGCAGGATGATTTGCCGTGCGGTGCTGGCGGCAATGCGGCCAAAGCCCGCCGGGGTGTCCTCGAATTCACCGATCGGGGCGCCGTCGTCGTCAATCTCGGTGGCCCAGATGGTCACATGTCCGTTTTTGCGGTCCAGCTCGGCGCGCGCCGTCTCAAAGGCACCCGGCGTTTTGTGGTATGCCACCAGCAGGGCCTGCTCGATTGTCGGAATCAGGAGATCCAGCGGGATTTCACGCTCACGCTCCAGGAGTCTCAGTGCGCTCATGTCAATATCCATTAGGCCTCCTCGGAAGGTCCATTGTGTGCGTTCTCCAGACCGGCCTCTTCGAGGTGGCTGAACTCTATCTCGACTTTTCCACTGCGGATCCTGTCGAAAGGAAGTTTCATGGGCTCGCCCTGCTTGGGCTTCATCCCTTTTTTGACCGTGATCTCCGGGACCAGCGTGACGCCTGCGTCATCGACTGACCGGACCCGGCCTGTGACGTTCTCACCCTGCAGGACATTAACCTTAACCATCCGGCCGCGGGCCCGGTGCCAGTGCCGCTCTTCGGTCAGGGGGCGTCCGACGCCGGGCGAGGAGACCTCAAGCTCGTACGGGCGTGCGTCGGTGCTGGGATCGTTGTCCAGGATGTCGGAGAGAGACTTGGAAATCTCGGCGATGACGTCCAGGCCGACGCCGCCGGTCTCGTCCTGTGGCAGGTCCACCACCACGTGGACCACCCGGTTGGCGCCGGCGACGTGAATCGAGACGTCTTCCAGGTACAGCCGGTTCGCCAGGACTTCGGGCTCCAGGAGGGCATGCAGCCGCTCGGCCTCGAAGTTGTGAGCGGGTGCGGCGTCAGCCTTACCCGTTCCGGTCCGGTCTGTCGAAGTCGTGGCTTCTGCATTTGTCATGATGCCGGCCGCCTCCCGCTAGATGATGTTGTGTGTACTAGCCTAGCGATTTTCCGGGCACCGTGGTGCACTTCAGGTCCCGGCCGGCATGCCAACCATGACAAAATGGTCTGTTGTGAAAGAGGACAGCAGGCAAAAGCAGTGGCGGGAGCTCGTTCCGCGCGTCGCACTTCTCGCCTGCCTCGCCCTCGTGGTCGCAAGCCTGGGGCTGGCCTGGCGCCCCGCACACCCCATGGACCCCGCAGAACCGCCGTTTTCCGAACAAGCGCGGTCCGCTGCGCTGGCCGAAACGCTGAGACTGCGCACCGCCGGAGCAGCACTGGAGCGGGCAGCCGCGGGCGCCCCCCAACCGGCTGTGGCGCGGACTGTGAGTTTGCTGACAAGCCAGTCCCGGGCCCTCCTGCTGCCCGGGCAGGAGGGTGCCGAGACCGCTCCCCCGGCGGGCACTGCAGCACAATCGGCTGCCCCCACCGAAGCACCTCCTGCTGTTCCGCTGCCCGCGTCGGCCGCAGAATTAGCCGCCGCGCTGGCCGCCAGTGCCTCGCAACGGCTCGCCGACGCCAACGCGGCCGACGGCGGAATGGCCCGGCTGCTTGCCGCCGTCGGGACCGCCCAGCTGCTTCAGGCTTCCTCCCTTGCAGCGGCCGCCGGGGCGCCCGCCCCTGCGGTCGCCGACCCCGCTGCACCGCAGCTCTCCGGCGCGTGCCAGGGCGTTCCGGCATCGCCGTCGTCCGCTGCTGGGCCTTCGGCAGGCACTCCCGCCGCAACCTTGCCGGCGGCGCTGGCAGCAGCGGTGGCGAGCGAACGGGAAACCGTGTACGGCTATCAGGTGGCCCTCACCCGACTCGGGGGTACAGCAGCCGGCCCGGCCTCAGCGCAGCTCGCCCGGCACGAGACCCTCGCCGCCGGCGCGGAGGCGCTGAGCCGGATGCACTGCGTTGCCGTTCCACCGCGGGAAGCCGGCTACACCAGCGCACCTGCGTTCCTGGCCGCACCCGCCGCCGGGCTCGGCGCGCTGGAGGCATCGGCGCTTGCGGTGTACGGCGACCTGGTGGCTTTGAGCGAGGGGCAGACACGCCAATGGGCGGTGGCCGGCCTGGTCGGCGCCGCTCGCAGCGCCGCCCGCTGGGGAACCGACGCCGGAGCTCTTCCCGGCCTCACCGCAGATCAGGACGCGTTCCCCGAGCTGCCGGCTCCTGCTCTGGCCCCCGCACCCTAGCCGGCGAAGCGGGGAAGCGGCGGCTTACTTAGGCTTGTAATACTGGTGGTTCGGTGGCGCCGGTGCTTTGCTGTAGGCATGGACAGTCAAGCGGCCCCCACCCAGCACAAGAACGAGCCCCACCACAGCGACATCGCGCACCGCCTGAACTGGCTTCGCGCCGGTGTGCTGGGCGCCAACGACGGTATCGTCTCCGTCGCTGCGATTGTGGTCGGCGTCGCCGGCGTCACCACGGACTCCGGTCCCATCCTCGTCGCCGGAGCCGCCGGCGTCGTCGGTGGCGCCATCTCCATGGCGCTTGGCGAATACGTCTCCGTGAGCAGCCAGAAGGACAGCCAGCATGCGCTGATCGAAAAGGAACGCCGCGAGCTGGCCGAACAGCCCGAAGAGGAGCTCGAGGAACTCGCCGCCATCTATCAGGGCAAGGGCCTCAGCGCCGACACCGCCCGCACTGTGGCCAAGGAACTCACAGCGCACGACGCGCTTGGCGCGCACCTGTCTGCTGAACTCCACATCGACGAGACGGACATTGTCAGCCCGTGGCACGCTGCCTTCGCCTCCGCAGCTGCCTTCCTGATCGGTGCGATCCTGCCCATGCTCGCCATCCTGCTGCCGCCGGAGAACATCCGTGTCCCGCTGACCTTCGTGGCAGTGCTGGTGGCGCTGGCCTTGACCGGAGCCATCGGCGCCTGGATCGGCGGCGGTTCGAAGTCGAAGGCGGCCTTCCGTGTGGTGATCGGCGGTGCGGCGGCCCTGATCGCGACCTTCCTGATCGGCAGCTGGCTCGGCGCCAGCGGCATCACCGCCTGATAACCGCCACTACGCTGGACCGATGAGCCAGCCTGCAGACGTCCCGATTCCGACCGACCTCAGCCGCCGCTACGGCGGCAGCGCCGGCGGCCGCGACTGGCTGGCCTCGCTCCCCCGGCTGATCAGGGAGTGCCTGGGCCGGTGGCAGCTCGAACTTGACCTTGCTCCCGGCGCCCTGCCCTGGAACGGCCACGGCGCCATTGTGGTCCCGGTGCGCGCTGAAGCCGGCACCCGGCGGGCCGGCGCCGGGGAAGCAGCCGTCCTGAAGATCGCCTTTCCGCATGAGGATGCGCTGGCGGAACCGCATGCCCTCGCCCTCTGGAAGGGCGAGGGTGCGGTCCGGCTGCTGGCCAATGATGCCGGTGCGGGGGCGCTGCTGCTGGAGCGCCTGGACGCCGTCCGGTCCCTCCAGGACCAGCCCATGGACGTGGCGGTCCCGGTGTGGGGTGCCCTGGTTCGCCGGCTGAGCCTGGTGCCCGGCGTCGGGCCGCAATGGCGGGAGTTCAGCCATGTGGCAGCACGGGCCGAACAGTGGAGTGACGAGCTGCCGCAGAACTGGGAACGGCTGGGCCGGCCGTTCCCGCGCTGGCTGCTGGAAGCGGCTCTGGAGGTTTGCCAGACCCGCGGGGCCGTCGGCCGCCGCGCGGGGCGGGATGTGCTGGTCCACACCGATCTGCACTACCTCAACGTCCTGGCCCGGCCACACGGGGAAGCCGCCGGGGAAGCCGGCCAGGAGGAGGCCCGCAGCTGGGCCGCAATCGATCCCCAGCCCATGATCGGCGAGGCGGAATTCGCGGTGGCACCCCTGCTGTGGAATCGGATCCGTGAGTTGCCGCGGGCGCATCCGGAAGAGGGCCTGCGGCAGCGGTGCCGGGACCTCAGCCTTGCCGCCGGCCTCGACGCCGACGTCGCCCGGCAATGGAGCGTGGCCCGCGAGGTCGACAACGCCCTCTGTTACGCCTCCAAACGCCGCCACAAAGGGGACCTCGCCCGTTCGCTCTGGGTGGCCAGCACCCTGGCGGGCAAGCCCCTGCCGGAGCTCCCCGCGGCACACGACCTGCCGGCGCCGGGCGAAGCAGGCAGCTAGCGGTTCGGCCCGCGGACCTCGGCCAGGGCGTCCCGGACGACGTCGACGGCGACTGCCACGTCGGCGTCGTCCGTGCTCCAGTTGCTGACGGAGATGCGCAGGATGTCGCGGTCGCGCCAGCGCGAACCGGACATCCAGACCCGGCCGTCGGCGATGATCCTGGCGGTCACCGCGCGGGTAGTGGCGTCGTCGCCGAAGGCCAGCGAGACCTGGGTGTAGTTGACGTCGTTGAGCACTTCGATCCCGTCGAGCGCGGCGAGCCGCTCCGCCAATTCCTTGGCGTGCAGCACCAGCCCCCGGACCTGGCCGGCGACGCCGTCCCGCCCGAGCGACTTCAGAGCCGCCCAGACCGGCACCCCGCGGGCCCGGCGGGACAGCTCCGGGACCGTTTCGAAGGGGTCGGCCGCGCCGTCGGCGTCCTGCATCAGGTAGCTGGTGTGCACGCCCATGGCCGAGCGGAGCGCCTGGGCATCCCGAACCACGGCTATCCCGCAGTCGTAGGGCACGTTGAGGGTCTTGTGCGCATCGGTGCCCCAGGAATCGGCACCCCGCAGTCCGGCGGTCAGGGCGGACAGTTCCGGCACCGCGGCGGCCCAGAGTCCGAAGGCCCCGTCCACATGGACCCAGGCGCCGTGCGCTTTTGCCACCGCGATTGCCTCCGCAAAAGGATCAAAGGCGCCGGAGTGCAGGTTTCCCGCCTGCAGGCAGACCAGCAGCGGGGCGCGGGCTGACCCGGAAGCAGCTTCGCTGGCGCGGTCCAGCGCGCGGTCCAGTTCGGCCGGGTCAATGCGGCCCTGCCGGTCCGCGGGAATGGCAGTGGGCCTGCCCAGCCCGAGATACCGGAGGCCCAGGTCGATGGTGTCGTGCCGTTCCTGGCCCACGAAGCACTGTATCCGGGGGGCGCCGGAGAGCCCGTCGACGTCGAGGTCCCAGCCGGCGTCCGCCAGCAGGCGCCACCGGGCCGCTGCCAGGCCGGTGAAGTTCGCCATCGTGGCGCCGGTGGCAAAGCCGACGTCGGACTCGCCGGGAAGGTCCAGCAATTCGAGCAGCCATTTGCCGGCGGCTTCCTCGATGGCCGCCGTCGCAGGAGTGGCTAAGCGCAGCCCGGCGTTTTGGTCCCACGCACTGACCAGCCAATCCGCGGCGAGTGCGGCCGGCAGGGTGCCGCCGATAACCCAGCCGAAGAAGCGTCCGGACGGCATCGCCATCAGCCCGGGTTCGGCTTTGGCTGCCAGGTAGTCGATTACCTCCACCGCCGGGGTTCCCCTCAGGGGCAGCGGACCGCCGAAATCTGCGGCCAGGTCCGCCGCGGTCATCCGCGGGCCAACATGCCGGGTGTCCTGGCTTTGCAACCATTGGCGTGTGTGCCGGGCCGCAGCTTCGAGGGCACCGCTGTAGCGTTCTTCAGGTGCTGACATAGCTGCATGCTACGCCGGCGGGCACGCCAGCGGGAGTCCCCGGCGAGGCTTGGGGCGACGCTTGGGGCGGACGCGCGGGCTACCTGACGCTGTCCTGCCAGATGTCCGTTCCGAGCTTAATGATGAGCGCTCCGACGACCGCCAGGAACACGATGCGGATGAATTTGCTCCCCTGTTTAACGGCCGTCCGGGCTCCGAGGTAGCCGCCGGCCATGTTCGCCAGGCCCAGGACCAGTCCCAGTCCCCAGAGCACCGCACCGTGCGGGACAAAAAACAGCAGGGCGCCGGCGTTGGTGGCCATGTTCACGATTTTGGCCTTGGCACTTGCTTCGAGGAAGGCGTACCCCATCGCCGAAACAAGCGCGATGATCAGGAACGAGCCGGTGCCGGGCCCGATCAGGCCGTCGTAGAAGCCGATCACACCGCCGATCAGGCACGCCAGCACATAGTGCCGGTGACCGCTGTGCCGCAGCTGGGTCAGTTCCCCTACGTTGGGCCGCAGCGCAGTAAAAAGTGCGACGGCGACAAGCGCGGCCACGATGATGGGTTTGAAGACGCTCGCAGGGAGGTTCGCGGCGAGCACCGCCCCGCCGAAGCTGCCGGCCATCGCGATCACCGCCATCGGCACGGCGGTGCGAAGATCCGGCCGGACCCGGCGGTAATACGTGACGGCACTGGTGGCGGTGCCAAAAATCGACCCCATCTTGTTTGTCGCCAGGGCCTGCACCGGACTGATGCCCGGGACCAGCAGCATGGCCGGCAGCTGGATCAATCCCCCGCCGCCGACCACGGCGTCTACCCAGCCCGCGCCAAAGCCGGCGACCACAATCAGGATCAGAGTGCTGAGCTCTACCGATTCAAGCCCGGATACCACGCCTGCCGCTGCCGCGCGTTAGCTGTTGCGGACGGCGTCGACACAATAGTCGACTGCCTTCGCAACGGGGACGTTTTCGGCATGGCCGCTGCGGCGGTCCTTGATCTCGACGACTCCGTCCACCAGTCCACGCCCCACGGCGAGGATTGTCGGCACACCGACGAGCTCGGCGTCGCCGAACTTCACCCCCGGGGACACCTTGGGGCGGTCATCGTAAATCACCTCGAGGCCGGCGGCTTCCAGCTCAAGGGCCAGCTTCTCCGCGGCCGCGAAGATCTCCTCGCCGCGGCCAACGGCCACCACGTGGACATCGGCCGGGGCGACGGCGCGCGGCCAGATCAGGCCCTTGTCGTCGTGGTTGGATTCGGCAAGCGCCGCGACGGCGCGGGTGACGCCGACGCCATACGAACCCATGGTGACGACCACCTGCTTGCCGTTCTGGTCAAGGACTTTCAGTTCGAGCGCTTCGGCGTACTTGCGCCCGAGCTGGAAAATGTGGCCCATTTCAATGCCCCGGGCGGTTTCCAGCGGTCCGGAGCCGTCGGGGGCCTCATCGCCGGCCCGTACCTCGGTGCATTCGATGACGCCGTCCCAGCCGAAGTCGCGGCCGGCTACCAGCCCAAAGACGTGCTTGCCTGCCTGGTTGGCGCCGGTAACCCAGGCGGAGCCACGCACAACCCGGGGATCCACGAGGTAGAGCAGCTTGGCGGCGCCCTCGGCGCCCAGCAGGGCCGAATCAAGGGTCAAGCCCGGGCCAATGTAGCCCTTGACGATAAGGGGCTGCTTCTTGAGGTCCTCTTCGTTGGCGGCCTCAAGCATGATTTCGCCGCCGATGGGCAGGAAGGAGCCGATGTTCGCTTCCACCCGCTTGAGGTCAACTCCGCGGTCGCCCGGCACGCCGATCACTACGATCTGGCGTTCGCCGGTCGGCAGGGTGACGGCAAGGACAACGTTCTTCAGCGTGTCAGCTGCGGTCCAGGCGCCGCCGTCGGCCGGGGCGCGGGGCACCAGGGTGTTCGCGGCGTCGACGAGCGTATCAATGGTGGGGGTGCCCGGAGTGTCCCGCACCTGCGCGGCGGGGGCGTTGCTGAAGTCGATATCCGGCGGGACGACTGTGGTGACGGCCTCGACGTTGGCCGCGTAGCCGCCGGCGGAACGGACGAAGGTGTCCTCGCCGATCTCCGTGGGGTGCAGGAATTCCTCGCTCTTGGACCCGCCCATGGCTCCCGCCGTGGCTGCGACCGGGACCACTTCGAGGCCGAGGCGCTCGAAGATCTTCAGGTACGCGCTGCGGTGCGCGGCGTAGCTGGCGTCCAGGCCGGCGTCGTCAACGTCGAAGGAGTAGGAGTCCTTCATGATGAACTCGCGGCCGCGCAGCAGGCCAGCCCGGGGCCGCGCCTCATCGCGGTACTTGTTCTGGATCTGGTAGATGCTCAGCGGGAGGTCCTTGTACGAGGAGTACAGGTCCTTGACCAGCAGGGTGAACATTTCCTCGTGTGTGGGCGCCAGCAGGTAGTCGTTACCCTTGCGGTCCTGGAGCCGGAAGATCCCCTCGCCGTACTCGGTCCAGCGGTTGGTCACTTCGTAGGGTTCCTTGGGCAGCAGTGCCGGGAAGTGCACTTCCTGGGCACCGATCGCGGACATTTCCTCGCGAATGACCGCCTCCACCTTGCGCAGCACGCTCAGCCCCAGCGGAAGCCACGTGTAGATGCCCGGGGCGGCCCGGCGGATATACCCGGCGCGGACCAGGAGCCGGTGGCTGGCCACTTCGGCATCGGCGGGATCTTCACGCAGGGTGCGCAGGAACAGCTTGGAGAGTCGAAGGACCACGAGGTATCTATCCGTTTCTGGGAAGGTGCAGGGCAAAGCAGCAATGCTGTGAACCAGCAGTACCGGCACAGCCGGCACAAGAGTCTACGTACTAATCTACCGTCAGCCCGGATGCAGAAGAGCCACGCCATAACTGACGGAAGCCCCTGGCCGTTTCCGGCTGGTCATCCTGTCATGGCGTGGCCCTGCGGACCCCCGATTCCGCCAAAATTTCGGCTGCGGGTTCCCGGTGTTGCCCTCTGGGCATCTGCATCCCGGCACTTGCACCCGCGGAAACACGTGCCGACGCGGCACGGTAGTCCGAAGATATGTGACCCGGGGCACAAAAACAAGAGCCCTCACTCAGAAAAGCACTGTGGCGAACGTGCCTGCCTGCCGAAAGCCCACCCTCTCGTAGGTGGCGCGGGCCCGGGTGTTGAAGTTGTTGACGTAAAGGCTGGTCACCGGGGCAAGGGACTGGGCCAGCACCACCACTGCCGCCATGTAGCCTGCGCTGAGGCCCTGGCCGCGAAACTCCGGGTTCATCCAGACTCCCTGGACCTGCGTCACGTCCGAAGTGACCGCGCCGAGCTCGGCTTTAAAAACCACCTCGCGTGACTGGTTCAGGTGAACCATGGAATGACCCTCACGGATCAGGCCCTTGACCCTCCGGCCGTAATACTCGCGGCCGCCGAGATAGGGTGAATAGCCCACTTCCTCCTCGAACATGGCCGCGCAGGCGGGCAGTATCCGGTCGAAGTCGGCGAGCTGGCTAAAACCAAACTGCGGGTTCGGGGTCACGGCGGGCGGGCCGGCAATTGTCATCAGCGGCTGGTTCGCGCGGATCTCGTGGGCTGTCTGGCCGAAGACTTCCAGCCCGGCGTACAGGGCAAGCACCGTGTCGGCAGGACCGAAGATCGAGGCGTACCGGCGCCCCGAGCTGTGGGCGGCGGCTGCCACCGCGCCCGCGAACTCGGGGTCCAGCTGCACCGGCACCAGGTTGGCCCCGGCCCAACAGGCTCCGAGCAGGGTGCCGCCGTCGAACACGCCAAAGATGCTGGCGCCTCCCGTGGTGGGAGCAGCCGAACCGGCGGTTGCCAGGTGCGAGAGGATAAAAACGTTGGCGACGACGTCCTGCCGGGCCAGGGCCAGGAGCTGGGAAGTATCCGAACCCCCCAGGCTCCGGACCGTGACGCCGGCCGCGGCGCCGTCCTTACGAGACGCTAACCACGGGGCTACCCTTGACAGCATCTTCGCCATCGGCCTCCCCCATCTCTTCGGCGATGCGCATGGCTTCCTCGATCAGTGTCTCAACGATCTGGTCCTCCGGGACAGTCTTGATAACCTCTCCGCGGACGAAGATCTGGCCCTTGCCGTTGCCGGACGCTACCCCAAGGTCCGCTTCGCGGGCTTCACCGGGGCCGTTGACCACGCAACCCATAACGGCCACGCGCAGCGGAATTTCCATCCCCTCCAGTCCTGCCGTGACCTGCTCGGCCAGCGTGTACACGTCCACCTGGGCGCGGCCACAGGAAGGACAGGAGACGATCTCGAGCTTGCGCGGGCGCAGGTTGAGCGACTGCAGAATCTGGTTGCCCACCTTGATTTCCTCCACCGGAGGGGCCGAAAGGGAGACCCGGATGGTGTCACCGATGCCGCGGGAGAGGAGGGCTCCAAAGGCCGTGGCAGATTTGATGGTGCCCTGGAATGCGGGGCCGGCCTCGGTAACGCCGAGGTGCAGCGGCCAGTCGCCCTGTTCGGCGAGCATCTCGTAGGCGGCGACCATAATCACCGGGTCATTGTGCTTGACCGAGATCTTGAAGTCGTTGAAGCCGTGCTCCTCGAACAGCGAGGCCTCCCAGACGGCGGATTCCACGAGGGCTTCCGGGGTGGCCTTGCCGTACTTCTTCAGGATTCCGGGCTCCAGCGATCCGGCGTTGATGCCGATCCGGATCGAGGTGCCGTGGTCCTTGGCGGCCCGGGCGATCTCCTTGACCTGGTCATCGAACTTGCGGATGTTCCCGGGGTTCACCCGCACCGCCGCACACCCCGCCTCGATCGCGGCAAAAACGTACTTCGGCTGGAAATGGATGTCCGCGATTACGGGGATCTGGGACTTTCTGGCGATGATCGGCAGGGCCGCGGCGTCATCCGCGGACGGGCAGGCGACGCGCACAATGTCACAGCCGGAGGCCGTGAGCTCGGCGATCTGCTGCAGTGTGGCGTTGATGTCCGTGGTGGGCGTTGTGGTCATCGACTGCACGCTGATGGGCGAATCGGAGCCGACGCCGACCGAACCCACCTTGATCTGGCGGGTCTTGCGCCGCGGCGCAAGGACGGGGGGCGGTGCTGACGGCATTCCCAAGCTGACCGAGGTCACATGGACTCCTTGTATCGAAGTAGGTCTGGCGGGGGCTAGGCGGCGTGGGCGGCCAGGAGTCCGGAGACGGGCGCCCAGGCCGTGGTGCGGGTGCCGGAGATGGCCCCGGCTGCGGCGAAGGGATCCTGCCTGAGGATCTCGTTGAGCGCATGCTCGTCGGCGGCCTTTAAGATCAGCAAGGCTCCGGCGCCGTCACCGTAGGGGCCGCTGGCGAGCAGGGTCCCTTCCTGGGCCAGCCCGGCGGTCCAGTCCCGGTGTGCCGGGCGGGTAGCGTCACGGACTTCGGTGGATTCGGCGTCGTATACGTACTCAACAGCAAAAACAGTCATACGGATAGACTATCGCCCCGCCGGCCAGGTACCGATCCGGGACAGCGTTAACCGAGGAGGAGAACCTTGGCCAGGGCCGCCACACCGGCCGCCCAGAGCAGGGACGTCAGGGTGCCGATGATAAACCGCTCGGCAGCAACCGGTGTCTCCTTGAGCTCGGCAAAGCGGCCCAGGCCCTTGATCGCTACCACGTACGCGATGGCGACCGGCTCACCGGCGAGGATTGCAAGGCAGACCGCCAGGCGTTCCAGCACTCCGATGATCGCACCACCGCGCAGGATCCGTACGCTGCTCACCGGGGCGGCTGCGGTGCCGGCGGGTGCCGCGATGCCGGCGGGTGCTGTTGGTACGAGCGGGACTGAGGGTGCAACGGTGACGTCCGCGGCGGGGTCGTTCGCCGGATCGCCCGCTCCGCCGCCTGTTTCCTGCCGGTCATCGATGGTCCGGGCGAGCCGGAAGACCAACGCCGTGACGGGCCAGCCGGCGAACCCTGCGATGAGCAGCGCGAGGGTGATCCAGAGGGCGTTCACCGGCCTCCTTCCAAACGGTCGGCGGTCCGGTAAGCCGCGGCACGGACCGGCTCGCTGGCGCCGGTAGTGGACTCCATGGTGGCCTCGTTGGTGCCTGCGATCACTCCTTGCGCGAAGGCCAGCAGCATTTCGGCCGCGGGCCTCGCCGCCCATTCTTCCTGCCAGCCGGAGCGCAGCAGCGCACGGCTGACCGATTGCTCGGTGATTCCCAGTTGCCGGGCAGCGATCTTTTGCGTTCCATGCGTTCCCGCATGGCCGTCCTGCACGGTGCGCAGCACATCCACGACTTTCCATTGTGCCGCCGTCCGGTCCTGGACCAGCCGCCCGATCAGGCGCAGCACCGCCTCGGCGTTGGCGCAGGAACTGGCGCCGGCGGATCCCGCCGGCGAGGGTGCTGCCTCGCCCCGGCGCAATCCTCCCGAGGCGACGGCGAGGGGCACATGGGCGGAACCGGATTTGGCCTTCTCCACGGCCACCCGAGCCGCTACGAACGCCGGACCGGAACCTTCCCGCGGGCTTGCCGGCAGCGGCAGATCCACCGCCCCCACCCCGATTCCCACGTACCAGCGGCCGCTGCGCAGGGCGTGCAGTGCGATCTCCACTACTTCGCCCGGCCGCTCCAGGACCCCCTGGACTTCGTCGCCCACGGAACGCTCGAAGTGTCCGGCCGTGGAGAGCCCGGCCAGTTCCGCCAGCAGGGCCGGGACACGGTCGACGTCGGCAGTGCTTCCGCGCTGGTCGATTGTCATTACGTACATGGCCCTACCCTAAAGGGGTGATGTTCTAGAATCAATCAATTTCAACTGATTACCAAAAATAAGCCGAAATGAGCTGATAAAGAAAAAACAGCGTCATCCGGTTAGCCTGCCTGAGCCACGCTCCCCGAGTCCCGCGAGCAGACAGCCCGGCTGTAGGTGGGTCCGCTCCTGCTCGGCGCCTGGGCGGTCTTTGGCAGCTACCTTGGATCTCTCGCGCCGGGTGGAATGGCGCTCGCCGCCCAGGCTGGGACTGTTAATCCCCTAAGTGGCCTAGTATTTCCGGGCACAGATGATCCTGTGGTGGCCGCTTTGGGACCTCCAGCGCGTCGCCTGGTCCGTCTTCCTGGTCCTCTTTTGTGTCAACACGGCCCCTAACCTCACGGGAGATTTCCGCCGGCCGGAAGGCGGCGGGGTCAGCCGAAGAGATTGACGGGCTTAACGATGTCCGCGTAGATCAGCAAGGCGCCCATCCCCATCAGCAGCACCGCGACAACATAGGTCACCGGGAGAAGTTTGGCGATGTCGAACGCATCCGGAACCGGGCGGCCGAAGAGCTTGGCGATCCTGCGGCGCGCGCCCTCGTACAGCGCGCCGGCCACGTGGCCGCCGTCCAGCGGCAGCAGCGGAATGAGGTTGAAGACGGCCAGGGCGAAGTTGAGACCGGCCAGCAGGCCCACCAGGGCGGCCACCCTGGACTGCATCGGCACCTGCTCCATCGCGGCCACCTCGCCGGCCACCCGGCCCACCCCGACCACGCTGATGGGTCCGTTGGGGTCGCGGGGCTCATCGCTGAAGGCTGCCTTTGCGACGCCGGCCACACGCGCCGGGAGGTTCACAACAACGCCGGCGATCTGCTTGATGTTTTCTCCGGCCATGGGCAGGACCGCCGATGCCGGCTGCCGGACAAGGGCAGTCTGGGCGCCGACACCCAGGAAGCCGACGTCCTGGTACTGGAGCGTGCCGTCGGCACCCTTGGCCTGCCGGCCGTCGACCCCAACGACCGGGCGGGCAGAGAGCACGGGGGTGACAGTGGTGCTGACCGGAACGCCGTCGCGCTCCACGGTGATGGCAACCTTTTTGTCCGCGGACGCGCGGATCCAGCCGGTGAGCTCGTCCCAGCTGGTGACGGACTTGCCGTCGAAGGAGGTGATGACGTCATTGGGCAACAGGCCTGCGGCGGCTGCTGGCGTGAGCTTGCAGTCAGCGGAGTTCGGGTCCACGGTCTCGCCGGCCTTGACCTGGCACTTGGAGACATCAGCAATCGTGGTGGTCTGGGTGGCGATGCCAAAACCCATCAGCAGCACGGCCGTCAGCGCGAGCCCGATCAGCATGTTCATGGCCGGGCCGCCAAGCATAATGATGATCTTCTTCCAGGCCGGCAGCTTGTAGAAGACGCGGTTGCCGTCGTCGGGTCCGACTTCCTCATGCGCGAGCGACCGGGCGTCCGAAGCCAGGGACTGGAACATACCGGTGCTGGAGGGACGTACCGTGCCATCCTCCTTGTTCGGCGGGTACATCCCGATCATGGAGACAAACCCGCCCAGCGGGAGTGCTTTGAAGCCGTACTCGGTCTCGCCCTTCTTCCTGGACCAAACCGTGGGGCCGAAGCCGATCATGTACTTCGTGACGCGGACCTTAAACAGCTTGGCAGGCAGCAGGTGCCCCACTTCGTGCAGGGCAATGGACACGGCAATGCCGATCGCCACAAAGACGACACCGAGGATAAAAAGAAGGACGGGGCTCATGGGCGTAATTTGCTGCTTCCTAGACGCTGCTGATGGCTAAACGTTCGTGGGTGCGGGCTCGTGCCCATCGTTCAGCATCCAACACGGACTCCAAGGTCAGCTTGGAGGATCCTGTGTGTTCGCTGAGGACTGCTTCGATCGTATCGACGATATCGGTGAACCGGATCCGGCCTGCGTGGAAGGCCATCACGGCTTCCTCGTTCGCTGCGTTGAAGACAGCCGGGAAGGTGCTCCCCTGTTTTGCGGCATGCTTCGCCAGCCCGACGGCGGGGAACGCCGCGGTGTCCAGCGGTTCGAAGGTCCAGCTGGTGGCCTTGCTCCAATCACAGGCCTGCGCGGCCTTCGGCACCCGGTCCGGCCAGCCGATGCCCAGGGCGATCGGCAGGCGCATGTCCGGCGGGGAAGCCTGGGCGATGGTTGAGCCATCGATGAACTGGACCATGGAGTGGACGACGGACTGCGGGTGGACCACCACGTCGATCTTCTCCAGCGGGATGTCAAAGAGCAGGTGCGCCTCGATCACTTCCAGGCCCTTATTCACCAGGCTGGCGGAGTTGGTGGTGACCATCAGGCCCATATCCCAAGTGGGGTGGGCGAGGGCGTCCTGCGGGGACACAGTGCGCAGCTCGTGCCGGCTCATACCGCGGAAGGGGCCGCCGGAAGCGGTGAGGACCAGCCGATCCACCTCGGCCGCGGTCCCGGCGCGCAGGCACTGGGCGATAGCCGAGTGCTCGGAATCAACAGGGACGATTTGGCCCTCTCGGGCGGCGGCCTTGACCAGGGCGCCGCCGACAATCAAGGACTCCTTGTTCGCCAGCGCCAGGGTCGCGCCCGATTTGAGCGCCGCCAGGGTGGGCGCCAGGCCGATGGAACCGGTAATGCCGTTAAGCACCACGTCGGCTTTGATCCCGGCAATCCGGGTGGCGGCGTCCGGCCCGGTGATGATCTCGGGACGGTAGCCGTTCACCCCTTGGGCGCGGGCGGCGTCGTCGATCAGCGTCTGGAGGGCCGTCGCGTCGCCGGACGCGGTGCCGACGGCTTGGGCCCGGGTGTGGACGGCTTGCCGGGCGAGGAGTTCGAGGTTGCCACCGCCCGCGCTCAGCGCAATGACCTCAAAAAGGTGCGGGGCGCCGTCGACGACCTCAATCGCCTGCGTGCCAATGGAACCTGTGGACCCGAGGAGGACGATCTTGCGCGGCTGCATGTCTTAAGTATCCCGCACGGGGTTGAGTGCTTGTGGTGCCTGCCGGGCTGGCATTTCGCAACTAGGGTGAGCACGAACCGCCGGGGCGCGGGACAGCGTTCACGGTCGCCCTGGGCACCTTGTTTCCCATGGGGGTCCGTTTTTCCTGGTGAAGGGCCGACGTTGGGAATCTTCGGTGGCCCGGCGCAGGAGCCGCAAGCCCGGAAACTAGTGCCCGGCGCGGCGGAGCGTTGACTCGGCGTGCTTAAGGATGGGGCCGTCGACCATCTTGCCGTTGAACTGGAACACCCCGGAGCCAGCCGAGGCAGCCGCTTCGAGGAGTTCCCTGGCCGCCGTGACCTCGGATTCGGAGGGCGCATAGGCGTCGCGGACCACCGCGACCTGGTGCGGATGGATGCAGGCCTTGGACCCAAAGCCCGAGGCGACGCCGTCACGGGCTTCGGCGGCGAGCCCTTCAAGATCGGGAATGTTGACGTACACCGAGTCAACCGCTTCCTTGCCGAACGCCCGGGCGGCCAGCAGCACCGTGGAGCGGGCGTGCAGCGCCACCGCGCGGTAGGCGCCGTCGTCGGTCCGGCTGGAGGTGCCGCCGAGCGAGGCGAGCAGGTCCTCTGCACCCCACATCAGGCCCACCACATTGGGTTCCGCGGCGATGGCGGCGGCGTTGACGATCCCCAGTGCCGTCTCACAGAGCGCAATGACACTGTACCCCTCGAGTTCCTTGAGCTGCCCGGCGCTTTCAGCCTTGGCGAGCATCACGTGCCGGTACGGAGTGTGCTTGAGGCAGTGTAGGTCTTTTTCGAACTCTGCGGTGCCGGCCGGGTTGATCCGGATGATCGTCCGGCTCGGATCGAGCTCGGGGACGTCCCCGGTGGCCCCGAGCTGGGCAAGGATGGCGCCGCGGGCACGCTGTTTATCCGCCGGGGCCACCGCGTCCTCCAGGTCCACGATGACGGCGTCGGAGCGCTCGGCAGCCTTCTGGTAGCGCTCGGGGCGGTCGGCAGGGCAAAACAGCAGGGCAGGACCCATCAGGAAGCTCATCTGTCTATTCTCCGCTCTTGCGCGCATTCTGCGCCTCTGCATGTGCTTCGCGCACCCACATCAGGCAGCTGCGGGTGGCGAGCGCAACAACGTCGCCGTCCTGGTTCCGGCCGGTGTGCTTCAGGGTCACAATCCCTTGCCCCGGGCGGGAGGAGGATAACCGTTTCCCGGTCACCACAGTCTCGGTGTAGAGGGTATCGCCGTGGTACATCGGGTGCGGGAAGGACACGTCAGTCATCCCCAGCTGGGCGATGATCGTGCCCTGGGTCAGCTGCGGCACTGACTGCCCCACGACGGTGGCCAGGGTGAACATCGAGTTCATCAGGCGCTGGCCAAACGGCTGGTCCGCGCTCCAGGCGGCATCGAGGTGCAGCGCCTGGGTGTTCATGGTCATGGTGGTGAAGAGGACGTTGTCCGTCTCGGTGACGGTCCGGCCGGGCCGGTGCGCGTAGACCACGTCCTCCTCGAGCTCGTCGAAATAGAGGCCGCGCTGTTCGACGATCCGGGGCTGACGCGCCCGCAATGGTTCAGTCCTCATACCGTCAGTTCCTGGTCTTCCTCGAAGAGTTCGGCGCCGGTGGCCGCGGCCACGTCTTCCACGGACACATTGGGGGCAAGTTCGCGGAGCACCAGCCGGGACTTCCCGCCCTCGGTCACGACGTCGATCACGGCGAGGTCGGTGATGATGCGGTCCACGCAGCCCTTTCCGGTCAGGGGCAGTGTGCAGTGTTCCACGATTTTGGGCCTGCCGTTGCGGTCCACGTGCTCCATCATCACGATCACCTTCTTGGCGCCGAAGACGAGGTCCATGGCGCCGCCCATGCCCTTGACCATTTTGCCGGGGATCATCCAGTTGGCCAGGTCCCCGTTCTGGGCGACCTCCATGGCGCCGAGCACGGCCACATCCACGTGCCCGCCCCGGATCATGCCGAAGGAGGCGGCTGAATCGAAGAAGGCGGCGCCCTTGTTGACCGTGACGGTTTCCTTGCCGGCGTTGATCAGGTCCGGATCGACCTGGCCCGCCCCCGGGTAGGGCCCGACGCCGAGGATTCCGTTCTCCGAGTGCAGCACCACCTCAACGCCGGCCGGAATGTAGTTGGGGATCAGCGTGGGCATCCCGATGCCGAGGTTGACGTACTGGCCGTTGTGCAGCTCCTGCGCCACCCGGGCGGCGAGTTCGTGGCGGG
Organism: Pseudarthrobacter sp. PH31-O2; assembly: GCF_030063265.1. Lineage (NCBI taxonomy): Bacteria > Bacillati > Actinomycetota > Actinomycetes > Micrococcales > Micrococcaceae > Pseudarthrobacter > Pseudarthrobacter sp. PH31-O2. The sequence continues at coordinate 358,267 of NZ_JASIST010000002.1, read as the reverse complement.
TCCAGCCCTTCGTGTCAGGGCTCAGACCGGCGGGATGTACGACGGCGGAGCGCCGGTATTCGTGCCGGACCGCCTCCGGACGCGGCGGCTCCCCCTGCGCATTGTTCGTCTTCACAGTCATGCTCCTGCCTGGTCGGTGCTGCCGGACACGGGGCCGGAGGCCGGCACCGCGACGGTCCGCTTCTCGATCCGCTTCTCGACGCCGGGCGCCAGCACTACGCGCTGGACAAAGATGCCCGGGACGTGGACGTGTTCCGGATCCAGCTCCCCTGGCTCCACCAGTTCCTCGACCTCGGCGATGGTGATTTTCGCTGCCATGGCACACAGCGGGTTGAAGTTCATCGCCGTGGCGTGGAACACGAGGTTTCCGTGCCGGTCGCCCTTCCAGGCGTGCACGAGGCCGAAGTCGGGGGTCAGCGACTCCTCCAGCACGAAGTCGGCGCCGTTGAAGTTGCGCACCTCCTTTGCCGCGGAGGCGATCGCGACGTTCCCGTCGGCGTCGTACTTTTGCGGCAGGCCGCCCTCGGAGACCTGGGTGCCGACGCCGGCCGGGGTGTAGAACGCGGGAATACCGGCACCGCCGGCACGCAGCTTCTCGGCGAGTGTGCCTTGTGGGGTGAGGACCACCTCGAGTTCACCGGCAAGGTACTGCCGGGCGAATTCCTTGTTCTCCCCCACGTAGGAGCTGATGGTGCGGCGGATCCGGCCTTCCTTGAGCAGGATCCCGAGTCCCCAGTCGTCGACCCCGCAGTTGTTGCTGACGGTCTCCAGATTCGTGGCGCCGCCCCGGTGCAGGGCCTCGATCAGGGCCACCGGGATCCCGCACAGCCCGAATCCGCCGACGGCGAGCGAGGCTCCGTTAGGGATGTCCGCGACGGCCTCGGCCGCGCTGGCAACAACTTTATTGATCATCGGTGACCCTTCCCTCGACAGTTGCGGCCGGCGGCCGGTCAGAGCCCCAGTTCGCGGGCGATCAGCATCAACTGGACTTCGGTGGTGCCCTCACCGACTTCAAGGATCTTGGAGTCGCGGTAGTGGCGTGCCACGGTGAATTCGTTGATGAAGCCGTAGCCGCCGAACACCTGGGTGGCGTCCCGCGCGTTGTCCATGGCTGCCTCGCCTGCGACCATCTTAGCGATGGCCGCCTGCGTCTTGAACGGCTTGCCGGCGAGCATCCTGGCGGCCGCGTCGTAGTAGGCCAGGCGTGCGGTGTGTGCCCGGGCTTCCATCCGGGCGATCTTGAACGCGATGGCCTGGTACTTGCCGATGTTCTGCCCGAACGCGCTGCGTTCCTTGGCGTATTTCACCGACTGGTCCACACAGCCCTGGGCCGCGCCGACGGCCAGCGCCGCGATCGCGATCCTGCCCTCGTCCAGGATGGAGAGGAAGTTCGCGTAGCCCCGGCCCTGGGTGCCGAGCAGGTTTTCTTCCGGGACATGGACGTTGTCCAGGGTCAGCGGGTGTGTGTCCGAGGCGTTCCAGCCGACCTTGTTGTAGGCCTTCTCCGCCGTGAAGCCGGGGGTGTTGGCGGGCACCAGGATGGTGGAGATTTCCTTTTTGATACTCCCGTCCGGGCGCTCCGCCTGGCCGGTGACAGCGGTGACGGTGACAAGGCGGGTGATGTCGGTACCGGAGTTGGTGATGAACTCCTTGTTGCCGTTGATGACCCATTCCCCGCCTTCGAGCCGGGCGGTGGTCTTGGTGCCGCCGGCGTCGGAGCCGGCTTCCGGTTCGGTCAGGCCGAAGCCGGCGAGGGCCTTGCCGGAGGCCAGCAGCGGCAGCCATTCCTGCTTCTGCGCCTCGTTGCCGAAGCGGTGGATTGGCATGGCACCGAGCGAGACGCCCGCCTCCAGGGTGATGGCAACGGACTGGTCCACCCGGCCGAGCTGTTCGAGGGCCAGGGCGAGGGCGAAGTAGTCCCCGCCCATACCGCCGAACTCCTCCGGGAAGGGCAGGCCGAACAGGCCCATGTCCGCCATCTGGTCGACGACTTCGTAGGGGAAGCTGTGTTCCTCGTCGTGCTTGGCGGAGACCGGGGCAACCACCTGGTCCGCGAATTCGCGGACGGTGTCGCTGAGGTCCTGGTATTCCTCGCTGAGTTCAAAATCTGGCATGGTGACTCCTTCGTCGGGTCTGTGGGGCTGTTTGCTGGGGAATGGTGCTGAAGGTGTGCGGCGCTAGTCCGCGGCGCCCATGGAGATGGTGGCTTCCTCGACTGTGTCCTCGGCGGCGTCCGCCGGCGGAACCGGGGCGTGCGGGTGGATGGTGGCGAGGACCTGGTCTGCCTTGACGAGGTCGCCCGAGGTAGCGCTGATGTGCACGGTGCCAGCCAAGGGCGCGACGAGCTGGTGTTCCATCTTCATGGCCTCCACCGCGAGCAGCACCTGGCCGGCTGTCACGGCGTCGCCGTTTTCGACCGAGACGGACACCACTGTGCCGGGCATCGGCGAGCGCACCGCTGGGTCAGCGGCGCCTTCCTCGCGTTCGACGGCGGCGAGCACCCGGGCCAGCCGCGTCTCGCGGGTCAGCACCTCGAGCCGGCAGGACCATCCCTCGTTGCCGAGGAAGAGTCCGGAAGGGACCCCCGGCGCCGGGTTGTCCCAGCTCGGTGTGACCGCTCCGGCGTAGACCGGGGCAAGGCGGTAGGCCCGGGCTGTACCGTCCAGGGTCAGCACCATGTCGTTGCGCCTGCGGAACTGCAGGGCTGCCCTGCGTTGCGGGCCGTCGCCGACCGCCACTGTCACTTCAGCCGAGGCTGCGCTGCCGTGAACGTAGACGGAGGCTACACCGCCGCCTGGTGTTCCCAGACTGAGCATCCGCGGAGCTTGAGCGCCGAGACGCCAGCCCTCCCGCCGCCGCCACGGTCCGTCAACGGCGGACGTGTTGTGCTCCTCCATGGCCAGGGCATACACAGCGGCGGCGACCAATTCGAAGTCGTCCACCCGCCGGAAGCCGAAATCGGGCATCTTCCGTTCGATCAGGCCCGTGTCGAGCCGCCCGGCGCGGACGTCCGCGTCGTTGATCAGCAGGCGCAGGTATTCGACGTTGGTGTCGATCCCCAGCGCGGTATACCCGGCGAGCGCCTTGTCGAGCGTGTCCAGGGCGGCGGTGCGGTCCTCCCCCCAAGCGATGACCTTGGAGATCATCGGGTCGTAGCTTGAAGAGATCTGCAGGCCCTCCAGCAGTGCCGAGTCGACCCGGATCCTGCCACTCGCGGTATCCGGCACTTCGTCCAGCAGCACCACCTCTCCGATGGAGGGCAGGAAGTTCTTCTCCGGCACCTCGGCGTACACGCGGGCCTCCACCGAGTGCCCGGTGAGGACAACATCGTCCTGGGCCACGGTGAGTTCCTCGCCGGCCGCGATCCGGACCTGCCATTCGACGAGGTCGACGCCGGTGACCATTTCGGTCACGGGGTGCTCGACCTGCAGCCGGGTGTTCATTTCCATAAAAAAGAACTCGTCCGGGGCGTTGTCGGAGACCAGGAATTCCACGGTGCCGGCGCCGGAGTAGCTGACGCTGCGCGCGGCCTGGCAGGCTGCCTCGCCGATCCGGGCCCGGATCTCCGCGCCGTCGGGCAGGGACTCCAGCAGCGGCGAGGGTGCCTCCTCGATGACCTTTTGGTGGCGGCGCTGCAGCGAGCACTCACGCTCCCCGAGGTGGATCACGTTGCCGTGGTTGTCGGCCAGCACCTGGACCTCGATGTGCCGCGGGGTGGTGACGAGCCGTTCCAGAAACAGGGTGTCGTCGCCGAAGGCACTTGCCGCGACGCGGCGGGCGGTGGCCAGGGTGGCCTCGAGGTCCTCGGGCCGGTCGACGATGTGCATACCCTTCCCGCCGCCGCCGGCGGAGGGCTTGATCAGCAGCGGGAAGCCGACGCTGGCCGCTGCAGCGATCAGCCGCGCGTCGCTCATGCCGGGCTCGGCGATGCCCGGGACGACCGGGACGCCGTAGCCGGTGACATGGTTCTTGGAGCGGATCTTGTCCCCCATAACATTCAGGGATTCCACGCCGGGGCCGATGAAGGTAATCCCCGCCGCTTCCAGGGCGCGGGCGAAGTCGACGTTTTCGCTCAGGAACCCGTAACCCGGGTGAACTGCTTCGGCGCCGGTGTCGCGGCAGGCCTGGATGATGGCCTCGATCTTCAAGTAGCTCTCGGCGGCGGCTGCCGGGCCGATCCGCACCGCGGCGTCGGCTTCCCGCACGTGCCGTGCACCGGCGTCGGCGTCGGAATAGACCGCCACCGAACGGATGCCCAGGGCGCGCAGGGTCCGGATCACACGGCAGGCGATCTCGCCGCGGTTGGCGACCAGCACGGTGCCAAAGAGCGGCTTAGCGGGGGTTGCAGGAGTCGTAGTCACTGTTGGCTCACATCCGGAACAGGCCGAAGGAGGTCTCCGGCAGCGGGGTGCGGGAGACGACGTCGAGCGCCAGTCCCAGGACGGTGCGGGTGTCCGCGGGGTCGATCACGCCGTCGTCCCAAAGGCGGGCGGTGGAATAGTACGGGCTGCCCTGCTCCTCGTACTGGGCCTTAATCGGTGCCTTAAACGCTTCCTCGTCCGCGGCCGACCACTCTTCGCCGCGGGCCTCGAACTGGTCCCGCTTGACCGTGGCGAGCACACCGGAGGCCTGGTTGCCGCCCATCACGGAGATCCGGGACGCCGGCCACATCCACAGGAAGCGCGGCGAGTAGGCCCGGCCGCACATCGAATAGTTTCCGGCGCCGAAGGACCCGCCGATCACCACGGTCAGTTTGGGCACCCGGGCGGTGGCGACGGCGGTGACCATCTTGGCACCGTTCTTGGCGATGCCGCCCTGCTCGTAGTCCTTGCCGACCATAAAACCGGAGAGGTTCTGCAGGAAGACCAGCGGGATGCCGCGCTGGTCGCAGAGTTCGATGAAGTGCGCGCCTTTGAGCGATGACTCACTGAACAGCACACCATTGTTCGCCACGATCCCCACCGGGTGGCCGTGCAGCCTGGCGAAACCGGTCACCAAGGTGGTGCCATAGTTCTTTTTGAATTCGTGGAAGCGGCTGCCGTCCACCAGCCGGGCGATGACTTCGCGGACGTCGTACTGGGCATTCACATCCGTGGGGACGGCGCCATACAACTCCGCCGGGTCCGCAACCGGTTCGACGGCGGTATCCACGTCCCAGGCGGGCTCCGCCGGCTTCGGCAGGGTGGAGACGATGTCCCGGACGATCCGGAGCGCATGCTCATCGTTTTCGGCCAGGTGGTCGGTGACACCGGAGATCTTCGAATGCACCTCCCCGCCGCCGAGTTCCTCGGCCGTGACGATCTCGCCGATCGCGGCCTTCACCAAGGGCGGGCCGCCCAGGAAAATGGTGCCCTGGTTACGGACAATCACTGTCTCATCACTCATCGCGGGAACATACGCCCCGCCCGCGGTGCACGAGCCCATCACCGAGGCGATCTGCGGGATCCGGGCCGCAGACATCCTGGCCTGGTTGAAAAAGATGCGGCCAAAGTGCTCCTTATCCGGGAAAACCTCGTCCTGCTTGGGCAGGAACGCCCCGCCCGAATCCACAAGGTAGATACACGGCAGCCGGTTCTCCATGGCGACTTCCTGCGCCCGGAGGTGTTTCTTCACCGTCAACGGGTAGTACGTCCCGCCCTTGACGGTGGCGTCGTTGGAAATCACCAGGACCTGGCGGCCATGGACCAGCCCGATCCCGGCAATCACGCCGGCGCCGGGAGAATCGCCGTTGTACATGCCCTCGGCAGCCAGCGGCGCGATCTCCAGGAACGGGCTGCCGTCATCGAGCAGCCGATCGATCCGTTCCCGCGGGAGCAGCTTGCCGCGGGCCACGTGCCGTTCCCGCGACTTTTCCGGCCCGCCCAGCGCGGCGGCGGCGAGGCGTTCCTTCAGCGCCCGGGCCAGCACCAGCTGGGCCTCGCGGTTCGCGGCGAAGTCAGCACCCGCGGCGTCCACCTGACTGGCGATTGTCTCCATTGACTGCTTCCGTTCCTGGCCCGCTTGCTGCGGGGCGACCGATGATCACCGGCGAGTTCCGGCCATTCGGTTAGTGACGTATAACTGAGATTTAGGTTAGTCTCTATTAACTGTGATGTCCAACACAGGCATCAGTGAAATGAGGGGATGTGCCGGTGACCGGCCCCAGCCAGACCAGCCAGACCAGCCAGCGCAGCCAGGCGAAGGAATTCCGGCGCCAGGCCTTGCTGTCCGCGGCCGCCGCGCTGTTCGCGGCGGAGGGCTACCACCGTGTGTCGCTCGAGGATCTCGGGGCTGCGGCGGGCGTCAGTGGCCCGGCCGTCTACCGGCACTTCGCCGGCAAGCAGGCCGTCCTCGGCGCGCTTTTGTTGAGCGTCAGCCAGGACCTGCTGTCCGGCGGCCGCAGCGTCGTGGCAGCATCCGGGGACGCCGCGACCGCGCTGGAGCGACTGGTGGCCTTCCACGTTGACTTCGCCCTGAGCCGCCCCGACGTCATCCGGGTCCAGGACCAGGATTTCAGCAACCTGGCCACCGCGGACCAGTCGGAGGTCCGTATGCTCCAGCGCAGCTACGTGGAATTGTGGGTGGAAGTTCTCGCCGCGCTGCATGCCGGCACGGAATCGGCAGAATTGCGCCTGCGCGCCCACGCCACCTTCGGACTAATCAACTCCACACCCCACTCGGTCCGGGGCCACGGACGCCCGATGGCCGCAAAACGGGCCCGTCCGTTGCTGGAAAGCATGGCGCTCGCAGCGCTCCTGGCGCCGGCGGCCGGGGCGGTTACGGATCAGGGTTAGCGCGGCACCGTCGCCCGCGCCCAGGTACGTGCGGATCCGGCGCCCAGGGTGCGCCTTCCGCACAGCGGCCATCCGGACGGGGCCATCCGAACAGGCCATCCGGACGGGGCCATCCGAACAGGGCCATCCGGATAGCGATTACATGTGATTCACAGTGCGTTTTAACGGTTCAGAGTGCTGTGATTTTAGGTGCATTCCGTACGCGATTTGTTGTGGCTAACCCTTTGACTTAGCAAGTGATTATTGCCGTTTAACAAGTAGTGGTTCGCAGATTTACACGTACCGGATGCGCACCATCCGTGCACTCGACGGCAGGAATCGGGTAGCGGCCACTCGGGCCGGAGCGGCTCCCCGGGCGTAAATTTCCAAGCATCGGAAGCTCAGCCCACCAACAGGAGCCGCTGAATAATGGGTGCAGTCCAGAATTCGAAGCCGCTGGAAAGCCTGGTAATTCACCTGTGCAGCCAGCCACGAACGCGCCGCAGCCCGGCGGACAACAGCGTCCGTGGCGGGCGGCGATGACCACGCCGGGGACACCCGACGGCGCGCAGAAAGCCTACCGGGATGCGGTAAGTATGGAGGTTCCTGCGCTGGTGCAGGCGCTCTCTGACTTGATTGGGTTGCGCCTTGTGGCCCAGATCGGCGCAGTCAAGGAAACCCGCGCCGTGCGTCAGTGGATAGCCCACGAGCGGTCCCCCTCGGCACCCACTGTGAAACGGCTGCGGGACACGTACCAGATTGCCCGTTCCCTGACTGAGTCGTGCAGCCCGGAGGTAATTCAGGCCTGGTTCGACGCGATGAACCCGCTACTGGGCGATTCGTCGCCCGCACGGCTGCTGCGCGACAGCGAACGCGACGACACCGCCGTGCGGGTGCTCACCGCCGCCCGCAGTTTCGCTTCCGGTTCCGGGTAGTGACCGGATCCGGGGCTGCTCCCCGCCAATACTGCCTGCCCGGCCCGCCCCCCGACTACCTGAAAGGCTGATCCTTATGGAACCTGGTGAGCGCTTCACGGCCGGGCACCTGCACCGGATGTCCCCCGGGGACGCGGAACAGTCGGCAGCCGGCGTGCCCGGGCGGATACCGCCGGCTGCTCCGCTGCGGCATGCCGACGGTGCTGCCAACGAATTGTCGGCCGCACTGTGGGAAGAACGCCGGCATCTGGCTGCTGTGCTCGCGGCCCTGCACCAGGCGGATTCCCTGCCGCCGGGTGGAACACCGGAGCGCAGCGCGCTGTTGCTGGAACTCAGAACGGCCGGGCTGGCCCGGGACATTGCCGCCCGGGTATTGGCCAGCGCGTGGGGCATGCCGGACGACACCCCGCTCCCCGAACTGATCCTGGGCGCTCCAGACGGTCCATGGCCGTTTATCTTCGGCTCCCATCTGGACGCTATCCGGGACCTGGTCAGCCGGATCGACGGCGTTCAGCAGCACCTGTCAACCGATCCGCAAGGCCCCGACGGCGCGCGGCCGCTTTCCCGCGAAAATTCGGCCCCTGTTCCGCGCCAGCTGCTGCGTTTCCTGGGCGGCCCGGCGCCGTCCCCGGACCAGCGCTAGACCATCGCCAGTACCATCGCCGGATCGGTGAGAATAGTCCCGAGATCCTGCAGGAAACGCGAACCCTGCTCGCCGTCGACCAGCCGGTGGTCGAAAGAAAGACTCAGTGTCATCACTTGGCGCAGCGCGACGTCATCCCGGTACTCCCAGGGCATCTTCCGCACCGCACCGAGCGCCAGAATTGCTGCCTCTCCCGGGTTCAGGATGGGAGTACCGGAGTCGATGCCAAAGACACCAATATTCGTGATGGACATCGTCCCCCCGGACAGGTTGGCCGGACTCGTTTTGCCGGACCGCGCCGTGTCCGTCAGCTCCGTCAACGCGGCGGAAAGCTCCAGCAGGGACATCCGGTCGGCATCCTTGATGTTCGGCACTGTCAGTCCGCGCGGGGTAGCTGCCGCGATGCCCAGGTTCACGTAGTTGTACTGGACGATCTCCTGGTTCGCTTCGTCCCAGCGGGTGTTGAGCGTCGGGTGGTTCTTCAGTGCGATGAGCACGGCCTTGGACACCAGGGTCAGCGGAGTGAGCTTGTAGCCGGCAAACGCCCGGCTGGCCTTGAGCTTCGCCAGCAGTTCCATGGTCGGGGTGACGTCGATGGTCAGGAACTCCGTGACGTGCGGCGCGGTGAACGCGCTGGAGACCATCGCGGCGGCAGTGAACTTGCGCACGCCCTTGATCGGCGTCCGGGTTTCCCGCTCACCCCGGCCCGGGACCACGTCCTGCTCGGACGCCCCGGCCAGGCCACGGCCCGCCACCGGCAAGTCCCCGCCGCCGGCGAAGTTGCGGACATCATCGCGGGTGATCAGCCCAAACTCCCCGGTGCCGGTGACCGCAGCGAGATCAACGCCGAGATCCCTGGCCAGCTTGCGCACCGGCGGTGTGGACCGTGGGCGTTCGGCGGAGTCCGAAGCGGCAGGCCGGGTCTCGACGGGTTGGTCCACCGGCAGCACCGGCACGGCCGGGACCGGTTCGAGGACCGGGGCGGACCGGACGTGCTGGACGGCGGCTGAGGCAACCGGGGCGGCGAAGTTCCGGGCGCGGCGCGCCGGCCGGCCCGAGGCTTCCAGGACGGCGCCGTAACCGACGAGATTCGGTTCGCGCGCGGCAGGTGCGGTTGCCCCGTCGGCGGCTGCCTCGCCGGCGTCGGCCTCCACTTCGAAGGAAACGATCGCTTTGCCCACCTCGACGACGGTGCCGGGCTGTTCGTGCAGCACGGTGATAACGCCGGCGAACGGCGAGGGGAGCTCGACGACGGCCTTGGCAGTTTCCACTTCCGCGATGATCTGGTTGAGCGCGACGGTATCTCCCACCGCGACTCTCCACGCGACGATTTCCGATTCGGTCAGACCTTCACCGAGGTCCGGGAGCCTGAATTCCTTGATCATGGTGGCGCTCATCCTTCCAGTCCGCTCAGGGAGTTGTGGCGGCCCAGGGCACGGTCGACGCCGTCCAGGATGCGGTCCAGTCCCGGGAGATGGTGCATTTCAAGCTTTGAGGACGGGTAGGGGACGTCGAAGCCTGTTACCCGGACCGGGGCGGCCTCGAGATGGTAGAAACAGCGTTCGGTGATGCCCGCGGCGACTTCGGCGCCGATTCCGCCGGTCTGGGACGCTTCGTGGGTGATAACGAGCCGGCCGGTCTTCCGGACCGAGGCCTCCAGGGTTGCGAAGTCCAGCGGGGCCAGTGAGCGCAGGTCGATGACCTCGATCGAAATACCCTCGTCCGCCGCGGCGAGGGCGGCGTCTTTGGCAGTCTTGACCAGCGGGCCGTAGGCCACGAGGGTGACGTCTGTGCCCACGGTGACCACCCGGGCCTTTTCCATCGGCAACGCGGCAGCGGGCTCCAGGTTTTCGTCCACCTCGCCCTTGTCGTGGTAACGCCGTTTGGGCTCGAAGTACAACACTGGATCATCCGAGGCGATGGCCTGCTGGATCATCGTGTAGGCGTCCTGCGGGTTGGACACGGAGATCACACGCAGGCCCGAGGTGTGCGTGAAATAGGCCTCGGGTGATTCGGAATGGTGTTCCGGGGACCCGATGCCGCCGCCGAACGGCACCCTGATGGTAATGGGCATCTTCACCGCACCCTGGGTGCGGTAGTGCATCTTGGCGACCTGGCTGACGATCTGGTCGAACGCCGGGTAGATAAAACCGTCGAACTGGATTTCCACCACCGGGCGGTACCCGCGGTAGGCCAGGCCTACGGCTGTGCCCATAATGCCGGACTCGGCCAGCGGGGTGTCCACAACACGGTGCGTGCCGAAATCCTTCTGCAGCCCGTCGGTGACGCGGAAGACACCGCCGAGGGCGCCGATGTCCTCGCCCATGAGGATCACCTTGGGATCATTCTCGAGGGATTTGCGCAGGCCCGAATTGATGGCTCGGGCAAAGGTCATCTGCGTCATCAGCGTGCACCTTCTTCAGAAGCGGCCTCTGCGGGATCGCCGAAGGAAGCCAGGTAACGGGAATAGTGGTCCTGCTGGCGCTCCAGCGGGGAATGCGGGGTGCTGTAGACGTGTTTGAAGATGTCCATCGGCGCCGGCTCCGGCATGTTGATGGTCCCGGACCGCAGCGCTTTGGCCACCGCATCCGCCTTGGCGGCGACGGCGGTTTCACGTTCCGCGGTGAGCAGTCCCGTGCGGTCAAGCAGTGACTTCAACCGGGCGATCGGGTCCTTCGCGGCCCAGTCCTCGAGTTCGTTGGCGTCCCGGTACTTGGTGGGGTCATCGGCCGTGGTATGCGGACCCATCCGGTAGGTGACGGCCTCGATGAAGGTAGGACCGCCGCCGCGGCGCGCCCGGTCGGTGGCGATCCGGGTTGCCGCCATCACGGCCAGGACGTCGTTGCCGTCTACCCGCATGCTGGGGATGCCGAACCCTGCAGCACGGTCCGCGATCTGGATGTGGGACTGCAGCCGGACCGGCTCGGAAATGGCCCAGTGGTTGTTCTGGCAGAAGAAGATCACCGGGGACTGGAAGCTGGCGGCAAACACCAGGGCCTCGTTGACGTCACCCTCACTCGTGGCACCGTCACCGAAGTACGCCACGGCGACTGAATCGGCGCCGTCGTTCTGGATTCCCATCGCGTAGCCGGTGGCGTGCAGGGTCTGGGCGCCGATGATGATCTGCTGGGTTGCGACGTTGACTGTGTAGGGGTCCCAGCCCGCTAGCGCGTTGCCCCGCCAGGCCTTGACAATGTCCTCCGGGTTGACGCCCCGGCAATAGGCGACGCCGTTGTCGCGATAGCTGGGGAAGACGAAGTCGTCGTCGCGGAGGGCACGGGCAGAGCCGATCTGGGACGCTTCCTGGCCCAGCAGCGGGGGCCACAGGGCCAGCTCGCCCTGGCGCTGCAGGGCGGTTGCCTCGGTGTCGATCCGGCGGATCACCACCATGTCCTCGTAGAGCGACCCGAGCTGCTCGTCACTGACGTCCTGGACCCAGGGGTCGAACTCCGGATGGCTGACGCGTTCACCCCCGGGGGTGATGAGCTGGAGGAGGTCCCCGCCCGAGCGCCTGTTTGATTCTGCACTGTTTCCGGGGCCACCGGCGGAAATGCCGCCCTTGCCCGCGTCGTCGGTAAACACAGTTTTCCGCACCTTCTGACGTCGTCTGACCGGAACTTTCGGGACTCGTGATCCCGGTGTGCGCCAGCCGCCCGGGCGCCGTTGCCCCGGATAGTTGTGACCCTACTCACAACTCTCATTGGGTACAACCGGCTGCACGTTAATTGAGCATTCTGCACTGCCGGGCCGCAGTGGACCGTGCTAATCTTGCGCACTATGCAACCCTTGGATGGCACCGACACCCGCCTGCTTTCTGCCCTGGCGCGGGACCCCCGCAGGACCGTGGTTGCGCTGGCACAGAAGCTGGGTCTCTCACGGAATACCGTGCAGGCCCGGATGGCCCAGCTGGAGAATAAACACGTATTCCTCTCCTTTGAGCGCCGCATCAATCCGGCCTCGCTGGGCTACCCCCTGATGGCATTCATTTCGGTGCACGTCCAGCAGCAGAAGCTCGGCCAGCTGGCGGTGGAATTGGCTGACATCCCGGAGATCCTGGAGGGCTTCGGCCTCACCGGATCGGCCGACCTGCTGCTGCGGGTCGTGGCGCTCGATGCCGAGGATCTGTTCCGGATCAACGGAAAGATCCTGGCTTGCGGCGGTGTGGACCGGACGGACACCGCGCTGGCCATGAGCGAGATGATCCCGTTCCGGATCCAGCCGCTGCTGGAACGCGGCTCAGCCGACGGCTGACATTTCCGACGCCGGGTTCCCGCCCGGAACGCCGCCGGCTTGGCACGATCACACAGGAAGAGCCCCCGTGCGGATGGCACGGGGGCTCTTGGCCTTGCCGGCCGGCGACGTTCCGCCGGCTGTTGATGACTAGTGGTCGGTGGCCTTTTCGGCGCCCACCCCGGTGAGGGAGCGGACTTCCATTTCGGCCTGCTTGGTGGTGTCTTCCAGATTCTTGTCCAGCACCGAACCGATCCAGCCCAGGATAAACGCGAGCGGGATGGAGACGATGCCTGGGTTGCTGAGCGGGAAGATCGCGAAGTTGGCGCCCGGGATCATGGACGTCTTGGCACCCGAGACCACCGGGGACAGCGCGATCAGGATGATCGCCGAGCCCAGGCCGCCGTACATGCTCCAGATGGCGCCTTGGGTGGTGAACTTGCGCCAGAACAGCGAGTACACGATGGTGGGCAGGTTGGCCGAGGCAGCCACCGCGAAGGCGAGGGCCACAAGGAATGCGACATTCTGGCCGTTGGCGAAAATGCCGCCGGCGATGGCCAGCAGGCCGATGACCACCACGGTGCGGCGGGCGACCTTGACTTCGGTGTCGGCGTCGGCTTTGCCCTTGGCAATGACGCTGGCGTAGATGTCGTGCGCGAACGATGCCGCCGCGGTGATTGTCAGCCCGGCGACGACGGCCAGGATGGTGGCGAAGGCCACCGCGGAGATAAAGCCGAGCAGCAGCGGTCCACCCAGGTGGAATGCCAGCAGCGGTGCTGCCGAGTTGACCCCGCCGGGGGCGGACTTGATCGTGTCAGCGCCCACGAGCGCAGCGGCGCCGTAGCCCAGGACCAGGGTGAACAGGTAGAACACGCCGATCAGCCCGATGGACCAGACCACGGACTTGCGGGCTTCCTTGGCGGTGGGAACCGTGTAGAAACGCATCAGCACGTGGGGCAGGGCCGCGGTACCAAGCACCAGGGCCAGGCCCAGGGACATAAAGTCGAGCTTGGAGGTCTCGGACTTGCCGTACTGCAGGCCCGGGTTGAGCATGTTCGGGTTGCCCGAGGTTTCCACCGCTCCACCGAGCAGGTCGGAGAGGTTGAAACCGTAGATGGCGAGGACCCAGAAGGTCATCACGGCGGCACCTGCGATCAGGAGCATGGCCTTGATGATCTGGACCCAGGTGGTGCCCTTCATACCGCCGATCAGTACGTACATGATCATCAGGGCGCCGACGACGATGATCACCAGGGCCTGTCCGCCCCAGTCGCTGATGCCCAGCAGCAGGGAAATCAGGCTGCCCGCTCCGGCCATTTGTGCGAGGAGGTAAAAGAAGCAGACGGCGAGGGTGGAGATGGCTGCCGCAATCCGCACCGGGCGCTGCTTGAGCCGGAAGGAGAGCACATCGGCCATGGTGAACTTGCCGGTGTTGCGCAGCAGCTCAGCGACGAGCAGCAGCGCGACGAGCCACGCGACGAGGAAACCGATTGAGTACATAAAACCGTCATAGCCGTTGATGGCAATGGCCCCGGTGATGCCCAGGAAGGAAGCCGCCGAGAGGTAGTCGCCGGCGATGGCGGTGCCGTTCTGCGGGCCGGTGAAGGACCGTCCGGCCGCGTAGTAGTCTGCGGCCGTTTTGTTATTGCGGCTGGCCTTGATCACGATCACCATGGTGATTGCCACAAACACCGCGAAGATGCCCATGTTGAGCAGGGTGGTGTCCTTGAGATCCGCAACGTTGACTGCGGGAACCATAAGCGTCATTTTGTTACTCCGGTGATCTGGTTGCCGTTTTTATCGAATTCGTGGCCTTCGATTTCGTGGCGGATTTCTGCGGCGATCGGGTCGAGCCGGCGGTTTGAGTAACTGACGTACCAGCCGGTGATAGCGAAGGTGGTCACGAACTGCGCCAGCCCCATGACCAGGCCAACGTTGATGTTGCCCCATAGCTTGATGGACATAAACCCTGCCGCGTAGTCGGCTAGCAGGACGTAGGCGAAGTACCAGAGCAGGAAAGCAATGGCCATCGGAAAGACAAAGCTGCGGTGACGTTTGCGCAGTTCCTGGAACCGCTCGGTCGACTGGACTTCCTTGAAGTCCACGGCCGCCGCGGCGTCCGTATTTTGGGCTTCGTGACCCATCGTTCCTCCTCATTGAGAGATTTGAGTCCACACCGGCTGCCCTGGCCTGCTCCGAACAGCCCTCCGGCCAATGTGACTGCAATCACTGTCTCCCGTGACGTGCCTTACATGCCAGAACCGTAGTACCGTGCGTCGCTCAACGGTCGGGATGCTGCGCTCAGCGGTGCCGGCAGGACCGTCGGGAGCCTCACCTGCCCCTGCCCGTCCTGCGCCGCGATACGCTGGGCCCATGCCCGACTCTCCGCTGTTCATCACCGCCGCCATCGCCGTGATCGCGGCGGCGATCGCCGTCGTCGTCGCCGTCGGATTAAAGGTGCTCCGCTCCTTCCGGGAGCTTGGCACCGACGCGGAGCGGGCCACCTACAAGACGCTGCATACGGCGTCGCGCGCCGGCCAGCACCTGCGGACGGGGCTTAACCCTGCCGGTGCCGCGAAGGCGAGCCGGCAGCTGCGCAACCTGCTGGGCTGCGACGCGCTGGCGATCACCGACGCTGCCGGCGTGCTCGCGTGGGACGGTGCCGGCGAGGAGCTTGAGCCGCTGCTGATGGAGCTGGCGTCCGGCGTGCTCGCCGGCGGCCACACCGCTGTGATCCCGGCGGGTGAACTGCAGGAACTTGCACAAAACAAGGGCTCCGTGAGCACCCGGCCGGAGGTGGAACGCGCCGCGGTGATTGCCCCGATCAAGGCCGGGGCCCGGGTAGTGGGCGTCGTGGCCGCTTTTGCCCCGGCGGCCGGCGCAGGGCTGGTCCGGGCCACCAGCGAAGTAGCCGACTGGGTGGCCACGCAGGTGGAGCTGGCCGAACTCGACGCCTCCCGCACGCTCCTGATGGAGGCAGAGGTGCGGGCACTCCGGGCCCAGATCAGCCCGCACTTCATCTACAACTCGCTGAACGCGATCGCTTCGTTTATCAACACCGACCCGGTCCGGGCCCGTGAACTGGTGGTGGAGTTCGCAGATTTCACCCGCTACTCCTTCCGCCGGCATGGTGACTTCACCACCCTCGCCGAGGAACTGCGCTGCATCGACCGTTACCTGCTGCTGGAGCGGGCCCGGTTCGGCGACCGCGTCCAGGTGAGCCTCCGGATCGCCCCCGAAGTGCTCAGCACCGTCATCCCCTTCCTGAGCCTGCAGCCGCTGGTGGAAAACGCCGTCCGGCACGGTCTCGAAGCCAAGGAGGGCCCCGGCCACATCGCCATCACGGCGCACGACTCCGGCGCCTTCGCCGAGGTGACCATCGAGGACGACGGCGTGGGCATGGATCCGGACCAGCTGCGGACTATGCTCGCCGGGCACGGCGAGGGAGACCATGTTGGGCTGCGCAACGTTGACGCCCGGCTGCGGCAGGTTTACGGCGACGACTACGGGCTGGTCATCGACACGGCGCCCGGGGAAGGCACCTTGATCACGATGCGCGTGCCTAAATCCCAGCCTCGCCACGACGCCTGACCGGGACCCAAATGCCGTCGGCAGTAGTCTTGAGCCATGATTAACGTCCTCGTCGCCGACGACGAGTTGCCCGCCGTTGAGGAACTTGCCTTCCTGCTCGGCCGGGATGACCGAATCGGCGCTATCTTCCGGGCTTCCTCCGGTGCCCAGGCTCTGCGCGCCCTCGAGGCCGAGGAGGTCGACGCCGTCTTCCTCGACATCCACATGCCCGCGGTCTCCGGCCTGGATATCGCCCGCGTCATCGCCCGCAGCAGCAAGCCTCCCGCGATCGTTTTTGTCACGGCCGACGAGGACTGCGCGCTGGAAGCGTTCGAGTTGGCCGCCGTCGACTATCTGCTCAAACCCGTCCGGGCCGAGCGGCTGGCGAAGTCGATAGGCAGGATCAGCGAGTTGCTCAAGGACGGCGCACCGCGGCCGGAAATGATCACCGTTGACCTCGGCGGCACCACCAAGATGATCCGCCGCGAAGACGTCACCTATGTCCAGGCCCAGGGAGACTACGCCAGGCTGCATACCACCGACGCAAGCTACCTCATCCGGGTACCGCTGGCCGATCTGGAACAGCAGTGGGCCGAAGCCGGGTACCTGCGCATCCACCGTTCCTACCTCATCGCGCTCAAGCATGTCAGCCACATGAAACTCGCGGCCGCCCGGCCGAGCGTCACCGTCGCGGGGGCCGAACTGCCCATCAGCAGGCGGCATCTGCCCGCGGTGCGGGAAAAACTTGAGGCGACCCGAATCCGTCCCCAGTCATGACCCGGGTCCGAGTCACAGCGCCCCGCAACACCACACCCGGCGCCGGCTTACCGCCGGCTGCACTGCCGGGCGCCGATTCGCGCGACGCCGCGGAGGAATCCGATGCTGGGCAGGTTTTTGTCCGTTCGCTGATCCGCTCGCAGTTGCGGCTTGCGGTGGTGGTGGCCGCAGGCTTCCTGCTGATCCTGGTTGCATTCCCGCTGATGCTGGGTCTGGTCCCCGGCCTCGCTGACTCAACGATCCTGGGCCTGCCCTTCGACTGGGTGCTGCTCGGCGCCGGGATTTATCCGGTCATCGGGCTCAGCGCCTGGCTGTATGTCCGGACGGCGGCCAGGAACGAGGCCCGCTACCGGGATCTCGTCGGAGACAAGTGAGGCACCCGTGAACCCCGTCGTTGGCATCGCGGCCTTTGCCGCCGTCTCGCTGGCCACAGCCGCCATCGGCTTCTATGGGCTGCGGATCTCGCGCACCACCGGGGATTTTTATGTGGCCTCCCGTACTGTCCGGCCCTGGTGGAACGCCTCGGCGATCGGCGGTGAATATCTTTCGGCGGCGAGCTTCCTCGGCGTCGCCGGACTCATCCTGCTCTCCGGCACGGACGCGCTGTGGTTCCCGGTGGGGTACACGGCCGGATACCTGATGTTGCTCCTTTTTGTCGCCGGCCCGCTTCGTCGCTCCGGTGCGTACACCATTCCCGATTTCACCGAAGCGCGGCTCGACTCCCGGGTGGTCCGCAGCGTCACGAGCGTCGTCGTTGTGGTGGTCGGCTGGCTGTACATCGTTCCGCAACTCCACGGCGCGGCGCTGGCCATCCGAATTACCACCGGGCTGCCCTCTTGGGTAGGGATGGTGGCGGTGGTCGCCGTCGTCTGCGTCACCGTGGTGTCCGGTGGAATGCGGTCCATTACCTTTGTCCAGGCGTTCCAGTACTGGCTGAAACTGACGGCACTGGCAGTGCCCATCCTCTTTGTCTTTTTTGTGCTGGCGGACTCCGGGACACCGGCTGTGGCCCCGGCACCCGCGAACCCGACGGGCGCGGCGCCGGCGGGGCTTTACCAGAACGTCTCGCTGCTGGTCGCGCTGCTGTTCGGGACCCTCGGGCTGCCCCACGTACTGGTGCGCTTTTATACCAACCCCGACGGGCAGTCGGCCCGCCGCACCACCCTGATAGTGCTGGGTTTGCTGTCGGTCTTCTACCTCTTCCCGACGGCGTACGGGCTGATCGGCCGGATGTTCGCGCCGGAGTTGGCGCAGAGCGGCCAGGCCGATGCCCTGGTGCTGCTGCTTCCCCGGGAGCTTGTGGGCGGCATGGCCGGTGATCTGTTGTCCGCCCTTGTGGTGGCCGGGGCTTTTGCCGCGTTCCTGTCCACGACGTCCGGACTGGTGGTTTCGCTCGCAGGCGTGATCAGCCAGGACCTCTTCGGCGGCAGTGTCAAAGGCTTCCGGCGGGCGGCAGTGCTGTCGGCAGTGGTCCCGCTGGGAATCGCGTCGATGACGGGTTCCCTTGCCCTTGCCGGCAGCGTAGGGCTGGTTTTTGCCTTCACCGCATCCACACTGTGCCCGGTGCTTCTGCTGGGCATTTGGTGGCGCGGGCTGACCGACGCCGGGGCGATCGCCGGTATGACCGCAGGGTCAGTGTTGTGCGGCGGGGCGATGGTGGCGGGGTCCGTGCTGGGCGCCCGGGGTACCCCCGATTGGCTGGCGCAGCCGGCGGCCTGGACGGTGCCGGCCGCGTTTGCCGTGATAATCCTGGTTTCCCGGGCCACCCGGAACAGAGTGCCGCGGACCGTCACCCGGCTTATGACGCGCCTGCACACCCCTGAGCGGCCGCTGGTCACGGAGCGCTGAAAACGCTCAGTCGATTGCGGCCATTAGCTCTACGGCCCGGTCCAGGAAAGCGTCCACCTGGTTTTCCTCGTAGCCATCCTTGCCGACGGCGGGGCGGAAGACAGCTCGGCGGACATTGTCCACGCTCAGCGGCTTGTCTTTTTCCAGGTAGCCGATCAGCGCGTGGCACAGGTCATCCACGTCGCTGGTGTTGTAGCTGCGGGCTTTGACCTTCGCCGGGCGCCGGAAGCGCTGGCCGTCGGGGCGGTGCAGCCGGCCACGGAGCATTCCGGCGAGCCGGCCGATCTCGCGGAGCCAGGCGTCCTCGCCACGTTCGAGGACAAGCTCGTCGCGTTCCCGCACGGCGAGGGCGTCCTCAAGCCGGTCCAGGGCCGCGTCCACGGCTGCTGCAGCATAGCCGGCCTTAACGGGGTCAAAGGAGACGGCACGGACATCGGCGCTCTTGACCGGCCGCCCGGCGGACCGGGGAGATTCGAAGGAAACCCGGGCGCGCTGCATAAACTGGTCCACCTGCTTGGCGTTGTAGCCGTACTGGTTCCGCTCCACGCGGTCAAAAGAAGCAGGAATCTGCCGTTGAATGTCCACTGTAACTGTTGTTCCTTCAATGCCGTTCGGCTGGTTTGCCCGGCCCCATTCTAGGGGCCGGAGGGTGGAAGATTGACAGCCTCACGCGCCGGCAAAGAGTGAGTAAAGGATAAACGCCGCCGGGGAAGCGAAGACGATCGAGTCCAGCCGGTCCATGACCCCGCCGTGCCCGGGCAGGATACTGCTCATGTCCTTGATCCCCAGTTCGCGTTTGACCATGGACTCGGAGAGGTCCCCGGCTGTTGCTGCGGCCACCATGCCCGCAGCCAGCGCCGCACCGAACCACCAGGGCTCGTCCAGCACGTAGACGGCGGCGAGCACCCCCACAAGCGTGGCACCGGCGATGGACCCGGCGAAGCCCTCCCAGCTCTTTTTGGGACTGATTTTCGGTGCCATCGGGTGCTTGCCGATCGAAGCGCCGACGAGGTATCCGAAGGTGTCATTCGCGACCACCAGCAACAGCAGGGTGGCAATCTGCCAGGCGCCGGGGGGAATGAGGCCGTCCGGCCAGAGCCCCACCGGCGTTTCGCCCGCCACGGTATGCAGCGGCAACACGGCGAAGCTGATCATAAACGGGATCCAGGCCAGGGTGAAGACTCCGGCGAAGATGCTCCGCGCGGAACCGGCGGCACCGTCCAGGGACCGCCACAACAGCGCCGCTACGCTGCTGAGCATCATGGCGAACAGGAGGCTCTCGACGCCGCCAAAGTAGGAGGATACGGGCATCGCCGCGGTGCCGATCATCACCGGGACGATCGGCACCCTGGTGCCCGAGGCTTCCAGCGCCCGAAAGACTTCCCAGACGCCGAAAACGCCAAAGGCCGTGACGATCAGGACAAAACCCAGCGGCAGGAACAGCAGCCCGCCCAGGACAAAAAAGAGCATCCCAAGACCCACCACAATCGCGGCGGGTAGATTCCTGCCGGCTTTCGGCGTCGGGTTTGTCCGCTGCTTCCGCCGAACCCGGATATCAGCTCCGGGTTCCCCCTGTTCCTGCGTCATTAGACCTCGAGCAGCTCGGCTTCCTTGCGCTTGAGCAGATCATCGATACCGTCGACGTGGGCCTTGGTCATGGCGTCGAGTTCTTTTTCGCCGCGGTTGCCCTCGTCCTCGCCGGCTTCGCCGTCCTTGACCAGCTTGTCCAGCGTTTCCTTGGCTTTGCGGCGGATGTTGCGGATGGACACCTTGGCATCCTCACCCTTGGTCTTGACGATCTTGACGTATTCCTTGCGGCGTTCCTGGGTGAGATCGGGGATGGTGATCCGGATGACGCTGCCGTCATTGGAGGGATTGGCGCCCACCTCGGAGTCGCTGAGGGCACGCTCGATCTCGCGCAGTGCGCTCTTGTCGAACGGCGTGATCAGGATGGTGCGGGCATCCGGGATGGCAAAGGAAGCCAGCTGCTGCAACGGCGTAGGCGAACCGTAGTAGTCCACCAGGACTTTGTTGTAGAGGCCCGGGTTGGCGCGGCCAGTGCGGATCGAGGCGAAGTCTTCCTTGGCTACCTCAATCGCCTTGTCCATCTTTTCCCCGGCTTCGAGCAAGGTTTCTTCGATCACGATCTCTCCTCAGAAATTGGTACACCCGCCACTGGCGGGGTGCTGTTGTGTTCCGACTACTTCCCCGCACTGCGGGGGCGGAACTGTCCTCGAAACATCCTAGCCGTTGCTAGGGACTGACGACGGTGCCCAGGTCCTCGCCCAGAATGGCGCGGGTGACGTTGCCATCACCTTCCATCCCGAACACCACCATGGTGAGGTTGTTATCCTTGCACATGGTCATGGCCGTCTGGTCCATCACACGGATGTCCCGGCGGAGGGCTTCGTCGTAGCTGAGGTGGTGCAGCTTCTCGGCCGTGGGGTCTTTCTTCGGGTCCGCCGTATAGACGCCGTCGACGCCGCTTTTGGCCATCAGGACGACGTCGGCGTGGACCTCCAGGGCGCGCTGGGCGGCCACTGTGTCGGTGGAGAAGTACGGCAGGCCCGCACCGGCGCCGAAGATGACAACACGGCCCTTTTCCATGTGGCGGATGGCGCGGCGCGGAATGTACGCCTCAGCGACCTGGCCCATGGTGATGGCGCTTTGGACCCGGGTTTCGACGCCGGCCTGCTCCAGGAAGTCCTGGAGGGCCAGGCAGTTCATCACCGTGCCAAGCATGCCCATATAGTCGGCCCGGGACCTGTCCATGCCGCTCTGCGAGAGTTCGGCTCCGCGGAAAAAGTTTCCGCCACCGACGACGATGGCAACCTCGACGTCGGGCACTGCCGCGGCGATCTGCTTGGCCACGCCGCGGACGGTATCCGGGTCAACGCCGAGCTTGCCGCCCCCGAAGACCTCGCCGGAGAGCTTCAACAGGACACGGCGCCTGCTCTTCTTTGGCTGGGCTGAAGTGGTGACGGTTTCCATGGTGCCTTCCCGTTGGTGAGCTCTGAGCTAGGTTATCGTGCCCGGGGCCAAAGGCGTGACTCGCCCCGGGCCAGGATTCGCCCGGGGGTCACCAGGGCGCGTGCAGGGTGCATAACACTGGGCCTGCATACAAAAGGGGTGGCCACCGCAGTGGCCACCCCTTTTGCGTGTCTGACGAGGGTCAGACGGGTGTCTGGCTAGGAACCGACGCGGAAGCGCGTGAACGCGGTGCCCTTGACGCCGGCCTCGGTGAGGACCTGCGCAACAGACTTCTTGGCGTCTTTGGCGAACGACTGGTCAAGGAGGACCTCGCCCTTGTAGAAACCGGTAACCCGGCCTTCCACAATCTTGGTCATTGCTGCCTCGGGCTTGCCTTCAGCCTTAGCCGTCTCTTCGGCGATGCGCCGCTCCGACTCAACGAGCTCGGCCGGCACATCCTCGCGGGAAAGGTAGTTCGGGGACATCGCGGCGATGTGAACGGCGACGTCGTGGGCTGCGGTGTCTGCCGTCTCGCCTTCGCCGTCAACTGCGAACAGGACGCCGACCTGGGCCGGGAGATCCTTGGAGGTCTTGTGCAGGTAAGCGTCGACCGTGGCACCCTCAACGCGGGAAATCCGGCGGACAACAACCTTCTCGCCCAGCACGGCGCCCTCTTCGATAACAACCTCGGAGAGCGGCTTGCCGTCAACTTCGGTGGCCAGCAGGGTCTCGAGGTCGGCGGCGCCGGACTCGACTGCAACGGCCAGAACCTTATCGGCCAGCTGGATGAACTTGTCAGCCTTCGCGACGAAGTCCGTCTCGCAGTTGACTTCAATCATTACGCCGACGCCGCCGGCGACCTTGGCAGCAACCAAGCCCTCAGCGGTGGAACGGCCTTCGCGCTTGGTAGCGCCCTTGAGGCCCTTGATGCGGATGATTTCGATTGCCTTCTCGGCATCGCCGTTGGCCTCGTCAAGAGCCTTCTTGACATCCATCATGCCGGCGCCAGTGCGCTCGCGCAGAGCCTTGATATCAGCGGCAGTGTAGTTCGCCATGTGAACCCCTCTGTCTAGAAATTATGGGTGGTGTACGGACCGACAGGACGGCAGCTCACCAGGTGAGCCGCCATCCTGTCAGTTCCCCTGCGCTGCGGAGAGCGTGCGGGGAGATCCGAATTTATTTGTCTGACTACTTGGCTTCGTCGGCCGCAGCAGCGTCGGCAACCGGCGCCTCTTCAGCAGCAGCAGCTTCGGCAACCGGTGCGGCTTCAGCAGCAGCTTCGGCAACCGGTGCGGCTTCAGCAGCAGCAGCAGCTTCGGCAACCGGTGCGGCTTCAGCAGCAGCAGCAGCTTCGGCCTTGTTGCCTTCGAGGAGCTCGCGCTCCCACTCGGCCAGCGGCTCTTCGGGAGCTTCCGTGGTGCCGGTGGCGCGCTGGTTGCGGGCGATGAGGCCTTCAGCAACGGCGTCGGCAACAACGCGGGTCAGCAGGTTGACGGAGCGGATGGCGTCGTCGTTGCCCGGGATCGGGAAGTCGACTTCGTCGGGATCGCAGTTGGTGTCCAGGATGGCCACCACCGGGATGTTCAGCTTCTTGGCTTCGTCGACAGCAAGGTGTTCTTTCTTGGTGTCAACGATCCACAGCGCGGACGGCGCCTTGGTCAGGTTGCGGATACCACCGAGGTTGGTTTCCAGCTTGGTCAGTTCGCGGCGAAGGAGCAGCAGTTCCTTCTTGGTGTACGCCGAACCGGCGACGTCGTCGAAGTCAATCTCTTCGAGTTCCTTCATGCGCTGGATGCGCTTGGAGACCGTCTGGAAGTTGGTCAGCATACCGCCAAGCCAACGCTGGTTGACGTAGGGCTGGCCCACGCGGGTGGCCTGCTCGGCGATGGATTCCTGCGCCTGCTTCTTGGTGCCAACGAAAAGAACGGTGCCGCCGTGTGCAACGGTGGCCTTCACGAACTCAAAGGCACGGTCGATGTAGGACAGCGACTGCTGCAGGTCAATGATGTAGATGCCGTTGCGCTCCGTGAAGATGAAACGCTTCATCTTCGGGTTCCAACGGCGGGTCTGGTGTCCAAAGTGGACGCCGCTGTCAAGCAGCTGGCGCATAGTTACGACGGGCATGCCGGCGCTCCTTCCGGCAGGTCATTCATGAGAGAGCCCATGGGATCTCTTACCCTGCCACTAGTTGACGGTTGATTAGCAACACCCAGGCGGGCGGTGCTCCTGGCATCCACTGCGCTTCTTCTCCGAACCACTGGCCCGGACCGAAAGAGGCGCAGTCCAGCTCATCTGAAGGGTTTAAGCTTCCAATAAGCCGGGCTGGATACGCGTAGTCAGCGCTGCTTCCCCGCACCCCTGAATGAGGCGTGCCGGCCTGAACAAGTACCTTGCTCAAGCGTGAGGGCACAGCAAACTGCTCCACCAAGTGTACTACAGGGACGGTGTAAAACCGGACGGCTTCCCCGCACCGGGAGGGGCTGCGGGCGAGCCCGAAACTTGCCGCCCGGGGCCCTATGCCTGGTGGCCGGCGGGTTGCGGATTTGAGGTCGCCGCGGCCGAGGAGCCGCCGTACGGGAGCCCCGGCTGCGCTATCCACATAACACCCGGCAGCGCTTCCTTCGGTCCGGGGGCGGTTGCAGGCTTGGAACATGAAACGTCGGATGCATCGCGCCGCCCTGTTCGCCGTTGTGTTGGCCATCTCCCCCGCGGCGGCCGCCGCCGTCCCGGGTCCCGCCGGCGGTCCTGCCGGTGGCAGTCCTGCCGCCAGCAGTCCCGGGGTGGCCGCCGGGTGGAGCTGGCCGCTGCACCCCGCCCCTGCCGTCCTGCGCGGCTTTGATCCGCCGGCGAAGCCGTGGCTGGGCGGCCACCGCGGGGTGGATCTTCAGGCTTCGGACGCGGACGCCCCGGTCACCTCGCCGGCCGCCGGCCGGGTGAGCTTTGTCGGCATCGTTGTGGATCGTCCGGTGATCACCGTGGATCACGGCAATGGGCTCAGAAGCAGCTTCGAGGCGGTGCGCAGCGATTTGAAGGATGGTGCCGCCGTCGCGGAGGGAGCTGTCCTGGGCTGGATCCAGCCCGGCCATTGCACGCCGGGACCGTGCGTCCATTGGGGAGTCCGACGCGCCGATAGTTATCTTAATCCACTGGCCTTCGTGACCGACCTGCGGCCTTCCGTCCTGCTCCCCCCGTTGGACCCCACCCCCGGATAAGGGTCAAGCCGGCACCCGACGGACCAGGGCCCCGTCCGGATCAGGGGATGCGTCCGCCGGACGGGGTTCGGCCGCCGGACGGGGATGCGGCCGCCGGGGCAGCACGCCTGCACCGACGAGCTTGGCGCAGGTGGCTTCGCGCGCTGGCTAGACGATCGCGGAGATGCCTGTGATCGCTCGGCCGGTGACGAGGGTGTTGATCTCGTGGGTGCCCTCGTAGGAATAGATGGCCTCGGCATCGGAGAAGACCTTGGCCATCTCATAGTCGGTCACAATCCCGTTGCCGCCGAGAATGCCGCGGCCCAACGCCACACTCTCACGCATACGTGCGGTGGTGAACGCCTTGGCCAGGGCAGACTGCTCGTCCTTGGCCTGGCCCAGGTCCTCCAGCTGGGAGAGGCGGACCATCATACCCATCGAGCTGACGGCGTTGCCGAGAATCTGCACGAGCTGGTGCTGCACCAGCTGGAAGGAAGCGATCGGACGCCCGAACTGGCTGCGTTCCACAGCGTAACGGCGCGCCACGTCGAAGGCCGCGAGCTGCTGGCCCACCGCCTGCCAGGCAACGGCAAGGCGGGTGACCTTGAGGACCTTGTTCGTGTCGCGGAAGCTGTTGGCGTTCGCGAGCTTGAAGAATTCCGGCACCACTACGTTCTCTAGGGTGATGTCGGCGTTCTGGACAGTGCGCAGCGAGATCTTGTTCTCGATCTTAGTGGCGCGGTAGCCTTCAGTCTTAGTGTCCACCAGGAAACCTTTCACCTGGTTGTCGGCAAGGTCCCGGGCGTAAATAACCACCCAGTCCGAGAACGTGGCGTTGCCGATCCAGCGCTTTGCTCCGTTCAGGATCCAGCTGTCTCCCTCCCGGCGTGCAGTCGTTCTTGTGCCGCCTGCAACATCGGATCCGCCGAGGGGCTCGGTGAGGCCAAAAGCGCCGATCTTTTTGAGCGAATAGATGTCCGGTAGCCACGCGTCCTGCTGCTCCTGTGAGGCCAGCGCCTCAATGGACCCGGTAAAGAGTCCGTCATGGACGCCCATAAACGTGGCAATGGACGTGTCAGCGCGGGTTGCCTCGGCGTGCATAATTCCCGCGAAGAGGTTGGAGTACCCCTGCCGCCGGACCGGGCTGACCAGATCAATCTCGGCAAGCTTAGGAATCAGGTCCATCGGGAATTCCCCGCGGTTCCAGCAGTCAACGGCGATCGGTTTGACTTCGCGGGCCAGGAACTCCCGGACCTCCGCGAGCCGGTCCCGCTCCTTGCCGCTGAGCAGCTGCTCGAACGCGAAGAAGTCGCCGTCGGCGTAGGGGAGGTTTTTGATGTCGATGTCAGCTTTGGACATGGTGTTCCTTCACGTGGGATCAGCAGCGGCCAGGATGGCGCGGGCGTTGCGCGGCAGGATGTTACTCACGAGTAACTTACCGCACCGCTCGGGAGCACCGCAAGTGACGCAGGCCATAGCTCAGTGCAGGAGAGGTCATACTTTCATCCCGTACCAAGCTGCCGGTGACGGAGCCAGGCAAAGAGAGGCCGCGCGGAAGCGGGCAATCAACAGGGGCCGGGCAGTCGAGAGGGGCCGGGCAAAAACAGGAGCCGTGGCTGGCGCTGTCACGCCGGCCACGGCTCCCGTGGATGCGGGCCCGGCAGGGTCCCGCTTAAAGGTAGGGCTACTCGGACTTGAACCGAGGACCTTAGGATTATGAGTCCCGCGCTCTAACCAGCTGAGCTATAGCCCCGTGGGCCAGGAAAACGTTTCCGGCCTGAGGGCCGTTCGCTTTCCGGGCAAAATCACTCTAGCAATAGTAGTGTCCCGGATCAGACAACGAGGTCGTCGTAGCTCGCGCCACGGTAAAGGTCTTCGAAGCACCGGAGGGTGCGTTCGAGGCTGTGGCTTTCCACCATTCCCCGGCTCGCCTTGCCCATCGCCGCCAACTCGTCCGCGGGCAGCGACAATACCCGGACCATCTTGGCTGCCAGGTCGTCACTGTCATTGGGTGTAAACAGGTAGCCGTTCTCGCCGTCGTGCACCAGGTGCGGCAACGCCATGGCGTCGGCCAGCAGGACCGGGGTGGAGGCCGACATCGCTTCCAGCGTCACGAGGGACTGCAGTTCGGCCGTGCCGGGCATGCAGAATAGATCCGCCGCCTGGTAGGCCTTGCGGAGATCGGCGTCACTGGCCAGCCCGAGGAACTTCACCCGCCCCTGCAGGCCCAACCGCGCAACCTGCGCCTCAAGGGCCGGGCGCACTTCGCCGCCGCCGACAATCTCGAGGTGAACGTCAAGTTCCTTGGGTGTCTTCGCAACAGCATCGATGAGGACGTCAATGTGCTTTTCCTCGGCCAGCCGGCCCACGAACAGTGCTGTGGGGCTGGCGTGGCGCACCAACTCCTCGCCGGGTTTGAGTTCGTAGGCGGCGGAGTCGATGCCGTTGGAAAGCGGCAGCACCTTGCGCAGGAAGGCGTGCTCGTGCATTGCCTGGGCGGCCAGCGGGGTCGGGGTGGTGACGACGTCGGCCTGGCCCATGACCTTCCCCATGTCCTTCCAGGAAATGCGCCCCACAATGTTCTTGAACCACTGCGGGAACGGCAGGAACGGGTTCAGGTTCTCGGGCATAAAGTGGTTGGTCGCCACAACCCGGATGCCGCGTTTGAGTGCCTCGTAGAGCACATGCTCGCCGATCATGTAGTGGCTTTGGATGTGCACCACATCTGGCTTGATCCGGTCGAACAGCAGGCTGATTTCCTTTTTGATCTCCCAGGGGAACGTGATCCGGAAGTATTCGTGCGTGGGCACTGAGTGCGAGCGGATCCGGTGGACCGTACCTTCCTCGCAGAATTCGGTGTAACTCCCGCCTGTGTCCGGGCGGCAGGCAAGGACGTGAACGTCGTGACCGCGTGCCTTCATGCCCTTGGCCAGGCGGTAGCCGAACATGGCAGCGCCATTGACGTGGGGCGGATAGGTGTCCGCGGCAATCAGGATGGTCAGCGGGTGCTGGTTGTCAGGCATGGTCACGTGGAGAGCTCCTGGTGGTCACGGTGAGGGCAGCTGGGTTGGGGGTGGCCGGCTGGCCAACGGCAGAGGCGTACCTGGCCTGCTGCTGAGTTCTGGTTGATGTCCTAGGACACGCGCCCTTCGGCCTTCCGCGCTTCCCTCTTGCGCTTGGTGACTTCGGGATGGTGCCTGGACAAGGCGATCACTCCCACGATAGCAAGCGAACCGGCCACACCCATCGCCATCGCAGTCACGGCATGCACGTCGGCGCGCAGCTCACCCAGGATCGTGATCCCGATCGCGATGCCAACGATCGGGTCTATCACAGTCAGCCCGGCAATCACGAGGTCCGGCGGACCGCCGGAGTACGCGTTCTGGACGAACCAGGAGCCCAGTCCGCCGGCAGCAGCGATGGCGACCACCGAGTACCACGGCACGTTCAGCAAAACGAGCCCGTTCGGGTCCAGGATGTGCCTGCCGATGATGCGGGTCAAGACGGCAACAAAGCCGAACAGGATACCGGCGCCGAGGATGTAGACGAAGGCGCTCATCCGGTGTTTAAACATCACGGTCAGTGTCCCGAACACACCAACACCCAGGGCGAGCAGGAGCACAATGGTTAGCTCATCGGAGGAACTGACCTGGTGGTTCTCCTGGGTCACGTTGACGGCCAGGAGCACAAACATTGCCGAGCCCGTGACGCAGGCGGAGATGGCCACCACAGTGGCCCGGTTGATGCTCAACCCCTGGTCCTTGGCGTTGACGATGGTGGTGATGACCAGGGCAATCGCCCCGATCGGCTGGACCACGGTCAGCGGCGCCATGACGAGGGCGACGGCGTTCATCGCCATGCCCACGGTCAGCAGCAGCAGGCCAAACACCCAGCGCCGGCTGCGGAGCAGCCGGAGCAGGCCATGACTGCTCAGGGCCAGTCCCCCGGTGTCCGCCTTGACGGCGCTGCCTTGGCGCTGGGCGCCGATGGCGAGGCAAAACGCACCGAGGACGGCCAGCAGGACAGCGAACCACACCATTAGGGAGTGCCGCCGTCGACGTCGGGTGTGTGGTCCTTGACTGCGGTCCCCTTGCGGATGATGGCCCAGAAATAGTTGTAGGCGGCGATCCAGTGACCCACGAGGCCCAGCCCGAGGCAGATCCAGGCTGCGACGAGGTAGATGCCGGCGCCCGGAACAGGGAGCTTCGCGAGCACAAGCAGCGGCGTTCCAAGCAGCAGCAGGGCAGTCCGGACCTTGCCAATCCGGCTGACGGGCAGGTCAGGGTGGCTGTGGAAGTAGTACAGCGACAAGGTCAGCAGGACGCCGTCCGGGATAAGGAGGGCCGCGAGGTACCACCACTGCACAACCCCGGCGATCACGAGCGTCACGGCAACGGCAATCAGCGCCAGCCGGTCCGCGATGGGATCCATAACCCGCCCCAGGTGGGACATCTGGTCGTAGCGGCGGGCAACGTAGCCGTCCACCCAGTCGGTGCTGCCCATGACCGCCAGGACGAGGGCAGCAAAGCCATACTCCTGCGCCCCGAGGACGAGCCAGATGAACAGCGGGACGCCAAGGAACCGGACCACGGTCAACACGTTGGGGATGGTGAAGACCCTGTCGTGGTGGGTCTGGGGCTGACCAGGCCGGGCTCCAGCGCCGATGAACCTCATCGAATCCCCCTTTCCCTGGCCGGCAACGTGCGGACGTTGCAGTTCAGCGGTCTGCCTAACCTTTGAGTAGTTTGCGCAGCAGGAATACCATCGCGGCGGCCGAGGCGGCCAACGCGACGAGCGGCTTCCACCGCTGTCCCAAGTCGGCTGCCATGCCCGCCGCTCCGGTCGGGCTGCCATCCGGCACCGCACTGCTTGCCGGAGTGTGCCCGACGGCGGAGCGGAACCCTGCGACCTTGCCGCCGAGCTGTTCCTTGCCGTTCTGCAGCTTCGCCTGCGCCGCGGTCAGCAGGGCCCGCGCCTGGGGCTTGACGTCGAGTTCAGCATTGAGTTCATCACGGACCCCGGTGAGATGGGCCCGGCGCTGGTCCAGCCGGCGTCGCAGTTCCGATTCCGTGGGCGGCGGACCGAAGTCGGGCTCGGCGGCTTTCTTCGCTTCCTTCTCAGCTTTGGCCTTGGCTGCGGCCTCAGCCTTCGCGGCCTTCGCGGCCTTGAACTGAGCGGACGAAGGATCCAGCAGGGCAGCATCGAAAGCGGAGCCCTCCTTGGCGATGCCAAGGTCGTACTTGAGGCCGCGGATGGTGTCGGCCGGGACCAGCGGCATGGCCTTTTTGAATTTGTTGACACCTACCAGGCCGGCTATCGCGGCAATCAGCAGGAAGACGGCGCAGACCAGCAGGGCGGCGAGCCAGGCCGGCATAATCGTGGCGAGACCCATGATGGCGGCGACAATAAGGCCAATGACGAGGAAGGCGACGAATATAAGGGCGACGGCGAGAACGGCGGCGGCAACGCCGACTTGGATGCCCTTGCGCTTGATCTCGACTTTAGCCAGGGCAATCTCGTCGTTGAGCTGCCGCGGAGCCAGTTTGAAGATTAGTTTCAGGGTCTTGGGCAGCGCTGAAATGCGCGGCGCCCCGGTTGTCCCGCCGCTGTGACGTCCGCTCATCGGTCCTGCCTCACTCGTTACGTCTGTGATTCCGCTTCCGCGGGCTTGTCGGGTCTGCGCAACCTGACGCAGACCCCGGTGTCAAAACTACCATTCAGTCTTCCCGGCGCGGCGCCGGCGCGGGCTGTGGCGCGCCCGTTCAAGGCACCCCGGCGGTGAGAGTGAGCCCTAGGATTGGTCTCTGTGACTACACCCACGAATCCCGGCGATTCCCTGAGCCGCCGTCGGAAGCTCCTCTACATTCTGATGCTCGGCGCACTGACCGCGTTGGGGCCGTTCACTGTGGACCTTTATCTTCCGGCGTTCCCGGCCCTGGAAGAGAGCCTGAAGGTCTCGGAGGCGGCTGTCCAGCTGACGCTGACCGGCACCACCATCGGCTTTGCGTTGGGCCAGTTGGTGGTCGGTCCGCTCAGCGACAAGTTCGGCCGGCGGCTGCCGCTGATCCTCGCGACCGGAGTGCACATCACGGCCTCCCTGGGGGCGGCACTGTCGACCGATATCTCCACGCTGGGCTTCTTCCGGGTGCTGATGGGGATCGGTGCCGCGGGCGGGGGCGTGGTGGCCATGGCCATGGTCCGGGACCTGTTCAGTGGCTACGCCATGGTGCGCATGTTCTCCCGGATGGCCCTGGTAAATGGCCTGGCGCCCATCCTTGCTCCGGTAATCGGCTCGCAACTGCTGCTTTTTATGCCGTGGCCGGGGATCTTTTTGTTCTTGGCCGGCTACGGGGCCTGTGTCCTGACCGCAGCGGTGTTCGTCGTCCGCGAGACGCTGCCCCGGGAAATGCGCGGAAAAACCGGCATGACTGCCCGCCAGCGCTACGCCGTGCTGTTCGCCGACCGGATCTTCGTGGGCCTGCTGCTGGTCGGAGGCATGAACTTTGCCGGGCTGTTCACCTACCTTTCCGCGTCACCTTTCCTGTTCCAGAATGTGTACTCCTTCAGCCCGCAGCAATACGGGCTGCTTTTCGGCGTGAATTCGCTGGGTATCGTCGCCGGTGTGCAGACCAGCTCGCGGCTTATCCGCAGGGTCCCGCCGCAGTGGATTCTGGCCTGCTCCACGGCGTGGATGTTCCTGATGGCAGTGTTGATCGTAATTTTCGACCAGCTGGGCCTTGGGCTGTGGGGCGTGATGGTGCCGTTGTGGTTCTACATCCTCGGCGCGGGATTCACGTTTCCCTGCGTCCAGGTGCTGGCCTTGGCCAAGCACGGAGCGCAGGCCGGGACGGCTGCTTCCCTGCTCGGTGCCGCCACCTTCCTGCTGGCGGGCCTCATCTCGCCGGTGGTCGGCTGGCTCGGAGTCACCTCAGCCACGCCGATGGGCGCCGTCCAGGCCGCCTGCATCTTCCTGTCCGCCGCGTCGTTGTGGCTGATAGTCCGGCCCCGCACGGTTCCGGCGATCCAGTAGCCCGTCCCCCGCGGGACATGCCCACCCTTGGCACCTGCCCACCCGCGGGACATGCCCACCCGCGGGACATGCCCACCCTTGGCACCCAGGACCGGGCACATAGCCACCATGTCCGCCAGGGAACCCGAACACAGAGCATGTCCACTGTCCTCAAACCAGCCACCCGCGGGACATGCCCACCCTTGGCACCCAGGACCGGGCACATAGCCGCCATGTCCGCCAGGGAACCCGAACACAGAGCATGTCCACCTGGTGCGGGCGGGGTCCCGCCGTCCGGCCCTGTTGCGGCCCCACACCGGGCGATAAAGTGGAAGACGTGCCCCACTGGCAGGATCCTCCGCCCTTACCGGCCACGTGGCAGCGGTCCGACACCGGAATCCTGCCTCTGTGGTGGGATCGCCTGTGCACCCAGATGAGCCAACAGTCGGCCGCGCTCTTCGCCGCAGGGCTGTTCACCGAGGACCGCCGGCGCCCGATCGCGCAGTGGTACAACCCGGCCCACAATTCCGCGCTCCTGGTCGCCCCGGAGACGTCCCCGGAGTGGCCCGTGCAACGCTTCGCCATCTTCTACGCCCCGCCAGGTGGCGGCTTCACCCAGGTCCACTCGGCGCCGCACGAATGGCACCCGCGAGAACCACGCACGTCCCCCACCGAACGCGAAGCCTTCCAGGCCGCCGTGGCCGAGGCTGAACGCTTCCTGCAGGTGGAGATGTACTTCGTCTGAGCACGCGGGAGGGTTCCCGGCACAAGCACAAAAAAGGTCCCGCAGCCGGATACTCACCGACTGCGGGACCTGTCCGCTCCTCCTGCTGGACTTGAACCAGCAACCCTTCGATTAACAGTCGAATGCTCTGCCAATTGAGCTAAGGAGGAATGAAGCAGGTATGACATTAGCAAAGGTTTTGCCGCTTAGGAAATCGGCCTGCCGCAACCCCCGGCTACCCCCCTCGATACCCCCGCCGGGTATAAAAAGTCCCCGCCCCGGTGGCCCGGGACGGGGACTGCGCGCTCCTCCTGCTGGACTTGAACCAGCAACCCTTCGATTAACAGTCGAATGCTCTGCCAATTGAGCTAAGGAGGAATGAAGCGGATATAAGCCTAGCAAACACCGGGCCGGGAAGCGAAATTGAATCCCCCTGCCGGCCTATCAGGCCTCCGAGCGCAGCGACCGCCTCTGCATTTCCAACTGCATCAGCTCGCGGTTCAGCCGTTGGAAGTCCTCCGGGTCGGCGGAGGCGTCCAGGCGCTGAAGCTGTCCCATCTTCTCGGCCTTGACCCTAGTGATCTGCAGTTCGAACAGCCGAGCCAGAATATCCCGGCAGTAGCGCAGCACGCCGTCGGACGTGCTGGCGGGCAGCGGCACCACGGCCAGCTCGGACACAAGCGGGCGCAGCGGTTCGGGCACCTCCTGCAGCAACTGCTCCACCCACCGTGCCGGATCGCCAGCGAACGCCAGGCCGGTGGCCCGGATGGCCTCGTGGATGGCCAGGTACGCCGGTGTGGAAAACCTCGCCTCGGAGAAACGCAGCCAGGTCTCACCTTCCAGCATCGCTGACTGCTGCAGGGCAACCTCCAGCGCCTGCCGTTCCATTGCCGCCACGGGGTCGCGCGGGTCGGGCCGGTTAAAGGCCGGCAACCCGGCCGCCGCCGGCACGGGTGCCACCCCGGGCGCGGAGCGGCCACCGGCGACTGGCGAGGGACCTTGACCCTGCCCCCGGCTCTGGCCTTGGTAGTGGCTGCCGCCCGACGGCGGCTGGGCGGAACGCTTGGCGGCTGCGACCACGGCACGGCTGACTTCCTCTACCGGCATGCCCAGCCAGCCGGATAATTCCCGGGCATAGGCGGGTCGGATGCCGGCGTCGCGGATCTGCGCGACGACCGGCGCCGATTCCCGCAAGGCGGCGATCCGGCCCTCGACGGTGTCCAGATTGTGCCTCTTCAGGCTGGCCCGGATCGCGAATTCAAACAGCGGGCGGCGGGTGCCGATAAGGTCACGGACGGCAGCGTCACCCTTGGTCTGGCGCAGCTCGCACGGGTCGGCGCCGCCTGGCTCCACGGCCACGTACGTCTGGGCGACGAACCGCTGGTCCTCTTCGAAGGCGCGCAGCGCCGCCTTCTGTCCGGCAGCGTCGCCGTCGAAGGTAAAAATGACTTCGCCGCCGCTGCCGTCGTCGGACAGCAGGCGGCGGGCAATCTTGATGTGCTCGGTACCGAACGCCGTACCGCAGGTGGCCACGGCGGTTGTGATCCCGGCGAGGTGGCAGGCCATCACGTCGGTGTAGCCCTCCACCACAACGATCTGGCGGTCCTTTGCGATGTTGCGTTTGGCGAGGTCGATCCCGTAGAGGACCTGTGATTTCTTATAGAGCGCGG
Organism: Pseudarthrobacter sp. PH31-O2; assembly: GCF_030063265.1. Lineage (NCBI taxonomy): Bacteria > Bacillati > Actinomycetota > Actinomycetes > Micrococcales > Micrococcaceae > Pseudarthrobacter > Pseudarthrobacter sp. PH31-O2. The sequence continues at coordinate 323,948 of NZ_JASIST010000002.1, read as the reverse complement.
TTTCGGGTGTGTTCAGGTATTTCGGGCCCTGGTCGTCTTCGTAAAGCTTGCGGGCTCCGAAGCCGATCGTGTCCCCCGCGATGTCGCGGATAGGCCAGATCAGCCGCCCCCGGAACCGGTCGTATATCCCCCGGCCGCCTTCGGAGAACAAACCGGTGAGTTTGAGTTCGGGATCGGTGTAGCCCCGGCCGCGGAGGTGCTTAAGCAGGGAATCCCAGCCCTGCGGGGCGTAGCCGACGCCGAACAGTTCGGCGGCGGCACGGTCGAAACCTCGGCCGTGCAGGAAATTGCGGCCTTCCGTAGCCCCGGCGGTCAGCAACTGGGCGCGGAAGAACTCATCCGCGACCTTGTGGGCGTCGAGCAGGCGCTGCCGCCGGCCGACGTCTTCGCGGTTCGGGCCGGAGCCGCCGTCCTCGTACCGGAGTTCGAAGCCGATCCGGGCCGCGAGTTTTTCCACGGCTTCCTGGAACGAGGTGTGGTCCAGTTTCTGCACAAAGGAGATGACGTCGCCGTCTTCGCCGCAGCCGAAGCAGTGGTACCGGCCGACCTGGGGCCGGACGGTGAACGAGGGCGACCGCTCGTCATGGAACGGGCACAGGCCTTTGTAGGAGCCCAGCCCGGCGCCCTTGAGGGTCACATAGCCGTCGACGACTTCCTTGATGTCCGTGCGCTGGCGTACTTCATCGATATCTTCACGTTTGATCAGGCCAGCCACAGTGCCATCCTAGTACCGCGGACCTCGGGCGGCCGCCCACTGGCAGGACACTGCGGGCAAGTCACCGGAGACGTCACCACAGCGATGGCAGGCTGCCCACGAGCCGCTCATACATCGCCAGCGCAGACCCATCGGTCAACGACGCGACCTGGTCGATCACCACACGCAGCCGAGCACCGTCGTCGGCGGCGTCGCGCCAGTCCGCTGCGAACATGGGCTCCAGGTGTCGGTCCCCGGTCGCACTCAAGGCGGTCACCAGGGCGTGCAGGACCTCGCGCTGGCGTTCGTAAATGGGCTGCCTGTGTTCGGTGGTCATCACGAAGGTGGTGGCCAGGCCTTTCATCACGGCGATTTCCATCACGGTCTCGTCCGGGACAATCAGCTCCGCGTTGTACCTGGTCAGATTCTCCGGGCCGTAGACCGCCCGGGTGGACGCCAGCGCACTCTGGCAGAACCGGCCAATGAGCTGGCTTGTCATGTCCTTGAGCGCTGCCATGGACTTGCGGCTCCCATCGGCCTCGCGCACCCAGACGCTGGTGGCCTCCAGCCGGGCGAGGGCGGCATCTATCTCGGCGGCGTCGTAATGCGGGAGGTACCACTGCTTCGCGTAGCCGACCACCCGGGCCCGGTGGTCGGGATTGTCCATCCAGCGGAGCTGGAAGTGCCCGGCGACGATCGCATCCTCGACGTCGTGCACGGAGTAGGAGATGTCATCGGCGAGGTCCATAACCTGCGCTTCGAGGCAGGAGCGGCGTTCGGGCGCATCCTCGCGGATCCAGTCGAAGATCGGCAGGTCGTCCTCGTAGGCGCCGAACTTGCTGGTCCGTTCGCCGCGAATGACGGGTGCATTCGCGGCGGACCACGGGTACTTCGCCGCGGCGTCGAGGCTCGCCCGGGTGAGGTTCAGCCCGGCAGGCCGGCCGTCCGGCGCCAGGACCTTGGGCTCCAGCCGGGTCAGCAGCCGCAGCGTCTGTGCGTTTCCTTCGAAGCCGCCGATCGCGTGGGCTACCTCGTTCAGGGCAGATTCACCGTTGTGGCCGAAGGGCGGATGGCCAAGGTCGTGGCTGAGGCAGGCGGTGTCCACAACATCGGGGTCGCAGCCCAGGGCGCGGCCCAGTTCCCGGCCCACCTGCGCCACTTCGAGGCTGTGGGTGAGGCGGGTGCGGACGAAGTCGTCAGTATCCGGGGCCACTACCTGGGTTTTTGCCCCGAGCCGGCGCAGGGCAGAGGAGTGCAGTACCCTGGCGCGGTCCCGTTCGAAGTCGGAGCGGTAGGTGGACTTGGCCGGTTCCTCCACCCAGCGGGCACAGTCGCGGCCCAGGTAGCCGTCCAGCACGGGCGCGGTTGTCCTGGTTTCAGCCACCGGACACGTCCAGTTCCGCGTGGCTGATCTCACGCGACTGCTCGGCGTCCATGTTGCGGTCCAGCAGCCAGTCCTTAGGCAGGGCGGGCTTCTTGGGCGAGCCGGCGCGTCCGCGGGGGCCCTCGGCGTCACCGCCGGGGTACGGCGAATCAAGGTCCAGCTGGTCCAGCGTGCCGCGCAGGACCTCTAGGCTCGTCACCATGGCGAGTTTGGTCCGCAGTTCACTGCCGACCACGTAGCCCTTGAAGTACCAGGCCATGTGCTTGCGGATTTCACGCAGCGCCTTGCCTTCATCGTTGCCAAAGGTTTCGACCATCAGCTCGGCGTGCCGGTAGACACCCTCGGCCACTTGCCGCAGGTCCGGCTTGTGCCGCTCGTCGCTGCCTTCGAAGGCAGCCATAAGATCACCGAACAGCCACGGGCGGCCCTGGCAGCCGCGGCCCACGACCACACCGTCCACGCCAGTCTCCCGGACCATCCGGATGGCATCCTCGGCCGACCAAATGTCACCGTTGCCGAGCACAGGGATGTCTGGAAGGGCTTCGCGCAGCCGGGCAATCGCGGACCAATCGGCCTGGCCCGAATAGAACTGCGCGGCGGTGCGGCCGTGGAGCGCGACGGCGGCAACGCCGGAATCGCGCGCGATCCGTCCGGCGTCAAGGTAGGTGAGGTGGTCCTCGTCGATGCCTTTGCGCATTTTGATGGTCAGCGGGATGTTGCCCTTGGACGCTTCCTTCACGGCGGTCCGGACAATCGCTGTGAACAGATCGATCTTCCAGGGCAGGGCGGAGCCGCCGCCCCGCCGCGTTACCTTGGGTACCGGGCAGCCGAAGTTGAGGTCGATGTGGTCCGCGCGGTCCTCCTCAACGAGCATCCGGACGGCCTGGCCGACAGTGACGGGGTCCACGCCGTAGAGCTGCACGGACCTGACTCTCTCGTCCTCGTCATGCGAAATGATGCGCAGCGATTCCGGCGTGCGTTCGACGAGGGCACGGGAGGTGACCATCTCCGCGACGTACAGGCCGCCTCCGTATTCTCGGCAGAGCCTGCGGAAGGCTGAGTTGGTAATGCCGGCCATGGGAGCAAGGATCACGGGAGTATCCACCGTGAGCGGGCCCAGCTTCAGGGGCGGGAGTTCCAGCTTGGGGGCGGGAGGGGTAGCTACAACAGTCACTTGTCCATTGTCTCAAATCCGGGCAAATCGGTCGGAACCCCCGCCGGCTATGTGGAAATCCGGTGTCAGCCCCGGGCGGCGCGGCGTCCGCGCCGCCCGGCCGGCCCCGTTTCAAAGGCGCCGGCGGCAGCGGCACCGGCGAAGTCCAGACGCGGCCCGGCAGCGGCGAAGTCCGGACGCGGCCCGGCAGCGGCACCGGCAGCGGCACCGGCGTCGGCTCCTTCGTGCAGGGCGGCATCGATGGCTGCGGCACCGGCGGGGGCCGCGGCGGCTGCCGTGCGCGGGGCGTCCTCGGTGGCTGCCCTGCCCGCGTGTGGCCTCATCCCGGTCGCCTTAACGACCAACACGGCGATCAGCGTCGTCACCGGGATGGCCAGGACGAGCCCGACGGAACCGACGAGGGTACGGATCACTTCCTCGGAGAGCTCGGCGCTGGTCATGGCGTCCCCAAGCGGCCTTTCGTAAAGCATCACCAGGATCAGCACCGGCAGGGCCGCGCCGGCGTAGGCGAAGGCGATGGTGTAGACGGTGGAGGCGATATGGTCGCGTCCGATCCGCATGGCGGAGGTGAACAGCTGGCGGGCGGACGTTTCCGGCGCCAGTTCCCACAGCTCCCACACCGCCGAGGACTGTGTGATGGTGACGTCGTTGAGGACGCCCAGGCCCGAGATGATAAGGCCGCACAAAATGATGCCGGAGATCGAGATGTTGTCCGAGATGTTCGCCAGGGTGGCGGAGTCGTGGCTGCCCACCCCGGCGAGGTTGGCGGCGTCGGTGGCCCAGGCCGCCAGCAGCGCGGTGATGGCGAGCCCGAACATGGTCCCGAGCAGCGCCGTCGAGGTCCGGGCGGAGAAGCCGTGGGCGAAGTAGAGGACCCCGATCATGATCACCGTGGACCCCACCAGCGCCAGCAGGAGCGGCGGTTTGCCTTCCACAAGGCCGGGCAGCATAAAGCTGACCAGCACCGCATAGGCCCCGACGAGTCCGATCAGCGCGCGCAGCCCGCGCCAGCGGGCCACGGCGATGACAACGACGGCGTAGAGCACCGCGAGGAAAATGATCGGCATGGTCCGGACGAAGTCGACGAAGACGTAGGCCGGCGCGCCATGGGTGTCCGCCCCCTGGGCCTTGGAGAGGTTCAGGTAGCGGATGTTGTCGCCGGGCTTTACGCCGTGGGACTTCGCCACGTCCGGGTTGATGACCACCTTGACGGGGTTTCCGCCCTTGTCCGGGTTTGTGAACGCAAAGGTGCACTCCGATCCCTGCTGCGGTCCCGCGTCCGCCACGGGCTGCCCTTGCTGGAGCGCATCCATGCAGCTGCCAGTGACAACGCGCTGGATCTTGCCCGTGTCGAAAGTGACGCCGGGCGCGGCCGCATAGGGGCTGGCCAGCGTGATGCCCTCTTTGCTGCCCGAGGGCCACAGCAACGCCATCGCCACGAGTGTCAGCAGCGTCAGCGGGATCAGGACAGCGGCCAGAATGACGTTGGCTTTCTTGCGGGCGGCGAGCGCAGCCGGCGTCAAATCCGCCTGCCCGTGCGGGGTGTGTAAATGTCCGGCGCCCATCAGCGGTTCAACCTCATGGGAAAAACTCTACGGCGCTCCGCGGCGCCGTCCGGACCAGCGACGCCGCGACACTGTATCCCGCCTGGTTAGGCCGGCGCGATATTCTGGTTCATGCGGAAGAGGTTCTGCGGATCGTATTTGGCCTTATCCGCCCTCAACCGCTGATAGTTCGGCCCGTAATTTTCCGCGACCGGCCCAGATCGTCGCCGTCCATGAAGTAGATGTAGCCCGCAGTCTCTGAATAGGGCAGCAGGGCCGCTGCATAGTCCCGCACCCAGGCGATGTTCGCCTCGGTGTCCCGGGAGTCCTCCCAATGGCACGCTATGACCGGCGAGAACCTGGCGTCCCGGTTCGGAAACGCTTATTCCTTCACCCAGAACCCGTCAAGAGGATGCGGCCGGTACGCCCGCAGGGCACGCGTCCCAGCTCTAAAGCCCATCTTTCCCGGGCACTGCTCCGAATGTCCTGTGGGCCGTCCCCGGGAACCGCGGGACCTGACGCGCCCTGCGGCTCGGAGCCCCACTGCGGGCGCTGCGCCCTATGGTTGGAAACGACGGTTGAAAACGACGGTTGAAAACGACGGACACGATGTGGAGGTACGGCATGGCCATACGCAAGATAGACGACCGCGAACCTGAGCGCCCGGGCCCCGCCGCCAAGGCCGTATTGAGCATTGCCGCGGCAGCCGGGGAAACCCGGGGAGTTGCCCTGGTCCTGCACGGCGGACGGTCCGACAGCTTCGAATCCGTCCGTGCCCGGCACCTGAGTCCGGCCCGGATGCTGCCCTTCGCCCGCGCCCTCCGCAACGCCGGCACGGACGATGGCCTGGCAGTCTGGACTCTTCGGAACCGGTACCGGGGCTGGAACGGCGCGGCGATGTCCCCGGTCCAGGATGCCCGGTGGGCACTGAACCACATCAGCCGTGAACATCCTGGGGTTCCGATCTATCTTCTGGGCCACTCGATGGGGGGCTTGACCGCACTCTGCGTCGCGGACCACCCGCAGGTGGAAGCCGTCGTCGCCCTTGCGCCCTGGCTTAACGCCGAAACCCCGGTGGAGCGAGTGGCCGGCCGCCGGATCCTGATCGTCCATGGCACCGAGGACCGCTGGACCAGTCCCGGGAACTCGCTCGCGTATGCCCGCCGGGCCGACGGCGTCGCCGAGTCCGTGGACTACGTCTCCCTCAAGGGAGCAGGGCACTTTATGTTCCGCCGGCTGCACCTGTGGAACTTGCTCGCCAACGGTTTTATCCTCGATGCGTTCGCGGGCGGTTCAAGGCCGGACCCACACGGCGGCGCCGGCTCGTTCCGCAGCCTCCTTCCCGCCGCCGCCAGCCTCCCGGTGGTGCTGTAATGGCGGACTTTCCGCTCACCGGCTTCCTGGCCAGCCTGCCGTGGGTGGCGGCGGGCCTTGTGGTGCTGCTGGCCATCACCTTCAGCATCGCCGTCCGGCAGAACCGCCACTCCGTCATCGACACCGTCTGGGGCCTGGGCTTTGTAGTGGCGGCCGTCATCTCCTGGTTCCTTTCCGCCGGAGCCGGCGACGGCGGCCGGCGGCTGCTGCTGCTGGCGCTGGTGGCGGTCTGGGGCATCCGCCTCGCCGTCCACATCGGGCTTCGGGCCCGCGGCGGCCACGAGGATCCCCGCTACGTCGACATGCTCTCCTCAGCTCCGGGGTCCCGCAACAGCTACGCGGTGCGCAAGGTCTACCTGCCGCAGGGTGTGATCCTGTTCTTCGTCTCCCTGACCGTCCAGGTCGGGATGTTCGGCACCGGAAACCTTGGCTGGCTGGCATGGCTTGGTGTGCTGCTGTGGACTGTCGGTTTTGTTTTCGAGGCGGTTGGCGACTGGCAGCTGGCGCAGTTCAAGGATGATCCGTCCCGGCGCGGGACCGTGCTCAACACAGGGCTTTGGCGTTATACCCGGCACCCGAACTACTTCGGCGACGCCGCTGTTTGGACCGGAATCTTCCTGGTGGCCGCCGATTCCTGGCCGGGGGTATTGACGGTCCTCTCCCCTGCACTGATGATCTGGCTGCTAGCGGGCAAATCCGGCAAGCCGTTGACCGAGAAGGCCATGTCCGCCCGCCCGGGCTATAAGGAATATGTGGAGTCCACGTCGGGCTTCCTGCCCCTGCCGCCCCGCCGGATTCAGGGCGGTCGCTGACATGCCCTGGCGCCCCAGGCCCAATGACGGCTTCTACCGCGTGATCGTCAGCACCGGGCGAATGCTGCGCCGGCTCTTCCGGATCCGGGTCATCGTGACCGGGCAGGAACACCTCCCGGCGCCGGAGTCCCGCGGCGGGGGCCGGGAGGGTCGGTCCCGCCGGGTGGTCCCGGGCCGTGGCGCCGTCGTCGCGATCACCCACTTCGGGTACCTCGACTTCGCCTTCGCCGAAGTGCTGCTCTGGTGGCGCGCCAAGGCCCAGATGCGCTTCCTCATCACCCAGGGGGCGGCCGACCACTGGTTCGCGGGCCCGGCCATCAGCGCAGCCGGGCACATCGTCGTCGGCTATGGAACCGGCGCCCATGCCTACGACGCCGCCGTGGAAAAGCTCCGCGCGGGCGAGATCATCGCGATCCTGCCGGAGGCCGGCGTCAGCCGCAGCTTCCGCGTGCGCGAGTGCAAGACCGGCGCGGTGCGGATGGCGGCCGAGGCCGGGGTGCCCATCATCCCTGTGTCCGTCTGGGGCGCCCACCGGCTGATGACAAGGAACCACGGCTTTTCCCCTGCCCGCGCCTGGCGCGCGCCAGTCCGGATCCACGTCGGGGAACCGGTCTGCGTCGACCCGTCCCAGGACGCCCGGGCGGCCACCGACTCGCTGCGACGGTCCCTGCAGGCTGGCATCGATACCTGTATCGCGGACTTCCCCCTGGACCCGGCCCCGGGTGCGTGGTGGATGCCCGCGGCCCTCGGCGGCGGAGCACCTACCGAGGACGAACGCAGGCGGCTGGACAAGGCCGAAGGTCCGCGGCGCGCAGGCGGCCGGCGCCGATAAGCCTGGATACCGCCATCGTTTGGCTACACTCCTACGGGTACAAATGAGCACTCAATGGAGAGGTACACCCCTGTGGCAAACACAGTCCTGAGCAAAAGCGAAAGCGGCGAAGAACGCGGTCTCGCCCGGATAGCCCAACGGTTGGCCGCGTGGACCGAGAAGTGGTTTCCGGACGCCTACGTCTTCGCCCTGGCCGGCGTCATCATCATCGCTGTGGCCGCCTTGGCCATCGGAGCTTCGCCCCAGTCCATCGCCGATTCATTCGGCAACGGATTCTGGGACCTGACGGCCTTTACCCTGCAGATGGCGATGGTGGTGCTGACCGGCTACGTTGTGGCGACCTCACCGCCCGTAGCCAAGCTGATCAGCCGGCTGGCCCTCGTCCCGGCCACCGCCCAAACCGCGGTCAGCTTTGTCGCGCTGATGTCAATGTCGGTGTCCTTCCTGAACTGGGGCCTGAGCCTCATCTTCGGCGGCCTGCTGGCCCGTGCCATCGCCCGCCGCAAAGACTTGACGGTAGATTACCGCGCGCTTGGCGCCGCAGCCTTTATGGGCCTCGGCGCCGTCTGGGCGCTCGGGCTGTCCTCCTCCGCAGCACAGCTGCAGGCCACCGCCGCCTCACTGCCGCCGGCACTGCTGAAGATCACCGGCATCCTGGACTTCGGCACCACCATCTTCACGTGGCAGTCGCTGCTCACCCTGGCAATCCTGATGGCGCTGACCACAGTCATCGCGCACTTCTCGGCGCCCCGGGGCGGCGCCATCCGCACCGCCGCGGACCTCGGCGTCGACCTTGACGACGCGCCGGGCGAACCGGCACCGCGTTCGCGCCCGGGCGAGTGGCTCGAATACAGCATCATCCTGCCGGTGCTGGCCGGCATCCTGACACTCGGCTGGCTTATCTCGCAGTTCCTTACCAAGCCCTTCCTCACCGTGGTGAGCAGCCTCAACGGCTACCTGCTGGTCTTCCTCATCCTGGGCCTGGTGCTGCACGGGACCCCGCGGAACTTCCTGCAGGCCGTCACCAAGGCTGTTCCGGCGACCGCCGGAATCCTGGTCCAGTTCCCGCTCTATGCGGCGATGGCGGCGATCCTCACCAAGGCCACCGGCAACGGCGGGATGACCATCTCCGCGCACCTGGCCGAGTTCTTCTCGGGCATCGGCAGCGGCGGCGGGTTCGCCGTCGTTATTGCGCTGTACACCGCCCTGCTCGGCCTGCTTGTCCCCTCTGGCGGCGGCAAGTGGCTCGTCGAGGCGCCGTACGTGATGCAGTCGGCCACCGACGTCCAGATGAACCTCGGCTGGACCGTGCAGATCTATAACATCGCCGAGGCCCTGCCGAACCTGATCAACCCGTTTTTTATGCTTCCGTTGCTCGCCGTGCTGAAGTTGCGGGCCCGGGACCTGGTGGGCTTTACCTTCCTGCAGTTTGTGTTCCACCTGCCGGTGGTGCTGCTGCTCGTCTGGCTCCTGGGCATGACGTTCGACTTCGTTCCCCCGGTGATGCCGCCGGGTAAATAGGCCTGCACGCAAACTGACCCGCAGCTGTGGCCGTTATCACGCTTCATAACGGCCGCAACTGCGGGTCAGTTGGGTTAATGGCTAGGCCGGGTCCGAGACCACCAGCGTATTGGCACCCTGCAGACGGGCTTTGCCGCTTTCGAGCAGCGGCTCGACGACGGCGCTCAGCGCCGACATCGAGTCGTCCAGTTCCAGCAGCACCGGGTGCTGGAACGCAATCAGCGCCAGCAAGTCCCGAACCGCTGCCTGGGCTTCGTCCGCGGAGAGGTTCGGCTCGTGGCCCAGGAATACGTCGGTGGGCTGGCCGGACGGGGCTTCGCCCGCCGTTCCGTCGACGGGTACGAGCTCGGCGTAGCTGATGGCAAAAGCCTCGAGCCTGCCCTTCCTGCTGGCCGGCACCCCCGCACCGAAGGCACTGGCCTTCGGTGCGCGCAGCACAATCGCGCCGTGCGCTCCGCTGAGCTCGTCCAGGAACAAGCGCTGGACCTTGGCAATACTGAGCTCACCCGGGCTGTCCCAGCCGTGCACGGACGTGTAGTAGCGTCCCACCACATCGCTGAGCTCCACCGAACCGGTGGCCAGGTCCTCCACCTGCTCGGAGGCAGCAGCCTCGGAACCGTCGCCGAAAACGGGCAGCTTAAGCGCGCCGGGGTCGACGACGACGAGCCGGGAACGCTGGATCGGCACCATCCCTGCCGCCTCGACGAAGGCCGCGCCGGGGGTGCCCGGCTCCACCTTGGTCCGCAGCCGGCTGACACCGGACGGCGACTGGGCCGCCTCGTGCCGCAGCATGGTCAGCAGCGTCGAGCCGACGCCCGTGCGGCGGTGGTGCCGGTCAACCTCGATGTAGGCCCAGAGCCGTTCCGGGTGCAACGAGGCCTCGTGCACAACGCCGGCCGCGACCGGGATGGCCACACCGTCGACGACGTCCTCGGCCACGATGCAGCGCCGCCACGGCGCCCCGCCCGAGGGGGCCAGGGTACCGCGGAACTGCCGGGCCTGCTCGGTCTCGGGCCCGCCCCAGATTTCGAGCAGTGCCAGGTCGTCGCCGTCGCGCCATTGACGGTATGCGATCGCCACGATCAGGCGCCGATCAGCCGTGCGGCCAGGTAACCCTCCACCTTGTCCAGGGAAACGCGCTCCTGGCTCATGGTGTCGCGTTCGCGGATGGTGACGGCCTGGTCGTCCAGGGTCTCGAAGTCCACTGTGATGCAGAACGGCGTGCCGATTTCGTCCTGACGGCGGTAGCGGCGGCCGATGGCGCCGGCGTCGTCGAACTCGATGTTCCAGCTTTTGCGCAACTGGGCAGCGAGGTCCTTGGCCTTCGGGGACAGATCCTCGTTCCGGCTGAGCGGAAGCACTGCCGCCTTGACCGGGGCCAGGCGCGGATCAAGCTTGAGTACTGTGCGGACGTCGACGCCGCCCTTGGAGTTGGGTGCCTCGTCCTCGGTGTACGCGTCGATCATAAACGCCATAAACGAACGGGTCAGCCCGGCGGCCGGTTCAATCACGTACGGGGTGTAGCGCTCGTTGGTGGCCTGGTTAAAGTAGCTCAGGTCCTGGCCGGAGGCCTTGGCGTGGGTGGAGAGGTCGAAGTCGGTGCGGTTGGCGACGCCCTCAAGCTCACCCCACTCCGAGCCGTGGAAGCCGAAGCGGTACTCGATGTCGGTGGTGCCCTTGGAGTAGTGGCTGAGTTTCTCCAGCGGGTGCTCGAAGAAGCGCAGGTTCTCTTCCCGGATGCCGAGGCCCGTGTACCAGGACATCCGCTCCTTCATCCAGTACTGGTGCCACTGCTCGTCGGTGCCCGGTTCGACGAAGAATTCCATTTCCATCTGCTCGAACTCACGGGTGCGGAAGATGAAGTTGCCCGGTGTGATCTCGTTGCGGAAGGACTTGCCGATCTGGCCGATGCCAAAGGGCGGCTTCTTGCGGGACGTGGTGAGCACGTTGGAGAAGTTCACAAAGATGCCCTGGGCCGTTTCCGGACGCAGGTAGTGCAATCCCTCTTCGTTGGCCACCGGGCCGAGGTAGGTCTTGAGCAGGCCGGAGAATTCCTGCGGCTCGGTCCATTCTCCGCGGGTGCCGCAATTTGCGCAGGCGATGTCCTTAAGGCCGTTCTCGGGGGGACGGCCCTTCTTCTCCTCGAATTCTTCCTCGAGGTGATCGGCGCGGTAACGCTTGTGGCAGGAGAGGCATTCGACCAGCGGGTCGGAGAACACGTCAACGTGCCCGGATGCCTCCCAGACCTGGCGGGGCAGGATGACCGAGGAATCCAGGCCAACGACGTCGTCGCGGCCACGGACCACTGACTGCCACCACTGGCGCTTGATGTTTTCCTTCAGCTCGGCACCCAGGGGCCCATAGTCCCAGGCCGAACGGGAACCCCCATAGATTTCACCGGCCTGGAATACGAAACCCCGGCGCTTGGCGAGGGAGATGATCTGGTCGAGGACGGATTTTGCTGCCATGGGAACTCCACTTTCTACAGGGCCGCTGGGTGCGGTCCGCGGTCTCAGCCCCGGAACCCCGGCTGGTTGCCGGTCGGGGCACTACAAAAACGCAAAACTAAAACACAAACACCGGCACGCGCCAACCAGCCGGTCCCGGAGGAGTGCTTAATGGTGGCGGTGCAGGAAGCTGCGCCTCCTAGCCTACCGGGCAGCCGGTCCCCGGCCCCGCCCCAGGACACCCCGGGGCCACGGCAGGCTCGCGAGCACAATGGCGGCCAGGGTCAGCAGTGTTCCCAGCACGGTGGGCAGCTCCACCACCGTGCCGGGTGACGGGAACGCCAGGTCCAGTCCCAGCGAACCCAGCAGCTGGCCCGCGATCATGCCCAGTCCGGTCACCAGCACGCCCAGGCTGCGCACCAGCAGGGCCCCGACGCCGATAAAGACGCAGCCCATGGGCCCGCCCAGGTAGTACCACCACTCCCCCGGCAGCGCATTGCCTGGACCCGCGACGGCGGCCTTGACCAGCCACGCGGCCCAGAGCAGGACCGAGCCGGCGATGAAGTTCATCAGGGTAGCGGCGATCGGTGTGCCGTAGTGCACAGCAGCGGTGCCGTTCATGGCCTGCTGGAAGCTCATCAGGAAGCCGGCCAGGACGGGGACCAGGACCGGAACCAGCAGATCGGACATTCCCGCTTCAGCACCGGAGAAGCGCGGAGATACGGCCCAGGCGACGGCGGCAACGGTCAGGACGCTGCCCAGCACCCTGATTCCGGTGATGGATCTCCGGCCGGCCGGGCCAATCCCGATCCGGTCGACAAGCAGCCCGCTGAGGGTCTGGCCGGTCACGGCAGCGACCGTGAACAGGGCTACCCCCAGCACGCCGATCGTGAACGACTGCGCGAAGACGAAGAAAGCGCCGATGCAGCCGGCCAGGACGAAGTAGGGCGGGAACCGGCGCTCCCGGACGGCCGGCAGGATCTGCGCCAGCCCGGCCCGTCCGCGCGGCAGGACGAGCGAAATCACGATCATCACCACCAGCCCGGTCGAGAAACTCACCACAGCGGCGCCGATTCCGTCCGCGAGCGCCGTCCCCAGGGCGCCGTTGATCCTGCCCTGCACGGGCATCATCAGCCCCGCCGCCACGGCGAGGGGCAGCCCCGCGAGGAACGGAAGCCGGGGTGTGTGGGTCATTGCTGGCCCCTTTCGTCAGGCATCATTACTTCTATGAGCAAACCGGAAATTGCAGAGGTCCCCATCCGCGACGACATGATCCGGCTCGGCCAGCTCTTGAAGCTGGCCAGCCTGGTTGAGGACGGGGTGGAAGCGGCGGAGCTGATCAAGGGCGGACTCGTGAAGGTCAACGGCGATATTGACGAACGCCGCGGCCGCCAGCTCCACCACGGGGACACCGTAACCGTCAACGGCAGGACAGTGCGGATCAGTACCCCTGCCGGAGCGTAACCCGGACACTGGCGCCGGGCACAGTCCGCCCCGGCGCCGCCGGTTCAGCTCCTCAGCACCTCATGGGTCAGGAACTCGCCGACGTGCCCGATTTCCTGCTGGTTGATGCCGTGCCACATTCCGGTGTACAGGACCTTGGTGAGCTTAACGTGTTGACGGGCCCAGCCCAGGGTGAAGTCGACCTTCTCGGCCGGGATCACGGGATCCTGCTGGTCGCGGCCCCAGAACATCGGCACCGTCCCGTCCAGCTCCGCGTCACGGAAACCGCTGTCAGCACCGGCGTCGACCGCAAAACCGGAGAGTCCGACGACGGCGGCGTAGTCCGCGGGCCGCCGGCGCAACAGCGCGGTGGCGAGCGCCATCCCCATTGAAAAGCCCAAAAGCGTCACGGACGGGTGGTTCGGACGAACCGAGTCGAGCCAGTTCTCGACGTACCCGGCGGCATCCTTGACGGCGTCCAGGGAGTAGCCGATCGACGCCGACAACGGGAACCAGGTGAAGCCTGCACCGGAGACCATCGGGGCGCGCACCGACGCGACGGCGAATTCCGGCGGCAGCAGCTCGGCCAGGCTCATAAGGTCCGCTTCGTTGGCCCCATAGCCGTGCAGCAGGACCAGCAGCGGCCTGCCGGCCCGCTCTGGCTCCGGTTGGGACCACAGGACAACAGGGGCGGGGAAGGCAACAGCGTGTGTCATGGCTCCATTCTTACAGTTACCTGGAAGTAACAATTTCCGGTGGCGCGGCTTTACCGGAAGAGTGCACCATATGAAGGTGAACGAAACTGAAGCCCTCGCGACCTCCCCGGACAACGTCATTGCCCATCCCTGGTCCCGCTACGTGGCCATGGGTGACTCCTTTACCGAGGGCATCGGCGACCCCGAACAGGCGAGTCCGGGTGGACACCGGGGCTGGGCGGACCGCGTGGCCGAGGAACTGAGCCGCGGCCACGACGGCTTCGCCTATGCCAACCTGGCCGTCAGGGGCCGTCTCCTGCAGCAGATAGTGGACCAGCAACTGGCGCATTGCCTGTCCCTGCGGCCCGACCTTGTGACCTTGTCCGCCGGCGGAAACGACCTGATCCGCCCCGGCGGAGACCCGGATGCCCTAGCCGAGAAACTGGATTCGGTGGTGCAGATCCTCGCCCTGGCCGGCGCCACAGTGGTCCTCTTCAACGGTCCCGACACCGGTTCCTCCGTGCTGGGCCGGGTACGGAGCAAGGTGGCCATCTATAACGAGAACCTCCGCACCATCGCGGCCCGCCACGACGCCATCATCGCGGACATGTGGTCCCTGCGGCAGCTGAACGACCCGCAGATGTGGGATGCGGACCGGCTGCACTTCTCGCCGCTGGGCCATCACACCATCGCGGCCATGGTCCTGGAATCCCTCAACGTCGAGCACACCCTGGAGCCCCTCTCCCCCAAGCCGCTGCCGCCGCAAAGCTGGCGGCAGGCCCGGTCCGGTGATCTGGTGTGGGCCCGTGAATACTTTGTGCCGTGGGTCGTCCGGCGGATCCGGCACCGTTCCTCCGGCGACGGCGTCACGGCCAAGCGCCCGCTCCCGGGGCCCGTCTTCGGACCCGGCATGCCGCTGGGGTCGGGCGAAGGCCCTCCCGGCACCGGCGAGCCCGTACGGTCCTGACCGGCGCCCGGTCCCGGGCACCCCGGAACCGGTCTGCGCGTTAGGCTGGAAGGACACTTCCTGAAAGGCGTGCCGTGAACAGTCTGTTCTTTTGGATCATCGTTTTGTCATTCCTGGTCCCGATGGCTATGCGCTACTACAAGAAGTCGGTGCGCGGCCGAAACCGGAACCAGGGTATGCCCGGCGGACTGCCGGACCGGTTCGGCAACTTCCCCGGCGCCGGTCCCGGCCCCGGCCAGCACCCCGGCCAGCAGGGAAACCCGCCGCGGGACGGCTTCACCCAGCGGGACTACTACGGCGGATTCGGACAGCTCGGCGCACCGCAGCCTCCCGCGAAGCAGGACTACCGCGCCCCGTATGAGGACAGCCCGGAGTACCTGAATCACCCGCCGCAGGCCGCGCCGCAGCAGCAATGGCAGCCGCCGGCGCCGATTCCGACCCCGGTTCCGACCCCGGAGCCGTCGCCTCAACCGCCGGCGGCCCCGCAGGGCTTCCGGGCGCGCAAGCTCGCCGACCTGGACCAGCGGTACAGCGACGGCGAGCTCTCCATGGAGGACTACATGGCCCAGCGGGCCGAGATCATGAAGGGCTAGCGAAGTCCACGTCGGCAGCGTTCACGGTTCCTGCGGTGCGCCCCGGAGCCCGGTGGTACCGCCAATAGAGATTCGTGTGGGCCACCACAAGTTCCGGCGGCGGCGCACCAAATTCACTGAGGTCCTCGGTGGTGTGGGCGTCCGCCACCAAGGTGACGTCATATCCGCGGGTGATGGCACCGTGGAGTGTGGAGCGAATGCACTCGTCGGTCTGCGCTCCGGCCAGGAACAAACGGCCGATGCCGCGGCCGGCCAGCACTGACTCCAGGTCGGTCGCTTCGAAGGCGTCGCTGTACTCCTTGGGCACCAGCGGCTCCGCCTCGCCCCGGACGAGCTCGGGAACATAGCGCCAGCCTGCGCTGCCGCTCGGGAGTTCCGCCCCGCTGTGCTGCACCCAGACGACCGCCGCCCCGGCGTCGCGCGCCTTGTCCACGAGGGTGGCGATGGTCGCGATGACGTCGTCGCGGCGGTAGGCCGCCGCGACGACGTCGAGCTGCATGTCCACGACGACCAGGGCCGTGTTGGGCCGGTTCTCAAGCGTGCTCATATGCCGACTTTAGTCGACCTGCGGGAAACCCAGGTCGATCACCGAGGTGGCGGGATCCGGCCAGCGGGTGGTGACGACCTTGCCCCGGGTGTAGAAGCGGATGCTCTCCGGACCGTACATGTGGGTGTCGCCGAAGAGCGAGTTCTTCCAGCCGCCGAAGGAGAAGGTACCCACCGGCACCGGGATCGGCACGTTCACGCCGACCATGCCGGCCTCGACGTCGAACTCGAACTGCCGGGCTGCGCCGCCGTCGCGGGTGAAGATTGCCACGCCGTTGCCGAACTCGTTGTCGTTGACAAGCTGCACGGCGTCGGCGTAGCTCTCGACCCGGACTACGGACAGGACGGGGCCGAAGATCTCATCGTCGTAGACCTTCATGCCGGGCTTAACGTGGTCCACCAGGCTGACGCCGATGAAAAAGCCGTTGGAGTCAAAGGCCTGCTCCCGGCCGTCCACCACGACTGTGGCGCCTTCCTCGGCCGCGCCGGCGACATAGGAGGCCACCTTGTCACGGTGCGCTGCGGTGATCAGCGGGCCCATCTGCGAGGCGGGGTCGGTACCGGGCCCGATCTTGAGCGTGGCCATTCGGGTGCTGATTGCCGCTACGAGTTCGTCGGCAATGTTCCCGACGGCGACCAGGACGCTGATGGCCATACAACGTTCCCCGGCGGAACCGTAGGCGGCCGAGACGGCGGCGTCGGCGGCCATTGCCAGGTCCGCGTCGGGGAGGACCACCATGTGGTTCTTGGCGCCGCCCAGGGCCTGCACACGCTTGCCGTGCTCGGCGGCACGCCTGTAGATGGACTGGGCGATCGGCGTCGAACCGACAAAGCTGATGGCCTTGACGTCCGGGTGTTCGAGCAGGACGTCGACGGCTTCCTTGTCGCCGTGCACAACGTTCAACACACCGGCGGGCAGGCCGGCCTCGGCGAAGACCTGGGCGATGAAGACCGCGGATGACGGATCCTTTTCGCTGGGCTTAAGCAGCACAGTGTTTCCGCAGGCCAGGGCGCTGCCGATCATCCACAGCGGCACCATGGCCGGGAAGTTGAACGGCGTGACGCAGGCGACGACGCCGACCGGCTGGCGCACCGAGTGAACGTCGACACCGCCGGCGACCTGTTCGGAACGTTCGCCCTTGAGCGCGTGGGAGAGCCCGGTGGCGAACTCGATGTTCTCCAGGCCGCGGGTGATTTCGCCCTCGGCATCGGAGAGGACCTTGCCGTGTTCACTGGTCAGCAGGGCAGCCAGTTCAGGCCGGCGGGCCAACAGCAGTTCGCGGACCTTAAAGAAGATGGTGGTGCGCTTGGCGAGGCTTGTGGCGCGCCAGCCCGGCAGCGCGGCGCGGGCGGCTTCAACGGCTTCCTGGACGCGGCCGGCAGAGGCCAGGGCGACCTCCTTTTCCTGCTCGCCGGTGGCCGGGTTAAAGACGGGGCCGTAGCGCTCGGCATCGGAGATCAGGGCGCCGTTGATGAAGTGCGGAATGCGTTCCATGGGGAGGATCTCTTTCTAAAAGGTTTAGGGCTGCTTGGCGGACTCGAACGAGCCGTCAACCAGCTTGACGATTGCGGAGCAGTCCGTGCCGGACTGGCCGCCGTCGATGAGCCGCTGGAAAAGCTGCTGGACGTGCTCGCCGATCTCCAGCGGCGTGCCGGTGTCGCGGGCAGCGCTGATGGCCAGGCCGATGTCCTTGTTGGCGAGCTCGGCGGTAAACGTCGGCGCGAAGTCGTTGTTCGAGGCGGCGGTGGGCACAACGCCGGCCACCGGGTACCAGGTCCGCAGCGCCCAGCTGTCGCCGGAGGAGACGGAGGCGATGTCCCAGAAGACCTGCTTGTCCAGGCCCAGACGGTCCGCGAGCACCGCGCCCTCGGCCGTCGAGGCGAGGTTGATAAAGAGCATCAGGTTGTTGCAGATTTTGGCGGCCTGGCCGGTGGTGGCGCCGCCGGTGGGGATGATGTTCGCCGCCATCGGCTTGATGTATTCGGTGGCGTCGGCCACCGCGCCGGCCTCCCCGCCGATCATAAACGTCAACGTGGCGGCCTTCGCACCGCTCATGCCGCCGGAGACGGGCGCGTCGACAAAGCGGAAGCCCGCCGCAGCGGCGGCGTCGTGCAGGGCCTGGGCCGAGGCGATGTCGATCGTGGAGGAGTCCACCAGCAGGGTCTTGGTGTCGGCGTGGGCCAGCACGCCGTCTTCGCCCAGGTACACGGCGCGGGCATGTTCGCCCTTGGGAAGCATGGTAAACACAACGTCGGCGCCGTCAACCGCCTCGGCGATGCTTACGGCGGGCTTGACACCGCCTGCGGCGGCGGTGGCAACGGCCTCAGGGTTGAGGTCGAAACCGCGGACGTTGTGGCCGGCCGCGGCGAGGTTCACGGACATGGACCCGCCCATGTTCCCCAGTCCGATCCAGGCGATAACTGCCATGGCATAAGCTCCTTTGCTTTGGGTCATCCCGTGCGCGCCGCCAAACGCAGCGCCCGGGTTCCGGCAGTGGCCGGATGCTCAGTGTTAAGCATCACACCCCTGCTACAGTGCAATCAAGGGAAAAAACCACAGATGCTATGTGCACGGATGCACATACAGAGTTGCGAGGGAGACCCATGGACGTGAGGCGGCTGCCGAGCCCGGACGATCTGCTGATCCTGCTGACGGTAGCCCGGCTGGGCCGGTTCAACGCGGTGGCAGAGACCCTCGGCACAACCCACACAACCATCTCCCGCCGCATCCTGGCGCTGGACAAACAGCTGGGCGGGCGCACCCTGGAGCGGAGTCCGCACGGCTGGGAACTGACGGACCTTGGCAACGAGGCCGTGGCCGCCGCCGAGGCGATCGAGGGCACCCTCGGTGCGCTCACAAACCGCATCGCGCAGTCCGAAGACGTACTCTCGGGCCTGGTCCGGGTCAGCACACCCGACGGCTTCGGGGCAGAATTCGTTGCACCGGCGCTCGTCCGGATGCAACGTCAGCATCCGCTGCTGAACGTCGAAATGCTCAGCGCCACGCGCAAGGTCAGCCGGAACCGCTCCGGCGTGGACCTGGAGGTGGTGGTCGGCAACCTCGACGTCAGCAATGCGCAGCCCATTTTCCTGGCCAACTACTTTCTCCGGCTGTACGCCAGCCCGCAGTACGCCCGGGACCGCGGACTTCCGGTGACGCTCGACGACGTCCGGCAGCATGGTTTTGTGTCCTACGTCGAATCGGCGCTGCAGGTCGCCGAACTTGGCCACCGCTCCACCCAGCTTCCCGTCCCGCGGTCCAGCTTCCAGGCCACCAGCATCTTTGCCCAGCTGGAGGCGGTCCGCCGGGGTGCGGGCATCGGGCTGTTGCCGAACTTCCTGGCGGTCGGCGACCCCGGCTTTGTGCCGGTCCTGCCGACGGACTTCCAGCGCCAACTTCCGATCTGGGCGGTGGCCCGCGCGGAATCGCTGCGCTCCGCGCCGGTGCAGGCCGTCCTGGCGGCCGTCCGGACCGAGATCTCCGAGCGCCAGGATGTCCTGCTGGGCTGAGCCCGGCGGCCAACAACAACGGCCCTTGTCCCCGCGGTGCGGGGACAAGGGCCGTTGTTGTTGCTGCTATTTCGTTGCAGCTATTTCGTTGCAGTTACTTCTTGCCTGATACTTCCTGCCTGTTAGTTCTTGCCCGCGGCGAGGAGGTCGGCGGTGCCCCGGGCGTCGGCGGCGTCGACGTCGTGGAGCGAGATGCCGCGGGTTTCCTTGAGGAAGTACACCGCCACCATCGTGACCAGGCAGGCACCGAGCAGGTAGATGGCCACCGGGGTGGAGGACTTGAACGTGCTCAGCAGCGAGGCTGCGATGATCGGAGCCATCGATCCGGCCACGATCGAGGTGACCTGGTAGCCGAGCGAGACACCCGAGTAGCGCATCCGGGTCGGGAACATCTCGGCCATAATGGCCGGCTGGCCGGCATACATCAGTGCGTGGAAGAGCAAGCCGATGGTGATGGCAGCAAGGATGATGATGTCGTTTTTGGTGTCCATCATCGGGAAGGCGAAGAAGCCCCAGGTGCCGCCCAGGACGGCGCCGGCCATGTAGACCGGTTTGCGGCCGAGGCGGTCCGACAGGCGGCCGACCATCGGAACCACGGCGAAGTGGACAGCGTGTGCGACGAGCAGCAGCAGCAGGATCCGTGAGGTGTCAGTCTGGACAACCACCTTCAGGTACGTGATCGAGAAGGTGACTACCAGGTAGTAGAGGATATTCTCCGCGAAGCGCAGGCCCATGGCGGTGAACACACCGCGCGGGTACCGGCGGAAGACTTCGCCCACGCCGTAGCCCTTCTTCTCGACGGTGACTTCCTTCTGGGCCTCCAGGAAGATGGGGGCGTCGGTGACCTTGGTCCGGATGTAGTAGCCGATCAGCACAATCACCGCGGAGAGCCAGAAGGCCACGCGCCAGCCCCAGCTGAGGAAGTCCGCGGAGGACAGCGTCGAGGAGAGGATGAACAGCACCGCAGTGGCCAGCAGGTTGCCCAGCGGAACTGCGGACTGCGGCCAGCTGGCCCAGAAGCCGCGGGATTTGTTCGGGCTGTGCTCCGCGACGAGGAGGACTGCGCCGCCCCATTCACCGCCGACGGCGAAGCCCTGGGCGAACCGCAGGAACACCAGGAGGGCCGGAGCCCAGTAGCCGATCTGCTGGAAGGTCGGCAGGCAGCCCATCAGGAAGGTGGCAACTCCGACCAGGATGATGCTGAGCTGGAGCAGCTGCTTGCGGCCGAACTTGTCGCCGAAGTGCCCAAACACGATGCCGCCGATGGGGCGGGCAACGAAGCCAACTGCATAGGTAAGGAAAGCCGCGATGATACCGTCCAGCTCCGAGCCGGAGTTGGGGAAGAAGGTCTTGCCGAAGACGAGGGTCGCCGCGGAGGCGTAGAGGAAAAACTCGTACCACTCGACGACAGTGCCGGCCATGGAGGCCGCGACTACTTTTTTGAGGCCGGACGTCTTGACGTCGGGCTCTTCTGCGCGCCGTGCGGCCGCGTTTTCCGTGCTCATTTCGACTCCTTTGGCATCGTCTTCGACGCCTCGTGGACCATTGGGAGGAGAGCGCCTGTGAGGTGAGACACGCGGCGCCATTCCCCACGAGTATGTCCGGTTCCGGCCCGGGCCTCAACGGCCATTAGTGCAGAGCGCATCTGCAAAAGTGCACACCCGCGGCGGCTTTTGGCTGCTGGACTACCCGAAGAAGTGCTGTCGGAGCTGGGTGTTGAGCTGCCCAATCTCAGTCAGGAAGCCGTCGTGGCCGATGGGCGCCTCGATGGTGTGCACCGCAACGTTGCCCGGCAGGGCAGCCGCGAGCGCCCGGGACTGGTCCGGGAAGTACAACCGGTCCGAGTCGACGGCCGCCACAAGGAAAGCCGCCGTCGCAGGGGCGAGCGCCTCCGTCAGCGCGCCGCGGCCCCGGCAGACGTCATGGCTCATCAGCGCCTCGGTGATGGCGATGTAGCTGTTCGCATCGAAGCGGCGGACCAGCTTGTTGCCCTGGTGGTCCAGGTAGCTCTCCACCTGGTAACGCCCGCGCCCGGCGAGTGACCCGGCACGCAGCGGAGCCTCGGAGTCCTGGGCGTTCCGGCCGAACCGTCCATCCAGCTCTGCGGCCGAACGGTAGGTGATATGCGCTATCCGCCGGGCCAGGGCCAGTCCCGCCTCCGGCCCGGGACCGCCGTAGTAATCCCCGCCGTTGAAGTTGGGGTCCTGCCGGATGGCGAGTGTTTGCGCCTGGGCGAAGGCAATCTGCTCGGCGGTGCTGCTGGCTCCGATTGAAATAACCCCGCAGCGCCGGACCCGGTCCGGGTAGCTGACGGCCCATTCGAGGGCACGCGCCCCGCCCAGGGAACCGCCGAGCACGGCGTACCAGCTCCGGATTCCCAGCGCGTCCGCGAGCCGGGCCTCGGCGTCGGTGGTATCGCGCAGCGTGACCAGCGGGAACCGTGAGCCCCAGGGCTTCCCGTCGGGTGCCGTCGACGAGGGTCCGGTGGAGCCGTAGCAGCCGCCCAGGATATTGATCGAAACGACAAAGTACTTCCCCGTGTCCACCGGGGCGCCCGGGCCCGCGAGCTGCTCCCACCAGCCCGGCTCCGCACTGGCGCCGCGCGTGACGTGGGTGTCCCCCGTCAACGCGTGCTCGATCAGCACGGCATTGGAGCGTTCGGCGTTGAGGGTCCCCCATGTTTCGTAGCCGAGGGTGGCGTCCGGCAGCCGGGCGCCGGATTCGAGAACCAGGTCACCGATCCGGAGGTACCGGACGGTTCCGTCCGGCACAGCCGCGCCGTCCGCGGCGACGCTGCCGCCGGGGTCCGGGGCATGGGAATGGGAGGTCTTGCTTGCGGCTTCACCCTGGCGGGTGGCGGCAATCGTCATGTGAGGACCTAACTTCGCGCTTGCCCGCCGGCAGCTCACCGGCAGGCCAGGTCTTCACCCGGGGCACCCCGCCGCAAATGGAGGGTTGCCGGCCAGCAAGCCGGGGCTGTCGCTGGCACTCATGACCTCCCCTGAGTGTACGAAATGCGGCCGCCCGGTGGCGAAGAATGTGACGCCCGTGTGACTTCCCCCCGGGGAACGGTTGGTCAGACGGTCTTGGCGGCGCGGAAACCGGCATCCAGGTCGGCGAGGATGTCGTCGATGTGCTCCAGGCCGACGGAGAGCCGCACCAGGCCGGGGTTCACCCCGGCAACGACCTGCTGCTCCGGCGAGAGTTGGCTGTGTGTCGTCGACGCCGGGTGAATGACCAGCGAGCGCACATCGCCGATATTAGCGACGTGCGAGTGCAATTCAAGGGCGTCCACAAAGCTCTTGCCGGCCTCGGCTCCGCCGGCGATGTTAAAGGAGACAACGGCGCCGGTCCCCTTCGGTCCGTACTTGCGGCCGCGCTCGAACCAAGGGCTGGACGGCAGGCCGGCATAGGCGACGGATTCGACGTCGTCCCTGGCCTCCAGCCATTCGGCGACCCGGCCGGCGTTGGCAACGTGCCGCTCCATCCGCAGGCTAAGGGTCTCGATGCCTTGGGCGATAAGGAAGGCGTTGAACGGGGACACCGCAGAGCCCAGGTCGCGCAACAACTGCACGCGCGCCTTGAGGATATAGGAGAGGTTCGCGCCGAGGGCACCGTCCACGCCGAGGTCCCGGGCGTAGACCAGCCCGTTATAGCTGGGATCCGGGGTGTTGAAGCCGGGGAACCGTTCCGGGTCCTTGCCGAAGTCGAAATTGCCCGAGTCCACTATCACGCCCGCGATCGCCGTTCCATGGCCGCCGAGGTACTTGGTGGCCGAATGCACCACAATGTCCGCACCCCACTCGATCGGCCGGATAAGGTACGGCGTGGAGAGGGTGTTGTCTACGATCAGCGGGACACCGGCCGCGTGGGCCACCTGGGAGATGCCCTCAAGATCCAGCACGTCCTGGCGCGGGTTGGAGACCACTTCGCCAAAAAAGAGCTTGGTATTGGGCTGCACGGCGTCACGCCACTGTGCCAGGTTGTCCGGGTCCGCCACGAAGGTCACGGAAATGCCAAACTTCTTCAGTGTGTGCGCCAGCAGGTTGTAAGTACCGCCGTAAAGGCTGGGACTTGCCACCACGTGGTCTCCGGCTTCGGCGACATTCAGGATGGCCAGGGTCTCCGCCGCCTGTCCGGAGCTCAGCAGCAGAGCCGCGAGTCCGCCTTCCAGGCTGGCAACCCGCTGCTCCACGGCATCCTGGGTGGGGTTGCCGATCCTGGTGTAAATGGGGGCCAGCTCCGCCAGGGCAAAGCGGTTCGCGGCACTCTCGGCGCTGGGGAACACAAACGACGTCGTCTGGTAAATCGGCAGCGAGCGGGCGCCGGTGGCGCTGTCGGGCTCCTGGCCGGCATGGATCTGACGGGTTTCGAAGGACCAGGCACTTGACATCGGGACACTCCTTAGGGGAGCGGGCACAGCCTGAGCCTGGGCACCGTGGCCCGGGCCCGTGCTGGCGCCGCGCTTGCCTCCCGGCGGGCGCCGGACGGCCAGGTCCTCACCCGGGGCACCCCACCGCGATACGAGGGTTGCCGGCCAGCAAGCCGGGGCTGTGCGCTGGCACTCATGACCTCACCCCAGTCTAGGAACCGGTTGCAGGCGGTGGATAGCTTTATGACAAAGATGAAGCTGGCCCGGCCGCGGCGCTGCTGATGCCATGCCAATGCGGCCACGTGTGCTGCCAAGTGTGCTGCCGAGAGTGTGGCCGGAACAGTCCGGATCCGACCCCAACTGCCAGTAAGGGTACCCTAAGCTGAGAGGCGCATCACAAAGTGCCAAGATGATGGCATGCGCATGGATCACGTCTCTTACGCCTGTGAACAAGATGGCCTCGCTGCCACCACCGAACGAATTGCGTCTGCCCTCGGCGTGGAAGCCGTGAAGGGCGGAGTACACCCCCGATTCGGGACCCGCAACATGATCATCCCGCTAGCGGGACACAAGTACCTCGAGGTGGTGGAGGTCCTGAACCACCCGGCCTCCGACAAGGCCCCCTTCGGCCAGGCCGTCCGCGCCCGCTCCGAAGCCGGCGGCGGCTGGATGGGCTGGTGTGTGGAGGTCGACGACCTCGCCCCGTTCGAAGTCCGGCTCGGCCGCGCCGCCGTCAACGGCAACCGCAAGTTCCCGGACGGCCGGGAGCTGGTCTGGAAGCAGATTGGCATCCTTGGGCTCATCGCCGATCCCCAGGTCCCGTACATGCTCAAATGGGAAGGCGATCCGGAACTCCACCCGTCGAAGGCCTACGAGGGCAACGTCAAAATGTCCGCCCTCACGATTGCCGGTTCGGCCGAGCGCGTCACCGAATGGCTCGGCGTTCCGGTGGAGAAGCCGCTCGAAGACGTGGCCGTGCACTGGATTGCTCCGCGCGGGACACCCGGCATCCTCTCCGTCACGTTTGAGACGGCCTCCGGAGCCGTCACCATCTGAGGCTTCACCGCCCCACACTTCGGCCGCCATCAGCGGGTGTCAACGACGTCACCCACCGATGGTGGCCGAAATTCTTAAAGCACGCACAGCGCCGCCGCCGCCGTGCCCCGCAGAACCCCTCCCCCGCAGAGCCCCTCCGGCGGCTCAGCCCAGGCCGATGGCCTTGCCAAAGAGGCTGAAGCCGACGAAGGCCACGGTGTCCAGCACCGCGTGGGCGATCACCAGCGGCATCACCCGCCGCGTTCGGGTGTACACCAGTGCAAAAACGACGCCCATGATCGCGTTGCCGATGAACGGGCCGAAGCCCTGGTACAAATGGTAGCTGCCGCGCAGCATGGAACTGGCGAAGATGGCCAACGGCAGGCTCCAGCCGAACTTGCCGAGCCGGTCCAGCAGGTAGCCCACCACAATCACTTCCTCCACGATCCCGTGCCGGACCGCGGAGAGGATGAGCACCGGCACCGTCCACCAGTAGGAATCGAGGGCACTGGGGATAATCGCCGTGGTGATCCCCAGCGCCCGGCCCGCAGCGTAGAGGCCCAGGGAGGGTACACCGATCAGGGCCGCCAGCCCGAGGCCCTGGAGCAGGTCCCTGCCCGGGCGGGCAAACGTGAATCCCAGTTTCCCGAACGCCGTGGCTCCGCTGCCGGCCGCACCGGACACCCGGTGTTCGGTGAGGAAATAGAGCACCAGGACCACCGGTACCAGTGCGAAGACAATGTCCAGCAGCTGGTAGCTCAGGTCAAAGTATTCGCGGCTGCTTTGGGAGCGGTTCAGGGTGGAAGTCCCCTCCGCCAGCGGCGCCCGGGTCAGCTTGTCCAGCAGCTGAACGACCGAGTAGACGGCGGATTGGCCCAGGGACAGGCCCAGGACGATCCAGACTTCTAGCCGCAGGCGACGGCGGGAGGGAACCAGCATGGTCCTATCTTGCCCGGTTTTTCCCGGTCGTCACGCCTATGCTTGGAGTTTATGAGTGCGCCCGGGAAAATCATCATGATCCGGCACGGCCAGTCCGCCGCCAATGCCGACACCTCGATCTACAACCGGGTGCCCGACTACCGGATCCCGCTGACCGGGCTTGGCATCGACCAGGCAAGGGCAGCCGGCGAACGGGTACGGCGGCTGCTGGACGGGCAGCCGGCCTGCGTCTACGTCTCCCCGTACCTGCGCGCCTATCAGACCCTGGAGGCGATGAACCTCGGCGCGCTGGTTGAACGCGTGATCGAGGAGCCGCGGCTGCGTGAGCAGGACTGGGCCAACTTCCAGATCGCCGGTGAGATCGAAGACCAGAAGGAACTCCGCAACGCCTACGGACACTTTTTCTACCGCTTCCGCGAAGGCGAATCCGGCTCCGATGTCTATGACCGGATCTCCTCATTTATGGAAACGCTGTACCGGCACTGGTCCAAACCCAGCTACGCCCCCAATGCGCTGTTTGTGACCCACGGGCTGACCATGCGGCTGTTCTGCATGCGCTGGTTCCACTGGTCCGTGGAGTACTTCGAATCACTCAACAACCCGGACAACGCCGAGGTCCGCACCCTGTACCGCACCGCAGAGAAAAAGTATGAACTCGACAAACCGTTCAGCCAGTGGGAGGCCCGGCGTGTTGATGAGACCGTGCTGAACGCTCCGCGGATGGTGTTCTAGCGGCCGCAGCGGCAGGCGTCAGCGCGCCCGGACCCCGGCCCGCCAGACCGCGTGGGTCAGCGGGATGCCGGGCCGGTAGGCCAGATGGGTGGCGGACGGTGCGTTCAGCAGGTGGAGGTCCGCACGGTGTCCGACGGCGATCGAACCGACGGCCCGCTCTCCGTCGGTGTCGTTCCCGGACTCCCGGCCAAGGGCCAGCGCACCGCCGTACGTTGCGGCGCGCACGGCCTCATGGACGCTGAGCCGCATCTGCAGCACCGCCGTGGTGACGCAAAACGCCATCGAGCTGGTATAGGAGGTGCCCGGGTTGCAGTTGGAGGCCAGGGCGATTTGCACGCCGGCGTCAAGCAGTTCCCGGCCCGGTGCCAGCGGCTGCCGGGTGGACAGGTCGCAGGCCGGCAGGCAGGTCGCCACAGTCCCGCGTCCGGCGCCAGTGCCGGGGCGCTCCCCGCCGTTACCGCCGTTACCGCTGTCCCAGCCGGACCAGCTGCCCGCGAGGGCGTCGACGTCGGCGGCGGACAGGTAGTTGACGTGGTCCACGCTGGCCGCGCCGAACTCCACGGCGAGCCGCACACCGGGGCCCTCGCCGAGCTGGTTGCCGTGCACACGCAGGCCCAGCCCGGCGTCCCGGCAGGCCTGGAGCACGCGCCGGGACTGGTCCTCGGTGAACGCGCCCCGTTCGCAGAAGACGTCGGCCCAGCGCACAAACGGCCGGACGGCGGAGAGCATCGGGCCGCACACGAGCTCCGTGTATTCCTCGGCGTCCATCCCCGCGGGGACAAGGTGCGCGCCGAGGTAGGTGACCTCGTCCACAACTGTGGAAGCGATCCGCGCGCTGCGGGCCTCGTTGTCAACGTCCAGGCCGTAGCCGGTTTTGGTTTCAAGATAGGTGGTGCCCTGCGAAACAGCTTCGGCTACCCGGCCCATCGCCAGCCGGGTGAGGTCGAAGTCTCCGGTGGCGCGGGTGGCCCCGGTGGTTGCGGCGATCCCGCCCGCAGTGTAGCTCTCCCCCGCCATCCGGGCCTCGAATTCGGCGGTCCGGTCACCCGCAAAGATGAGGTGGGTGTGCGAATCGACCCAGCCCGGCAGCAGGGCACGGCCGCCGGCGTCGACGGTGCCGTCGGCGGCCGGCGCGTCGGACGCCCGGCCCAGCCAGGCGATCCGTTCGCCGTCGATCACCAGCGCGGCGTCCTTCAGCACCCGGTGGTCCCGGTCCTGGGTCATCAGCTCGGCAATGTTTGTGATCAGGGTGCTCATAAGACCATTCTTCAGTGCCGGATGGACCAGCGCGTAGCCGCCAGCGGCGCCGCTGTCCGGGATACCGGACCGGCGGCAGTGGATCCGGCGCCCTGGCCTGCGAGGATAAGGTCCGCGGCCAGCTCGGCGATGCCGGAGGAGGTCTGGAAGCCATAGCCGCCCTGCCCGGCCAGCCAGAAAAAGCCCCGGGCTTCGGCGTCGAATCCCACCACGGGCACACCGTCGGCCGCCTCCGTCCGCAATCCGGTCCAGGCCCGGCGGACACCGCGGATGCCGAGGGTGGTCAGGGTATTAAGCCGGGCGCTCAGCGCCTCGATGTCCCCCGGGTGCGGCTGCGCGTCCTCGGGGCCGCTGGGCACCGATTCCGAGGGCGAGATCAGCACTTGCCCGCCGTCCCGGCGGAAGTAGAAGGAGTTGTCGGCCGCGCACACCATGGGGCTGGACTCCGGAAGGGGATGCTCGACGTCGACGATAGCCGCGGTGCGCCGGTACGGCTGCAGCTGGACTTTCTCGACCCCGCTGAGTACTGCCAGTTCGTCCGCCCACGCGCCGGCGGCATTGACCACAACGGCGGCTGCGAAGCCTTCCTGCCCGGCTCCGAGTTCCCAGCCGGACCCGAGCCGCTGGGCCGAGTGGACCTTTGCGCCGGTAATGATGTCCACGCCGCCGGCGGCCGCGCGCCGGCGGTGGTCCTCGAGCAGCAGGGGTGCGTCACAGCCGAAGGAGCCGGTGTCCAGGCCCGCGGCGGAGAAGGAGCCGGGGAGCAGTGCCGGGCAGAGCTCCATCGCCGCGGCGTGGCTAATCGGCACCATCTGCCCGCTGGACTCGCCGCGGACAGCCTCGTCGTCGCCGATCAGCATAAAGCTGCGGGGCGAGAGCACCGGCTCCGGCAGTTCGGCGTCCCGGGCGGCGATCAGCGCGAGGGTCCGCAGCGTGAGCTCCTGGACAACTGCCGGACCGTAACTGGGGATCAGCTGCCGCGCCGAGCGTGCCGAGGTGTGGTATGCCAGGCTCTGCTCGGCTTCCACCAACGCGACGCTGCACTTCCCGGCGAGGGCTGAGGCAAGGGACAAGCCGGCGATCCCGCCGCCGACAATCACAACATCGTAATTAGCTGACATGGTTCCATCCTCGCAGACGGAGAGCCTGCGGCGCCGTTCCCGGCGCCGCAGGCTTCATCCGGTGCCGCTTAGCCCGCGACGGCGGCGCGGCTGCGCACAAAGGCCTGCACACAGGCCTCGACGTCTTCGGCGCTGTGCGCCGCGGAGAGCTGTACCCGGATCCGGGCCGCACCCTTGGGAACTACCGGGTAGCTGAACGCCGTGACGAAGACGCCGTGCTCCAGCATCGCGTCCGCGACCTTGGCGGCCAGGACGGCGTCCCCGAACATCACCGGGACGATGGCGTGCTCGCCCGGGAGCAGCTCAAAGCCTTCCTCGGCCATCCGGCGGCGGAACAGCGCGGCGTTGTCAAAGAGTTTGCTGCGCAGTTCGCCGGAGTTCTCCACCAGGTCCAGGGCCTTGAGGGTAGCAGCGACGATGGCCGGGGCCAGCGAGTTGGAGAACAGGTAGGGACGGGCCTTCTGCCGGAGCATGGCGACGACTTCGCGGCGGCCGGAGACGTAACCGCCGGAGGCGCCGCCCAGGGCCTTGCCGAAGGTGCCGGTGTAGATGTCCACGCGGTCCGAGACGCCGGCGTGTTCCGGCGTGCCGGCTCCGCTGGCGCCCATAAAACCGACGGCGTGTGAGTCGTCCACCATGACCATGGCGTCGTATCTTTCGGCGAGGTCGCAGATCGCTTCCAGCGGGGCCAGGAAGCCGTCCATCGAAAAGACGCCGTCCGTGACAATGATCTTGCGGCGGGCCGGGTTCTCCTGCGTGCTGGCCTCGATCAGTTTCGATTCGAGGTCCGCCATGTCCTGGTTGGCGTAGCGGAACCGCTGGGCCTTGCAGAGCCGGATGCCGTCGATGATCGAGGCGTGGTTCAGGGCGTCGGAGATGACGGCGTCTTCCGGGCCAAAGAGGGACTCGAACACACCGCCGTTAGCGTCGAAGCAGCTCGAGAACAAGATGGTGTCCTCGGTGCCGAGGAACGCCGAGACGCGTTCCTCCAGGGCCAGGTGCAGGTCCTGGGTGCCGCAGATGAACCGCACGCTGGCCATGCCGAAGCCCCGCTCGTCCATCGCGGACTTGGCTGCGGCAATGATTTCGGGGTGGTCCGCGAGGCCCAGGTAGTTGTTGGCGCAGAAGTTCAGCACGTCCGCGCTGGCCCCGCCGATCTGGCCCGCCTTGATGTGGTTTGCCTGGGGCGAGTCAATGTGCCGCTCGGTCTTGAACAGGCCGGCGCCGCGGATCTCTTCCAGTTCGTGCTGCAGCTGGTTCTTAATGGCTGAATACATGGTGTGGGCTCCTGCGCTGGTGGGGTCGGTGGGCCGAAACGGTGGGGGGTTAGAAGCAGGTCCAGTCGAGGACCACTTTGCCGCCGACGCCGGCCCGGGCGATCTCGAATCCCCGGTCCCAATCGGTGGCGGGAAGGGTGTCCGTGACAACGGCGGAGATGTTGGCGTGCAGGACCGGGTTGGAGGACAGCATGGCGCTCATGGCGTACCAGGTCTCGAACATTTCCCGGCCGTAGATGCCCTTCATGGTCAGCATGTGCGTGACCACTTTGCCCCAGTCGATGTCGATGGACTGGCTGGGCAGTCCCAGCATCGCGATCCTGCCGCCGTGGTTCATGTTCTCGATCATCTCAGGCAACGCCGTGGGGTGTCCCGACATTTCCATGCCGATGTCGAATCCTTCGCGCAGGCCCAGTTCCCGCTGGGCGTCCTTGACCCGCGTCTTCGAGACGTCGATGGCGAGGTCGACGCCGAGGGTCCGCGCGAGTTCCAGCCGCGGTGCGGAGACATCGGTGATGGCGATCCTGCGGGCGCCGGCATGGCGGGCGACGGCGATCGCCATCAATCCGATGGGCCCGGCGCCGGTGATCAGCACGTCCTCGCCGACCAGCGGGAAGCTCAGCGCGGTGTGCACGGCGTTCCCGAAGGGGTCGAAGATGGCACCGAGTTCCGGCGTCACGGAGGAGTCCTGATGCACCCAGACGTTGGTCTCGGGGATAACAACGTACTCGGCGAACGCGCCGTCGCGCTGCACGCCGACGCTGACGGTGTTGATGCACATCTGCTTGCGGCCGGCGCGGCAGTTGCGGCAGATGCCGCAGACGATGTGGCCTTCACCGGACACCCGGTCCCCGACCTTGACGTCCAGGACGTCCTCGCCGGTCTCGACGACTTCGCCGTAGAACTCGTGGCCGGCGATCAGCGGGGTGTTGATGATGCCCTGCGCCCACGCGTCCCAGGACTGGATGTGCAGGTCGGTGCCGCAGATGCCCGTGGTCATGACCCGGATCTTGACGTCCCCGGGGCCTGCCTCCGGTTCGGGACGGTCAACGAGTTCGAATCCTGCGTGCGCGCCGGCCTTGTAGAGAGCCTTCATGGGCCTTCCTCACTGTGCCGTTCGGCACGTTGGGTGCGCTGCCTCGGACAGCGGGTGTGGGACAACTCACCCCATTAGAGCCGGTGAAAAGCATTAGCACAACCGTACTTTTCTCAATCGACGATTTAGATTCCCCTTGCGCATAGACTGGGCGGCATGGAAATCCACCAGCTGGAGATGCTCCGCGAGCTCGGGGCCCTCGGGAGCGTCAAGGCCGTCGCCGAAACCCTGCTCGTTACACCCTCGGCGGTGTCGCAGCAGCTGGCCGCCCTGCAGAAATCCGTGGACGTGCCGCTGACCCGCAAGGAGGGCAGGAACCTGGTCCTGACCGAGGCCGGGCAGGTGCTCGCCGACGCCGGGGCCGCCGTCGTCAGCGCCATGGCCGATGCCCGGACTGCTATCGGCGCCTATCACGGCTCGGCGGTGGCGCCGGTTACGCTGAGCGGTTTCCACAGCGCCGGGCAGGCGTTGTTCGCCCCGCTCGCCCGGCGCCTGGCCGGGCCGGGGCAACCGCGGATCCTGCTCACGGACGAGGACGTGGCCCAGCAGGACTTCCCGGCGCTGACGGCCCGGTATGACCTGGTGCTCGCGCACCGGATGGACCACAGCCCGGGCTGGCCCCAGGAGCGCGTCGCGGTAATCCCGCTCGCGCACGAGCCGCTGGATGTCGCGCTGCCGGCCGGGCACCGGCTGGCAGGCCAGGCGGCGGTGACCGCGGACGACGTCGTGGGCGAACCCTGGGTGACGAGCCGCGCGGGCTACTCCCCCGCGGACGTCCTGGCCGCGCTCGCGGCCGTCTCCAGCCGGGAGCTGAACATCGTCCACCGGATCAACGATTACTCCACTGTGGCGGCGCTCGTGGCGACCGGGGGTGTGATCGGGCTGCTTCCCCGCTACACCGCCCGGCCTGCCCTGAACCCGGGGATTGTGCTGCGGCCGCTGGAGGGCATCAGCACCCGGCGGCGGATCGACGTGCTGGCCCGGCCGGAGAACCTTAAACGCAGATCGGTCATGATCGTCTGCGAAGCATTGCAGACGATCATGACCGAACTGGTCCGTTAACCCAACTGATAACCCAACTGACTCGCAGTTGTTGTCGTTTTGAGGGGGCAAAACGACAACAACTGCGAGTCAGTTGGGCGGGGCCTAGCCTTCGACGCCGAGGCGCTGCAGGATCAGCTCCCGGACGCGGCCGGCGTCGGCCTGGCCGCGGGTGGCCTTCATCACGCCGCCGACGATCGCACCAATTGCTTGGATCTTGCCGCCGCGGATCTTGTCCGCAACGCCGGGCTGCGCGGCGAGGGCCGCGTCGATGGCTTCCAGGAGCGGGCCGTCGTCGGAGACCACTGCGAGGCCGCGCTGCTCGACGATCTCCGCCGGGGTACCTTCGCCGGCGAGTACGCCGTCCAGGACCTCGGTGGCCATCTTGTTGTTGATTTTGCCGTCCTCGACCATCGTGTTCAGTTCCACGATGGTCGCCGGTGACACGCCGAGCTGGCCGGGATCGACGTCGGCGTTCTTGGCGCGTCCGACGATCTCGCCCATCCACCACTTGCGGGCCACCGTGGCCGTGGCGCCGGCGGCGATGGTTTCCTCGATTTCGTCCATTACGCCGGCGTTAACAACGTCGCGGAACTCCAGGTCCGAATAGCCCCAGTCGGCCTGCAGGCGCTTACGGCGGGCGGCCGGCGGCTCGGGCAGCGTGGCCCGGAGTTCCTCGACCCAGGCGCGTGACGCAACAATCGGCACCAGGTCCGGTTCCGGGAAGTAGCGGTAGTCGTCGGCGTCGGACTTGGGCCGGCCCGAGGTGGTGGAGCGGGTGTCCTCGTGCCAGTGGCGGGTTTCCTGGGTGACGGGCTCGCCGGAGTCCAGCACGGCGGCGTGCCGCTGGATCTCGTAGCGGACCGCGTGTTCGACGGCGCGCAGCGAGTTGACGTTCTTGGTCTCGGAGCGGATGCCGAAGCGTTCGCGGCCGTGCGGGCGCAGCGAGACGTTGGCGTCGCAGCGGACGTTGCCGCGCTCCATCTTGGCGTCCGAGACGCCGAGGTTCTTGACGATCTCGCGGACCGCAGCCACGTAGGCCTTGGCGAGTTCGGGGGCGCGGGACCCGGCACCCTCGATCGGCTTGGTGACGATCTCCACCAGCGGCACCCCGGAGCGGTTGTAGTCCACAAGCGAGTAGTCCGCGCCCTGGATACGTCCGGTGGCGCCGCCCATGTGGGTCAGCTTGCCGGCGTCCTCCTCCATGTGGGCGCGCTCGATCTCGACCCGGAACACTGTCCCGTCGGCGAGCTCGATGTCCAGGTAGCCGTCGTACGCGATGGGCTCGTCGTACTGGGAGGTCTGGAAGTTCTTCGGGGTGTCCGGGTAGAAGTAGTTCTTCCGGGCGAAACGGCAGGTTTCGGCGATTGTGCAGTTCAGTGCCAGGCCGATTTTGATCGAGGACTCGATCGCGGCCTTGTTTACCACGGGCAGCACGCCGGGCATCCCGAGGTCCACCTCGTTGACGTTGGTGTTGGGCTCGTCGCCGAAGACGTTCGGCGCGGAGGAGAACATCTTCGTTTTGGTGTTGAGCTCCACATGGACTTCGAAGCCCAGGACGGGATCGTACTTCTCCATCGCCTCTTCGAAGCTGAGGGTTGCGTCAGTCATTAGTGGGAACCTCCGTGGCTCGCGACAGCGTCGTTAAGGGATGGGGCCGTCAGGGAAGGAGCCTTATCCAGCAGCGGGCCGCCCCACTGCGCCTCCAGCAGGGATTCGAGCACCGCACCGACCCGGTACAGCCGGGCATCCTGGCGGGCCGGGGCCAGCAGCTGGACACCGACCGGCAGGCCGTCCTCGTCGGCCAGGCCGCCGGGCAGGGACAGCCCAGGCACGCCGGCCATGTTGGCGGGGATGGTGGCGACGTCGTTGAGGTACATCGCCAGCGGGTCGTTGAGCTTCTCGCCGAGCTTAAACGCCGTGGTGGGCGCCGTTGGGGAGATCAGCACGTCGGCCTTGGCGAACGCGGCGTCGAAGTCGCGCTGGATCAGGGTGCGCACCTTCTGGGCCGAGCCGTAGTAGGCGTCGTAGTAGCCGGCGCTCAGCGCATAGGTACCCAGGATGATCCGGCGCTTGACCTCGTCGCCGAAGCCGGCGGCACGGGTCGCAGTCATCACGCGCTCAATCGTCATCGGGCCCTCTTCGGGCAGGACCCGCAGGCCATACCGGACGCCGTCGAACTTGGCCAGGTTGGAGGAGGCCTCGGAGGGCATGATCAGGTAGTAGGCGCCGAGGGCGTACTTGAAGTTGGGGCAGGACACCTCGACGATTTCCGCGCCGGCGCCCTTGAGCAGCTCAAGGGATTCGTTAAAACGGTTCTCGACGCCGGCCTGGTAGCCCTCGCCGTGAAGTTCCTTGATGATGCCGATCTTCATGCCGGTCACGTTGCCGATCGACGCGGCGGCCACGAGGTCCTCCAGCGGGTCCGGCAGCGAGGTGGAGTCGCGCGGGTCGTGCCCGCCGATGACCTGGTGCAGCAGTGCGGAGTCCAGTACGGTGCGCGAGACCGGGCCGATCTGGTCCAGCGAGGACGCCATGGCGATCGCACCGTAGCGGGACACTCCGCCGTACGTCGGCTTGACGCCCACGGTGCCGGTGACGGCGCCGGGCTGGCGGATCGAGCCGCCGGTGTCGGTGCCCAGGGCCAGCGGCGCTTCGAAGGCCGCCACGGCAGCAGCCGAGCCGCCGCCGGAGCCGCCGGGGATCCGGTCCAGGTCCCAGGGGTTGTGGGTGGGGCCAAAAGCGGAGTGCTCGGTGGAGGAGCCCATCGCGAATTCGTCCAGGTTCGTTTTGCCCAGGATCGGCATTTTGGCGGCGCGCAGGCGCTCCACGACTGTGGCGTCGTAGGGACTGCGCCAGCCTTCGAGGATCTTCGAGCCGGCAGTGGTGGGCTGGCCGATCGTAACAATGAGGTCCTTGACGGCGATCGGCACACCGGCGAGCGCGTGCAGCCCTTCGGCGGCGGCGCCGCCGGCGGCGCGGATCGCGTCCACTTCGGCGGCGACGGCGAGCGCTTCGTCGGTGTTGACGTGCAGGAAGGCGTGGACCTTGCCGTCGACGGCGGCGATGCGGTCCAGGTGCGCCTGGGTGACCTCGACGGCGGAGACCTCACGGGCGGCGAGCTTGCCGGCGAGCGCCGCGGCGGAGGAACGGATCAGTTCGTTGTTCTCAGTCATGTTCTTAGCCCTCATCCAGGATTGCGGGGACCTTGAAGCGGCCTTCGTACGCATCGGGAGCGCCGGAGAGTGCCTGTTCGGCCGTGAAAGTGTGGCCTACTACGTCCTCGCGGAACACATTCGTCAGCGGGATCGGGTGGGACGTGGCCGGGACGTCATCACCGGCGGCTTCACTTACGGACTTCACTGAATCGACGATGACGGCGAGTTCGCCTGCCATCGTGTCCAGCTCTTCAGCACTCATCTCGATGTGCGCGAGACGCGCGAGATGCGCGACGTCGTCGCGGTTGATCGCAGCCATGGATCTCCCCTGCAAGTTCGGATTATTTTCCGTCCCAGTCTACGTGGCCCTAAGCCCTTCCGCCGTCGGCGGCGGGCCGGACGATCCTCCGCGTGCTCGCTCGTTCCTCGCTTAGACGCACGCTTCCGGATGTCCGTCCCGTCGCCGATGTGCTGCGCTCACCGAACGAGACTGCCGAGTCCGGAAAATTTCCGAACTCGACAGTCTCACAGTTTTGTTTTGTCAGCCGATGCCGATGGCTCCGGTGAGTACTCCGGTGGCCAGCATGACCAGGGAGATAACTGCCGTGCGCCAGAGGACCTTCTTGTGGTGGTCGCCCAGGTCCACCTTGGCGAGGGAGACCAGCAGCAGGATCGCCGGTACCAGCGGGCTCTGCAGGTGGAAGGGCTGGCCGGTGATGGAGGCGCGGGCCATGTCCGCGGCGCTGATGCCGTAGTGGCCGGCCGTTTCACTGAGCACCGGCAGGACGCCGAAGTAGAAGGCATCGTTGCTCATAAAAAACGTCATGGGGATGCTGAGCACGCCGGTGATGACGGCCATAAACGGGCCCATGTCGGCGGGAATGATGGCCACAAGCCACTGGGACATGGCCTTGACCATTCCGGTCCCGTTCAGCACTCCGGTCAGGACCGCTGCGGCCATCACCATGCTGACGACGGCGACGATCGAAGGTGCGTGCGCGATCAGCTGCGCGCCCTGGTCCTTGAGCCGGGGAAAGTTCACCAGCAGCGCGATGGCGGAGCCGACCATAAAGACAAAGGGCAGCGGCACGAGGTCGGCGACCAGCAGCACCATAATGGCAACCGTCAAGCCCAGGTTGAACCACTGCAGCTTCGGCCGAAGCGTGGACCGGTTGGGATCCAGCGCGGTATCCGCCATGGCCGAATCGCGTTCGTCGGCGAGGTCCCCGGTGTGTTCCAGGACCGCCACTGCCGACCGTGCCGCGGCGGGGCTTCCGCCGGGACCGGACGGCTTGCGGCCGAAGCCGAGCCGGCCGAAGCCGGTGCCGGTACCGGTACCGGTACCGGCGTAGCTGTCGCCGGGGGTATCCGCAGAACCCCAGATCTCGGGGGCGACGGTGCGCAGGCGGTTGCGCTCCTGCAGGCCCAGCAGCCAGGCGAAGACGAACACAACGACGAGGCCCGCGATCAGCGAGGGGATCATTGGGACGAACACCTCCGAGACACTGATCTTCAGTGCGGAGGCGGCGCGGGCGGTCGGGCCGCCCCACGGCAGGATGTTCATGGTGCCGTTGGCCAGGCCGGCTACGCAGGTAAGGATCACGGGACTCATCTTCAGGCGCAGGTACACCGGCAGCATCGCAGCGGTGGTCAGGATGAAGGTGGTGGATCCGTCACCGTCGAGCGAGACCGCCGCGGCGAGGACGGCGGTGCCGAGGACCACCTTGGCGGGGTCGTTGCCCAGCCGGCGCAGGATGAACCGGACCAGCGGGTCGAAGAGCCCGACGTCGATCATCAGGCCAAAGTAGATGATCGCGAACATCAGCAGGGCCGCAGTGGAGGTCATCGACTTCATGGAATCAAGCACCATGTCGCCGATGCCAAGTCCGGCGCCGGCGAAAAGCCCGAAAACGGTGGGAACAATAATGAGCGCCAGCACGGGCGTCAGTTTTTTCGTCATGATCAGCACCATAAAAACCGTGATCATGGCGAAACCTAGTAATACCAGCACAGCCGGCTCCTTCTGCAGTGAAGTGCACCACCCCGGTGTGATGCGCACTACAGACGCTAGGGTGGCGCGCGTCACGGCCGGGTCTTTGCCGCATTTGATTGGCATACTGCTTGTTGGACGCATTGTGCGCATTGTGCTCACACCCGAAGGAGGGTCAACGTGCCACGCATAACCGGCAGCACGCCGCTGCGGTTCGCTACCCAGACCCTGCTGCTCCAGCTGGCGGTGGTGGCCCTGGTGGTGCTCCTGACGAGCGCCGTGCACGGCTGGCTCACCTATGACCGGCTGGGCCGCGAGGCCGAAAACCAGGCCCTTACACTGGCCCGGACCGTCGCTTCCGATCCGCAGGTGCGGGCCGCGGTGCAGCAGATCAGCGCGCAGCCAGGCACTCCCCCGCCGGCCGAACTGCTGGCCGGGCCGCTGATGGCAGCAGCCGAGGGCGCCCGCACCCGCACCGGAGCACTTTTTGTGGTCATCACCGACGAGACCGGACTGCGGCTGGCGCACCCCGAGGCTGAGCGGCTGGGCGAGCGCGTGAGCACTGACCCGTCCGAGGCGCTCGCCGGCAAGGAAGTCACCACCCGGAACACCGGAACCCTGGGCCCCTCGGCCGGGGCCAAGGTCCCGGTGTTCGCCCCGGAATCGGACACCGTGGTGGGCGAAGTGAGTGTGGGCTACTCTACCGAAAGCGTCAGCCAGAGCCTGGGCCGGGACATCGTTCCGATCGCCCTGACCGCGGCCGGCGCCCTGCTGGTCGGCGTTCTCGCGTCGTTCCTGCTCCGGCGCCGGCTCCAGCGGTTGACGCTGGGCCTGGAACCGGAGGAAATCAGCACCCTGGTCCACGACCAGGTGGCGGTGCTGCAAGGGGTCGACGACGGCGTGATCGGCGTCGCCGCGGACGGCCGGATCAGCGTGTTCAACTCCGCCGCCCGGCGCCTGCTGGGCCAGCCTGATCTCACCGGCACGCCGTGGGCCGATGCTCCGGTGCCGGCCCGGCTGCTGGCGCTGACCAGGTCCGACGCCGCTGAAGGGGACGCCGTGGAACTTGTTGTCGGCGCGCGGGTGCTGGTGGCCAGCGCCCGCAAGGCCCTGCACGGCCGGGAGGACCTGGGCTGGGTGCTGATGCTGCGGGACCGGACCGAACTTCAGCAGTTGACCCGCCAGCTCGACGCCGTGGGAACCATGTCCACCGCGCTCCGGGCCCAGCGGCACGAGCTCGCCAACCAGCTGCACACCATCGCCGGGTTCATAAGCATCGGCGAGCATCAGCAGGCCCGTGATTACCTGGCCCGGCTGGCTGCCACCGGGCCGCTGAAATTTCCCGTGGACCAGGCCGAACTGCTCCAGGACCCCTATCTGCAGGCCTTCCTCGGCGCCAAAGGGGTGGAAGCGGACGAGCGGGGCGTGAGCCTGCGGCTCGGACCGGAAACCCTGGTCCGGGGACAGGTCACCGAGCCGCAGGACGTCACCACCGTGCTCGGCAACCTGATCGACAACGCGGTGAACGCCGCCGTCGCGGGCCCGTTACCGGACCGCTGGGTCGAGGTGGAAGTGCTTGACGAGCCCGGCACCGGAGGCAACGGCGGCACGCTGTTGATCGTCGTCGGGGATTCCGGTGACGGGCTGCCTGCCGCTGCGGCCGGCGGTGCTGATGACGTGTTCGAGGACGGATTCACCACCGCCGGCCGTCCGGCGCGGGCGGGCGCCGGCCAGGGCCTGGGCCTCGCGCTGGCCCGCCAGCTGGCGCGACGGCGCGGCGGCGACGTGCGCGTACTTGACCCGGGCTCCGCCGGCGGCCCCGGCGCGGTTTTTATGGCGACCCTGCCGGGGACCATTGTGCCCACTGAGACGAAGCCTAACGAAAGGGACAACGATGCCTGAGGACATCAGGGTGTTGATTGTGGACGACGATTTCCACGTCGCCAAGCTGCACGCGGCCTACGTGGACTCGGTGGCGGGATTCCTGGCCCTGCCCCCGGCGGGCTCCACGTCGCAGGCGCTGCAGGCCATCCACAGCCTGCGCCCGGATCTGGTGCTGCTGGACGTGTACCTGCCGGACGCTTCCGGCCTGGACCTGCTCCACCAGCTGGACGTGGACACCATGATCCTCAGCGCCGCCGCGGACGCGGTCTCGCTCCGGCTCGCGTTCCGGCGCGGGGCGCTGGCGTATCTGCTCAAGCCATTTACTGCCGAGTCGTTGTCGCAGCAGCTGCGCTCGTACGCGCGCTACCGGCGGATCCTGGCCCAGCCCGGGAACGTCACCCAGGACACTGTGGAACGGGCCAAGCGGGCGCTCATCCCAGGCGATGTGATGGCCTCCGCTAAGCCCAGGTCCGCCACCGAGGCAGCGGTGCTGGAATCGTTGGCACCGGGTGAGCAGTACTCCGCGGCCGAGGTCGCCACCCGGGTAGGCGTTTCCCGGGCCACCGCACAGCGGTATCTGTCAGCGCTCGCCGACGACGGCGCCGTCGACATCCAGTTGCGGTACGGCAGCACCGGGCGCCCGGAGCACCGCTACGGGCTGGCGGCCGGCGCCGCCGGCTAGCCCAGGTCCCCGTGCAGGTGGAAGGCGTTGCTGCGGGCGTACTCGTGCACGCGGGTGAGAGCCTCGATCTGGTTGCGGGCGTCGTCGGCCAGCGCGGCCAACGTAACAGGGTCGACTCCGAGGTCCGGCGCCAGCTCCGCCAGGACCTGCCAGCCGCCAAGCTTTCCCAGGATTGCGGAGCGCATCAGTTCAGCCTCCAGCACCATGGTCATCGGGGAACGGCTGACGATGCGGCCGTTGAGTTTGAGCCGGCCGGCGTGCTCGCCCAGCCAGGCGGCGGCTTGACGGTGACGGCGCGGCCGCAACCCAAGATCCTTGATGATGCCGCGGAGCACCTCGCGTTCGCTGCTGATCTCCTGGCTGATCCGGGAGAGCTCGCCCGCCACCGGGGTGTCGGCGTAGGCCTCAGCCATGCGTCGGATCCGGGAGACTCCGGCGGTGGAGCCGGTCAGGTGGTCCGAGAGATACAGGCCGAGGAGCTTTGCATCGATTGAGGCGGGGATGCGCGCTGCCATGGGTCCTCCAGAGTGCCTAAGCGTTTCGATTGACACTAACCTACCCCAGGGTGAGCGCCGCAAGGAGGAGTCCTGCCCGTCCGGCCGGGCTACAACTCCTGGCGGTAGACCAGCAGCTTGATGTCGGTGTCCGGCACAACCCAATCGCGTTCGGGGGCCCGCTGGAAACCGGTCTTGAGGTAGAGCCCGTGAGCGCTTTCCCAGGTCAGGCCCGTGGTCAGCGCCACGGCATTGATCCCGGCCAACAGCCGGGCATGCTCGAGGATGGCCTGGACCATGGCCCCGCCTGCACCGCTGCGCTGGACTTCAGGGTCCACCACAAGCATCCGGAATTCCAGCTCGTCGCTTTTGGCGATGTCCGCATAGGGTTCCCCGGCGACGGCCAGGGTCACGGAGCCTACGATCTGTCCGGCACGCTCCGCGACCCAGATGGTCGCGTGCGCGGCCCGCCGGGAGACGTCCTGGATTTGCCGCATGTACGGGTGGTCGGCGCTCTGGAAATAGCCTGCCGCGAGGTAGGCGTCCCGGGTAATGCGCGCGATGGCGTTGTAGTCGGCCGGAACTGCGGGACGGATAAGGATCTGGGGATGCACTTATCCATGCTAAGCGCGCCCGGGCCGCTCTGGCACCGAAACGGCGTTTTCCGTGACTGAACTATCAGAACGGCCGGAAATCAGAACGGCAGGGCAGGCACCGGGGGCTAAAGCGGGAATTTTCCGGACAGCTCCAACGTCCCGGCGCAGGTCCAGGCGGCGAGTCGTTCGTCGTCGGAGGGGCCTCCGGCGAGCGGGCTGGTCAGCCGCGGGCGACGCACCCAGCAGCCGGCCTCTTCGGCGATGAGGGCTCCGGCGGCGAAGTCGTGCTCATTGAGTCCCCGTTCCCCGTAGGCGTCGTGCGTGCCGTCCGCGACGAGGCAAAGGTCCAAGGCGGCGGAGCCGAGGCGGCGGACGTCGGCGAAGCCGTCCATAATGCTGCCCAGCCCGGATGC
Organism: Pseudarthrobacter sp. PH31-O2; assembly: GCF_030063265.1. Taxonomy (NCBI): domain Bacteria; kingdom Bacillati; phylum Actinomycetota; class Actinomycetes; order Micrococcales; family Micrococcaceae; genus Pseudarthrobacter; species Pseudarthrobacter sp. PH31-O2. Next base: position 282,325 of record NZ_JASIST010000002.1, on the reverse strand, counting down.
CTGCTCGGCCCGGACGGCAGGGTCGTAGCTGAAGCCGGTGGCCAGGATCTGTCCGCTGCGGCCCGGCAGCGGCCCGGCAAGTGGTGTCAGCCGGCCTCCTTCCTCGAGCCAGGCTCCGTGCCCGCGGAGCGCGTAGTAGCGCCGGCCCAGGGCAGGGGCATCGACCACGCCGGCCAGCCAGACTCCGTGCGGGTCCGCGACGGCCACCGATGTGCCGTAGTAGACGATGTTGCGGATGAAGTTGGCGGTCCCGTCGAGCGGGTCGATCGACCAGCGGTAGCCGCTGGGCGAGGGCGGCAGTACTGTGCCACCCTCCTCTCCGGTGATGGTATCGAACGGCCTGGCCCTGCTGATCACTTCGCGGACGGCTCTTTCCGCGGCGAGGTCAAAAGCTGTCACCCAGTCACCGGCGTCGCCCTTGTTGCTGATGTCCAGTTCGGCAGCGTTCCGGCCGGCCAGAACGGCGGCACCGGCAGCTGCCGCCCGCCGGGCGAGCTCCAGCAGCGCGGCCGGCAGCCCGGTGGACGGGTCTGGGTTTTCGGCGCTCATTCGGTCATCACATCCTGGTGGTTTTCTTCGGAGTCTTCGCTGCGGCCACCGCGGTCATTGCTGCCACCGCCGTCGTGCTCGCCGCCGCTGTCATTGCCGCCGCCGCCGGATCCGTCAGCGGGCGCGGGGCCGGGTTTCGCTGCCGGCGACGGCTCCGGCCCGTTGGCCAGCAGGGCGCGGAAGCCATCCTCGTCCAGGACCGGCACGCCGAGCTGTTCGGCCTTGTCCAGTTTGGTGCCCGCGTTCTCCCCGGCCACGACGTAATCCGTCTTTTTCGAGACGGAGCCGGATGCCTTGCCGCCACGGATCAGGATGGCTTCCTTCGCTTCGTCCCGGCTGAAGCCCGCCAGGCTGCCGGTCACCACGATTGTCAGTCCTGCCAGGGTCCGGGGCATGGATTCGTCGCGCTCGTCAATCATCCGGACCCCGTCGGCCGCCCAGGTGTCCACGATCCCTCGGTGCCAGTCTTCGGTGAACCATTCGGTCAGGGCGGCAGCGATGACCGGCCCGACGCCGTCGACGTTGGCGAGCTCTTCCTCGGAGGCCTGCCGGATCGCGTCCATGCTGCCGAACGCCGTCGCGAGCGCGCGGGAGGCCCGCGGACCGACGTGCCGGATGGAGAGCGCCACGAGGACGCGCCAGAGCGGCTGGGCCTTGGCCTTTTCCAGTTCGCGGAACAGCTTCTCGGTGGTGGCCGTGGGCTTGGACGGGGTCTTGGCGGTGCCCTTGCTGAAGAAGTACGGCACCAACTCGAACTCACCGGTGCCGACACCCTTGGCCCGCTTTTCCCGCCGGATCCGCACCTCCGCGAGGTCAGCGTGGGTGAGCCGGAACAGGTTCGCCTCGCTGGTCAGCGGCGCAGTTTCCGGTTCCGCGGGCTGGGTCAGGGCAATCGCGGCTTCCCAGCCGAGGGCTTCGATGTCGAATGCGCCGCGGCCGGCAAGGTGGAACACACGTTCGCGCAGCTGCGCTGGGCAGGAGCGGGAGTTGGGGCACCGGATGTCCACGTCCCCTTCCTTGGCCGGCGCCAGCGGGGTGCCGCAGGCGGGACATTCGGTGGGCATCACAAAGTCCCGGACCGGCGGGTCCTGCTGCCCGCGCAAGGCCAGGACGGGGCCGACGATCTCCGGGATAACGTCCCCGGCCTTGCGCAGCACCACGATGTCGCCGATTTTGACGCCTTTGGCCTTAACGACTTCCTGGTTGTGCAGCGTGGCCATCTCAACTGTGGAGCCGGCCACCTTGACCGGTTCCATCACGCCATAGGGAGTGACGCGGCCGGTGCGGCCCACGTTGACCTGGATGTCCAGAAGTTTGGTGTTGACTTCCTCGGGCGGGTATTTGTAGGCAACGGCCCAGCGCGGCACCCGGGAGGTGTAGCCGAGCGCACGTTGGGTGGCGAAGGCGTCGACCTTGATAACTATGCCGTCGATCTCGTGGGCGAGGCTGTGGCGCTTGTCCCCGTAGCGGGTGATAAATTCCAGCACTTCCGCGAGCCCGGGCAGCACCTCGAGGTACGGACTGGTGGGCAGCCCCCATTCGGCGAGCTGCCGGTAGGTATCCGACTGGCTGGCGGTTTCGAGTCCCTCGCGCGCGCCAATGCCATGGACGTACATCCGCAGCGGGCGTTTGGCGGTTTCCGCCGGGTCCTTTTGGCGCAGCGAGCCGGCCGCGGCGTTGCGGGGGTTGGCCAGCGGCGCTTTGCCTGCCGCGATCAGCGCCTCGTTGAATTCAGCGAACGCCTTGGACGGGATAAAGACTTCTCCGCGCACCTCCATTTCGGCAGGGAAGCCGGTGCCGGTGAGCTGCTGCGGGATTTCCTTGATGGTCCGGACGTTGTGGGTGATGTCCTCCCCCGTGCTCCCGTCCCCACGCGTTGCGGCCCGGATCAGCACCCCGTCACGATAGAGCAGGTTGACGGCCAGGCCATCGATCTTGAGCTCGGTGAGCCAGGCCGGCATCCCGTTGCCCAGTTTGGCGATGTTGGCTTCGGCCTTGGCGATCCACGCCTCCAGCTCCCCGAGCGAGAAGACGTCCTCCAGGCTGTACATTCGCTGCAGGTGTTCGACAGCGGTAAAAGCGGCCGACACTTCGCCGCCAACCTCCTGGGTCGGCGAATCATTGGCCACGAGTTCGGGGTGCATGGCCTCGATTGTTTCCAGCCGCCGGTAGAGCTCGTCGAACTCGGCATCGGAAATGATCGGCGCGTCGTCCTGGTAGTAGGCGAAGCGGTGCCTGCGGACCTCCTCGACGAGGACCTCGTACTCTTCGCGGACGGCCCCGGAGGGGTTTTGTGTGTCGGCTTCTGCTGCAGTGTTCCCTGTGCTCACAGACCTATCCTGCCTTAGATCACCGACATTGTCCGGTCAGGATTACCCCGGAGCAGTCGCCCCGGGAGGGTGCCCGCGACGCGCGGCGGCGCAGGCCGGGAGGTGGTCAGGAGTGGGTGGGTTCCTCGACGAGCGCTGTGGCGATGCTGTCCGCGTCCTCGAGTGCGGCGAGGTAGCGTTCGGCGTCCAGGGCGGCCGCGCAGCCGGTGCCCGCGGCGGTGATGGCCTGGCGGTAGCGGTGGTCCACCGCGTCCCCGCAGGCGAAGACGCCGGAGAGGTTGGTGACCGTGGTGGGTGCATCGACCCTGATGTAGCCCTCGGCGTCCAGCTCTACCTGGCCGGTCAGCAGCTCGGTGCGCGGGACGTGGCCGATCGCGACGAAGATCCCGGTGGCAGCCTGTTCCCGGGTTTCGCCCGTGCCGGTGTCGGTCAGGGTGACGCCGGTGACCTTCGCGTCGCCGTGGATCGCGGTGACGGCGGAATTCCAGGCGAAGCTGATCTTGGGGTTGTCCTTGGCCCGCTGGGCCATGATCCGCGAGGCGCGGAGCTCGCCCTTGCGGACCACAACTGTCACGGACTTTCCGAACCGGGTCAGGAAGGTCGCTTCCTCCATGGCCGAGTCGCCGCCGCCGACGACGATGATGTCCTGGCCGCGGAAGAAGAACCCGTCGCAGGTAGCGCACCAGGAGAGCCCGTGCCCGCTGAACTTCTTTTCTTCAGGCAGGCCGAGTTCCTTGTAGGCCGAGCCGGTGGCGAGGATGACGGCGGTGGCTTCGTGGGTCTCCCCGGCCCCGGTGACCACACGCTTAGTGTGCCCGGTGAGCGTCACCTCGGTGACGTCGTCGAACACTACCCGCGCGCCGAACTTTTCGGCCTGCTGCTGGAGCCCGTCCATCAGCTCCGGGCCCTGGACGCCGGCGGGGAAGCCGGGGAAGTTCTCCACCTCGGTGGTGTTCATCAGGGCGCCTCCCGCGGTGACTGCTCCGGCGATGACCAGCGGCGCCAGCCCGGCCCGTGCGGCGTAGATCGCGGCGGTGTAGCCGGCAGGGCCGGACCCGATAATGATCAGCTGTTCAGTCATGGTCGTGCTCCTACTTGGCGGCGGGGGTGAGGGAGGCGATGAGGGCCTCGATGCGGGCCTTAATGTCGTCACGGATGGGACGGACCGAGTCCACGCCCTGGCCGGCCGGGTCTTCGAGTTCCCAGTCCTCGTAGCGTTTGCCCGGGAAGATCGGGCAGGTATCGCCGCAGCCCATGGTGATCACAACGTCGGATTCCTGCACAGCCTCGGTGGTGAGGACCTTGGGGATCTCGGCGGACATGTCGATGCCGAGTTCGGCCATCGCCTCGACGGCGGCCGGGTTGACCTTGTCGGCGGGCTGGGAGCCGGCGGAGCGGACCTCAATGGCGCCCTTGGAGAGCGTGCTAAGGAAGGCTGCGGCCATCTGGGAGCGGCCGGCATTGTGGACGCAGACGAACAGAACGGAAGGCTTTTTGGCGGTTTCGTAGCTCACGGGTTTCTCCTGGAATCAGCTGTGGGACGGGTGCTTCGCGGTCCGTTTGAGGTCCTGCGCCCGGCAAGTGTGGCGCTCGGCGGAAAATTGATAAGAATCGATGTAGAAAGTAGTGGACTTTAGATTGATGAATGTCAATTTCTAGCTTATGTAGGCTTGGCCGTCCCGCCTGGTGTCGCGGCCCGGTCAGGCTGCGAGCACGCGCGGCGCGAGGCCATTGACCCGGTGGGCGATGTCATCGAAAGCCTTCTCGAAGGCATCCTCGGTGCCCAGGCGAAGCGGGTCCGGCACCGACCAGTGCACACCACCCAGGCCGGTCAGTTCCTCATGGGCGTTGTCGCACACGGTCACCAGCAAGTCACCTTCTCCCGCCACCTGCTGCAGGCTGCGTGGACGACAGTCTGCCAGGTCCACGCCGTGCCGGCTGGCGACGTCGATAGCGCCTTGTGCGATGCGGTCCGCGGGGTGTGTCCCCGCCGACGTCGAGGGAATTTCGCTGGCATGCTGCCAGAGGGCGGCGGCCAGCTGGGACCTGGCACTGTTTCGTGTGCAGACGAATACAACGCGGCGTGCCCCGTGCCCGGCTCCCGGCACCAGGCCCGCCAGGGCTCCGGCTGCAAGCCGTATATAGCTGCGCCGCCCGTCGGCTTCGGAGCGGCGGCGGGCGGCCAGCCCGGCCTCTTCCAGCGCGCGCAGGTGGTGGGAGAGCAGATTTGACGGCATTCCCAATTCTGCCTGCAGCTCCGTCGGGGAAAAGTCGCCCAGGGTCAGCAGATCCACGATGCGCAGCCGCGCAGGATCGGCCAGGGCCGCATGCTTGGCCACCCGGGCCCTAAAGCCTACTGTCTCAATATTCATTGGTTCAATTTTGACTGAGTTAATTCTTTGGGTCAAGCTGTTGCCATGACTTTCAACCAGCCGCCGCTGTGGCGCCGTGCCGTGGCCGAATTCCTCGGCACCAGTTTGCTCGTAGCCATAGTGGTCGGCTCCGGCATCGCCGCGCAGCAGCTCTCCCCCAACGACGTTGGCCTGCAGCTGCTGCAGAACAGCACAGCGACGGTGTTGGGCCTGACGGTGCTGATTCTGATGCTCGGGCCCGTGAGCGGCGCACATTTTAATCCCGTGGTCTCCCTTGCCGACTGGATCCTGGGCCGGCGCAGCGGTACCGGGCTGAGCCTGCCGGAGCTTGGCACCTACGTCTTTGCCCAGGTCCTGGGCGCGGTCGGTGGCAGTGTGGTCGCTAACGCCATGTTTGAGGTGGGCACGTCCATCTCCGCCAAGGAGCGCGCAACCCCGGGGCATCTGCTGGGTGAGGTCGTAGCTACCGCCGGTCTCATCCTGCTGATCTTCGCCCTCGCAGCCACCAAACGCGGGGTCCTCGCCGCGCCGGCCGTGGGCGCCTACATCGGCGCCGCGTACTGGTTCACGTCCTCGACGTCGTTCGCGAACCCGGCAGTGACCGCCGGCCGCGTCTTCAGTGACACCTTCGCCGGAATCGCCCCGGCATCCGTTCCGGGATTTGTCCTGGCGCAGCTTGTCGGCGCGGCAGTCGGCCTTGGCCTGATCCTGGTCCTGTTCCCTTCCGCAGCCTGCACCGCGGACGCCGTCGTCCTCCCCCACAGTTCCGAACCGACCAGTTCCTAGCCTTCGCCGGCTCCGGGCGGGGCATCGCCCCCGCTACACGGCGGGTGGGGAGCTGAGGGCGGTCAGGGCCGACAACTTCTCTTCACCAATGGGTTCTTCGGGCAGCAACGGAATGAGGGCGAACCGGTCCGTCAGGGTGTGCACCTTCGTGATCTGTTCGATTTCGCTCGCGGCGCGGGCCCGCAGGAACGGCGTCTGCGGGTGTGCTGCGGCGATCGAGTTGTTGATGACCCAGGCCCACGGGTGGATTCCCGCCCTTTCCAGGTCTTTCTGCAGCTCTTCGGCTTCCAGGACCGGTGTGGTTTCGGCCAGCGTAACGAGGACAACCTTGGTCTGGGCCGGGTCCTGCAGCCGCATAAGCGGTGTTACGAATCCCATGGTGTCGCCAACCTGGCGGGCGATCTCCCGGTGGTACGAACCGGTGGCGTCCAGCAGCAGCAGGGTGTGGCCGGTCGGTGCCGTGTCGATCACCACAAAGTGCCGGCGGGACTCCTGGACCACCCTGGAGAACTGCCGGAACACCGCAACTTCGTCCGTGCACGGGGACATCAGGTCCTCGGCCAGGGCCGCGCGTCCGTCATCGTCCAGGCTCCTGCCCTTGGTCGCCATCACGTGTTCGCGGTACTCCTGGATGGCTGCCTCCGGATCGATGCGCGAAACCGTCAGGCCCGGAATGGAGCCATGGAGGGTTTCGGTCAGGTGCGCTGCCGGATCGGTCGTGGTGAGGTGGACCGCATGCCCGCGCCTGGCCAGGGCAACCGCAATGGCCGCAGCGACGGTGGTCTTCCCGACGCCGCCCTTGCCCATGCACATCACGAGGCCGTGGCCGTCGAGCTCGACGTCGTCCACCAGGGCAGCCAGCGGGGCGTCCGCAATCTCGGGGAGCAGCGCGGCATCACCAGTGATCGCGGCGCCGGAAGTGGGCGCGAACAGGGATTCAAGCGCCGCAATGCCGACCATGTTCCCCGGCTTCAGATCCAGGACATCGCGTGGCAGGCCGGCGACCGCCTCGGGAATGGCAGCGAGGGCAGCGGCTTCCCGGGTGCGCAGGGCCTGTGCGAGCTGCTCCGCACCGGCGGCAGGCGGCAGGACGCCGTTGACAACGACGTAACCTCCCCCGATTCCGATCTGGTTCAGTTCCCGATAGGTCCGCTCGATCTCGGTCAGCGACGAGGTCTGCGCCCGGCTGACCAGGACAAGCCGGGTCCGGGCCGGGTCCGTGAGTGCCTGGACCGCCTTGGCGTAGACCTGCTTGTGCTTCTCCAGCCCGGACAGGGGGCCCAGGCAAGAGGGGTCTCCCTTGCCGGCGGCCAGGAAATCGGTCCACGAACCGGGCAGCTGCAGCAGCCGGATCGTGTGACCTGTCGGGGCGGTATCGAAAATGATGTGGTCGTAGTCCCCGTAGGCGGTGTCGTCGGCGAGCAGGCTGGTGAACTCATCGAAGGAGGCAATCTCCGTGGTGCAGGAACCGGACAGGCTCTCGGCGATGCCGGCCAGTTCGGTCTCGGGAAGGAGGCCGCGGACGGGGGCAATGATCCGCTCGCGGTAGGCCTCGGCCGCCTGCTCCGGGTCAATTTCCAAGGCGGAGAGTCCCGGCACGGCCGGGATGGGAGTGACACTGTTCCCGATTCTTATGCCGAAGACCTGGCCAACATTGGAGGCGGGGTCGGTGCTGACCAGCATGACTGCCTTGCCGGCCCTGGCCAGGGTGAGCGCTGTTGCGCATGCTACGGAGGTCTTGCCCACGCCGCCCTTGCCGGTAAAGAACAAAAAACGGGGCGTGTTCTCAAGAAACTTCACGCCGGCAACTCCCCCGTGGGTTCGCTGGCCAGGTTGTGGCGCGCAATGCCGGCGCCCGGGCCCCGGAGATGCGGCACCGGGCCGCAGGCACCAGGGCCGCAGGCACCAGGGCCGCAGGCACCCGGGCCGCAACAGGGGGCGGATTCGCAGGTTCGGATAGCAGGCATGTGGTCCTCCCTAGACGGCAACTCCCCCTAGCGTATCGACAATCATCGATAACCTAAAGCAGGGCCGGCGCGCCGCTGGCAGCGGCCTAGTTCCGGTTCTCCGGCGGCAGCGCGAGCTGGAGTTTGCGGACCTTGCCGCGGCCCACGATGTAGCCGCGGCCGGGGACGAAGTCAGTGCTGATCCGGCCAAGCGAGGTGCTGAGCAGGCTGTCGCCGTCGATGTCGCCCGGGTTCAGCAGCAGGCCACGGCGGCCGGACTTGAACGGTTGCGCGAGGGACCAGGCCGAGGACCAGGTGGAGGTTTCGGACTCGCCCACCACCCACTGTTCGGCCTTGATCGAGGCCGTGACGAGCCGTTCGATCCCGGATTCCGCCCCTGTGTCGGTGAAGTCGGTCAGCCCCTCGATGAAGATTGCGAGCTTGCCCGGGGTGCCGGTGGAGTAGTCCACCAGTTCGTCAAGTGCCTCCTCGACGTCGTCGGCGCCCACCACGGAACGGTCCCAGAGCTTCAGGGACGCTGCCGCCGAGCGGCGGGAACCGATGTAGAAGAGCTCGACGCCGGGGTTTGACCGGCGCAGCGCGTAGGCAAGGGTCACCAGTGCCACGGTGCGGCCGGCACCGGGAGGGCCGGCGAGGAGCAGCGGGCCCTTGGCCAGGATCTCGGCGGGCTGGAGCGTTTCGTCGTCGACGCCGATGACCGGCAGGTCAGGGCTGCCGGCGGGCAGGATGTCGAGGTCGATGTGGTCCGGCAGGCGTTCAATCTGCGGGGCCGGTTCGACGCCTTGGCGCAGCATGGCCTGGCTGAGTTTGTTGACCTCGCGGGCCTGCACGGCCAGGTTGGAGTTGCCGCCAAGCACGGCGAGCTGCACTTCGAGGTTGCCCAGCAGGCCGCGCCCCGGAGGCGAGGCCTGGCCCAGGACGTCCTTGGGCACATCCATCGAGAGGTAGTCGTCCTCGGAGGACAGCCGCAGCACCAGCCGGCGCTGGATCGAGGCCAGCAGCGACGCCGGCACCGAGTTGGGCCGGTCCCCGCTGATGACAAGGTGGATGCCGAGCGGACGGCCGTCGGTGGCGAGCTGCAGGAAGATGTCCCATAACGCGGAGAGCTTGCTGTATTCGTAGGCTTCCCGGAAGGCGGACATACCGTCCACCAGCACAAAGATCCGCTTTTCCGCCGGCTGCTCCGCCAGGGTCCGGTACTCCACGATGGTCGACGCCCGGACCTCCGAGTAGCGGGCCGCCCGGTCGTCGGCCAGGTCCCGGAGCCAGCGCAGCAGCCGGCCGACCCGCTCGACGTCGTCGCCGTTGATGATTTCGCCGACGTGCGGCAGTCCGTCGAGCATCTTCAGCCCCGAGGAGCCGCAATCGATGCCATAGATGTTTACCGGGCCGCCGCGCGGGGTGACAGCGGCGGCGATCGCGATGCCGCGCAGGGCAGCGGACTTGCCGGATCCGCCGGTGCCGTAGATGGCCATGTTGCCGTCCCGGTCCGGCTCGTAGAACACCGTGGGCTGGTCCTGGTGCGCCGGGTCGTCCGCGACGCCCAAGAGCAGCCGTTCGTCAGTGCGGGGGTTGGGCAGCCGGGAGAAGTCATAGGTCGTGGCGAGTTCGTCGAGCCAGGGTTTGCGGGGAGGCTCGATGGAGAGTACGTCGGCGGCTTTGATGATGTTCGCCGTCATCCTGGCGATGTCGTTCAGGCCCGCCGCTTCTTCCTGCACCGGGTTCTCGGGTACCGGCGCGGCCCAGGCCGGACCTGAGCCGAAGGCCATCTCGACGATCTCGATCTGCGGCCGCTGCGGCTTCTCGGTGGTCCAGCCGCCGGCGTAACCGGTCTGGAAGCCCTGGATCCGGCCGGGACCGGTCTTGGCGGCGCCGCGTCCGGGAATGGAGGGGTCGAAGTACGCAGCCGTCGGCACGCCGAGGATGTCGATCGCGTCATCCTCATCGGCCATCCGCAGCGCCACCCGCAGGTTGGTGTTGGCGCGCAGGCTTTCCTTGATCACCCCGGCCGGGCGCTGGGTGGCCAGGATCAGGTGCAGGCCCAGGGAGCGGCCGCGGGCGGCGACGTCCACCACGCCGTCGACAAACTCCGGGACTTCGGTGGCCAACGCCGCGAACTCGTCCACAATGATGATCAGGTACGGCGGCGCGTCCGGGTCCGCTTCGCGCTGGAGCTCCAGCAGGTCCTTGGCCTTTTTCCGGTTCAACAGCCGTTCGCGGTAGTGCAGTTCGGCCCGCAGGGAGGTCAAGGCACGGCGGACAAGGTGCTGGGACAGGTCGGTGACCAAGCCCACGGTGTGCGGCAGCTGCAGGCAGTCCGCGAACGCGGCGCCGCCCTTGTAGTCAACGAAAAGGAAACTTACCCGGTCCGGGCTGTACGCTGCGGCCATTCCCATCACCCAGGACTGCAGGAACTCGGATTTTCCGGCGCCGGTGGTGCCGCCAACAAGTGCGTGCGGTCCCTCGTTTTTGAGGTCGAGGTAGAGCGGTTCGATGCCTTTGGAGCCGACCAGTGCCCGGAGCGTGCCGTTGTCCTTGCGGTTGGGCACCGCGGAGGCCCGGACGGAGTTGTTCTCGGTCCAGCGTTCGGCCACGACGGCCGGGTTGTCCAGGAAATCCTTGCCGATCAAGGTGGCGTAGGAAACTGCCCGGGGCAGGTCGGATTCGTCCTCGAGCGGCTTGCCGACGTCCACAACGGGGGTGAGCATCCGCGCCAGTTGGGCTGCCAGGCCGGCATCGAGGCTTTCGCAGCTCACCGGGAAGGTGTGCCGGCCGAGCCGGACCTGGCCGGTGGTGGTTCCGTGCTCGCCGTCGATGGCCATAAAGTCCCGGCACGCGGCCGGCAGTTGCTGCACCGACGAAGCCACCCACATCACGTGTACCCCCGAGTCGGGGCCGCGTTCGAGCATCCGGGTGAGCCTGCCGCGGTCCACCGGGGCGTCGTCCTCGACGACCACCAGCACGGCGGGCAGCAGCGGCCCGGCAAGGTCGGTGCTGAGCGGGTCGACGCCGGGCCGCAGGACGGGGCGGGGCGTCTGGGATGCTGCCTCGCGCTGGTCGATCAGGTCTTCCAGCCTTGACAGCAGGGCCGAGCCGCCCCCCGGGCCGGCGGCAAGATGGTCGCCGCTGAGCGGGCTGTGGCCGGAGCCGACGTGCGGGAGCCACTGCAGCCACTCCCAGCGTTCCTTGGATTGCGCCGAGGTGATGGCGGCCAGCACCACTTCCGCTGGCGAATGCAGGCCCGCGAGCTGCAAGACCATCCCGCGGGCAACATCGTCGACCAGGCCGCGGGGACCGGCGAGGCCGAAGGAGCCGGCGGAGCGCAACTGCGAGACGATCGGCACACCTTCGATGTCCCGGAACTGTGCCAGGCACTGCTGGATTTCGGCCATGTACTCGGCTTCGGTATCGCTGCTGTTGGGCTCTTCGAACTGGATCCTTGAGGGCGCGGTGCCCAGGCCGAAGCGAAGTCCCAGGAATCCGGTGTGCTCGGGCCGGTGGGTCCAGAGCAGCGGGCCGAGCTTGTAGATCGAGTCCACGGTGTCACTGACCGAGGGTGTTTCCTGCAGCCGGACGGAGCGTTCCACGTTCTGCAGCCGCGTAGTTTCGGCCCGGAACGCCGCCATCGACTCGCGGAACTGCTTTAGCTGTTCCTTCCGTTCCCGTTTGGCCTGCAGCTTCTGGTCTACGTAATGGCCCACGATGAACAACGGCATCATCAGCATAAACACCACCGAGAGCACATTTTGGGTGACGGCAAACAGGATTCCGCCCATCATCAGCGGCGCCAGCAGCATGATGTACGGGAAGGCGTGGTGCTCCTGGCGCTTGGGTCCGGCCGGGAGCATCCGTTTTTGCAGTTCGAAGCGCGGCACCACCCGCGGGGAGCGGTTGAAGTCGATCAACGGGGAGCTTGGCGCGGAGCTGTGCCCGGTGCCAAGGGAGACCACGGAGACGGTTGTGTCGCCCAGGGCCACCGTGTCCGAGGAGTTAAGCGTCGCGCGGGTGACCGGCAGCCCGTCCATCAACAGCCCGTTGGCCGAATTTGTGTCCACGATCTCGACTGTCTCGCCGACAGTGATGCGGGCGTGCCGCTTGGAAGTCAGGGGGTCCGTGAGCCGGACGTCGGCGTCGCGGCCGCGGCCGAGGTAGCTGGTGCCCGAGGGCAGCGAGAATTCGCGTCCGACGTCGGGTCCGGAGAGCACACGCAGCGTTGCCGCCGCCGGACCGCGGCTCGCCCCGGGCGTCCCGAACTGCTCGCTGAGCCGGGCGAGCGAGACAATGGAGCCCGGCCGCAGCCCGGATTCGAGCAGGTTGTCCCCGCGGTCCAGGACGCTGCCCTTCATGCCGCCGGCGGCGAAGGCTTCCTCGATGCTCAAGGACAGGTTTGGCGGCGGCGCAGTGCCCCGCCGGGAGGGGTCGGCCGCCCAAAGCTGGGTGGCGATGTCAGCCACGGTGGCTAGCCCGTCAACGGTGACGGCAAGGTCTTTCGCTTCGGCCGGGTCGCGGCGCAGCGTCAGTCGGATTCTCACGCTTCCTCAACTCCGTTCAGGTCATGAGCGGGCTGGCCCAGGCCGGGCCCGCCCAGCAGGTGCAGGTCCGCCGCCGTCACCAGGTGTGAGGTGATGGCATGTTCAACGAGCCGTGCGCGGCGGTTGCTCGCAAGTTTTCCGCCGCCTCCACGCAGGCCGGCGACCCCCGCTTTGTCGAGCTTGTCGCACACATTGTCCAGCTTTCTGTTGAACCGGGTCAGGGCCCAGCCCAGCGACCTGGCGGCCTCTGCCGAGGACGGGATGGCGCTGAAGCCGGTCCCGTCGCGGCGCAGCATGGGTTCGGCGAGGGCCACGATCAGGGCCTTCTGCGAGTCGGTAAAAAGCACCGGGCCGATAGTGGTGTCTCCGCTGCTGTCCGCGTCGCGGGATTCCTGCCGAAACGCAGGAGTCCGCAGGTGGACGGCAAACTCGTAGGTGGTGGGGCCTGCGGTGAAGATGACGTTGGTCAGGCTAAAGACCAGTGGAATCCGTGCGCCCGGCGAGAGCCAGGCCTGCATCCCGCCGGAGGCGTCAGCGATGGTGGCCGAGAGCCTGCTGCCGACATTGTTCAGCCACCAGATGCCGTCGTAGCGGGCGATCTGCAGGAACTGCCGGTGCAGGTACGGATTGTCATCCACCTCAAGGTCGCCTTCGCGGCCGATGCTGAAGATGTCATCGTCCGCGGGCTCATGCCACTCGCCGCAGAAATCTATCGCCAGATCCCCCATATGCCATGCCTTTCTGGACATTGTTGCTGCTATTTGCCGACGCAGGCGATCGAATCCGGACCCAGCGGCGAAGACGCCCCGTCGGTGCGGACGATCATCACCTGAATGCAGCTGGGTTCGGCCGGATTCGCGGCAATTTCAGCGGCCGGCCCGGCGGACGACTGGTAGTCCCCGTCACCCTTGAGAGTGTGGACCCGCCACTTGTAGCTGTCGCCGGGTTTCGGCTGCGGGTTGGTCCAGGTGAAGCTGACCTTCCCGGCCGCCCCGGCCACCCCGGCCAGCGCGGTGACGTCGGGCACTGTGCCGTTGTCCAGGGCGTCGGCGGGCGGTTTGCTGACCTGGTCGGTGGCTTTCGGAGCCGGCTCGGACCCGGTGGTTGACGCAACTATTCCGAGCACGGCGGCGGCCACCAGGACGGTGCCGCCGACAATCGAGAGCAGCAGCGTGCGTCGGCCGTGGCCGGCCGGGTGGGCCTCCGCGCCGTCGTTTGGGCTGGCCGCGGGGGCCGTGCTGGAGCGGTTGACCGTGGCCGCAAGGTCATCTTCGGGGGCCGCAGCTCCTTCGGCGGCTCCGGTTACGGGGGCCTCGAAGGCCGGCAGCGCCGGCGGGCGGTGGATGGTTGCGTTGTTGAACGTTGTTGCGTTGTCCACTGTGGAACTGGTGTCAGCGCCGCCGAACCGGGCCGGGAAGGTCGGTGTGTTGCCGGTGGCGTCCGGGTCGATCGCGGCGACGCTGCGGACCCTGGTTTCTTCGAAGCCGTCGTCCGGATGGTTTTCCTCCGCGCGCGGTTCCTCCAGGACCTCGAACGGTGTCACGGAGAGGTTCAGCTCGGCCTGGATCCGCTGCAGGGCCAGTGCGAAAGCGTGCGCCGAGGAGTATCGGGATGGTGCGGCCTTGGCCATCGCCGTCGCGAGCGCCAGTTCCAGGGATTCCGGGACATCGGCGCGGCCCAGCTTGGGCACCGGCAAGTTGGTGATCCGTGAGATCAGCTCCCGCTGGGAGTTGTCCGCCCCCGGCAGCACAAACGGGGACCGGCCGGCCAGCAGGGTGTACAGCGTGGCGCCGAGCGCCCAGACGTCCACCAGGACCCCGTCGACATGGTGGACGGTGAACTGCTCGGGCGGCGACCACGGGATGGACATGCCGGCGTCCTCGTCCGAGTCGCCGGCGAGGGTTCCGGAGATCCCGAAGTCAGTCAGGGCCGGCCGGTTGTAGTCGGTGACGAGGATGTTCGCCGGCTTGATGTCGCGGTGCGCTATCCCGGCCCGGTGGGCGGTCTCGACGGCGGACGCCACCTGGATGCCGACTGCGAGCACCTCGTCCACGCTGAAGGGCTGCCGACGGTAGCGGACGTCCAGGCTGGGCCGCGAGCAGTACTCCATCGCGAGGTAGGAATGCCCGGCGTCGGTGATTTCGGCTTCGAAGATCGTCACGATGTAAGGGTGCGAGGACAACTGCGCCATCAAGTTTGCTTCGGATTCGAAGCGGCGGCGGGCACCCTCGGTCTTCAGGTCCGAAAGCAGTACCTTGACGGCGACATTGCGGCGCGGCCGCTCCTGCCCGTAGAGATAGACGTCGGAGAATCCGCCGGAGCCGAGCAGGCTGATGTAATTGAAGCCCGGAATCACCGGCGGCGGGGCTACCGGCCGTTTGGAGCTCACGGGATCTCCTCAAAACGCAGCGAGATGCCGTCGCCGACCTCGGCGATGTCACCGTCCAGCACGATTGCCATTTCGCCCTGGGCGAGCCGGCGCGGGGGTTGTCCTTCGCGGACCAGTACCGTGCCGTTGGTCGCCTTCAAATCACACAGCATCACGTGCCAGCCTTCTAGCCGGACCTCCACATGCGAGCGGGAGATGTCTCCGCTGGGGCTCGCTACTTGAATCAGCTTGGGCATCACGGCGCCCTGGACGCGGGACACCGAAGGCTGGCGTCCCACGATGAGGGACTGGGTCAGGTCGATCAGCTCACCGGTGGACAGGCGCATCTGGCCGAGGCGGGGCCGCCTGACCTGGACGCCGTCACCGGGCAGCGGCTGGCCGCAGCGGCCGCACTGGGCGCACGTGGACGGGTTGGCGTGGCCCTGCGGGCAGACCCGGGCAAGCACCATCGGTCCGGTAGCCTGTTCCGCCGCCGCGCGCTGGGTGCTGGGCGGCTGCGGGCCGGCACCGGCGAGGTCGCCCTTGATGATGGTCTGGCCGTCGTGGTCGGCGTCCGTTTCGGTGCGGGCGGCCGGGAGCATCGGAACGTGCTGCTGTGCCGCCGTCGGCAGGGGGACCGCCGGCAGTGGCGCAAGCGCAGGTGCCGGCGCGGGCGCAGCCGGCGAGGAACGGGCCCCGCCGGTGTGCCAGGGGACGGAATCGATCAGTCCGGTGGACACCGGGTGCGGGGCCGCGGGTGGATCCGGGGCAGGGGCGGGAGCGGCTGCTGGTTCCGCCACCGCCACCGCCGCGGCCGGCTCAGGCGTCGGCCCTGGGGGCGTTTCGGCAAAGTCACCGGAGAGTTCCGAGTCGGCGTCCGGGTCCTCGCGGACGGCTGCGTCTTCGATATTCCGCATCACCGTTTGTTCCCAAAGGTGATCGTAGCTGCCTGTCGGCTCCTGTTCGGCGGGCTCCGATGCGGCGGGCTTTTGCGCTCCGGAGGCTTCCTGATCCTGATCCGGACCGGCGGGTTCCCGGCCTGCGGCCGCCGGTTCCGGTTCGGGTTCCGGTTCAGCGGCCGCCGGTTCCGGTTCGGCCGGCGCTGCGGCCGCCGGTTCCGGTTCCGGTTCCGGTTCCGGTTCCCCGTGCAGCGTCCGCTCCAGCTCCAGGTCCTCGACGGGATATGCCAGCACGGTCTCTGCCGACGCACCGTCGGCGCCCGCCCCGGCGGCCGTCAGTGCACCCGGCAGGGCAGCCGCACGAAGGTCCATCCGCAGGCCCTTGAGCAGAACCACCCCGTCTGCCAGCCGCAGCTCCGCGGCGGCGCGGGGCGCACCTGCGGCCTCCGCACCGGGAATTCTCAGGCTGAATCCGTCGGCAGCTTCGAACCGCCGTTCGGTCCACGTGGTCACGTCTCGGCCGCTCAGTTCCACCGGGCCGCCGGGCAGCTCCACCGTCAGGTCGATCCCGCCGCGCAGGAACAACTGGAGAGAACCGGTGCCGGCCACTATCGCAAACCACGGCAGCCGGGCAAGTGACCCGCCCGAGGCCGCGGACAAGGTATCGAGGACTTCGGGCGCTTCCGGTCCGGTGCCCAGAAGTTCCCACAGCGACTCAACGAGGGCCGGTGTGCTGTCCGGGTGCAGCAGCACCACGGTTCCCGAGCGCACCACCCCGAGCCAGCTGCCCGGTGTGTAGCGCACTGCAGCGGTGGCGTTAGTGCTTGGCATCGTTGGGGTCCTTGCCCGGTCCACCAACAGCCGGTCCACCAACAGCCGGTCCACCAACAGCCGGTCCATCAACAGCTTGTCGCTCAACAGCATGTTCGCGCGCATCGGCCCTGGGCAGGGTGTCTTCGTCTTCCGCTGCGGACGCACTGCGCGGCGCTGTCCGGACGACGCCGTCGTCGTTGCTGACATCGGTGGCGTCCAGCACAATGCAGGTGACGTTGTCCCTGCCGCCGCTGCGCAGGGCCGCCTGGATGAGCTCATCCACGGCTGCCTGCGGGTCCGCCCGGGAGCGCAGGATACTGCCGATGTGCTCGTCGTCGAGTTCGCCATTGAGCCCGTCGGAACAGACCAGGATGCGGTCGCCTTCCTCAATCGGCAGCAGCCAGTAGTCGGCTTCGATTTCGTCGCCGGTGCCCAAGGCCCGGGTGACAACGTGCCGGCGCGGATGCACGGCGGCCTGCGCCGGGCTGATCTGCCCGGCATCAACAAGTTCCTGGACTTCGGAATGGTCCACGCTGACCTGGCTTAGTTGGCCCTGACTGAGCCGGTAGGTCCGGGAGTCACCGATGTTCAGGACCAGCCAGTAAGGCACGCCCGTCTGCTCCACCACCACAACCCCGGAAAGTGTGGTCCCGGCGCGGGAACCGGTGGCTTCCCGGATACTTTCGTCGGCCAGCAGCAGGTATTCCTGCACAACGCCGGCGGTGGCATCACGCCCGCCGCTCGCCAGCTGCGGGATCCGGGCAAGGGTGCGGACGCAGATGCCGCTGGCGATTTCGCCGGCCTCGTGCCCGCCCATGCCGTCCGCGACGGCGAAGACGGGATCGGCGGCGATGTAGGAATCCTCGTTCATCTCGCGCCGCAGGCCCCGGTCCGTGCCGTAGCCGCAGCTCAGCCGGAGTCCGGAGGTACCGCTGGGGGGCCCGTCGGGGGCGGTGCCTGGGGTGGCTGGGGAGGGAACGGCGGCCGGCTGGGGAATCATGCCTGTCCTAGGTAGAAGGAGCGGTCACCGAAGTGCACGGTGGAACCTGGGCGGACGTGGGTGGGTACCCCCGCCGCGAGGACGGCATGGGTACCGTCCGGGGTGCTGACGGCGCTGCCGTTGGTGGAGTTGCGGTCTGTCACCCAGACGCCCCCGTTTCCGGCGTGCAGATGGAGGTGGGTCTTGGAAATGGAACGCCCGGGATCGGCGACCGGGATAAGCTGCACCGGCCCCTCGCCGGGGTGCCCGGCGGGGTTCCGGCCGACCAGCACCGTGCGGTCCAGCTCAATCTCACGGCCGTCATCAAGCCGGATCCGGAGCATCGCCACGGTGATCGGGGCCTGCGTGTCGCGGACCTGGGTACGGTCGTGGTCCTCGTCGGGGTGCGCGGCCGGCAGGACGCTTGCGACGGCGGCCTCCGGTGCTGGGCCGGGCCGCGGTGCTGGCCCGGGCTGATGGGCTGGCCCGGGCTGCGGCCCGAGCACCGGCGGCTGCCATTGGCCGGCGGCGGGCGCCGCGGCTGCGGCCGGGGCGGACGCGGGCGCCGCGGCTGCGGCCGGGGCGGGCCGGGCGGACGCGGGCGGCGCGGCGGCCATGGCTCCGGCCAACGGCGAAGCGACCTGCCGGACCGCTGGAAGGTCAAGGGGCGCGAAGCTGTAAGGGCCTTGGATCCCACCGGTCGTGATCGGGTTGCGTCCGGCCTTTACATCGAAGACCAAGGTCTTCGCGGCAGCGTCGTGCCAGCCGCGGAGCTTCCCGTTCCGATCCCACGAGCTGGACAGGACCACCAGGACAGCCCAGGCAGCGCCGAGGAACACGAGGGGCCCCAGCACCACCAAGGCCACACCAAACCACTGGAAAATCACCACGGCAGCCGCAGCGATCACGGCGAGCAGCAGACCGGCCCCGGTGATAAGGCCACGCAGGAACACCGCTCCCCCGCCCGGCGCGAAACCATCGGCGTCCGAGCTGCGGATGCCCATCAGGCTGTTGCCGGCCGTCACGCCGGAACGGCCCTCAAGCACGGCAAGAACCACTGTGTAGATCAGGGTGAGGCCTGCACCAATGCCGCCGAACAGCACCAGGGACGAGGTGTTGTACACGATAAAGCCGCCGCTCTGGCTCCGGGTAATACCGGCCAGCCCGATGGCCAGCAGCACAGTCAGGATGGTCACCGGCGCCAGCCAGTCCAGCACTGCCGCACCCAGCCGTTTCCCGGCAGCCGCGGGTACCAGCTCCAGCTTGTGTGGCACCGAAGGACCTCCCCCTTGTCCGCGGGCCGGGGCGGGGCCCTGCGTTACGGGGATCCTACCGGGGATCCCGTGCGCATGCGAAGGCTCCCGTAAGTTGTGCGCGTTCCGCGCGGAACGGTTGCTCAGCGGCGTCCCGCAGGAGGTACAAAAGGCAGCCCCCGGCCGGAGCGGCTGTTGGCAGCGCGGGCAGCGTTCGACGTCGTCGGTCATGGCTCGTTGTGGTTCTTCCTGGCGGTCTGGCTGGCGTCGGCTGCAGAGTCGGCGGCAGCAGCAACGGAGGCTGCCTGCACCGGGCCGGACTCCACTGTACCTGCCGGTGTTGCCGGAGCTGCCTGCCGGCCGCGTTTTGTGCCCGGAACGCGGGGTTTGAGGCCCCGCAGGGTGAGCGCCGCCCGGCCGTCAGCCAGCAGGGAGCGCGGCGAGAACCGGGCCCGCTGCCGTCCCCAAAACCCGAGCGCTCCGGTCATCTCCTGCAGCGAGCCGTCCACGATTTCCCAGTACTGCCGCACCTGGTCCTCACTGGGCTGGCCGGCGCCGAAGATTGCGGCATCGGCCCGGTTGGCGAGCAGGATGGTGGTCCCCCGGGCGGACGGAAACGCCTCGGCAAGCACAACGGCGGACTCCCGGCGGGTCGCGCGGCTGTCCACTTCGGCGCCGAGGTCGGCCGCGAGGCTCACCACTTCGCGCCAGCCACCGCCGACACGCTGCGCAGCCGGTCCGTCACTGAAGCGCGCCTTCCGGCGCCGCGACTTCAGCAGCGCGATCAGCAGCAACGGCAGCGCGAGGATCCCCACCGGGATCAGCGCGAACCCGATCGCCGTCAGGAGCGGTCCCCAGAACAGCCAGGGGTTGTTTTTCTTCTCATCCGCGTCCAGCGCATCCGGTGAAGAGTCCGGCGGAAGGTCCGCGGGTTCCTGCGGCGGGGGCGGCGGCTGCAGCACCTGCGGCTTGGGTTTGGACTTGTTTTCCGGGTCCGGCGGGATCGGCACATTGTCCTTCGGCGGCGTCGGGTCGAAGGACACCCAGCCCACACGGTCGAAGGCGACCTCAACCCAGGCGTGAACGTCCTTGCCGGTGATCTTCACCTCGCCGGCACCGTTTTCCGGGCTTTTCGGGTCCGGGTAGAACCCCATCACTACCCGGGACGGGATGCCGAGGTGTCGGAGCATCAGGGACATCGCGACGGCGTACTGTTCGTCGTCGCCGAGCATCTGTTTGGCGGTGAGCAGGCTCCGGATCCGGTTCGCGCTGTGACCGGAGACGCTGGGCAGCTGGCCGTCGGCGATCAGGCCGTTGCTGAAGGCGCCCTTCTTCTGGAAGTGAGCCTCGACCTGGCGCACCCGGTCAATGGCCGTAGGGGCGTCGGCCGCCAGCTCGTTGGCCTGGGACCCGACAACCGGCGGTACCTCGGCGGCATCCGGCAGGGCTATCTTGGCGAAGTCGTACTGCGTCAGCTGGCCGTGTTCCAGGGTGGCGGGATCTGCTACCTGGACCCGGTAGGAGTCGCCCTTGGCAAGCCCCTTGGTCGTCACAGCGGTGTCCGTGCCGGCATTAAAGTACAGGCCGGACGCCGCGCCGGAGCCGTCGCGGACAAAGCTGATCCCGGTGGTTTTGCGGCCGCCGGGCAAGAAGTAGCCCTGGTAGTCCCCGATCGTGATGTCCAGGGCGTAATTGTTGCTCGGGACGATCCCGCCGGCGTCGGCCAGGGTGTTGATGGACTTGGCGTCGCCGACCTTGCTGAAGCTGCCGGAGCCGTTGGGATCCATGTTGTAGTTGGTGCCGTTGAAGGAGTCGAGGGCGGCGAGCCGGACCCGGGCGTCCTTGGGCAGGCCCTTGACGACAAAGAGGTTGTCGTCCTTTTTGTCCTTGACGAAGTTCCGAAAGCTCGCCAGCGGGGTGACGTAGTCCTTGGGGTCGAACGGCGGAACGATTGTGTTGCGCAGCACCCGGCGGTCCTCGCCCGCGGTGACCAGCGGGGACGCGACGGCGGTGACCCCGACGGCGACGGCGATCACGGCCGCGGCGGTGCCCAGCCGGCGAAGGGTGGCGGAGCGGGCGTTGGCCGGGTCCGTCTCCAGCCGGTTCACGGAGACCTTGCGGGTGTCGCTGCGGCGCAGCGCGTCGCGGCGAAAGGTGGCCCAGGCGATAGCGACAACCGTGAGTGAGATACCGCGTTCGACCGTGAGGAAACTGGCGTTTGTGCTGAACGCAATGCCCGTGATGAACAGCACCAGCACCGGCAACAGCGGCCAGTACGGGCTTTTCAGCCGCCAAATCAGCAGCCCGGCGGCCAGCGCGGTGAGGAGCGAGCTCAGGAACGGCACAATCAACGTTCCACCGGCGGTGCCGACCGGAACGCCGACGGTGAGCATATCCTTCCAGGCGAACACAACGCCCAGCAGCAGGGTGCGCAGCGAGGCGAGGGTGGGCAGGACGCCGGCGAACGAGGCCTCCGGGACCGCCAGTGCCGTGCCGAAAACGAGGTATACAGTAAGTGTCAGGGCGGCGGTAATCAGGAGCCCGAGCCGGTAGTGCACTGTGGCCGCGGCCAGGGCGAGGCCCAGCAGGATGCCGCCGAAGCCCGCGACCAGGTAGTACGGGTCGCCGCCGAAGCTGAGGCCGAAGCCGAGCACGCCGAGGCCCAGCAGCACGGTGAGGGCACCGGCGTCGAGCGCGAGATGCCATAGCGGCTGGCCGCCGGCGAATCCGGAACGTTTCGGCGCGGCGGCGTTGCTGCGCCGCCGGGCCGTTGTGGCGGTGCTCATGCTGCCGCCTTCCGCAGCACTGCGGCCAGGTCTGAGAGGTCTCCGAGGGTCAGCACGGTCAGGTCCCCGATGTTGGCCCTGGCCGGCGCGGCTCCGGACTGGAGCCGGACCGCGAGGCTGCGGACACCCAGCGGCACCGAGGCCGAGGCGGAGCGCAGCTGGGTGGGGGTGACGTTGCTGCCGACGAGCAGGAACACAACGGAGGCATTGGGGACGGTGTCCGCCAGGCTGCGGGCCAGGTCGACGGCGGTTTTGCGCTGGGGTGCGCCGACGATCCGGGTCATGTCATCGAGCATGTTGCGGCCCGTTTCGCAGCGCAGCGGTCCTTTTTGGGTCAAAACGTCGAGGTCGCGTTGTTCGCGGATGGCCTGCCGTCCGATCGAGGCCGCCGCTGAGACGGCGAGCTCGAATTCCTCCTCGGAGGCGTATTCGTTTGTGTTGATGGACAGCGAGATGGCGAGGTGGGCTCGGCGGGTTTCCTCGAACTGCCGGACCATCAGCTTGTTGGTGCGGGCTGTGGTTTTCCAGTGGATGTGCCTCCGGTCATCGCCGGGCACATAGTCGCGCAGGGCATGGAAGGAGACGTCGGCGCTGGAAAGGTCAGTGGTGGGCATACCCTCGAGGTCTCGGATGAAACCGGCAGCCGAGCCGGCCAGTGCCACGGTTTTCGGGTGCACAAACAAGTCCTCTGGTTCCGTCCACAGCACCTGGCGGCGCAGCAGGTGCAGCGGATCGGCGCGGACCGACCGGACCGGGCCCACAACAATCACGGCGCGGCGCGCGGTGGGGATGGTGAACAGGTCCTCATGGGTCTGCTGCGGTTTCATCCGGGGCAAGTGGAAAACGGCGGTGGCGGCACCGACCGGAAGTTCCAGGTCCGCCGGCAGCAGGGGCCGGACGGAGGTGTTGGAGACCGAGATGCTGCCGACGGCGCTGTCGCCGACTGCCACCCTGCTCCGGGCCAGGTCCAGCACGACGCCGTAGGACGAGCGGCCCAGGACGAAGCCGACAGCAAGCACAAACAGGACAAACGCGGCGATCGCGGCCGCCTTGGCTTCCTGCCAGCCAAAGGCCTGCCCGACGGTCCACAGCAGGGCCGCGGCAGCCAGCACGAACCAGCCCAGCACGCTCACCAGGGAGAGCACCGGCCACGCGTAGCGCAGCCAGAGCGCCCGCAGGCTGCGGCGGGCCGGGGCCAGGGCAAGGCCAGCGGTGCTCCCGGCCTCGGCCCAGAGGGAGGCCGGGTGCAGCCGGGTCGGCCTGCCGTCCCGGTGGAAGGGCCGTTGCAGGCGTTCAGCAAGCCGGGCCAGCGGAGTGCTGGAGGACATATGGGTGCCTTTGTTCGTTCGGGGTGACGGGGAGCGCTACTCGGTGCCGCTACAGCGCGGCGGCGCGTTGCTGCGGTGCGGCAACTTCGCCCAGTACCCGGGCCAGGACGGCCTCGGGGCTGGCGCCGGAGAATTCGGCTTCCGGGTCCATGACCAGGCGGTGGGTCCAGACGACGGCGGCCAGGTCCTTGACGTCGTCCGGGAGCACGAAGTTCCGGCCCTGGCTGGCGGCCCAGACTTTTGCGGCACGGACCATGGCGAGGGCACCGCGGACGGAAACGCCGAGGCGGGTTTCCGGGGCGTTGCGGGTTTCCTCGCAGAGCCGGGAGATGTACTCCAGCACGGCGGTGTCCACGTGGGTGGTGGCGGCGAGGTCCGCCATGTCCGCGATCGCCTGGGTGGTGATGATTGCGGTCATTCCCTTGGACCGGTCCTTCAGGTTGGCGCCGCCGAGCAATTGCACCGTGGAGGCGTGGTCCGGGTAGCCGATGGAGGTCTTGATCAGGAAGCGGTCCAGCTGGGCCTCCGGCAGCCGGTAGGTGCCGGCTTGTTCGATCGGGTTCTGGGTGGCCATCACCATAAACGGCCGTCCCGCCTCGTAGGTGGTGCCGTCCACCGTGACACGGGATTCTTCCATCACCTCAAGCAGCGCCGACTGCGTCTTGGGCGAGGCCCGGTTGATTTCATCGGCCAGCACGATGTTGTTGAAGATCGGTCCCTTGTGGAACTCGAACTTCTGCGTCTTCTGGTCATAGATGGTCACGCCTGTGACGTCCGAGGGCAGCAGGTCGGGGGTGAACTGGATGCGGTTGTTGGAGCCCTGCACGGTGGCCGCGAGGGCGCGTGCAAGCGAGGTTTTGCCGGTCCCCGGGGCGTCTTCGAAGAGGACATGCCCCTCGGCCAGCATCGCGGTAAAAGTCAACCGGATGACGTGGGCCTTGCCCAGGACGGCCTGGCCGACGTTGGCGACGAGTTTTTCGAAGGTGCCGGAAAACCATTCGGCCTGTTCGGTGGTCATGGTCATGGGGTGGTCCTGTTCTGTTCTGGGTGGAATTGCGTGGGGTGCCGGCGGCGGGGAGCCCCGCGGGGGGCGGCGTTGGGGACAGTGGCAGGCATCAGCAGCCGCCGGGCCGGGGTCCGTACAGATCCACTGTGGTGGACTTGACGAACCAGTTTGGGTGGCTGCCCTGGGTCACACGGAACCAGGGTGTGCCGTTGCCGTAAATGTCCTTGGTGCAGTTGATGGTGAGCTTGCCCTCGGCCCGATCCACCCAACCGACACCGCAGCTCGAGGGGGAACCGGGGACGAAGGAATCAGGCTTTCCCGGCTGGCCCGGGCACGTCCGGACGCTTGAGGCATCGACCTGGATCTGCGAGGCAGGCGGCGGCGGTGTGGGATCGTTCCCGGACGTGGCCGATGCCTGTCCCGCCCCGCCGTAGGCCACTGTGAAGGCCCTCACCTGCAGGGTCCTGGTCTTGTCCCAGCCGCCCCCGGCAGCATCGAACCTGTTGGCCGTGCCAACGGATGTCCAGCCGCCGCCGTCGAGGTTCACTTCATACCGGGCCAGGGGCCGGCCGTTGGTGCTGGGGTTGTTCCACGTCCAGTGGACCTGGCCATCCCCGGCACCTGACTTGCCGCCGTTGACGTTGGGGGCGTTCGGCGGGGCGTATGGATTGCCCGTACCGATCGCGTTCGCGTCCCCGGCGACATTGTTTTTGGTGGAGGCGGCGATGATGTTGACGGTGACGTTCTGGCCGTTCGGCTGGCCGCCGATGGTGCCGCCGCCGGCGTTGATCGGGCCGGAGCCACTGGCGGTGGACCAGCGGTAGGTGATCTCCGTGGCCTGGGAGCCGTTGCGCTGGGCCTGCGTGAGCGGCGTGAACGTCACGGCCAACTGGCCGCTGGTGCCGGTCTCCTTTACGGTCCCGCTGCTGACCGTGCCGGGCTTGCCTGCGGCCCGGATCCGGGCTGACTGCGGACTCACTCCGGAGGTCCCGGCCTTGTTGGTTGCCGAAACAGTAAAGGTGTAATCCGCTTCCGAATTCGCCACCGTGACGTTTTGCGAGGTGCCGGCGACCTGTTGGGTCGATACCGGCGCGCCGCCGTTCAGGGTAGTCAGCGTATAGGCCGAGACCGCGTCGCCGTTGTTGTTCGGCGCCGCCCAGGAAATCTTAAGCTGGCTCTGGTTCCCCACGGAACCGGCCTGGCTGGCGCTCGGTGCCGCCGGGGTCACCGGGACCCCTGCCGGAGTCTCGGCGGCCGAATAGGCGCTCCACTCGGAGGGCTCCTTCGCATCGTTCCGGGCCAGGACGCGGACCTTGTAGGCGACACCGTTTTTGAGGCCCTTCCAGAGGTAGCTCACCGAGGTGAGGTTCTGGATCTGGGCGTTCTGGCCTGCCGGCGCCGGCGAGATTTCCAGGTCGTAGGACTTGACCGGCGAGCCCTTGGACGCGGGGGCCGTCCAGGCCACGGCGAGCTGGGTGTCGCCGAACTTCAGGGCCGGCGCGGCCGGGGTGTCCGGCTTAACGTCGGGGCGTACCTCGGCCGATGCCGGGGACCGCTCCGAGGTGCCCAGGGCGTTGGTGGCCGTGACCTGGAAATGGTATTTGGTGTTGTTGGTCAGTCCGGTCAGCGTGCAGGAGTTGGCCGGGCAGTCCTGGCTGTAGCCGCCCTCCCCAAACACCGTGTATTTGGTGATGGCCGAGCCGCGGTCCGCTGGCGCGGCCCAGTTCAGCAACGCAGTGCTGTCCCCCACGCTCGCGGCCTGCGGCGTGGTCGGCGCCAGCGGCTTGTCCTTGACCGTCAGCCGGATCCGGGCCGTGGCGTAGCGCGAGGACTCGCCGGTCTTATCCGCCACCGTGTAGGCCACGATCATGGTTCCCGAGAACCCGTCGGCAGGGGTCACCGTGACAGTGTCGCCGGTGGCGGCGGCGGTGCCCTGGCCCGTCTCGGTCACTGCCGAGACAATCTTCAGCGCGGTCTCCGGAAACGGGTTGGCATCGTTGTCGAGCACCCTGACGGTGACGGGCTTCCCGGCGGCGGCGTTGGTTTCGACGTCGTCGTTGGCGACCGGTTTGGGCCTGTTGGAGGCGGTCACGGTGAGCTGGTAGGTGGCCGTCGCCTCGAGTCCCCGGGGGTCCTTGGCCTTGACCTGGACGGCGCCCGCGGTCCCGGCATTGGTGCCGTCCTTGGCGGCGGCTCTTAGGGTCTTGCCGTCGATGCTGGCATCGAAGCCGGCCGGCACGCTGCCGACGAGCTCGTATTTCATCGTGTCGACGTCGCCGTCATCCGGATCGGTGGTCAACTTGGCCAGGTCGGTCGTGGCGGAGTCAGCCTTGGGCACGTCCACCTGGCTGCCCAGCAGCACTGGCGGGTTGTTGCGGTTGGGGTCCGGCAGCACCCTGGTGCGGATGCTGAGGGTTGCTTTCAGGCCGGCGGGGTCGTCCGGGCCGGAGCCGTCGGTGACCTCGAAGCTGAGGGAACCGGGACCCGCATAGTCCTTGCCCGCACTGTATTTCAGGGCAGTGCCGTTGCCGGCCACGGGGTCGGAGCCGTCGGCGCCAATAAGTTTGATCCGGTCCGTCTGGGTCAGGCGCGGCGTGCGGCCCTCGCGGACCTTGACCCACTCCTTGAGGTCCACTGGCACGGACTGCCCGGCGATAACCTCGATGACCTCGTCCTTGGCCAGGGTGGGTACCTGCTGGCCCAGCCCCGGGACCCAGATGATGGCGGTGGACTGCTGGCCGTCCACGTCTTCGACGGTGTAGGGGATCAGCTGCGGCTGCTCCGTCAGCTCCACGATCATGTTGCCGTCGGTGCCGGGCTTCGCCGTGGGCACCTCAGAGGCGATCTTGAGGTTCTCGCCCACGCCGTCAGGGTCCTCGTCGTTCTTCAGGACGGGGACGTCGACGGCCGTTTTCCCGAGCGTCTGGGCAGAGGTCACCCGGTCATCCCGGGCAACCGGAGCCAGCAGCGGGACGTTCTTGTCGACCTTGACGGAAATGGCCGCCTGGGCCGTCGCGCCGCGGTCGTCCGCCACCGAGTAGCGCACGTTGACGGTGCCTTCCCCGCCTGGTGCAAGCAGGATGATGCGGGAGCTCTGCTTGCTGACTGTCGCCTGCAGCTCCGGGGCGGCCTCGATGCCGTCGCCGGCGATCCGGATGGGGTCGCCGTCGGGATCGGTATCGTTGCGCATGGCGTCCACCGCGATCTGCCGCCCGGGCCGGACCTTGACCTCGTCATCGACAGGGGTCGGCTTTTGGTTGGTGTCACCGCGCGGGGCGATCCCGACGGTCACGGTGCCGGTGTTGATGGCTCCCTGCCGGTCCACGACTTTGTAGCGGAAACTGTCCGTTCCGGCGCCGTCCCCGGCTGCCGTGAAGTCAATGAAGTTGCTGCCCGCTGTGGCTGTGCCCATGGCGGGGGTGCTGTCGATGCCGGTCAGCTGGACCGAGTCGCCGTCGGGGTCGATCCCGTCGAGTTCCACCGGGATCCGCACGGACCCGGTCGCCACGACGCGGGCGGTGAGGTTTTTCGGCTGCGGCCGGGTGTTTTGGGCGCCGTCGAGCGGCAGGATGTGGATGGTGACGGCAGCGGCGCTCTTTTGGCCCTGCGGGTCCACGGCGTTATAGATGGCGCGGACCGTCTTGGGCTCGGCGCCGGCGATGAAGCGCAGCGTGTTTTCGGAGATAAAACTCTTGCCGTCGGCCGACGGGACGGGCTGCGGGAGCACCGGGTCCACGCTCAGCTTTTCGCCCTGCGGGTGCGTGTCGTTGGCCAGCACCGGGATGGTGACAACGTCGTTGACCCGCACGTTCACTTCGTCCGGTTTGGGCTGGGGGGCCTCGACGACGGCGGGGGCCGGGACCGGGACCACGGCGACGCTGCCCGTGGCCGACCTGGTGCCGTTGGACATGGTGTAACTGAAGGTAAAGGGTTCCTTGGTGCCCACAACGTCAGTGATCCGCAGCATGCTGTGATCGATCACGCTGACAGAGGCTGTTGTGTTCTCCGGCAGCTGGACGGACTGCAGCACCAGCACTCCCCCGGACGGATCCGAGTCATTGGCCAGCGGGTCCAGGAGCACACTGCCGCCGACCGGCAGCAGCGCGACGTCGTGGACGGCCACCGGCTTGCCGGAGTCCTTGCCGGATTCAACGTCTACACGAATCAGGCCCTGGCTGCTCTGCGGGCCGTTGCTGGCAATGTACGTCAGGTAAACCGGTCCGGGGGTGTCGCTGCGGAAGGTGAAAGTGCCACCGTCCGTCACGGGTCCCAGCTGGGCGGTTCCGGCGCCTTCCACCTGGGCGAGGCGCAGGGCGCCGCCGTTGGGGTCGACGTCGTTTTTCAGCGGCGCGATCAGGAGGTCCTGGCCGACGACGGCGGTGACGTGGTCCGCGTTGACCACCGGCTGCAGGGCGCCGGGGGGCTGGACGTTGACGATGACTTTGGCAGTGGTGGTGGCGCGCCCGTCCCAGATGGACACCGTAACGGATTTTTTACCGGGCGCGGCGCCGGAGTCCTGGTACGTGAGCAGGCCGTCGCGGCGGACCTTGACCTGGTCCTGTTCGTTGTCCGCCTTGGCGTCCATCAGCACCAGGTCATCGCCGTCGGGATCAGTCCAGTCGGTGAGGATGTTCTGGCTGACGGTTTTGCCCTGCTCCACCAGCATGGTGGTGGGGTCTCCGCGTTTGAACAAGGGCGGCCTGTTCTCGTCCGGGCCCACGACGCTGAGGGTGATGCTGCCGGCGGCGGAGAGACCGCGGCCGTCTGCGGCGCTGTAGCCGAACGTTTCGGTGCCCGGTTTCGCGTCGGCCGGCACTGTGACCTGGAAAGCTGTGCCGCCGTAGATGTTCTCGAGGCCGCCGGAGGCGGGGCCTTTGTCGCCCACGGAGGCCGTGAGGACGTCGCCGTCGGGGTCGGAATCGTTATCGAGTACGGACAGGACTGTGGTGCGGCCCGGACGGACGCCGACGGCGTCCGGCTTGGTTTCCGGCGGCCGGTTGGGTTTGGTGCGGTCCGGCAGGATATTGATGGTGTTGTTGTCCGCCGACTCCTGGTCCTGGTCATCGGACTGGTTCTTGGGCGGGATAACGTCGTCCCAGTTATTGACCAGCTGCATGTTCTGGTTCACCAGCCACACATTGCCCGAATTCACATCGTTCAGGACCACCAAATCCCGGTTCACCCGGAACACATACGACGGCGAAGCACTCGCCTTTGGCACATCCACGCTCTTGTCATCAGCATCATTAACACACTCACGGACATACTTATTCGCCCCCGACCACGCCGCATGAATGCACCCCGCAAGCTGCACCGGCGCCGCCGGCACACCCTGCCCGCCAAAGCTGACAGTCTTCGCCGTCGACCCGTCCAGCGGCTGTTTCAGCAACGCCTTCGGCGTGGCAACGGCGACCGAGTCCGCAGCCGGACCCGAAAGCTGCAACTTCGCATCCCGAGCCTGCTCCAACGCCAACTCACGCCCGCCCGGCAGGAACAACTTTCCCCGCCCCGCATCCAGGACCACCGGCGCATCCCCCACCACGCTCAGTTGCAGGTCCCCAGCACCCTTGAGCCCGTCCCAGACGCTGACGCTCGAGTGCTCCACCTTGCCCTCAGCATCCACCGAGGTCACCGTCACCTGACCGGTCTTCGGATCCGCACTGTAAATCCGGTCATCGGAACCCACCGCAGAGACCGTCCCGGCCGAACCAGCCAGCACCGGCTCGGACTCCTCAGCATCAAAACCATTCACCGTCGAGGGCGAGAGCGCCCACACCGTACCCTTCGCCGGATCCGTCACCGCAATAACCGCCGAACCAAAACTCACCGCCGCCGAACCCGGCAACTTCTTATCCCCACCCAACCGCATCTGCGCCGCCGACACCTGATTCAACGTCGAACCCGCACTATCATCAACAAACACAGTCCCGGCATCCTGCAACACATCAAAAGTCGAACTCGCCGGCGTCACCGCACCATCCAAAACCCGGGACGGATAATTCAACCGACCCACCGCATTCTTCGACTTCGACACCACCCACACCCCGCCATCGTTCAACTGAACCTCAGCGGTCTTAAACCCCGGATAAATGATGGCAGCAGCAACCAGGACGGCCGCAGCAGACACAATAGCGGCACCAGCAATAAGCTTCTTGCGCCGTGCGTTGGACCCAGGATGGCCGGATCGCGGCTTCGTTGATCCGGGTTTCTTGGATCCCGGCATTTTGGATTCCAGCGTGGCGAGCAGACGTGTCACAGCTCAGATTCCTTCAAGATTGCGTTGTGGTTCCCCGGCAGACCCGAGACAGGGCCGCGCACTTCCCGCCACAGCCTACCCAATGATCCGGCGGCATGCGATGGGGAGGACTGCCCGCCGAGCGGTTCCCGGCCCGGGCCGGCGGCTATGGTGTTGCTCCGACCGGGAAGGTGCACAGCGGAACGCCGCTCTGCCCGGGTGGTCCGATAGTCGTGTGCCGCGAATCGATCCAGCGCGTCTGGTTCGGCGAACCGCGCACGATGTAGTACCACTCGC
This sequence comes from Pseudarthrobacter sp. PH31-O2, assembly GCF_030063265.1. Lineage (NCBI taxonomy): Bacteria > Bacillati > Actinomycetota > Actinomycetes > Micrococcales > Micrococcaceae > Pseudarthrobacter > Pseudarthrobacter sp. PH31-O2. Next base: position 251,825 of record NZ_JASIST010000002.1, on the reverse strand, counting down.
CGTTCCCGCTGTACGGGGTGCCGTGCGGCTTCCAGCACATGATGTCGAAGACGTCGGACGCTGCCATCCACGGCCGGTTGGTGCCGCCCTGGCCGTCGCAGGTGAAGTTCCCCGGCTGGCTGTTGTCGTACGACGTCGCGCCGGGCAGGTCGGTGCAGCTGCGGGTCATGCCCGTGTTGAGCCTGGTGGTCCAACGGGTCTTCTCGGTCCCGGACCGGGCCGAGGCCGACGCGATCGGACCGCCGGTACCGACTGAGTTGACGGTCTGGACCTGGATCTGGTGCGGTTCACTGAAGCCGCCGGTGTTGATGGTCCGGCTGCCCGAGGCGGCGACCCGTTCCCAGCCTCCGGTGTCGATCTTGATTTGCGTGTAGGCGACGTCGTTGCCCGTTGTGGACGGCGAGCTCCAGTTGAAGCTGAGGTTCTTCTGGTTCTCGGCGCCGTTCTGCCCGGACGCCGCGGGCGTTCCGGGTGCGCCGTACGGTGTGGCGGCGGCCCCGGTACTGGCGTCGGAGCTCGGCGCGACGGACGAGTTGGCCGTCACGGTAATGGTGCCGGCCTGGCCGTTGGTGAAGCCGCCGACCTTCTGGCCCGGCGTCACTGCCCCGGTCTTTCCGCTGGGGCTCGCGTAGTACGTGTAGCTGACCTCCCCGGGCTGGGAGCCGTTGCGCCCGGCCGCGTCGAGTTCGCGGAAGTTGATGACCACGGCCCGGCCCGCGCCGCCGGTGTCCGCCGGCGTCGCGCTCACGCCGGAGACCGGGCTGAGCTTGCCGGTGGCACGGCGCGGTGCCGAGGCCGCACTGACCGCGCCTTTACCCGCTTTGTTCTCGGCCTGGACCGTGAAGGTGTAGCCGGCCTCGGAGTTGTTCGCGGTGAAGTTCGCGGTCCGCACCGTTCCGGCGACCAGCTGGGTCTGGGTGGTGCCGCCGCCGCCGCTCATGGTGACGTAGTAGTTCTTGATGGCGTCGCCGTTGGTGTTCGGCTCGGTCCAGTTCACCTTCAGCTGGTTGGAGCTCCCGACGGCGGATGCCACAGCCGTCGTCGGGGCTGCCGGGGCGGCCGGCATGCCGGCGGGGTTGTCTTCGGCCGAGTAGAGGCCCCACTCAGAGGGGCCGAGTTCGTTGACGGCCTGGGCGCGGACCTTGTACCGCACGCCGTTGGTCAGCCCGGGCCAGGTGTAGCCGAGGCCGGCCACACCGTTTTTCACGGCGATTCCGCTGGCCGGCGGCGGGGAGATCTCCAGGTTGTAGCTCTTCACGGCCGAGCCTTCGGACTTGGCCGCGGGCCAGGCGATCACCATGTTCTTGTCCCCGGCTTTGACCGTGGGGGCCTCCGGCGGCGAGGGCTTCTCGTCCGGCCTGATCTCGTTGGAGGCCGGCGAGGGCACGGACTCCCCCACCTCGTTGGTGGCGGTTACGGTGAAGACGTACTTAACGTCGTTGGTCAGTCCGCTGAGTGTGCAGGTGGTGGTCGGGCACTCCTGGCTGAAGCCGTTGCTGGAGCGCACCGCGTATTTGCTGATGGTGGCACCATTGTCCGAGGGCGGCGCCCATTTGAGCACAGCTGTCCGGCTGCGCACGTCGGTGGCGGCCGGCGCCGAGGGGGCATCCGGCTTGTCCCGGACCGTGATCCGGACCCGGCCATCGGTCTGCCGGGACACGTCGTTGGTTTTGTCCATCACGGTGTAGCGCAGCACCAGCACGCCCTTGAAACCGGCGGCCGGGGTGAGCGTGATCGAGTCCCCGGCAACTACTGGCTGTCCGGCTGCGGAGCCGGTTTCCACGGTGGCGGCGACAATCTTCAGCGGGGTGTCGCTGAAGGGGTTGAAATCGTTGGCGAGCACATTGATGGTCTCGGTCTTGCCGGCGTTGGCTTTCTCGATGACGTCCTCGTTCGCGACCGGCAGCGGACGGTTGGAGGCCACGACGGTCGCCGTGATGCTTGCCTTGACCGGCTCGGAGCGGCCATCGGTGACCTTGACCGGGATGCTGCCCTTCCAGCCGGCGGCCTTGGCGGAGTCTGCGGTGACCTTCAGGGTCCCGCCATCCATGGATGCCTTGAAGCCTTCGGGCAGGGTGCCGTCGAGTTCGAACGTGAGCTTCTCCTGGTCCCCGGAGTCAACGTCCTTGGCCAGGTTGCCCAGCTCCAGGCTCGCGGACTCAGCCTTGGGCACCTCCAGGGTGGCTCCGCTGAAGCTCGGCTGGTGGTTCGCGTTCGGATCGGGAATCACAGTGGTGATGATACTGAGGGTGGATTTGAGGCCCTGCGGATCGTCCGGTCCGGTGCCGTCGGTGACTTCGAAGGTGACGGAGCCGGGGCCCACATAGTCCTTGAGCGCGGCGTAGCGCAGCGCGCTGCCGTTGCCTGCCACGACGTTCTGCGGGTCAGCGCCCTGCACACGGACGTTGTCCAGCTGGGTGATCCGGGGCGTGCGGCCCTCCCGGACCCGGACGTAGTCGTTCAGGTCCAGGTCGATTTGCTTGCCGGCCATCACTTCGACGACGTCGGTTTTGGCCAGCGTGGGGTGCTCTTCGCCCTGGCCGGGGACCCAAATGACCGCCGTCGCGCTTTGGCCGTCGACGTCGGTAACTGTGTAGGGGACCAGCTGGTCCGTCGGCGCGAGGGCCACCCGGACACTGCCGTCGCCCACCCGGGCGTTCGGGTTGCCGTCGGGCAGGCTGATCCTAAGGTCGGACCCGACGCCGTCGGGATCCGAGTCGTTCTTCAGGACGGGGACGTCGACGGCGGCCTTGCCAAGTGTTTCGGCGGGGGTCACCACGTCGTCCCTCGCGATGGGCAGTTTCAGGGCGGCGTCCGGGCTGACCCGGACCCGGATGACGGCGCTGCCCTGAGCTTTTTTGTCGTCCTGGATCTTGTAGCTGACGCTCTCGTTGCTGGCGGCGCCGGGGGCTGTAAGGAGCACCTTGCCACCCTCGGCCGCCTCGACCGCGAGTTCGCCGCGGGCCTCAAAGCCGTTGCCGACCAGGCTGATCGGGTCCCCGTCCGGGTCCGAATCGTTCTGGAGGGCCTCGACGGCGATCTTGCGGCCGGGCCTGACGTCCACCCCGTCATCGACGGCGATGGGCTTCTGGTTGTTTGCCTCCTGCGGCGCGATGCCGATGATGACCGTGCCGGTGTTTTCGGCGCCGATCCGGTCCCGGACGCGGTAGCTGAAGGTGTCTGTTCCGGCCGCCTTGCCGGCCGCGGTGAATTCGAGGTAGCCGTCCTTGACCAAGGCTGTTCCCATGGCGGGGGCCTTCTCCACGCCGGTCAGCTGGACGGAGTCGCCGTCGGCATCAACACCGTCTAGCGGCACGGGGATCCGGACGGTCATCCCTGCCACCACGCGGGCCGTGAGGTTCTTCGGCTCGGGGCGGGTGTTCCGCTCGTCGTCGCGGCCCCGGACCCGGATGGTGACCTGCTGGGAGTCCGACTGCCCGGAGGCGTTGGTGACCTTGTAGATCGCGTAGACGGTCTTCGGAACTTCACCGGCAATGAAGCGCAGGGAGTTACCGGCGGTGAAGATGCGGCCGTCCGCGGCATCCGGTTGTTGCGCGAGCACCGGTTCCAGGGTGAGTTTTCCACCGTTGGGGTCGGTGTCGTTCGCCAGGACCGGGATGGTCACGACGTCCCCGGCCCGCACGGTCGCTTCGTCCGGTTTCGCCTGCGGGGCCTGGAGCTTGGTCGGGGCCGGGACCACCAGTACGGCGATCTCCCCGCTGGCGGAGGATTTGCCGTTGGAGATGGTGTAAGTGATGTTGAGCTGGCCCTGCGCGCGGATGTCGGTGATCCGGACAACGGAGTGGTCCAGCACGGCAACGTTCACGGGCAGGCCGTCTGCCGCGGTCACGGATTGCACCACCAGCACACCGCCCGAGGGATCGGAGTCGTTGCCGAGCACATCCACCAGGACGCTGCCGCCGCTGGGCAGCAGGGCGGTGTCGCGGACGGCCACGGGGGTGCCGTCCCCGCCGCCGGGGACCACATCGACGCGGACCAGCTGCTGGGCACTCGCCGGGCCGTTGGTCACGAGGTAGGTGACGTAGTGGGCGGACTGGGCGGTGGAGTTGAAGGTAAAGGTCTGCTGGTCCGCCCCCATCGTGGCCGTCGAGTTGCCGTCCGGGCTGACCTGGGCGAGGCGGAGCGCGCCGCCCTGGGGGTCCGAGTCGTTTTTCAGCGGAGCAATCAGGGTGTCCACACCGGCGACGGCGACCACGTGGTCCGCGTTGGCGATCGGCGGGAGGGCGCCGGCCGCACGGACGTCGACGGTGATCTTCCCTTCGGTACTGGACCGGCCGTCGGAGACCGTCACGGTGACGGTCTTGCGTCCCGGCTCAGCACCGGCGTCCTGGAAGCTCAGCAGGCCGTCCGGACGGGCCTTGACCTGGTCCCGGGGGTCGCTGCTGGTGGCGCTGACGACGTAGAGGTCATCGCCGTCGGGGTCGATCCAGTCGGGGAGGATGTTCTGGCTGACGATTTTGCCGGACTGGACCACCAGGGCAGTGTTGCGGTTGGTTTTCTGCCGCGGGGCGGAATTCTCCCCGGCGGGGATGACTGTGAGTGTAACGTCGGCCGCGGCGGAGAGCCCGCGGCCATCGTCTGCCGTGTATTTGAACGTTTCCGAGCCGGTCCGGTCTGCCGGCACGCTGACCTGGAATCCGGTCGATCCGTAGATCGGGGCCAGGAGCCCGGATCTGATCGGATCCGGCGCCCGGACGGTGAGGATGTCGCCGTCGGGGTCGGAATCGTTATCCAGTACCGGGAGGATGGTGGTCTTGCCGGCACGCACCCCAAAGCTGTCCGGTTTGGCCGCGGGGGCACTGTTGGGTTTGGTGCGGTCCGGGAGCACTGTCTGCTGGACTTCGTCGGCGGAGTCTTTGTCGGCGTCGTCGGAAGTCTGCTGCGGCGGGATGACGTCGTCCCAGTTGTTGACCAGCTGCATGTTCTGGTTCACCAGCCACACATTGCCCGAGTTCACATCGTTCAGGACCACCAAATCCCGGTTCACCCGGAACACATACGACGGCGAAGCACTCGCCTTCGGCACATCCACGCTCTTGTCATCAGCATCATTAACACACTCACGGACATACTTATTCGCCCCCGACCACGCCGCATGAATGCACCCCGCAAGCTGCACCGGCGCCGCCGGCACACCCTGCCCGCCAAAGCTGACAGTCTTCGCCGTCGACCCGTCCAGCGGCTGTTTCAACAACGCCTTCGGCGTGGCAACGGCGACCGAGTCCGCAGCCGGACCCGAAAGCTGCAACTTCGCATCCCGAGCCTGCTCCAACGCCAACTCACGCCCGCCCGGCAGGAACAACTTTCCCCGCCCCGCATCCAGGACCACCGGCGCATCCCCCACCACGCTCAGTTGCAGGTCCCCAGCACCCTTGAGCCCGTCCCAGACGCTGACGCTCGAGTGCTCCACCTTGCCCTCAGCATCCACCGAGGTCACCGTCACCTGACCGGTCTTCGGATCCGCACTGTAAATCCGGTCATCGGAACCCACCGCAGAGACCGTCCCGGCCGAACCAGCCAGCACCGGCTCGGACTCCTCAGCATCAAAACCATTCACCGTCGAGGGCGAGAGCGCCCACACCGTACCCTTCGCCGGATCCGTCACCGCAATAACCGCCGAACCAAAACTCACCGCCGCCGAACCCGGCAACTTCTTATCCCCACCCAACCGCATCTGCGCCGCCGACACCTGATTCAACGTCGAACCCGCACTATCATCAACAAACACAGTCCCGGCATCCTGCAACACATCAAAAGTCGAACTCGCCGGCGTCACCGCACCATCCAAAACCCGGGACGGATAATTCAACCGACCCACCGCATTCTTCGACTTCGACACCACCCACACCCCGCCATCGTTCAACTGAACCTCAGCGGTCTTAAACCCCGGATAAATGATGGCCCCGGTAATCAGGACGGCGGAGGCAACAGCGAGGCCGGTGCCGGCCATAACCCGGCGCCGGGGGGCGGCGAAGGGGCCGGTCAGCGGGCGTGCGGCATCCGGCCGGCGGGTTTTTGGCCGCAAGGCGTCAAGGAAGGTCTTCATGTGTGCTTATGTCCCCCAGAAAGTCCCGGCCACGGCACAGGGCGCATTGCGCGTGTGGTTGCCAGATAGCGTCGACTATTCCATATCAACCATCGATTAGAGAAACACCTGCCGGTTCACGGCCGGACGGGACGGCATCGGCGCAGCCCGGCGGCTGCTTTAGTCCAGGACCAGTCCGCGGCCACTGCCGCGCTGCAACTGGACCGGGTGGATTTCGCCGAAGCCGCGGACGTCTTCGGCCGGCCGCGGCTGAAGGACGAAGCGGTCGTCCTGTTCCAGCGCGGCCGCGGTCATCGAGTCAACGAGCACAGTGCCCGGGTCCGCCAGCGCGGTGAGCCGGGCCGCCAGGTTCACCGTGGGTCCGTAGATGTCGCCGAGCCGGGACAGGATCCGGCCCCACACCATCGCCACCCGGGCCTGCGGCAGGATCTCATCGTCGGTGAAGGCCTGGCACAGGGCGAGGGAGATCTCAGCGCCGGCTGCGGGTGTTTCGGCAATGTAGAGGACTTCATCGCCCACCGTCTTGACGAGACGGCCGCCGCCCACCGAAATAATCTCGGCGCACTTGTTCTCGAAACGCTGCACCAGCTGGGCAAGGGTCTTTTCGTTCATCCGGCGCGACAGGCTCGTGTACGAGACCAGGTCCGCGAAGCCGACCGCCCTGGCCAGCGGAAGCGGGGCGTCATCCTCGTCACCTTCGCGGCCTTCCTCACTGGAAGCCAGCCCGGCCTCGGCGCGGACAGCCAGGCGCTGGACGCCGGCGTTGAGCTGGCGGCGCCAGGAGTAAACCAGCATCTCCTCGAGTGCGTCCACGAGCGAAGGCAGTTGGCTGACCATGTTTTTGCGGGCGACAGGGTCTGAGACGCCCTGCTGGTCAACCATGTCCTCCACCAGCGCCTCGACCTGCCAGACAACCATCCGGTCCGTCATCTGGCCGATGGCGCGGGTGACGGAAATCGCGGCTTCCTCGGTGAGTTTGCCGGCGCGGACCAAATCCACGATGGTGTTCAGCGCGGCCTGGTCACGTTCGGTAAAGGCGACGTCCTCGTCGCCGATGTTGGGAAAACCCAGGGCACGCCAGAGTTTGCGGGCGGAAAGCAGCGAGAGGCCCGCGCCGGCGGCGACTTCACGGCGGCGGAGCTTGCGTTCCCCGCCGAGCAGCCGCTGCTCCAGGGCTTTCAACGCGATGCGTTCGGCGGACATGGTCCCGGTGGGAGGGGCGATGGCGTCCGGTTCTGCTGGTTCAGCCCGGGGCTGCTCCGGGGGAACGTTCTCAGCGCTCATTTCTTCCACCTTCTCTCGTCTCCCCCGGCCAGACCGGATCGGGGTTGTGCATCAGATCCACGGCGCCTGGAACCTCCCGCGGGAGTTCATTAATGGCGTCGAGGATGAAATTTCGGAACGTCGCGACTTCCGGGACGTCGGGAACCACCATGCCCGCGGGGTGCCCGGCTTCCAAGGATATATTCCCGGAGCGCAATACGCGTTGGAGCAACGACTGGTGGATCACCACATTACGGACTGCGGCCAGGAAAACCTGCTGATCCCGCCGCCTGAGCATGCCGTACCGGGCAATCAGGCGCTGGCTGGTCAGGATGTACTTTGTGGTCTGCCAGGTTATGGTCCGGGGCAGGCAATAGCCCAGCAGCACCGAGGCGGCGAGAACCACACAGCTCCCGATCAGCCAGGGCGTCGCGTTTGCCGCCTCATTTGCGAGGACCGGGGCGAGCTTGGCCGGGCCGCCCTTGACTATCCAGGCGCTGGCAAAGGCCGCGAGGGCAGGAACAAGGATAAACGCCAACGCCGGCCACAGCAGGGTCCGCGGCTGCGGCCGGGTGATCACAATGACCTGCTCGCCCGGGAGCAGCTCTTTACGCATAACCGCTTGGGGCACTTCCGGGGTTGGTTCCCTCGCCTGGCGGCGACCAGGGCCGCAGGTGCACAACGTCACCGGCCGTCACCACGTGCTCGTGCCCGCCGGCGTCCACCACCAGCAGGGAGCCGTAGTCATCCAGGCGGGTGGCGTGGCCGATGATTTCATGGTCCCCCGGGAGCTGCGCGCGGACCTGCTTACCCAGCGTCGTCAGCACATGCTCGACCCGCTTGTGCAGTGCGGGACCCCCTGCCAGCCCCGCGGCGGGATCGCCGTCGGCGTTGCAGAAACTGCGGTAAAGGGTGGCGAACCGGGACAGGTAGCTCTTCAGCAGTTCGGTCCGATCCACTGTGGTCGGGTGCTCCAGCAGGACGGACGTGGCGGTAGGCACCGGGAGTTCGGCCTGGGTGAGGGTAACGTTCAGCCCCGTCCCCAGCACCACGGGCGGCACGGCGCCGCCGTCCCTGGGGCCCAGCTGGGCCAGGATGCCGGCAATCTTCCGGCCACGGACCAGTACGTCGTTGGGCCATTTGAGTTCCGCGGGAATTCCGGCCGTTTCCAGCAGTGCCTCACGCAGGGCGAGGGCCGCCAGCAGCGAAAGCCAGGAGTAACTCTGGGTAGGCAGCGGCCTTCCCCCGGCATTGACCGGGCGCAGCACCACCGAGACGGAGATTGAGCTTCCGGCAGGGGCCTCCCAGCGCCGGTCAAGGCGGCCGCGGGCGGCGCTCTGGTATTCGGCGGTGAGCACTGTGAGATCCGGGTACGAGCGGGGGTCTTCGGTGACACCGCGGAGCAGGTCCGCGTTCGTGGAACCGGTCGAGTCGACCACCGTCAGCTGCGGTATCCCGGCCGCGGCGAGGAACGCCTGATCGCTGAGGGCGTTGAGGTCAAAGGGCGGACGGTCCGGGGCTTCCTGCGCGGCTTCCATGCTTTGAATCCTACCGAGTCAGCGCCGGGGTGGCGCTTCCCGCTCCGCCGGCGGCACCGAAACCACAGTGAACTCAGAGGAAGATGTCAGGAATGAGCCGGTCTTCCGGTGCGCCAAGGCTGTAGCCGGTGAAGTCGGTGACGCCGGCGGCGGCCAGGACCTGCTCGTCGGTGTAGAAGTTCCCGCTCCAGCTGCCGGATTCCGGAATCGCATTGCTGCTGGTCAGCACCGCATGGGCGGCGTCCGCCATGATTTCGGGGCCGCGGGCACCCTGGACGATCTTTTCGCCTCCCGGCATATTGCGGATTGCGGCGGTGTTGATCAGGGTGCAGGGCCAGAGCGAGTTCACGTTGATTCCGTCGATCTTCAGCTCCTCGGCGAGGCCCAGGGTGGTCAGGCTCATGCCGTACTTCGCCATTGTGTAGGCCAGGTGCAGGCCGGCCCACTTGGGGTCCAGGTTCAGCGGCGGGGAGAGCGTCAGGATCTGGCCGGCGTCGGATTCGCGCAACGCCGGCAGGGCGAGCTTGGAGAGCAGGAAGGTGCCGCGGACGTTAATGTCGTGCATCAGGTCGTAGCGCTTCATGTCGACTTTGTCGGTCTTGGAAAGATCGATGGCGGAGGCGTTGTTGATGACTATGTCGATCCCGCCGAAGCGTTCGACGGCGGCTGCGACGGCGCCGGCAACATCCGCGTCGTTGCGCACGTCACCGACCAGCGGCAGCGCCTGCCCGCCTGCCGCCTCGATCTGTTCGGCGGCGGAGTAGACAGTTCCCTCCAGCTTGGCGTGCGGCTGGGCGGTCTTGGCCATCAGCACGATGTTGGCGCCGTCGCGCGCGGCGCGGGTAGCGATGGCCAGCCCGATGCCGCGGCTTCCCCCGGAGATGAGGATGGTGCGGCCCTGGAGGGAACCGGCGGCCTGGTAGGGCCCTGCAGCGGCGCCCGAAGCATCAGTGCTCGAAGTCATAAGGACACTCTAGCCGACTCATGTTACCGACCAGTAACACTGATGCGGCGCCCGGCGATGCTCCGGTCCGGACAATTTCCGGGCCGGCCGGGGTGGTGGTGCCGGTGAGAGTCGGGGCGATTATTGTAGGTTTTCTACAGCAGCCTGGGCCAATAGCGTCACTAGACTTGCCAACAAGGACCGGTTTTTGTGGAGACCAGCTAAAGCGCCACACGGACGGGGCCACCGCACCGCGCACCATGAATACCACCACGATTCAGCAGAACATCAGCTACAGAGCCGGAGACACTTGATGAGCCACGATCTGACCACGACCGCGGGAAAGATTGCCGATTTCCGCGACCGCCAGGCCCGAGCTGTTCAGCCCTCCGGCCCGGAAGCGATCGAGAAGCAGCACGCCCGCGGCAAAAACACCGGCCGCGAGCGGATCGACCTGCTGCTCGACGCCGGCTCCTTCGTCGAGTTTGATGCCCTGGCCGTGCACCGCTCCACGGCCTTCGGCATGGAGAAGAAGAAGCCGCTCGGCGATGGCCTGGTTTCCGGCTACGGCACGGTGGACGGCCGGCCCGTAGCCGTGTACAGCCAGGACTTCTCCGTCTACGGCGGCTCCCTGAGCCAGGTCAACGGCGAGAAGATCGTTAAGGTCCAGGAATTCGCGCTGCGCAACGGCTGCCCTGTTGTTGGCATCCTCGACGGCGGCGGAGCACGGATCCAGGAGGGCGTTGCCTCGCTGGCGATGTTCGCGGACATCTTCCGAAACAACGTCCATGCCTCCGGCGTTGTCCCCCAGATTTCCCTCATCATGGGCCCCTCCGCCGGCGGCGCGGCCTACTCCCCCGCCCTGACCGACTTCGTGGTGATGGTGGACAAGACCTCCCACATGTTCATCACCGGCCCGGACGTGATCAAGACGGTCACTGGCGAAGACGTGGACATGGAAACCCTGGGCGGCGCCCGCCAGCACAACACCAACACGGGAACGTCCACCTATCTGGCCTCCGATGAGGCCGACGCGGTCGAGTTCGTCCGCGAACTCCTGGACTTCCTGCCCTCCAACAACCTCGCCGAGGCCCCGGTGCTGGAGCATTCCCAAGAGCTGGAACTCGACGACGAAGACTTCGCCCTGGACGCGCTGATCCCGGACTCGGCCAATCAGCCGTACGACATTCGCAAGGTCATTGAGCAGATCGTGGACGACGCACACTTCCTGGAGATGCAGTCGCTGTACGCACCGAACGTCATCATCGGCTACGGCCGGGTCGAAGGCCACACCGTGGGCATTGTGGCCAACCAGCCCATGCAGTTCGCGGGCACGCTGGACATCGCGGCCTCGGAGAAGGCTGCCCGCTTTGTCCGGCATTGCGACGCGTTCAACATTCCGATCATCACGCTCGTGGACGTGCCAGGCTTCCTGCCCGGCAAGGACCAGGAATTCCAGGGCATCATCCGCCGCGGCGCCAAGCTGCTCTACGCCTACGCCGAAGCGACAGTGCCGAAGCTGACGGTCATCACCCGCAAGGCCTACGGCGGAGCGTACATCGTGATGGGCTCCAAAAAGCTCGGCGCCGACCTCAACCTGGCGTGGCCGACCGCGCAGATCGGTGTGATGGGCGCCCAGGGCGCCGTCAACATCCTGTACCGCCGCGAACTCGCCGCAGTCGCGGAAGCCGGCGGCGACGTCGAAGCCAAGCGTGCCGAGGTCATCCGGCAGTACGAAGAGGAGCTGCTCAACCCCTACCAGGCAGCCCAGCTCGGCTATGTGGACGCAGTGATTGCCCCGTCCGAGACCAGGGTGCAGATCATCAAGGGCCTCCGTGCCCTGCGGGACAAGCGCGCCAGCCTGCCTGCGAAGAAGCACGGGAACATCCCGCTGTGACGTCGGCAGTCGAGCCCGGGGATGCGCAGCCGGCGGAGCACCCACTGCTCGCCGTGGTCAAGGGCGAGCCGACACCCGAGGAACTCGCGGCCCTGACAGCAGTGGTGCTTTCCCTGGGCAGCAGCGAGCCGGCCGGCACGGACAAGCCAAGCGCCCGGCACTGGATCCGCCGGCAGCAGCTGCAGCTGGCACCCGGGCCCGGGCCTGGCTCGTGGAAGCGCAGCCGGGGCTGAGCCTCCCTCCCCAGGTTGGGTTCCGGCCGTCAGCCACCGGGGAAAGTGCAGCAACCCTTTCATAACGGCCCGGGCCCGGCTAGTGTCTGTCGGGTGAGTATAGAAACCCCTGACACCACAGCTGCCAACAACCCGGGTCCCGGGCGGGCGCACACCGCCATCGACGCCGTCGCCGACGCTTTTACGGAGACCCTGATCCGGCTCAACCCGAGCTTCGCCACCGAGCTTGGCCTTCCGGGCCACGAGACGGAATACCAGGATTACTCCCCCGCCGGGCACGAGGGTTTCGCCGCTGCCGCGCGCGAGGCCCTAACGGCGCTGGACGGCCTGGAACCGGCGGACGACGTCGACGCCGTCACCCTCGATGCCATGCGCGAGCGCCTGGGCCTGCAGCTGGAAATCCACGACTCCGGCTGGGGCCTGGCGGAGCTGAACAACATCGCTTCCCCGGCGCAGGAGATCCGCGCAATCTTCGACCTGATGCCGACGGACACCGCCGCGCAGTGGGACCACATTGCCGGCCGCGCGACCAACGTTCCCGACGCGCTGGACGGCTACATAGTGTCGCTGCGCGCCGCCAAGGAGGGCGGCAAGGTCGCCGCCGCCCGCCAGGTGGAGATTGTGATCGAGCAGACCACCAAGCACGCCGCAGAGGACGGTTTCTTCGCCAGGCTGGCCGCCAACGCCAAGACCACGGCGGGCCCGCTGCCCGAGGACGTGCAGTCCAAGCTCGACGCCGGGGCTGCCGCCGCGCGCGTCGCCTACTCCCGGCTGGCCGGCTTCCTCGAGTCCGAGTTGCTGCCCGTTGCCCCGGCGAAGGACGCAGTGGGCCGTGAGCGCTACGCGCTGGCCTCCCGCGCGTTCCTGGGCGCCACCGTGGACCTCGAGGAAACCTACGCCTGGGGTGTGCAGGAGCTCGACCGGCTGATCGCCGAACAGGAGCATGTGGCCGGGCAGATCCGTCCCGGCGCCACGATCGGGGAAGCCAAGGAGATCCTCAACAACGACCCCGCCCGGCAGCTTAAGGGCACCGATGCCCTGCAGGCCTGGATGCAGGAGCTTTCCGACAAGGCCGTGGCCGACCTCGCGGGAGTGCACTTCGACATCCCGGAGGTGATGAAGACCCTGGAGTGCAAGATTGCCCCGACTGATGAAGGCGGCATCTACTACACCGGACCCTCGGACGACTTCAGCCGTCCGGGCCGGATGTGGTGGTCCGTCCCGCCGGGTGAGGACACCTTCACCACCTGGGCCGAGACCACCACGGTCTACCACGAGGGCGTCCCCGGCCACCACCTGCAGGTGGCGACCGCAACCTACCGCCGGGAGCTGCTGAACAAGTGGCGCCGGAACGTCTGCTGGACCTCCGGTCACGGTGAAGGCTGGGCGCTCTACGCCGAGAAGCTGATGCAGGAGTTGGGCTACCTGACGGACCCTGGTGACCACATGGGCATGCTGGACATGCAGCGCATGCGTGCCGCCCGCGTGGTGTTCGACATTGGTGTCCACCTGGAGCTGGAGGTGCCCGAGCGTTGGGGGTCGGGCACCTGGACTCCGGAGCAAGGGTACGGCTTCCTCCAGCAGAACCTCGCCATCAGCGAAGGCCAGCTGAGCTTCGAATTCACCCGCTACCTCGGTTGGCCGGGCCAGGCGCCGTCGTACAAGGTGGGCCAGCGGCTGTGGGAGCAGATCCGCGCCGAGCTCGAATCCCGGCCGGGCTTTGACCTGAAGGCCTTCCACACCAAGGCGCTCAACCTGGGCTCCGTCGGACTGGACACCCTGAAGCGGGCGCTGCTGGGATAGGCCCGCAACGACCCTCCGTCCCGGAGATCGGCCATCCTCCGGTCCCTGCTTCACGAGACAATCGCCACATTCGACCGGGGAATAACTTCACAAACGGGTAGTCTTCCGGCGGAAATCCCGTGATTCCGTGGCCGGGACCGAAAACCCCCCGCGTAACATTTCTCAACGTTCGTTCGCCGTGCTAAGTGCCGCAGTCCTAGCGTGTTCCAGTGAGCACTCAGACAAGCACCCCCGCATCCGCCGGAAAGACCGGCTTCCAGCTGCCCAAGTGGGCCGGCTCGTTCGGCTTCCAGATCATCGCCGCCCTGATCGTAGGCCTGGGTCTCGGCCTGCTGGCCAAGTACACGGGCAGCACCAAGGCGAACCCCAATGCCCTCGGCGCAACCCTGCAGACCATCGGCTCGAGCTACGTCTCGCTGCTGCAGACCGCCGTAGTGCCCCTTATCTTCACGGCAGTCGTGAGCTCCATCTCCAACCTGCGTGCCGTCTCCAACGCCGCCCGGCTGGCCTGGAACACACTGCTCTGGTTCGCCATCACCGCCTTGATCGCCGTGCTGATCGGCATCGGCCTGGGGGTGTTCCTGCAGCCCGGCGCCAATACCGGCATCACCCAGGAGGCCAAGTACAACGGCAAGTCCGGCGACTGGTGGGCCTTCCTGGTCGGCCTGTTCCCGAAGAACTTCCTGGGCCTCGGCGCCAGCACTACCGTGGCCGACGGCGTCGCCACCACTTCGGTGAGCTTCAACGTCCTGCAGATCCTGGTGATCGCGGTCGCCGTTGGCATCGCAGCCCTGAAGGTGGGCAAGGCCGCCGAGCCGTTCCTGAACCTCAACGCCGCAGCCCTGGCCGTGATCCAGAAGGTCCTCTGGTGGATCATCCGGGTCGCCCCGCTCGGCACCGTCGGCCTGATCGGCAACGCCGTGGCGATCTACGGCTGGGACACCATCGGTTCGCTGGGCAAGTTCACCTTCGCCATCTACGTGGGCCTGGCCCTGGTGCTGTTTGTGGTCTACCCGGTCCTCATCCGCAGCCACGGCCTGTCCGTCAAGCAGTACTACTCCGGCGTCTGGCCCGCCGTGCAGCTGGCCTTCGTCTCCCGCTCATCCGTGGGTACCCTGCCGCTGACCCAGCGCGTGACCGAACGCAGCCTGGGCGTACCCCGCGCCTATGCCTCCTTCGCCGTGCCGCTTGGCGCCACCACCAAGATGGACGGCTGCGCCGCAATCTACCCGGCCGTCTCGGCGATCTTCGTGGCCCAGTTCTTCGGCATCCAGCTGGACTTCACGCAGTACCTGCTGATTGCCCTCGTCTCCGTGCTGGGCTCCGCCGCAACCGCCGGAACCACCGGCGCCGTCGTTATGCTGACCCTGACGCTCTCCACACTGGGACTGCCGCTGGCCGGCGTCGGACTCCTGCTGGCGATCGACCCGATCCT
This sequence comes from Pseudarthrobacter sp. PH31-O2, assembly GCF_030063265.1. Lineage (NCBI taxonomy): Bacteria > Bacillati > Actinomycetota > Actinomycetes > Micrococcales > Micrococcaceae > Pseudarthrobacter > Pseudarthrobacter sp. PH31-O2. The sequence continues at coordinate 236,646 of NZ_JASIST010000002.1, read as the reverse complement.
GGACATGGGCCGCACTGCGGTCAACGTGGCCGGGCAGGCTTTGATCCCCACCATCGTGGCCAAGCGCCAGGGCATCCTCGACGAGTCGCTCTACAACGCACCGCGCAACGGTGACCCGTTCGCGGACGACGACGAAACCGCCGCCGGCGCCGTCGACCCTTCCGCCGCAGCCGCTCCCGCAGCCGCTCCCGCAGCGTCCCCGGATGGCCGCGAGCTGGCCGCCGCCAAGGGATAACCCGGCCCCGGGCAGAACCACAGGAAGTCCCCGGGAGGTTCCCGGGGACTTCCTTGGTGTTGCCGGCTCAGGGACGGCGGCGACGCAGGATCCTAGTGTCCGCCCCGGCCTTCGCCCCCGCCGATAACTCCCGCTGCCACTGCCTTTGCCACGGCGTCCGCCTCGGCCTGGGTCAGGGTGCCATCGGTGACGGCCTTGTCCAGACGGGTCTTTAATACCGCAGCCCGGTCGGCCTGTGCAGCGGTGCGCAGCTCCTCCAGCGCCGTGGTGACCTTGGATTCATCGATTCCGAGGGAGGCAGCGAGTGACTTCGCCAGTGCCGCCTCCCTGGTGGCCCGGTCCGGCTTGGTGCCTTCGGCCAGCGGTGTGGCCGGCTTATTGGCTTCGCGGAACGCCTTCAGGGCCTCCGTTACCTTGGCCTCGTCCACGCCGAGCTTGGCAGCGAGTTCGGCAGCCTGGGCTGCGCCGCGATCGCCACCACCGTGTCCGTGTCCGCCCCGCATGCCCCCACCCTCGGTGGCGCCGGGCGTTGCCTCTGTCGAAGCGCTGGAGCTGGGGCTAAGGGTCGGCGTGGTGGCGGCTGAGGCCATCCCGGTGACCCCAAGCCCGGCTCCGAGGGCCAGGGCCCCGGCCGAAATCGCGAGTGTCATTCTCTTCGTTCGTGACATGCGCTGTCTCCTGTTCTGCAGCTTCGTGCCCGCTGCCATTGGTGATTGTCTCTTCCAAGACGTAGTTCCAGTCTCCGCCGGGCACTTCGGCAGAAGCTGTCCGGAACCTTTCATCTTCCTGTGAAGCCAGGCGGCCGCCGCCTGCCGGAACTTTGGCCGGTTTCCGCGCTGCGGTTCCGGTCCGGGGAGCTCCGGAGTCGGTAGGCTCGGTGCATGCTGATCGTGACCTCCAATGACATCCCCGGCCACCGGATTGACGCAGTATTCGGCGAGGTCATGGGCCTTACCGTCCGCGCCCGGGATATCGGCGGCCAGGTGATGGCCGGCTTCCGTTCCCTTGGCGGCGGGGAACTGCCCGAAATGACGCGCATGCTCTACGAGAGCAGGCAGCAGGTGATGGCGCGGATGGTCACAGAGGCGGAACAACGCGGGGCCAACGCCATAGTTGCCTTGCGTTTCGACAACTCCCAGCTGGGGACCACGTGGACCGAGGTCTGCGCCTACGGTACAGCGGTATTCATCGTGCCGATCCCGGCCGGCGAACCGGGGGCCACCGGCCAGTCGGCCTTCCTGAGCCAAGCTGCCGCGGACAGAAATTTGCCCTGAGTGCAAACATGCACGTAGTGTAAATACGTGCATCCATCCCTGCCCTCCCGAGCCGCGGTACCTCCTGCGGCCGAGACCCTGCCCGAGGCGCCGTCGCGCCGTGAGCTGAACAAGGCCGCCACCCGCCAGGCCATCATCGACTCAGCGCTGGCCTTGCTCCGATCCAATGGTCCGGGCAACTTCACGGTCGAAGACATCGCTGATGCTGCCGGAATCTCGCGCCGCACGTTCTTTAACTATTTCGGCAGCACCGAAGCCGCCATCGCCGCGGTCACCTTCGGCTTCCTGGACAAGGCCCTTCAGCAGTTCCGGCTGCGCCCGGCCGGAGAACCCTTCCTGGACTCCGCCCGTGCCGCGCTGGCGGAACTGGCCGATCCGATGACGGTGGCCCCGTTGGCCGAGCTGTACAGCCTCGGCCAGGCCTATCCGCAGCTGAGCCGCTCCGAGCTGGAAGCCTGGGACCACTGCACGGGCCAGATCATCACCGCAGCCCGCGAGCGTGTCAGTGGCGGCGGCGTCGAACTCGATGAGCTGTACCTCCGGGCACTGGCCGGCTCAGTAATCTCCTGTGGCAAAGCCGCCATGGATGTCTGGTTCGCCCGGTGCGGCGGATCACTCACACCGGAGTCCCTATCCGTCCTCCGGCAGCTCCTGATCGATTCCATGAGCCTGCTCGGCTCCGGATTTGCCCGCCCCGGCACCCTTCAGGCCGGCACTCCGGCCGCCAACTCCAACTCCACCCTTTTCGCAGATCGGCTCTGACATGGCACTTTTGCTCTACCGCCTCGGCAAGTTCTCCTACCGGCACCGCTGGCTTGTCATCTCCGTATGGCTCGCCGTGTTGGTGGCCGTCGGCGGCGCGGCAGCCGCTTTCCACGGCACCTTGTCCAACAACTTCCAGATCCCGGGAACCGAGACCCAGCAGATGGCGGACAAGCTCAAAAATGAGCTCCCCTCATCCTCCGGCGGCTCCGCGAGTGTGGTTTTCGAAGCGAACGATGCCCAGTTCAGCCAGGCCGGAAAGGAAGCCGTCACGGCTGCGCTGGCCAAGCTCAAGACGCTCCCCGACGTTCAGGGAACGGTTGATCCGTTCGCCACCCAGGCGCAGCTGGATAAGGCGGGCACGGATCTGGCAGCAGGCCAGGAGCAGTCCGCCACCGGGAAAGCCCGGCTGGAGCAGTCGGCCGCAGAACTCGCGGCAGGAAAAGCCAAGCTGGACGCGGCCGAGCAGCAAATGACGGCGGCCGGTATGGCGCCCGCCGCGATCGAGGCACAGCTCGGCCAGCAGAAGGCGGCCCTCGCCGACGGTCAGGCAAAGCTGGACGCCGGCACCAAGGACCTCCAGGCAGGCGAAGCCAAGCTGGCCCTGGGAGCACGCCAGATGGAAGCCTCGAAGGGCCTCCGTTTCGTCTCCGAGGACGGCAAGGCCGCGATCGCACAGGTCCAGTTCAAGACCTCAATCAACGGGCTCAAGCCAGAGGTCCGCCAGGAAGTCCAGGACATCGCCAAGGAGGTTTCCGCCGCCAACGTCACGGCGCTGCCCAGCAAGGAAATCAGCGAAGACATCTCCGAGCTCTTTGGCACCGCCGAAATTCTCGGCATCGCCGTAGCCGCCCTGGTGCTGATCATTATGCTCGGGACCCTGATCGCCGCCGGACTTCCGCTGCTGATGGCAATTGTCGGCGTCGCCGTCGGAGTGGGCGGCACCTTTGCCCTCAGCGGCACTATGGACATGAGCTCCATCTCGCCGATGCTGGCACTGATGCTTGGCCTTGCGGTCGGGATCGACTACTCCCTGTTCATCGTCAATCGGCACCGCGGCCAAATGCTCGCGGGCATGGACCCCGAGGAGTCAGTGGCGCTGGCAACCGGCACCTCCGGCAACGCCGTGCTCTTCGCCGGCCTCACCGTGATCATCGCCCTCGCAGCCCTGGTGGTCCCGGGTCTTCCGTTCCTCGCCGTGATGGGCCTCTCGGCCGCGGCGACGGTGGCCGTCGCCGTCGTCGTTGCCCTGACACTGACGCCGGCCGTCCTCTCCCTGGTGGGCCGAAAACTGATCTCTAAACGGGCCTGGGCCAAGGCGGAAAAGCACAATGCCGCGCCCGGCCACGAAACCGATGACCGTGCCAAGGACGAGTACCGCAGCAGCCACGGCTGGGGCGGTGTGGTAACCAACCACCCGTGGCTGGCCCTGCTCGCCGGAGTGGTCCTGCTCGGGGTTGTGGCGCTGCCGGCCAGCCAGCTCCGGCTCGCCCTGCCGGACGCCAGCTCCGAGCCGGTCGCCTCGCAGGCATTCAAGGCCTATGACGTCACCAAACGAAGCTTCGGTGAGGGCATGACCGGCCCGATCATTGTGGTGGGTGACTTCCCGGCGGGACTCAGCGTAGCCGAGGCCCAGGCCAAGCAGTTCGACGTCGCGGACATCCTGCGCGGAACCGACAATGTCAGCGCAGCCGTGCCGCTGGCCCTGAGCGAGGACCGCCGGACCGCCGTGTTCCAGGTCATTCCGAAGGAAGGCCCCGCCAGCGCCAGCACCGTCCGGGTGGTCTCCGAACTCCGCGCCGAGAAGGGCCAGATCAAGGACTCCACCGGCGTCAGCATCGGCCTCACCGGCCAGACCGCCGGCAACGTCGATGTGTCCACCAAGCTCGGTGACGCGCTGCCGCCCTACCTGATGATTGTGGTGGGCCTCTCGCTGGTCCTGCTCCTGCTGGTGTTCCGCTCCATTTGGGTTCCGCTGCTGGCGACCGGCGGTTTCCTGCTCTCGCTGGCCGCCGCCTTCGGAGCCGTCGTCGCGGTCTACCAGTGGGGCTGGCTCGGGGCTGTCTTTGGCGTCGAGAACCCCGGTGCAGTGCTGAGCTTCCTGCCCATCATCCTGATCGGTGTGCTGTTCGGCCTGGCGATGGACTACCAGGTGTTCATCGCCTCCGGCATGCGCGAGTCATATATGCACGGCGAATCGGCCAAACATGCGGTCCGCTCCGGCTTCAGCCATGCCGCTGCGGTGGTTACCGCCGCCGCGATCATTATGGTCAGTGTGTTCTCGGGCTTTATCTTCTCGCACCTGAACATGGTCCGGCCGCTCGGCTTTGCGATGGCCTTTGGTGTGCTGATTGACGCCTTTGTGGTCCGGATGACGATCGTTCCGGCCGTGATGTACCTGCTCGGCGAAAAGGCCTGGTGGCTGCCCCGCTGGCTGGACCGGATCCTGCCGGATGTGGACGTCGAAGGTGCCAAGCTGCGCAAGCCCAATGCCGACGCCGGGGATCCCGTCGCGGAAAGCGCCGGAACCGCTGCCCGGTAGCTCCACCGGCTGCCCCCAAGCACCAAACTGGCCGCCCGCTGATCACTCTGATCGGCGGGCGGCTCTGTTGTGGGCACGTTCGACGGCGGCCTTACCGGTTACTCATTGGGCCCCTTGGCGGCTCTTCGCCCGGGCACGAAGGAGCGTCCTGGCCCGTTCGCGGCGTTCGCGGCGTTCGCGGCGGCGGTCGCGGCGGTCGCGGTTGCTGGCCACCGCTGGGTCCGGCTGCGGCGGGTCTGCACCTTTTCCCGCGCTTGCTTCTGCACCTGCACCCGCGCTTGCTCCTGCACCTGCACCCGCGCTTGTCCCCGCGCCTGCTTCTGCACCTGCACCCGCGCTTGTCCCCGCGCCTGCTTCTGCACCTGCACTTGCCCCCGGTAACGGAGGGGCGGTGGAGTGATAGCTGTGGCCGGTGGGGGTGGTGACTTCAAGGATGTGCCGTTGGCCCGGCAGTGGTCCAGGGCGTGGCCGTGAGCTCCAGCCGGGGGTTTCTTTGGTGTGGTTGCAGGCTTCACAGAGCCCGGCGCCGTTGCTGTGTCTGGTGGTGCCGTTGTGGTGCCAGGGGATGATGTGGTCGGCGTGCCGGATCGGGGCGTCGCAGTACGGTGTGCGGCAGGTCTGGTCCCGGATGGTGAGGAAGCGACGCAGCCCGGGCGGGAAGAGCCGGGCCTTCGACTCCACCGCTGTCAGCTCGCCCGGGCCGGGCGCGGTGAAGAGCCGGCGGAGCCAAACGTTCAAGGCCGTGTTTTCGCCGTTACCCGGGTTGGCAAGAACTTCGCGGGCCCAGCCGGCGGGGACGATGCCGTAGCCGGGGAGGCGGGCGGGTTCGCTGTCGGCCTGGAAGAGGGTGCGGTCGGTCATCACGAGTTGGATCTCGATGCCGCTGATACCCCCTGGGGTTCCAGTGGTGCGCTCCACAAGGGCATCCGCCATGAGCTGGCCACGGGTCCGGGGGTCCCCGCCGGCGCGAAGGCTGTCTGCATTCCTGCTCAGGGCTGCGTGGACAGCCACGCCCTCGGTGACAGGGAGCAGGGCGGTCAGATAACACATGGTGTCCGGGGCCGGGCGGAGGCTAACGTGGCGTTCGGCGGCGGCGTGGCTGGCACGGCCGGTGACGGAGCGGGGGTCGCGCCGGTAGGCCGCGGTGCGGGCCGCGGCGACGAGCGCACGGTCTCCGGCGCCGTCGAAGGTTCCGGTGTCCGGCGCCAGTTCCTCATCCACGGCGCAGCGGCCCTCGGCGCACAGGCACGCGGTTTCACGCACGAGGAGGGTGGCGCGCCATTCGTTGAGCTGCCCCGCCTCCAGCGCGGCCAAGGTGTGGGGCATTTCGGTGACCAGGGCCTTCGCCAACCCTAAAAGCCGGCTGCCTTTGGCGGGTGATTCGCGGCGGGCGAGGGCGATCTGCGCCCCGACCCCGGCACCGAGCTCCGCGGCCGGCATCCCGGCGTTCGACTGTTCGCGGCGCTGGAGCAGATCGAAAGCGACGGACAGCCGGGCCTGACGGGCGGCCAGGGCGGACTTTTGGTCCTCCAGGGACCGGATTTCAGCAATTAGCCAGGCAGCGTCCGGCACAGGCACGTCGCTCCCGAAAGCCATGGCTGCCTCTTCCGTTCCCGGCTTCTTCCCGCAGCCAAAGGCGCAGGTGCACCCCATTGCTGCCGGAACCGCCGCGGTCGACCCATAACCGTCCATAGGTCAAGTGTTCCGCAGGGCTACGACATTATTGAACGCCTATAGAAGCCGGCCAACCGCTTCGAAGGCCAGCTCCGCCACCCGCCAATTCAGTTCGATCCGCCGTGTACTGCTCTCGGGCAAACTAATCTCCTGAAGCGCGCGGCCGGACATCGCCAGCACGCAGCGAAGGTTCCCTTCCGGTCCTTGATTCCCCTTTATGAACGAACTTTCCCAGTGGCCTCGGACATTAGGTCACCTCGACTACCGGCACAACGAACTAGGCTGGAGCGGTGACCCGCCTCATTCTTGCCTCCCAGTCCCCCGCCCGAACCAAGCTGCTCACCGACGCCGGAATCCGGCACGAGATCCTCGTCTCGGACGTCGACGAGGATGCCGTCCAGGCCCGCTACGGCGTCACGGACCCGCACGATACCGCGCTGCTGCTCGCCCGCGCCAAGGCCGAGGCCGTCGCCTCCCTGCCCGAAGCCGACGGCGCGCTGGTGATCGGCTGCGATTCCGTGTTTGAGTTCGACGGCGAGGCGCACGGCAAGCCCTACACGGCCGACGTCGCCAGGGAGCGGATGCTCCGGATGAGCGGCGGCAAAGGCGTCCTGCACACCGGGCACTGGCTCGTTGACTGCCGGGACACCGAGGGCACCGACGAGTCCCAGGCCGCCGGCTCCGGCGCCACCCTCGGGCACGTCACCTCCGCCGAAGTCCACTTTATGGAGATGACCCCCGAGGAAATCGACACCTACATCGCCACCGGGGAGCCGCTGCAGTGCGCCGGCTCCTTCACGATCGACGGCTACGGCGGGGCGTTCATCCGCAAGGTCGACGGGGACCCGCACGCCGTCGTCGGGCTGTCCATTTCCACCCTCCGCGGGCTGCTGGGACAGGCGAAAGTAGGCATCACCGAATTGTGGACCAGCGGTGCCGCCGATCCCGCCCTCCTCCGGGCCGAGTGAGCTAATTCGCACGCACTTGTAGCAACCCTACAAAGGCAAGGGGCTTTACCCGCGGAATCCGCAAGTAATATCGGCGGAACCCACAAAACCGCGCTAGGCTCCCTGAAGGAAAGAAGGAGACGCCTTGTCAGCAAATTCGGAGCAGTCCGCAAATCCCGTGCAGCGATCAGCCCAAGAAGGCACCGCCGTAGTAACCCACCCCCTGAGCAAGGTGCTGATCGCCAACCGCGGCGAAATCGCGGTGCGCATCATCCGCGCCGCCCGCGATGAAGGCATCGCCTCCGTAGCGGTCTACGCGGACCCGGACCGCGACGCCCTGCACGTAAAGCTTGCTGATGAGGCCTACGCCCTGGGCGGCAACACCGCCGCCGAGTCCTACCTCGTGATGGACAAGCTGATCGAGGTGGCCCACCGCTCCGGCGCCGACGCCATCCACCCCGGCTACGGCTTCCTCGCCGAGAACGCCGAGTTCGCCGCCAAGGTGATCGACGCCGGCATCACCTGGATCGGGCCCTCCCCCGCCGCGATCGCCGCCCTGGGCGACAAGGTCCAGGCCCGCCACATCGCCGAAAAGGTCGGCGCACCGCAGGTTCCCGGCACCGCCGACCCGGTGGAGTCGGCCGAGGAAATCCTTGAGTTTGTGGACAAGTTCGGCTTGCCGATCGCCATCAAAGCAGCCTTTGGCGGCGGCGGGCGCGGCATCAAGGTGGCCCGCACCCGAGAGGAAATCCCCGAACTCTTCGAATCGGCCGTCCGCGAGGCTGTCGCCGCCTTCGGCCGCGGCGAATGCTTTATTGAGCGCTTCCTGGACGCCCCGCGGCACGTCGAGACCCAGTGCCTCGCCGACGCGTACGGCAACGTCGTGGTGGTCTCCACCCGTGACTGCTCGTTGCAGCGCCGCAACCAGAAGCTCGTCGAGGAGGCACCGGCCCCGTTCCTCACCGAGGAGCAGAACCGCCGGCTCTACGAATCCTCCAAAGCCATCCTCAAGGAGGCCGGCTACCTTGGCGCCGGCACCTGCGAGTTCCTCGTGGGCCAAGACGGCACCATCTCCTTCCTCGAGGTCAACACCCGACTCCAGGTAGAGCACTGCGTCTCCGAGGAAGTCACCGGCATTGACCTTGTCCGCGAGCAGTTCCGGCTGGCCCGCGGCGAGGAACTCGGCTACGGGGACCCGGAGATCCGCGGCCACTCGATCGAGTTCCGCATCACCGGCGAGGATCCGGGCCGGAGCTTTATGCCCGCCCCCGGCACCATCACCCGGCTGTTGAACCCGACCGGACCCGGCGTCCGGATCGACTCCGGGGTGGAGCAGGGGGACGTCATCAGCGGCAACTTCGACTCGATGCTCTCCAAGCTGATCATCACCGGCGCCACCCGCCCGCAGGCCCTGCAGCGCGCCCGCCGCGCCCTCGAAGAGATGGTGGTTGAGGGAATCCCCACCGTCATCCCGTTTGACCTCGCCGTCGTCACCAACCCGGATTTCGCCCCCGCCGAGGGCCCGTTCAAGGTCCACACCCGCTGGATCGAGACGGCGTTCGTCAATGACATCCCCGCGTGGACGCCGACCGGCACCGAGGCTGAAGCGCCCGACGCCGTCGAACGCCAGCGCGTCGTCGTCGAGGTCGGCGGCAAACGCCTTGAGGTCGTCCTCCCTGCGTCGTTGGGTACCGGCGGCGGCGCCGCTAAACCGGCTAAGGCGAAGAAGCGTTCGCGCGCCGGCGGGGCCGTCGCGGCGGCCGGCGGCAACGCCCTGACGTCCCCCATGCAGGGAACCATCGTGAAGGTAGCTGTCGGCGAGGGGGACCTTGTGGCCGAGGGTGACCTTGTTGTGGTGCTCGAGGCCATGAAGATGGAACAGCCGCTCACAGCGCACCGCGCCGGCATCGTGATCGGACTGACAGCGTCCGCCGGCGAGACGGTCTCCGCCGGCGCCATCATCGCTCTGATCGAGGACGCAGCCGGCCAGTAGCTTCCCGGCCACTGCTGCACGGGCAGGACGCAGGCGCGCCTCTGGCGCAGCGCTCTTCCGCCCGTGCAGACTTGGTCTGTGAAACCTTTCCTGCTCCTCGCGTCCCGGGCCGAGGACGCCGCCGCCGAGGATGAATACGAAGCCTACCTGCGCTACGGCGGCCTCGAACCCGCGCAGCTGACGCGCATTCGGATGGAAGCCGCGCCGCTGCCCCCACTGGACCTGTCCGATTACTCGGGGGTGATCGTAGGAGGGAGTCCGTTCACCTCCAGTGATCCTGCCGGGCAAAAAAGCGGCGTCCAGCACCGGGTGGAGCGTGAACTCGCGGCCCTGCTCGACCGGATCGTGCCTTTGGATTTCCCGTTCCTCGGTGGCTGTTACGGCGTGGGTACGCTCGGCCGGCACCAGGGCGCCGTGATTGACCGCACTTACGGCGAGGGGCTGGCCGGTGTGAGCATCAAGCTGAGTGCGGAAGGCCTGGTGGATCCCCTGCTGCGGGGTCTGCCGGAGAGCTTCACGGCCTTCACCGGCCACAAGGAAGCCTGCACCCTCCTTCCTCCCCACGCGGTGCTTCTGGCCAGCTCCGCCGCCTGCCCGGTGCACATGTTCCGGATTAAAACCAACCTGTACGCCACCCAGTTCCACCCCGAGCTCGATGTTGACGGGTTGGCGACCCGGATCGATATCTACCGCCATGCCGGGTACTTCCCGCCGGATTCGGCCGAAACGCTGCTGGCGGAGGTCAGGCGGTCCACCGTCACGGAACCGATGCAGATCCTGCGAAACTTCGTGGAGCGCTACTCCCGCTAGCCTGCCCCTAACAACCCTCCCGCAGATCCTGCCGCCATCCGAACAACCCTCCCGCATCCTCGGAATCGACCTGCGGGAGCGTCGGCCCCTTCCCGACCGGACCTGCGGGAGCGTCGGCCCCTTCCCGACCGGACCTGCGGGAGCGTCGGCCCCTTCCCGACCGGACCTGCGGGAGCGCCGCGACACCGAAATGCCCGGCGTGTTCGGTGAACACGCCGGGCATTTCCGCTCCCTACCAGGCCAGGGAGCGGGCCTGGGATCGAGGATTAGGAGACGTTGTTGGTGTACTCCAGGTCGCGGGTTTCCTTGCTGACGAAGAGTGCGATCAGCGTCAGCACGGACATGGCGGCAAGGTAGATGCCGACCAGCACTGGGCTGCCCTTCGCCAATTCCCACAACCAGACAGCGATGAACGGGGCCACCGCGGCACCGAGGATGCTGGAGAAGTTGTAGCTGATGGCGGAGCCCGTGTACCGCACGTTCGTCGGGAACAGCTCCGGCAGCAGCGCACCCATCGGCCCGAAGGTCAACCCCATCAGCGAAAAGCCGATGATCAGCAGCGCCATGGTGCCCACGAAGCCGGCACTGAACAGCGGGACAAAAAGCAGGCCGAAAACGAAGATGCCGGCGGTGACGACGATAAGCATCTTGCGGCGGCCGTACTTTTCGGCCAGCGGCCCGGAAACCAGTGTGAAGATGCCGAAGAATACGACGCCGGCAATCAGCATCCACAGGAAGTCGTTGCGGGTGTAGCCCAGGCCGGGGACGAACGCTGCTGCAGCGGCCTCCGTCATCGGCTTGCCGGCCTTCTCGGCTGCGGCCTTGGCGGTTTCAAGGCTGGAGGCGCGGGTGCCGTAGGTCAAGGTGTAGGTGGTCATCAGGTAGAACAACACGTAGGTGGCGAGCATAATAAACGTCCCGAGAATCAGCTGGCGCCAGCTCGACTTAAAGACCCGGGCCAGCGGCAGCTTGGCAACTTCTTTGGATTCCAGGACCTTGGTGAACGCCGGGGTTTCGATCAGTTTGAGCCGGACGTAAAGGCCGATGATCACCATCACGGCGCTGAGCAGGAACGGCACGCGCCAGCCCCACGCCTCGAAGGCGGCCGGCGTCAGGGTGTAGCTGAACACCAGGAAGATCACGTTAGCGATGATAAAGCCGATCGGGGCACCCAGCTGCGGGAACGTGCCGTAGATGGCACGCTTGTTCACCGGCGCGTTCTCGGTCGCCAGCAGCGCCGCGCCGCTCCATTCCCCGCCGAGGGCCAGCCCCTGGGCGAAGCGCATAACAACCAGCAGGGCAGGCGCCCAGAAGGTCCAGCCGGGAACGGTCGCCGTTGGCAGGCAGCCGATCAGGAAGGTGGCGATACCCATGGTCAGCAGCGAGGCGACCAGGGTGCCCTTGCGGCCAAACTTGTCACCGAAGTGGCCAAAGATCACGGACCCGAGCGGCCGGGCAACGAACGCGACGCCGAAGACAGCGAAGGAGCTCAACAGCTGGGTGGTCTCGTTTTGACCGGGGAAGAACAGTTTGGGGAACACGAGCACGGCGGCGGTGGCGTACACGTAGAAGTCGTAGAACTCGACGGTGGTCCCGATCAGGCTGGCGACGATAACGCGGCCGCGCGAGTTCACCGGCTTGGCGGACCCCTGCTCTGCGGAAGTGGCAGTGGATGACATGTAGTAGCGCTTTCATAAAGACCGGACCGGTGATGATTGAGACCGCCCGGATGGGGATAAGTAGGATTACATGATAGTTCCAACAGTCCATCCAATGGACAAGTGTTCCACTATTTGGACACCGGGATTCGTCTCACGTGGTGCTCATCACACTACGCCCCACGTCACCCCTAACACCGTTACAAACGCGCCGATAGCCAAACGTCACAGCACGTTAACAAACGGCGAGGCTCCCGGAAACGCGGCTTACCTTACTGCCGGCGGCCGGCTTCACCTTCACCACCTCGGAAATCATCTGGCTCATTTCCATGCCGAGCCTGGTCGGCGCCACCCCCGGGATCCCTATGCCTTTATGGTCCGCGCTTCGGCGGCCGCAACTGGACCATCGGCCCGGCCCTGCTGCTGCTCATCCCCTCAACTGGCCTGGCCCTGTGCGTCTCCAACCCGGAGACCCCCTTCGGCACCATGCTCTTCGTGGCAGCGCTGGCCGGCTTCGGCGGGGGGCAACTTCGCCAGCTCGATGGCCAATATCACCTTCTTCTATCCGGCCCACGAAAAGGGCTGGGCGCTGGGGCTAAACGCCGGCGGCGGAAACCTCGGCGCCGCCGTCGCACAGCTCGCCGTCCCAACCGCCACCACACTCCTGGCCTAGTTGACTTGGAGACGAGAATGCCGGGCGCCTAAAGACCCCCGGCATTCTCATTCAGAATGCCGTCCAGCACTTCGGCTGTGGTTTAGTTCCTGATGCCACCGTGCCTGCTGCATGCTCCCTGCCGCGTGGCGCTGGGCCAGATGTAACCGTCCTTGCAGATGATCGTGCCCCCGACCGGAGCGGGTACCGCGGGGACTGCAGGGACCACCGGAGGAGCCGCAGGAGCGGGAGCGGGGGCCCGTCGGGCGGCAGCGTCTGCCGCAGCCTTATCCGCCGCTGCCTTGTCGGCAGCAACTTTGTCAGCCGCCGCAGCGTCTGCAGCAGCTTTATCCGCCGCTGCCTTGTCTGCAGCAGCCTTCTCCGCTGCCAACTGGTCCGCAGCAGCCTTCTCCGCTGCCAACTTATCGGCGGCAGCCTTTGCAACGATCTTCTTTGACTCCGCTTCCGGCAACCACACCAGACGCTGATCCGCGCCCATCGTGCAAACAAAGACATCGCCGTTGTAGCTTTTAGTCTCGTTGACCGTCAGGCAGGCCGACTTCGCCGGATTCGTGGCTGTCGGCGTCGGCGTCGGCGTCGCGTTCGCGGATGCTTGCGGAGAAACCAGTGAAGACCTGCTTTGGTTGCCCGTCGACGAAGCCGTCGCTCCGCCAACAATGCCACCGACGATGAAAAGTGCAATTCCCGAGCCGGCAACCAGCAGTGCGCTCTTGCGGTGCGGAATGCCTACCCACGATCGCCGCTTGAACAACAGCGCGTAGAGTCCGGTCACCACGGCAATGAGGCCCAGGAGGATCAGGACGGCACCAAAGCCTCCCGCAGCGGCGAATAGGAGGGCCAGAAGGAACACAACGACCGCAACGACCCAAAACAGGACCGTCGGGCGCCAACCGAACTTCGTGCGCGGCGAAGCTTTTGAAAAATCGAGCATATTTTCCCCCGGGAAATTAAGAATGATGCGATTGAGACGACGTCACATTAGCAGCATGCCGAAGGGCTTCAACGCTGGCCTCGGGTTCGGTTCGCCGGCAGTCAGCGGCCCTCGTTCCGGGTCCAGACGGCATCAGGCCAGCCGCGGCCCGTTATCGGCTTCCGCGTCACGGGAATCGGGCATCGGCCGGAAGCCCGGTAGCATCGGGGCCATGAGCGCCGACGACGACGACATCACCGAAGAACTCCTGACCGACGCCGACAAGCTGACCGGGCTGAGCCTGGAATTGCTGGGCCTGGACCCACATCCGGCGGACATGACGCCGGAACAGCGGCTCCAGTTTGACCCGGAAGACTTGGCTGAAATGGCAGCCCTCGGGCCAGAGGACCGCGGGCAACAAGTGCAACAGGCCCGACTTCTCGCCGGTCTCTTGTGGAATTCCTCCAGCATCCTGATCGACCAGCTCTTCCGCGACCTGGGTACACTGAGCCAGCTGCAGTCCGTCACGGCGTCCGAAATCGCCGGGACCTCCGTGCTGTCCTCGCTGCCGCCACAGTTTGCGTCCAGCTACGACGCTAAGTTCACCCAGAAGTTCATCGTCGTCGCCGCCGACGTAACAGCCTCACTGGTCCGTGGCTGGACCGCACCCGGGTGCCTTGCCGCCGAACTCGCCGTCCGCTGCCTGCTCGACCAGGCGGAGATCACCGAGGATATCTACGAACTCGACCTCCCGGCCGACTGGCGGGCACAGGTTGATGAAGTCCTGCTGGCGGACGCGGACAGTGCAGCGCTGTACTCAGAGGGCCTCGCCGTCCTGGAGGACGACGCCGACCAACTGGGCTTCGAGCACTGGTTCCAGCCTTTCGGTGCCGGGGACACGGTCCCGCCTTACGCCTGCTCCTGAGCCGCCGCAGACTACATGTGGACGTGCAGGCGCCGGGCGGCTTCGGAGATCGACCCGCTCAGCGACGGGTAGACGGTGAAGGTGCTGGCGACGTCGTCGACGTGCATTTTCTGGGTGACCGCGAGGGAGATCGCAAAAATCAGCTCGGAAGCGTTCGGACCCACCACAACACCCCCGATGACGGTGCCGGAACCCTTGCGCGCGAAGATTTTGATAAAACCGTCCCGGTGGTTGCGCATCTTGGCGCGCGCGTTGCTGCGCAGCGAGAGCTTCACGACGTCGGCCTGGTATTTGCCCGATTCAATCTCGGCCTCGGACACACCCACGTTGGCGATCTCGGGCGAGGTGAAGATGTTGGAGGCCACCTGGTGCAGCTTGAGCGGGGCCACACTGTCGCCCAGGAAGTGCGCGATAGCAATCCGGCCCTGCATCGCGGCCACGGACGCGAGCGCCAGCACACCGGTGCAGTCGCCGGCGGCGTAAATGTTCGGCGCTGTGGTGCGGGAGACGCCGTCTACCTTGATGTGCCCGCTCCCGGTGAGCGCGACGCCCGCCTCCTCGAGGCCGATCCCTGCGGTGTTCGGGATGGAGCCGACGGCGACCAGGCAGTGGCTGCCGGTGACCTGGGAGCCGTCTCCGAGGGTGACGATAACGCCGTCCGCGGTGCGCTCGACGGACTCTGCGCGGACCTGGGAGAGGACCTTGACGCCGCGGCGTTCGAAGACGCCTTCCAGCACCTCGGCGGCATCGGTGTCCGAGCCGGGCAGCACCCGGTCGCGGCTGGAAATCAGGGTGACTTTGGACCCGAGCCCGTTGTAGGCGGAGGCGAACTCGGCGCCGGTGACACCGGAGCCCACCACAATCAGGTCCTCGGGCAGCTCATCCATGTTGTAAATCTGCGCCCAATTCAGGATCCGCTCGCCGTCCGGCCGGGCGGTGGGCAACTCCCGTGGGTGCGCCCCGACGGCGAGCAGGATCGCGTCCGCTTCGATGGTCTCGGTGCCGTCGACCGTGAGGACCTCGATGGTGTGGTTGTCCAGCATTTTGCCGGATCCCAGCATGATCCGGACGCCCTGGTTTTCCAGGCCGCGCTGGATGTCGGTGGACTGCTGCCGGGCCAGCCGCAGCAAGCGGTCATTGATGTGTTTGAGGTCAGCGCGCATCGTCGGGGTGCAGTCTCCGCCGTCGACGTCGAACTTGACGCCGAGCTCACCGGCCTCGCCGACACGGGTCATCAGGTCCGCCGTCGCAATCAGGGTCTTGGACGGAACAACGTCGGTGAGCACCGCTGAGCCGCCGAGCCCCGCACGTTCAATGATGGTGACCTGTGCGCCCAGGGACGCCGCAACCATGGCTGCTTCGTAGCCGCCGGGCCCTCCGCCCAGGATTGCGATACGGGGTGAGCTGAAATCGGGATGCGTAGTCACAATCAGCCATTGTCCACCATCCGGACCGTCACTACCAAGAATCCCGGCCCGCCCAGAACAGCCCACCACACAGCGCGCGGCGCTGGGCAGTACCCGGCCGGCAGGATAACTTGTAACGGTGAGTACAACAGAATTCCTGAACACTGACCCCTTCGACGCCGCCCGCGCCGCCGCCGACTACATCGCCGAGGAGACGGGCGTCGACGCCCACGACGTCGCGCTGGTGCTCGGTTCGGGTTGGGGCGACGCCGCGGAACTGATCGGCGAAACCACGGCGACACTCTCCGCCGACGAAGTCCCCGGCTTCTCCTCCCCCTCGGTGGTGGGCCACGTTGGCACCATCCGCTCCGTGCTGACCAAGGAGGGCAAACGCGCCCTGGTCCTGGGCGCACGCACCCACTACTACGAGGGCAAGGGCGTCCGCGCCGTCGTCCACGGGGTGCGCACCGCCGCCGCGGCCGGCTGCAAGACCCTCGTCCTGACCAACGGCTGCGGTGGCCTCAACGAGGACTGGACGCCGGGCACTCCCGTGCTGATCAGCGACCACATCAACCTCACAGCCACCTCACCGCTCGAAGGGGCCACGTTCGTGGACCTCACCGACCTGTACTCCGCCCGGATCCGTGGCCTGGCCCGCGAAGTCGACCCCACGCTGGACGAAGGCATCTATGCCCAGTTCACCGGCCCGCACTACGAAACCCCGGCCGAAGTGCAGTACGCCAAGCGGATCGGCGCGGACCTGGTGGGTATGTCCACCGCCCTGGAAGCCATCGCCGGCCGGCATGCGGGCATGGAGGTGTTCGGCATTTCGCTCGTCACCAACCTCGCCGCCGGCATCAGCCCGGTGCCGCTGAGCCACGGGGAAGTCCTCGAAGCGGGCAAGGCTGCCGGACCACGGATCTCCAAACTGCTCGCCGAGATCATCGCCAAGCTCTAAGGGCTCAGCTCCCCACGGCAAGGTAGCGCAGCGCCTTCTGCCTGTCCTGCGGGAAACGCCGATCCATTGAGTCCGCGATCCCGGCTATGGTCTGCCGCGCCAGGGCCTGCCGCCAGGCGAGTTCGGCCTGGCGCATGGTCTGGGAGATCAGGCAGGTCCGGACAACGTTGCGCTCCATGTCGGCATCCGGGACGCTTGCCATGATGCCTTGGCAACGGAACAACGGATCGGCGCCTTCCAGGGCCAGCACGATATCGAGGACTGTAACGTTCTCCGGCCTGCGCGCCAGGTGGAACCCGCCGCCGCGCGGGCCGGAAACGGAAACAAGGATACCGGCCCGGACCAGCGCCTGGAGCTGCTTGTTCAGATACGCACCCGGAAGGCTGTAGTACTCCGCCAACCGGGCACTGTTAACCGCCTCGCCGGCCGGCGTCCAAGCCATGTTCACGCAACTATGAACGGCCCATTCCACCCCCCGGCCCATCTTCATGTTCCAGACGCTACGTGTCCGGAAAAATAGCTGTCAAGGCCCGGAGCACCAGCCGGTTGTGATCGATCTTTCAGGGGACTCTCGCTTGTCGGGAAGGCATCCGCCGCTAATGCGGCTAGTTTGGTTGCTATGACGTCTTCTGATGCCGAACTCGCCCGCCTGCTGAGCGACGCCCGGGCTTGGGCCACCCAGGACCCTGATCCCGCCACCGCCGCCACCCTGACCGAACTGATCCGCCTCGCCGAGGACGGCGCCGCGTCGGCCCGCCAGGAGCTCGCGGACAGTTTCAGCGGAACCTTGCAGTTCGGCACCGCCGGCCTGCGCGCGGCCCTCGGCCCCGGCCCGAACCGGATGAACCGCATGGTGGTCCGCCGCGCCGCAGCAGGCTTCGCGGCCTTCCTGACCGACACGGTCGCCCACGCCGCCCCGGGCACCCGGCCACGCGCCGTCGTCGGCTACGACGCCCGGCACAACTCAGATATCTTCGCGGAAGAAACCGCCGCAATCCTCGTCGCCGCCGGCATTAACACCTTCCTGATGCCTTCCGCCCTGCCCACCCCGCTGCTCGCCTACGCGGTCCGTGCGCTGGAGTGCGACGGCGGTGTGATGGTGACCGCCAGCCACAACCCGCCGCAGGACAACGGTTACAAGGTGTACCTCGGCCGGCACGCCGTCGAGGAGAGCGGCCGCGGCGCGCAGATCGTGGCGCCCTACGACGCCCTGATCGCAGCCAAAATCGATGCGGTCGGCGGGCTGTCCGGCGTCGCCCTGGCCACGGCGGGATGGACCGTGCTGGATCACTCCATCGTTGCCGGCTACGAGGCCGCCGCCGCGGCACTGGCCATGCCGGCGGCCTTTCCGGCCCGCGACCTCAACATCGTCCTGACCCCGATGCACGGTGTGGGCGGCAAAACCGCCGTCGCGGTGCTGCACGCGGCCGGTTTTGCCAACGTTACGGTGGTGAGCGAACAGGCCGAGCCGGACCCGGACTTCCCCACCGTGAACTTCCCCAACCCCGAAGAGCCCGGCGCCCTGGACCTGGCCCTCGAGACCGCGGCCCGGGAGGATGCGGACATCGTGATCGCCAACGACCCCGACGCGGACCGCGCAGCGGTTGCTGCCAAGGACCCCGATACCGGATCCTGGCGGATGCTGCGCGGCGACGAGGTCGGCGCGCTGCTCGGCGCGCACATCGTGGCCCGGCTGGCAGCCGCCGGTAGCACCGAAACCACGGCAGGTGTTTTCGCTAATTCGATCGTGTCCTCGCGGCTGCTGGCACGGATCGCGGCTGCGTCAGGCTACGCCCACGAGGAAACCCTCACCGGCTTCAAGTGGATCGCCCGCGTTCCCGGCCTGCTGTACGGCTACGAAGAGGCGCTGGGTTACTGCGTCGCCCCCGACCTGGTCCGGGACAAAGACGGGATCTCGGCGGCGGTACTGATCGCGGAATTCGCGGCCGCGGCCAAGGCGCAGGGCAAAACCATCTTCGACACCCTCGACGAGCTTTACCTGGTCCACGGGCTCCATGCGAGCGACCAGCTCAGCATCCGGGTCGCAGACCTGGGCCTGCTGGACGCCATGATGAACCGGCTGCGCGTCAGCCCGCCGGAGTCCTTTGGCGGCTCCGCAGTCGAATCCATCACGGACCTCGCGGACGGCAGCGATCAGCTGCCGCCCACCGACGGCCTGCTGTACCTGACGAAGGACCTCAGCCGCATCATCATCCGCCCCAGCGGCACAGAGCCGAAGCTCAAGTGCTACCTGGAGGTCATCCGCACCGTCGGATCGGCCGCCGAGCTGCCCGCAGCGCGGCACGAGGCACGCGCCGCGCTTGACGGCGTGCTGGCAGATGTCCGCGAGGCGCTCGGGTTGTAGCCTCCGGGGCTACAACCCGACCTCAATGTACCCGCCCACAATCCGGGTACCGAAGGTCGGGAGCCGAATTCCCGGCGTGCCCAGGCACTGCCCCGTTGCGAGGTCGTAGACCTCCTTGTGCAGCGGTGGAGCGAACGTATGGCGCATCCCGCGGGAGCCGGTAATCCCGCGGGCCATCACGTGCGCCGCGGTGGCCGGGTCCTCGTGGCCGACCGCAAAAACCTCGCCGGACGCGGTCCGGAACACCGCCACCTGGTGCCCGGCCATCAGTGCCGCCTCGCCCCAGGCCGTGGATGCCATGTGGAGCACGGCGCACGAGATGGGCGTTTACAGGGAACTCGTGGCGAGCCTGAAGACCACTGTCGCCACCGCAGTGGTCGGTCCCATTACGGCGCAGCCGCTGATCGATGCCGGGCTGCAGCCGCTGGTCCCGGACCGGTTCCGGCTGGGCGCCCTGATCCGGCTCGTGGTGGAGCACCTTGCCCTCAACCACGTCCGCCGCCTGGACACCGTCTCGGGCCGGGTGGAACTCCGCGGCCGCTCCCTGCGGATCGATGGTGGTCCGGTCGAGCTGACTCCGGCCCAGCTGCTGCTGCTGCGGGCGCTGCTGGGCGCCGGCGGCGCTGTGCTGTCCCGCGAGTCACTCTCCGAGCTGTTGGGACTCCACGGTTCCGTGCACGCCCTGGACATGACCGTCAGCAGACTGCGCTCCGCCCTGCCCGATGGCCGGCTGGTGGAAACCGTGGTGAAGCGCGGCTACCGGATCGGCGTATGACGCACGCCATTACCGGCCGGTAAACATTGGGAAACGGAACCCCAAAATCCGGCAACACCGGTGAAACACCCCGGAAAGATCGCCCGCCTAGGCTGGGGACCATCAAGGACTCCGGCCACACCACCGGCCGCCATCGAAAGGGCCTCACCATGTCCGCCAGTTCCCCCGTTCCTGCTCCGTCAACTGCCCGGCCCCGGATCGTTATTGCCGGCGCCGGCCCCGCCGCGCAGGCCCTGGTCCGCCAGCTCACCCGGACCCCGTTCGCCGGCGGCATCACAGTGCTGAGCAATCGGGATGATGCTTCCGGGCAGTTGCTGGAACTCGCGGCCCTCCCGCAGGTTTCCGTGCGGCTTGGCCAGCCGGCGAGCTACATCGACCCGGACAGCCGCTGCGTCACAACCTCGGATGGCCTGGAATTCAACTACGACCACCTGGTGATCGCGACCGGGTCCTCGCCCGCCGGCGCCCCGCTCCCGGGTGGGGGCCGGTGCCTGAACTACGCCACCATCGATGACGCGGCCCGGCTGGGCGAGGCCGTCCGGGATATCACCCGCGTCCTGGGCCGCAGGCCCCTGGGGATCCTGGTTGGCACCGGGACCGCCGCGGGTCAGGCCGAGGCTGTGTTGCGCGCCCGTGGTATCCGCCCCGTCCGCACCACGCGGCGTCCGGCCTCCGTGGTGGCCAACCTTGCCGGTTCCACACCCCCCGCCGGCGGTCTTGTGTTCGAGGACGGCTCCGTGATGGCCGCGGACCTGGTGGTTCTGGCCGAGGAACCGATTGCCCGGGACGCCCTCGCGGTCAGTGCCGGGCTCACGACAGCACGGCACGGCGGCATCGTCATCGGCCGCGACTTCCGCACGTCCGTGCCTGGAATCTGGGCCATCGGGGACGCCGCAGTGTTCGACGGCGTGCGCTTGGGGCTGCTGGTGGCCGCTTCCTCCGCCGCTTCCGTGTGCGCCTCGCAACTGCTTCAGGACGGCCTGCCGGAGTTCCTCTCGGAGGCCGCCTGAACCGCTGCCGGCCTGCCGGGCGAACGCCCGCGGGCGACGGTCCTGTTGTGGCAAGATGGACACCTGAGAAGCGACGAAGAATGCGGTGTCTGCAGGCCCACAAGGCCCCCGAAGGGACAACTCAGGGGCTAAATCCCAGTCCCAGGCCCGCCAGGAAAGGGACCACCATGAGCGACGAAGCCGCGAACATTGCCTCCTACATCGACCACACCCTGCTCAAGCCGGAGGCCAGCGAAGCTGAGATCCTCTCGGTCTGTGCCGAGGCCGCCGAGTATCGGTTCAAGTCTGTGTGCGTCAACCCGGTCTGGGTCAAGACGGTCAAAAAGGCCTTGAAGGGAACAGAGGTGCTGACGTGCTCAGTCGTCGGCTTCCCCCTCGGTGCCACCCCCAGCGACGTCAAGGCCTTTGAGGCCCGCGGCGCCGTGCTGGACGGTGCCGAAGAAGTCGACATGGTGATCAACATTGCCGCGGCCCGGGCCAACGACAAGGGCGCCCTGGCCGATGACATCCGGGCCGTGGCCACAGCAGTGCATGACGGCGGCGCGATCCTGAAGGTCATCATCGAAACCGCCCTGCTTGACGACGCCCAGAAGGTGCTCGCCTGCGAAGCGGCCGTCGAGGCCGGCGCCGATTTTGTGAAGACCTCCACCGGCTTCAACGGTGGCGGCGCCACCGTCGCGGACGTCGCGCTGATGCGCCGCGCGGTGGGCCCTGACCTCGGGGTCAAGGCCTCGGGCGGGGTGCGTTCGCTCGCCGATGCACGGGCTATGATTGCTGCAGGTGCAACACGTATTGGCGCCAGCTCCGGAATCGCGATCGTAAACGGTGAACAGGGTTCGTCCGCGTACTGATCCGCTCCGGCAGCCGCCACAGTTTTGAGCCCTACGGGGCCGAGGAGGAACGAACGAATGTCTAGCAATACCGCCAAGACCCAGCAGACGCCGCAGAACGAGAACAGCCTCGGTTCCACCATCATTTTGTTTGTCCTGATGATGGTCCTCTTTGGCGGGTCCCTGTACTCGCTGAACTTCCTGACGCTGGGCAACCCGTGGCCGATGGCCGCCTGCCTGGTCCTGTTCGCCGCGGCGTTCTGGATCCCGCAGACGATTCTTGGCCGCTCGGACTCCGCCGGCGAAAACTAAGGCTGCACCGGACTTTTACGGCTGAAGCCCCGGATTTCCGGGGCTTCAGCCGTTTAACCAGGTGTCCGTCAGGCCCCGGCAAGCAGTGCGATCAGGCTCTTGGTGAGTCCGGTGCCCAGCGCGGCCGCGGCGGGCCAGTGCTCCCTGGCCAGGGCCAGCGCGGCGCCGAACATCCCGATCATGGCATAGGCGCTGACCGGGATCAGGATGAACCATTCGCGGCGTGAACCGGCGCGGCCCAGCAGCGGGATGGAGAACGCGCCGTTGGCCCTCCAGAGGTTCTTGAGCAGGGGCAGTTTGCGCAGGAACTTCGGCGGTTTGACCACTATCGGCCAGAGCAGCGGCACTCCCCCGGTGGTGATCATGTCCCCGACAATGTGCACCAGCACGCCGGTCAGCATCGAGACCGGGAGCCAGCTCCACTGGTGCGGCGCGAACCAGGTCACCAGCCCGGCCATCGTGAGGGCGAAGACCCAGTTGCTGATCCAACCGTACTTCGGGAAGAGCTTCAGCGCCTTCGCGGCGATATTGATCATAAACATACACAGCAGTCCGGCACCCACCGACAGCAGGCCCCAGTCCGTCTGAAGCTGGACTTGCCCGGCCAGCGCCGCGACCAGTACAAAAAACGCCGCACCGAGCAGCGAATGGGTGCCCTGCCGGTGCCCGCCGGAGACGTTCTCGATGCCGACCGCGATTATGTTCGACAGCGGCGGCAGCGAGTGCGCCACGGTGCTGGAGCGGTGGTCCCAGTCGCAGACAAGCGCTGTTCCCGCCGTCGCCATCCCGCCGATAAGGATCCCGGTAGCATCCAGCGGATACCAGCCCATCGCGTAGGGGCCCGATGACGCAACGGCAACCCACGCCGCGGCTCCCGACGCGGCGTGGTGTCCTCCCATCACCGGCTACGTCACCGCCGGCGCGGCAGCTAGTGGCGCGTCGGAGAAGATGTTTCGGATGACGCCGTTGGCCCATTCGAGGATCTCGGCGTCCTGCAGGTCCCGGCCGCCGATCCGGGCGGTCTTCGGCTTCGGGATGAGCACCGCGTCCAGGGCCGGCTTGGACTGTGCTCCGGGGTACATCCGGCTGAGCCGCATGAGTTTGGACTCCGGCAGCTGAGCCGGGGAGAACTTGATGAAATTGCCCTGCAGGGCCACGTCGGACAGCCCGGCCTCGCGGGCCCCCACCCGGAAGCGGGCAACGTCCAGCAGGTTCTTCGCCGGCAGCGGCAATTCGCCGTAGCGGTCCACAAGCTCGGCGAGCACCTCATCTATCGCCACGTAGGTGATCGCCCCGGCGAGCTTCCGGTACGCCTCGAGGCGCAGCCGTTCGCCCGGCACGTAGTCGTGCGGCAGGTGCGCATTGACCGGCAGCTCGATCTTCATTTCCGCGGCTTTCTCCTCGGCCTCGCCGCGGTATTCCGCGACTGCCTCGCCGACCAGGCGGATATAGAGGTCGAAGCCAACGCCCTGGATATGGCCGGACTGTTCCCCGCCCAGGAGGTTACCGGCCCCGCGGATCTCAAGGTCCTTCATGGCCAGCTGCATACCGGCGCCAAGCTCGTTATGGGCGGCAACTGCCTTGAGCCGTTCCAGCGCCACCTCGCCCAGCGGCTTTTCCACGGGATACAGGAAGTATGCGTAGGCCCGTTCCCGGCCGCGGCCCACCCGTCCGCGCAGCTGGTGCAGCTGCGAAAGCCCGTACTTGTCCGCCCCGTCCACGATCAGCGTGTTGGCGTTGGAGATGTCCAGGCCGGTCTCGATGATGGTGGTGCAGACCAGCACGTCAAAGCGTTTTTCCCAGAAGTCCACGATGATCTGTTCCAGCCGGCTCTCGGACATCTGCCCGTGCGCCACCTCCACCCGGGCTTCCGGGACAAGCTCGCGGATCTTCGCCGCGGTGCGGTCGATGCTGGAGACCCGGTTGTGCACCAGGAACACCTGGCCTTCGCGCATCAGCTCCCGGCGGATCGCTGCTGACGTCTGCTTGTCCGTGTACGGGCCGACATACGTCAGGACCGGGTGGCGTTCCTCCGGCGGGGTGGCCAGCGTCGAGGTCTCGCGGATTCCCGTCAACGACATCTCCAGGGTCCGGGGAATCGGGGTGGCGCTCATGGCCAGGACGTCCACGTTGGTGCGCATCTTTTTGAGCGCCTCCTTGTGTTCGACGCCGAAGCGCTGCTCCTCGTCCACGATCACGAGGCCCAGGTCCTTAAACGCGAAGTCCTTGGAGAGCAGCCGGTGGGTCCCAATCACCACGTCCACGGAACCGACTTTAACGCCCTCGGCTGTTTCCTTCGCTTCCTTGCCGCTCTGGAAACGGGACAACGGCCTGACCACCAGCGGGAAGCCGGAGAACCGCTCGGTAAACGTTTCATAGTGCTGCTGGGCAAGCAGCGTCGTCGGCACCAGTACGGCCACCTGCTTGCCGTCCTGGACGGCCTTAAACGCCGCCCGCACCGCTATCTCGGTCTTGCCGTAGCCAACATCACCGGAGATCAGCCGGTCCATCGGGATCTCCCGCTCCATGTCGGCCTTGACCTCGTTGATGGTGGTCAGCTGGTCCGGGGTCTCCACATACGGGAACGCTTCCTCAAGCTCGCGCTGCCACGGGGTGTCCGCGCCGAAGGCGTACCCGCGGGAGGCCATCCGGGCCGAGTAGAGCCGGATCAGCTCGCCGGCAATCTCCTTGACCGCCTTGCGGGCCTTGGACTTGGTGCTTGCCCAGTCAGCGCCGCCCATCTTGCTCAGCGCCGGGGTGTCCCCGCCGACGTAGCGGGTGACCTGGTCAAGCTGGTCAGTGGGGACAAAAAGCCGGTCGCCCGGGGCGCCGCGCTTGGACGGCGCGTATTCGAGCACCAGGTACTCGCGCACCCCGTCGCCGCCGCCGGCCACCTTGCGCTGGATCAGCTCCACAAACCGGCCGATGCCGTGTTGTTCGTGGACTACGGAGTCACCGGCCACCAACTGCAGGGGATCGACGGCGTTCCGCCGCTTGGACGGCATCCGGCGCATGTCCTTGGTGGACCCCGCGGACGTCCGGCCCAGCAGGTCGGCCTCGGTCAGCAGCGCAACCTTGAGCGGGTCCAGGACAAAACCGCGTCCGACGGCGGCCGTTGTCACCTCGATCAGCCCTGCCTGGGGGTCCTCGTCCAGGGCGTCGACCCGGGCGCAGGGAATGTTGTGGTCGTGGAAGAGTTCCGCGAGCCGCTGGGCCGGGCCGGGGCCTTCAGTGACCACAACGATCCGCCACTGCCCGCGCACCCGCGAGCCAATGAAGTCCATCATTTCGGCGACGTCGCCCTGGTAGCCGCGGGGTTCGCGGGCGTGCAGGTTCAGCACATCGACGTCGGGCAACAATTCCTCGTCGGTGGCCAGCGAGGTGATCGACCACCAGGACACCTCGTGTGCCAGGGCAGCGGTACGGGTTTCCGTGAGCGAGCGGAAACTGGCCGAGTGCAGCGCCTCGGACGCCGCGGCGCTCAAATCGAGCGGCGCGGTCCCGCCGTCGGATGCGGTGGACCATGCCGCCTCAAGGAATTCCTCATTCGTGGCTGCAAGGTCATGGGCGCGGGTCCTGACCTTCTCGGGCTCAATCACCACCGCCATGGAACCGGCCGGGAGCTGGTCCAGGAACGGCACCATGGCGTCCACGAGCACCGGGGCCAGGGATTCCATACCCTCGACGGCGATGCCGCCGGCGATTTTTTCCAGCATGTCAGCGGCGGCGGGGAGCTGCGATTTCAGCGTCGCGGCGCGGGACATCACGGCGGGGGTGATCAGAATCTCGCGGCACGGCGGGGCGTGCAGTTCGGTGGGGTGGTGCACCCCGGGCGCGGTGAGCGAGCGCTGGTCGGCGACGGCAAACCAACGCATTTGGTCTACTTCGTCGCCGAAGAACTCCACCCGGATGGGATGGTCCTCGGTGGGCGGGAAAACGTCAAGCATCCCGCCGCGGACGGCGAACTCACCGCGGCGGGTCACCATGTCCACCCGGGCGTAGGCGGCGTCGGCCAGGTTCCTGACGACGTCGCTGAAAGGGACTTCCTGTCCGACCTTCAGGGTGACAGGGGCCAGTTCGCCCAAGCCTGCCACGATTGGCTGGACCACGGCGCGGACCGGGGCCACCACCACGCGCAGCGTGCCGGCGGTGGTTGATTCGGGATGTGCCAGCCGGCGCAGTACCGACAGGCGCCGGCCCACAGTATCCGAGCGCGGCGAGAGCCGTTCGTGCGGGAGGGTTTCCCAGCTGGGGAACTCGGCGACGGCGTCGGCAGGAAGGAAGGCACGCAGCGCCTCGGTCAGGTCCTCGGCTTCACGGCCCGTCGCGGTGATCGCCAGGACGACGGGCGCGGGGCCGCCGCCATCGGTGCTGCCGGCCGCCGGGGTTTCGGTGCTGGTCCCTGCCGCGGCCAGTCCGTCGGCCATTTCCGCGAGCAGGGCGGAACGCAGGCCGGCGGGGGCGCTGATCTGGTAGTCCTCGCTGCGGTCCGCGAAACCGCGGGCGGCTTCGGCGCGGACGCGGGCGTAGTTCCGGTCTTCGGCAAGGACACGGCGCAGACCGGTGAGAGTGGGGCCGTTGAGGCTCATAGCTGTTGCTCCTGAAGGGATCACGGGGTGCAGGCAACACAAATACCCGAAATTCGCGAGAATTCCGGGTACCTCCAGCCTACCGCGCAGCCCGGACACCACGCCGCACCGAGCCGTCGCGGCAGCCCGGACAGAGCGGTGCCGGCTCCCGGACTAGGCTGGCTGAATACCGGGCCGTCCAAACGGCCTGGCGCTCCGAATGGCTTAGTGACGAGAAGGAGTCAGCATGACCGGCATGCCCGAAAACCAGCAGAAGACACCCGCGCCAATCACCGCTGCGAAGACGGTGCTGGTCACCGGTGCGACCGGCTATATCGGCGGCCGGCTGGTCCCCCGGCTGCTGGAAGCCGGTCACAGGGTGAAGGTCCTGGTCCGGACCCCGGCCAAAATCGCCGGCGTGCCGTGGCTGGCCGACGTCGAGGTCATCCAAAGCAGTCTTGACGACGGCGATGCGCTGCGCGCTGCGCTGGAGGGCGTCGACGTGTTCTATTACCTCGTGCACTCAATGGCCGGCGGTGCGGGTTTCGAAGCCAAAGAAAAAGCGATGGCCCGGACCGCTGCGCAGGCCGCGGTCGAGGCCGGCGTGGACCGGATCGTCTACCTCGGCGGCCTGCACCCTTCCGACGTCGAGCTGTCCACCCACATGAGGTCCCGCGAGGCGGTAGGCCAGGTTTTCCTCGACAGTCCGGTTGACGCCGTCGTTTTTCAGGCAGGCGTTGTGATCGGCTCCGGTTCGGCGTCCTTCGAGATGATCCGCCACCTGTCCGAGGCGCTTCCGGTGATGCCCGCCCCGAGCTGGGTGCGCAACAAAATCGAAGCGATCGCCGTACGCGACGTGCTGCACTACCTGCTCGGGGCGGCTTCGCTCAAGGGCCCGGTCAACCGGACCTTCGACATCGGTTGCCGGCAGGTCCTCAGCTACGCGGGCATGATGCAGGAATACGCCGCCGAAGCCGGTCTGCCCAAGCGGTTTGTCCTGGCGTTGCCGGTTCCCGCGCCCAAGCTCGCCGGCATGTGGGTAGCGTTGACCACACCCATTCCGTTGTCGATGTCGCTGCCGCTGGTGGAATCGCTGCAACACGACGCAGTCTCCCGGGAACACGACATCGACGCCGTCATCCCGCAGCCCGACGGCGGCCTAACCGACTTCCGCTCAGCCGTGTCGCTGGCGTTGGGACGGGAGCGCGACGGCCAGGTGACCACCGTATGGTCCAACGCCGGGGCCGACGCGGACCCGCTGCCCAGTGACCCTGATTGGGCCGGCCACCGTGTGTACCTTGATGACCGCTCCTTCAGCAGCGACGTGGCCCCACAGCATGTCTGGACCATCATCGAGGGCATCGGCGGTAAAAACGGCTGGTACTCCATGCCCTTGGCCTGGAGTGTCCGGGGCTGGATCGACAGCGTCACCGGCGGCGCCGGGCTCAGCCGCGGGCGCCGGCACCCCCACCTGCTGGCCGAAGGCGAAGCGGTTGACTGGTGGCGGGCCGAGCGGGTTGAACGCGGCAGCCTCCTGCGGCTCCGGGCGGAAATGAAAGTCCCGGGACGTGCCTGGCTGGAGCTCTCGGTGGAGCCGGAGGGAACCGGGAGCCGTTACCGGCAGCGGGCGATCTTCTTCCCGAAAGGTCTCAGCGGGCGGCTGTACTGGCTCGCGGTACTGCCGTTCCACAGCCTGATCTTTCCTGCCATGTCGCGAAACATCACGGCCGCGGCAAAGGCTCTCCAGGATGAGGAATCGAAGCCGGCAAGTCACACCGCGTAGGATGTTTGGAGCCCAAACGACGAGTTCCACCCCAATGGAGGACCCCCAATGGCATTGAGCGCATCCACTACCCTTCCGCACAGCGTCGAGAGCGTCACAGCTGTGTTCGTGAACCAGGACTTCCTGCGCCACACAAGTGAACTTGTCGGCGGCACCCTTGAGTCGTTCACCGTGGACGGTGACACCGCCGGCGCCTTCAGCACCACTACGGTCCGGACCATCCCGACCACCCGGATGCCGGATATTGCCCGGAAGTTCGTTGGCGAAACCTTGAAGGTGACGCAGCTGGAGGCCTGGGACGCCCCCGCGGCCGATGGGTCCCGGTTGAGCAACATCACCTTGAAAGTCTCCGGCGCGCCGTTGGACGTTAAGGCCGTCCAGCGGCTCGTCGCCGACGGCGGCGGCACCCGGATCGAGCTGGACGGAACAGTCACGTCCTCGGTCCCGTTCCTGGGCGGCAAGATCGCCGAGGCGGCCGAGCCGATGGTGGGCAAAGCACTTAATATCCAGTCCACCCAGGCCCGGGCCTGGCTCGAAAGCCACTAGCCGATGGCGCTGACGGGGTTTCCCGCCGTCGTCCTGCTCGTCGCCGGCATCTGGTCCCTTGTGGTCTGGCCGCCCTTCCTGCGCCGGGTCCTTAAGGACCCGCGGGCCCACGACGGCAACGGCAAAGCCACCCGGTTCCTGACCGTGCACGTGGCCCTGGTCAGTATCTCGCTGCTCTTCGGCGCGGCGACGGCGGCCATCGGGATCGCCGGCCTGCTGGGCTGAGCGCAAGGCCCGATCCGGTCCGGCATACACGGCGGCACATTCCGCCGCGGCCTGCTCAGGACTAGAGTAAGGTTCCACCTGCTGTGCGCACCGTCGCAGCCAACGCGACCCAGTGGGACGCGGCATACTTTTTGTGAATCGATTCGGTCTCGAAGGGAATTGCCGATGCCATCCAAGCGGCTGGCCAAGCGGGAACTGTTCGCGTATCTCGCCGTGTTGGCCCTGATCGCATTCTGGCCCTCCCCGGTCGATGCCCCGGCCGCGGGCCTCCTCGCGCGGGTATTGCGTAAGCTCCACAGCTGGGGAGCGCCGCAGTGGATCAACTACGACCTTGCCGAGAGCGTTGCCAACATCCTGCTGTTTGTCCCGCTCGGAGTGCTGCTGGTATGGATCCTCGGACGCAGTTGCTGGTGGGTCGCCGCGCCCGCCGCATTGATCACCTCGGGGGCCATCGAACTCGGCCAGTTCCTCTTCCTGCCCGCCAGGTTCCCGACATTCTCCGATGTCATCGCCAACACCGCCGGAGGAGTCCTTGGCGGCGCCCTTAGCTACCTGCTCTGGCACAAAATCGGTCCCGGCGCGCGCCGTCTGCCTTCCCTGCGGCGCGATCGGGGCAGCGCTCGCCCGGACCGCTCCGCCCCCTGACCCGAGGCCGCAACCCGCCCTTTCCGGACGCCGGCGAATTACCGTGGAGCCAAGGTTTTCCAACAATCGCCTAAATGCTAGGGAACAGGTCAAGAAATGTTGGCTGTGACGTCTCGAAATGGCAAATTTTGTGGAAAACTGAGTAAATTCCGTTGCTCCATGAAAGGGATCTGCAAATGCGAATTTCCGTTATCGGCTGCGGCTATCTGGGAGCCGTCCATGCCGCCTGTATGGCCAAGCTCGGGCACGATGTTGT
This sequence comes from Pseudarthrobacter sp. PH31-O2, assembly GCF_030063265.1. NCBI lineage: Bacteria > Bacillati > Actinomycetota > Actinomycetes > Micrococcales > Micrococcaceae > Pseudarthrobacter > Pseudarthrobacter sp. PH31-O2. Next base: position 206,564 of record NZ_JASIST010000002.1, on the reverse strand, counting down.
GGGAATCGATCTCGACGAGAAAAAGATCTCCGCACTGGCCGCAGGCAAGGCACCGTTTTATGAGCCGGTACTCGATGATCTCCTTGTTGATCTTGCCCAGTCGGGCCGCTTGCGGTTCACCACGGATATACAAGAGGCACGCGGCTGCGAGGTGCACTTCATCTGCGTCGGAACGCCACAAAAGCGCGGTGAGAACGCCGCGGACCTTAAGTTCGTCGATGCTGCCGTACATTCGCTCGCGGGCCAGCTGAGCCCCGGCGATGTGGTGGCCGGGAAGTCCACCGTCCCGGTCGGGACCGCTGCCCGTCTGGCGGAAATCATCAAGGATGCGGAAAAGGACGCACATCTCGCGTGGAACCCGGAGTTCCTCCGTGAGGGCCACGCCGTATCAGATACCCTGAGCCCGGACCGCTTCGTCTACGGCGTCGAGGACGGCAACGAAGACCACCCCGCCGTCAGGGTGCTGGATCACGTCTACGAGACGGCGCTCTCCACCGGAACACCGAGGCTGATAACGGATTTTGCCACGGCTGAGCTGGTCAAGACGGCCGCCAACTCGTTCCTGGCAACCAAGATTTCATTTATCAACGCCATGGCCGAGGTGTGTGAGGCCGCCGGGGCCGATGTTACCCGGCTGGCCGATGCCATCGGCCTGGATGACCGGATCGGCCGGAAGTTCCTGAACGCCGGCATCGGCTTCGGCGGAGGCTGCCTGCCAAAGGACATCAGGGCTTTTATGGCCAGGGCCGGCGAACTCGGGGCGGACCAGGCCTTGACGTTTCTGCGCGAAGTGGACGCCATCAACATGCGGCGCCGAACCCGCGTTGTGGAAGTCACCCGCGAACTTTGCGGCGGCACCCTGATGGGCCAGCGCATCGCAGTGCTCGGTGCCGCGTTCAAGCCGGAGAGTGATGATGTCCGGGATTCTCCGGCGCTGAGCGCCGCCGCGCAGCTGCAACTCCAGGGCGCAGTGGTGACCGTGACCGATCCCCAGGCGTTGTCGAATGCCGCCAAGCGGTTCCCGGAACTGCAAATGGAGTCTGATCTTGAATCCACCCTCCAGCATGCCGACGCAGTGCTGCTGCTCACTGAATGGAAGGAATACCGGGACCTGGACCCGCACACGACCGGCGCACTGGTCGCCTCGCGCCGGATACTCGACGGGCGGAACGTCCTGGACCCTGCCAAATGGCGCGCTGCCGGGTGGACGTACCGCGGAATGGGCCGCCCTTAGGCGCTTCAGTCAGGCAGCGCCCGGGCCAGGGACTCCTCCGCGGCAACCCAGGAGAGCATCGCGCATTTGACCCGCGCAGCATATTTGGAGACTCCTTCAAAGGCCGCCGCGTCGCCAAGAATTTCCGGATCAGCGGCGAGCTTTCCGCGCGAGCGGAGCACGTCCCGGAAACTGCCGATCATCTCCCGGAATGCTTCGATTTCCATCCCTTCGGCAAGATCGGTGAGCACCGAGGCTGAAGCCATGGAAATGGAGCAGCCCGCGCCGTCCCAGCGCAGTTGTTCTACCTTGCCGTGGGAAAGGGCCAGGCGCACGGTTATTTCGTCCCCGCACACCGGGTTGAGTTGGTGCGACTGGCCCGACGTTGACCCCGGCGGGAGCGCAGCCGAGCCGAGGCCGCTGCCGTGACGAAGTTTCGCGTGCTCGAGAATGATTTGTTGGTAGAGCTGTTCAAGGCTCATGGGACTCTTCCTTTATGCGCCGAAATAGGCGCGGACTTCACTGACGGCGGCGAGCAAAAAATCCACTTCCGAGGTGGTGTTGTACAGGTAAGTACTGGCCCGGGTCGTGGCTGTTACGCCCAAACGGCGGTGCAGGGGCTGCGCACAATGGTGGCCCACCCGCACCGCGATGCCGCGGCTGTCGAGGAACTGCCCAACGTCGTGGGCGTGGACGCCTTCGACGTCGAAGGACGCGAGGCCTATCCGATCCACGCCCGGAGCCGGACCAAGCACCCGCACCCCGGGGATGCCGGTCAAGCCCTCCACCAGGCGCTGCCCGAGCAGGGACTCCCACGCATGGATGCGCTCCAACCCGGTCTCAGTAAGGTAGTTGGCTGCGGCGGCGAGCGCGATCGCCTGGGAGATCTTCTGCGTTCCTGCTTCGAAGCGCTGCGGGGAAGGCAGGAAGCTGGCCCGCTCCATCGAGACGGTAGTGATCATGGAGCCGCCGGTAAGGAACGGCGGAAGGGCGTTGAGCAGTTCTGCCCGGCCGTAAAGCACACCGATTCCGGTTGGCCCGAGCATCTTGTGACCGGACAAAACCGCGAAATCGACGTCGAGATCCTTGATGTCCAAAGGCAGATGCGGCGCCGACTGGCAGGCGTCCAGGACAGTCAGCGCACCGGCGGCCCGGGCAAGTGCCACCAGGTCTTTGACCGGGTTGATCGTGCCAAGGACGTTGGAGGCGTGGCTGAAGGCGAGCAGCCGGGTAGCAGGATTGATGATTCCGGCTGCGGCGGCCATATCCAGGTGTCCCGCGTCGTCAACCGGAATGAACCGCAGGACCGCGCCCGTGCGTGCGGCAAGTTGCTGCCACGGAATGAGGTTCGCGTGATGCTCCATTTCCGTGACCACAATCTCGTCACCGGCGCCCAACGCGAACCGGGCCGCCTCGCTGGGCGCACCCGGCAGGGAGGCGTTGAGGAAGGAGTAGCTGAGCAGGTTCAGCCCTTCGGTGGCGTTGGCCGTCCAGATGATTTCCGCGGCCGCCGCACCCACGAAGGCTGCCAGCGTTTCCCGTGAATCTTCAAAGGACTCCGTCGCTTCGACGGCCAATTGGTGGGCGCCGCGGTGGACTGCGGCGTTGCGCTGTTCGTAGAATTCCCGTTCGGCGTCGATAACGCTTACCGGATTCTGGGATGTCGCCCCGGAGTCGAGATACACCAGCGGACGCCCGCCAACGGAGCGGGAGAGGATGGGGAAATCGTTGCGGATGCGCAGCACTTCGTCGTCGTTGAGCGCGGGCAGCCGGGGCGCCTGGGTCCGTGACATCGGTACAGGTAACACCTTGCCTCCTCCGGTCGGGTCGAGTGGGCCAACGCCCATCATCGCACGGAAGGGGACCGCCGACAGGCAGTCCCCTTCCGTGTGATCACAATGGACAGACCGGCGCTGCCCCGTCCCGGGAACCGGGCCGTGCAGCGGACGATCAGCGCCGGCGATCCTGGCTAGAGCAGCTGGGCAGCCTGCGGTACCCGGGGGGTTCCGCCGCCGCCGACAGCGGTGGCCGAATTGTTCGACACAACACGCAGGTACTGCCGGATGGCCGCAAAGTCGTTGCGCATGCGGTTGAAGGCGGCGCCGGCCGCCGCGGGCTCGGCGTAAAGCACGGTCCCACCTGCCGCGTCAACGACGTAGGCCCCAAAGTTCTGCAGGGCTTCGGCCAGCGCACGGCCCTCCGGGCTGAGGGGAAGGGCGGCCACATTGACGTTTCCGGGAATACCGAACAGGGTACCCATCGGGATCGGACCGCTGTACGTTGAGCTGGCGTTGCCGTCCTGGCGTTTGGCCGGCCAGACCGGACCCAGCTTGAGCTTGGAACGCGGAATCGCGATGGCCAAGGCGTGCGGAATCTGCAGTTCCTGGATCTCGTGGGCCCGGATCAGGCCCCCGAGTGCGCTGACTCCTGCTGCCCGGACCCCATTGGTGCCGCCGTCGCCCTTGAGGTCCGTCTTCACCTGGAAACCGGACTTCCAAGCGGTCGCGGAGACCTTCTTCATTGTCCAGTTCTCGTAGGCGGTGGCAGCATCGGGCTGCGTGATGACCGAGTGGCCGTCAGTGCCGATGGCGACCTGGGCGTTCGAGGGAACACGGTAGTTCCACGTCCAGGTCGGGCTGGTTGACACGGACGCTGTCGGATCGCTGGTTGTTGCGTTGACCACGGGAATGGACCACTGCTCGCAGTTGATGTAGCAGCCGCCGGACAGCAGGCTGCTGGTCTTGGCCGCTGACGGGCTTTCGAAGACGGCAGCGGAACCCAGCGCGGTGTTCCAGAATGACGTGGAGCTGAAGGGGTGACGAAAGACGCTTCGTGAACCGGCAGTGGCGGCGGCTTGAGCACCTGCCGTGGCTGCCATCGCCGAACCTGAGGTGGCGCCCATACCTGCGGCGGCTACGGCAGAAGCCGCGAGACCTTTGAGGAACGAACTACGTGAGAAGACGGCGGACCGAACGCCGTTCAGGTGGTTTTTCGTACTCTTGTGTGAAGTTTCGTGTGACATTCATGACCTCTTGCGGAATGCGTCCGCCCCCAAGCCGACAACACAACGTCGCAGGAACTTGTGTTCCCGCGACGTCTACCCGCATGTTGATTGTTGGGTGTTTACGATCAGAACGTTACACACGCGCCGGACCGCACGGCCAATCGGAAGGTGATCTGCGTCACTTAATTTTGCGCACGACGGCGACGACGGGGCGGGTACTCTACCGGCAGGATCGTACCGATCGGCCCGCCTGGGCGTTAATGGACCCGCTGGTCAGCCATCGATTGGGGAGCGCCTTTGGGGTCCGGAAACCTGAGTGCCGCCTGGATGGTTTTCGCAATGGCGGCATGACCAAGATCACTTGGAAAGAAGTTGTCCGTGGCCCGCCCGTCGGGCAGCTTTTTGTCAGCCCAGCGGTTCTTCTCGGACTGGAAGAGACCGTTCAGGGGCCGGAACCGTCCTTGGTTCCGGCCGCAGGCATCCTCAGCGAGCCGGTCGAATTCCGCTGTCGACTTTTTGTCTCCCCACGCACCCAGGCAGAGCAACCCGGCCGTTGGGGAAGCGGCGCGTATCGCCGAGACCAGCCCCGGGTAGGCCGCGGTAAATCCAGCGAGGTCCGCCGTGGCAGCCTCGTTCGTCCCGACCATCACCAGAACCAGGTCGAATGCCTTCCTGGCGGGGAGCCTCGCGGCAAGCTCGTCGGTTTTCAGGGTCCCCCCCGTCGCGGACGACGCAAGCACTGTTAACTCCACCGGCCCCTTGGACTCCAGCCCCGCTGCGAGGAGGGACCGGTAGCGAGTCCCCTCCGTGGACGCAGAGGAGCCAAGGGTAATCGCATCTCCGACAAGCAGCACCCGCAAGGGCCGGTCCGGCGGGAAAACCACCTTGACTGTCACTGCATCAAGGGCAGCCTCGGCGCGCTGGGCCATTCGTGACTCGACCTGGGCTACGTAGGCATCAGCTCGATCCAGGTCAGCCGCCGGCGGCGGGGCCACCGGTGGGGTGAGGACCGTGACCGTCGTCAAAATGGTGGTGGCCACCAGACCCGTCAGGCCCGCAACCCGAAGTATCCCGGCACCCCTACCCATAGGGCGAGGCTTCCTTTGAGGCGAAGAAACCACTATTGGAGAACGGCGAATTCCCGCTTATGTACGACGGTCCGGAAAATTCGCTGATATCGACGATCTCCTGCATCCATTTGCGTAATTCCCGGCCGAAATCATCTCGCTCTAAAGCAATAGTGACCACCGCTTTGATGTAACTGAACTTATCCCCGGTGTCGAATCGGCGGCCGTTATAGATGACGCCGAATACACCGTTGCCCGTGCTGCCTGCCGCTGCCAATGATTGCAGGGCATCGGTGAGTTGAATTTCGCATCCGCGTCCCGGTTTGGTTCGTGACAGTTCTGCAAATATCTCCGGGTGCAGAACGTAGCGGCCAATCACGGCGAGATTCGAGGGTGCACATTCCTGTTCAGGCTTCTCGACCATTCCGGTGATCCGGACATAGTCCTGGCCCGGCACAACGTCAACCGCTGCGCAACCATAGGCTGAAATCTGCTCCGGGTCGACTTCCATCAGGGCCACTACGGATCCTCCGCTGATCGCCTGCGCCTCAATCATGCGCGCCAGGAGGTCCTCGCGTTCGTCGATCAAGTCGTCTCCGAGCAGGACAGCGAACGGCTCGTTATCAATGTGCTTTTCGGCCATAAGCACCGCGTGGCCCAGCCCCAGGGGCTCGCCCTGGCGGAGGTAGTGCAGGTCGGCGAGCTCCGAGGCCTGCCGGACCGCCGCCAGTTTCGTGAGGTCCCCCTTGCATTCCAAGATGCGCTCCAGCTGCGGCGAGCGGTCAAAGTGATCCTCCAGTGCCCCTTTGTCCCGGCCTGTGATCATCAGAATGTCCTCGAGTCCGGCCCTTACCGCCTCTTCGACGACATACTGGACGGCCGGTTTGTCCACCACCGGCAGCAGTTCCTTGGGAACTGCCTTGGTTGCCGGCAGGAAGCGGGTCCCCAGCCCTGCCGCCGGAATGACTGCCTTGCGAATCATGTTTCCCCCCATGGTTAAAGTTGACGTACACCCGCCGATGAGATGATCGGCGATGGTCGCGACGATTACTGCACTGTTCCGAGCCATACACCCGTCTGGGGCTGGTTGGTCTGGGCGCCTCCGACGGCCAGGATGACCTTTGTGCCCACCCGCTGGACGATGGCCCCTTGCCGTGCGACCGGCAGCGAGGGCAGGACCGACCAGTTGTTGCCGACGGGGTCGTAGGCAACAACTTGGGACGTCGGTTGGAAGTTGTCCATTTGGCCGCCGGCCATAATGATCTTGCCGTCCGCCACGAAGGTGCCCGCCTCGATGTGGCTCTTGGGCATCGGCAGGCTGGAGATCTGCGTCCAGCTGTTGGTTACCGGGTTGTAGGCGTGTCCGTCTCCCTGCTGAAGGTGCAGTTTGTCGTGTCCGTGTTCGCCTCCCACAACGTAGATCTTCCCGCCGAGCACCACACAGCTCATATGGTCCTTCGGATTGGGCAACGGCGCCGCAGCAGTCCACCGCGTTGTCGTGAGGTTGTAGACAAAGTGGTCTCCCACATTCGTCACGCGGTCCGCGGGATTACCGCTGATATAGTGCAGCTCGCCGTTGAGGGCAGCGAACGCACCGGCTCCGCGGCCCGCCGGCAAGCGCGTAAGCAGGGTAAAGGAATTGGTGGAGGGATCGTAGCGGTAGACCCGGTCGCTCACCGTCTGGGTGGGCGTCTTGGTGGTGTCCAGGTTGCCGGCAAAACCACCGCCGAAGTAGATGTAGCGGCCATCCTCCGTGATGCCGAGATGGGTCTCGGCCATCCCTGCGGGCAGGCTCCCCAGCGTGGTCCACGTGTTCGTGGCCGGGTTGAAGCTGGAGTAGGACCTAATGGCCCGGAAGCTCGAATCGAAGCCGCCAAAACGGTAGATTATGCCTCCCAGCGCAAGGCCGGCCGCTTCAAAACAGGCGACGGGGGACGATTTTCCGGCCGCCCAACTGGCAGGCCACGGGGTGTTTCCCGGCACCGGAAGCGGTGCGCCCGAAGGATAGGTGATTTCAATTGCCGATACTTTCGGCTGGTTCACCGTGGCCGTGAAGTCCAGGTTAAGGACGCCGTTGGTGACGTCGACCGTAAATTCCTTGACGGCCGCACTGGCGGCACCCACGTCGGCGAAGATGTCGTAATTGGCCAGCTCCACCGCGCCGCCCTCGAGGTTTGCGCTGAAAATTCGTTTACCCGCTCCGCCCGGACCGCCGCCGGCGGCCCCGAACCAGATCTCAGCGAAATGCAGGCGGACGGTGTAGGCGCCCGCCGCCGTGACCGGGACGGCGTACCCGAAGCTTCCGCCGTCTGCTGTCGCACTGCGCTCCGTGGTGTACAGAACGTCATCGGTGGTTCCGGCGATGGCGGTGGCCGCTGAATTCGTGAAGGCCTTGCCGCCGGTGAAGTATTGGTCCGCCAACCAGGACACTCCACCGCTGACCAGGGCCGGGCCCCCTGCATTGATCCGCAGGGTGGCTCCGCCCGCCGGCGGGGGTGTGACGGTGCCTGTCGGGAAGACAACTTCGATGGCCGAGACTTTGGGCTGGTCCGCGGCCGCGGAGAACGCGATGTCCAGAACACCGTTGCTGACATCCACGGTGAAGGTCTTTACAGCGGCCGCCACGGCCCCCACGCTCGCAAACAGGTCGTAGTTGACCAGTTCCACGGCGCCGCCTTGAAGGTTGGCACTGAACACACGTTTCCCGGCACCGCCGGGGCCGCCCCCCGGAGCTCCGAACCAGATTTCCGCAAAATACAGGTTGACGGTGTAGCTGCCGGCGGCCGGGACCGGTATGGAGTAGTTAAAGGAGCCGAGGTTGCTGGTGGCGCTGCGCTCGGTCAGGTACAGGGCATCATCCGTTGTGCCGGCGATCGACGAGACAGCTGGGTTCGTGAACGCCTTGCCCCCGCTGAAGTACTGATCGGCCGACCACACGACTCCGCCGGTGGTCACAGCGGGTCCGCCGGCGTTGATGCGAATTGCTGCCGGTGTTGCTGCCTGGGCTTTGAGCTGGGATGCGACAGTGACGGTGCCGAAGGCCGCCAAGCCCATCAGGACGGCGGTCCGCCTGCCCACCTGATAGTCCGGCAAAGGCGACCGGGAGGAGTTCACTGCCGGTTTCTGGAATGCGTTTCCGGTCATGTCTGGTCCTTGTCAGGGTGGTGGTGTGGTTCGGTCTTGGCCGCAGTTTATCCATCCGGGATTGGGGCCTTCAATGGCAAATGGCGGCCGATCCGGAAGTCCAGTAGGTGCCCCGGCGGCCCCAAGTAGGCGTTTGTGGCAGTGCAGGTAGAAAGCCCGAAAATGCTGAGTAGGGATCGGCCCCGGCCACGTGCTGCCGCCGCCAAAGACCAGTCCCTGCCTCGCTGTTCGGAGGGAACCCGGCGCTGTTAGCTAATGGAGGAAACCTGCACCGTTGGCTGAGGGAGGATGCATGAAGACCCAGTTCCTGGTACTGGTGTCGGCACGGGTCTTTGCCACCGGCATGCAGGCCGTGACGTTTATCCTGCTCGCGCGTTGGGCCGGCGTCCGGGACTTCGGGATTGTGGCGGTGATTGCCGGCGTCGGTGCTGTCCTTTTTACCGTCGCCGACTGGGGGCTGTCCTCCTACATTCCCCGGGCACGCGCCAAGGGCCGCGACGCCGAGGTGGCCACCGGACTAAAGATGGACCTGATCGGAAACGCAGCCGCCGGAAGCGTCGCGGCACTGGTCCTCACCGCTGTGGCCGCCACGACCGGCCTCAATCCATGGTTCATCCTGGTCCCGGTGGCACTTGCGCTGGAGCAATTCGTTGAGGTCGGGCTGACAGTTCCGATTGCCGACAAAGCGAAAGCGCCTTTGGTCATCTCGCTGGTGCTGCGCCGAGTAACCTCTTTTGGCCTGTTCGTCTCGCTCTACGCCCTGGGCCTTGAGACTATTGCCGCCTATTCCCTCGGACTGACTACAGCCTCGGCGGTGGGAATCGCGCACGTGCTGCGTGTTCTGCACCAGCGGCTGGCCGGCCGGGCCCGCGCCGCGAGCGCCCGGGAGATGTACAAGTTCCTGATCCCGTACTTCCTGGCCAATCTGAGTTCCCAGGCCCGAACACTGGACTCCGCCATCGTTGGGGCGGCCAGCTCCGTAGCCTCTGCCGGGCTCTATTCCGCGGCCTTCCGGCTGATCAACCCGCTGATGCTGGTCTCCGGCTCCATCGTCGCCGTTGTGCTGCCCCACGCGTCACGGCAAGGACTCCCTGAAGCCAAGAAACTGGGCCAGAAGTTGTCCTTGGCGGCCCTCCTCGCCAGCTTGCCGTTGATTCCCGTCATCATCTGGTCCCCGGCAATCGTTGAACTGCTATTCGGGTCCGAGTTTGCCGCAGCCGCCCCGGCCTTTGCTTTTGCCGTCGCGGCACTGCCGTTCCTTTCCCTGGCACCACCGTTGGGAGGACTGCTGCAAAGCCAGGGCCTTGAGGCATTCGTCGCGACCAACGGCATCATCTTCGCCGTCCTGAACCTGGGCGGTGTCCTGCTCGGTGCACTGCTGTGGGGCCCCGCCGGTGCCGCCGCAGGGGTCGCCATAGTCTATTCGGCGAAGTCCCTGGTCCTCTTCGGCCGGCTGCAAAGCGCAAAAGCCACCCCAATCACGGTCCCGTCGCAGTCGCGCCTGGCCCCCTCCGGAACGGTGTGATGACGTGAAACGAAACGGCCGCCCCGCAGTGTCCGTCCTTATGCCGGTGCGCAACGGCAGCAAAACCATCCAGTCCGCCGTCAGGTCCACCTTGGCAGCACTGCCACGGGAGGGTCAGTTGCTGGTCACCGACGACGGCAGCACCGACGGAACGCCGGAAATCCTCGGCCGTTTCAGGGACTCTCGCCTCACGGTCTTCCGGAACGAAAAGTCCCTTGGGGTGGCCGCTACGCTTAATGCGCTGCTCTGGCGCGCCGGAACCCCCTACATCGGCCGAATGGACGCCGACGACCTCGCCATGCCCTTCAGGTTCGCGGCACAGCGTACCCATCTCGGCAGCGACCACGAAGTGACGTTCACCTCCGTCGTGAACTTCGGCCCGCGAATCGGCAACTGGAAGCCCGCGATCCCGATCGGCATCACTGCCGAGGCTATGCCGTACTTCCTCCTGCTGGGGAATCCCTTGTTCCACTCGGCGATGTACGGCTCCACCGAGACACTGCGCCGCATGTCCGGGTACATCGCCGGACCTGCCGAGGACTACGAACTCTGGATGCGTCTCGCGGCGTCCGGCTACCGGCTACGCCGCACCGCAGTGCCGTTCACCGCCTACCGCCATCACCAGTCCCAGACAACAAAAGAGGCCGACTGGAAGCGCCGGGTGCTCGATGATCCGGCCCTCCGGTCCTCCCACCGGGCCCTTGCAGCGTCCGTTGGCTGGGATGGTCCGGACTTCTTCGATGCTGTGGTGCAGGGAGCGCACTTTACCGGCGAAGCGCGTCTTGTCGCGGAACTCTCGTCCTTCCTGGACGCGCGCTGCGGGCACCTCTCCGGCACGGAGCGCCGTCATCTGGCTCACCAACTCGGCAAGCTAACAGCAAAAAGGGGACCGTCATGATGCAAGACAAAGCGAAGGTCTACGTACTGCACGGCCTGCGCATCGACGATGTCACGCTTGAGGAGGCGGCTGATTCCGTTGTGGATCTCGCCCGCGGCCCCCGGGCGGCGCTTGTGGTCACACCCAATTCGGACCACTTCCTGCGCTGGCAGCGCTCCGCGGCTTTCCGGTCACTCTATGACGGGGCGGCGCTTGTCCTCCCCGACGGGTTCCCCTTGCCGCTGATGGCGAGGTTCGAGGGTCACTCCGGTGCCACCCGGTTGACCGGATCCGACCTCTTTATGTCAGCCATGGACCGCGCAGCAACCCAAGGGGTTCCGGTCGCCATTATCGGGGGCAAAGACGGTGTTGCCGAAGCCGCGGCCGCGCAGCTGTCGCTTTCACGCCCGGGCCTGCGCTTCTTCCTCCTCGACTCCCCCTCCCCCGCGCAGCTCGCCGACGACGACTACGTGCGCGGCCTGGCGGATCGGCTTGCCGCCGAACCGGACAAGATTGTTGCGTTGTGCCTCGGCTCGCCCAAGCAGGAGCAGCTGTATCACCAGCTTGCGCGGTTTGCTGAGCTGCAGGGCTGCTTTCTCGGCGTCGGGGCAGCCGTGGACTTCGCGGCCGGAACAGTCCGCCGGGCACCGGCGGCGATCCAAACCCTGGGGCTGGAATGGCTCTTCCGCCTTGTCCAGGAACCTCGGCGGCTGTGGCGCCGCTATCTGCTCGATAACACCCGAATCCTGCCCTACGTGCTCCGTTCTGCAGCCTACGGGCTTGCGCTGCGTGCCCGGCCCAAGGCACCCGTCCGCCGGGCGGTCCTGGCCATCGCCGCTCTGGGCTACTGGAACGCGCCCCGCCAGGATCCGGCACCCACTACCGCGGAACGGCCTAAGCGGGTAGTCCTCCACGTCGGGCCGGACGTCACGACCCAAGGCGGTATGGCGTCTGTCATCGCCGAGTACCTGACCTTCGGCATGAGCGACTTCACCATGACCAGCTACGCCACGTGGGCGCCCGGCTCCAAGGCAGGGTCCGTCCTGAGGACGGCAAAGCTGGGTCTTTCGATGATGCGGGGCAAGCACTCCCAGCAGTTCCTCCATGTTCATGTCAGCGAGTCCGGCAGCCTCGTCCGGGAAGGTGCCGTCATCGTTCTGGCCCGGATGCTTGGGATACCCACGTGTGTTTCCCTTCATGGCGCCGATTTCGGCGATTCGGTCAAAAAATATCCACGGCTGACAAAGGCCGTTCTCTCGCGTGCCTCGCAGCTGATCTGCCTGGGACCGAAGCAGAAGGAACTTGTGGCGGGCATCGTCCCGGACGTCCCCACCGAGGTCGTTTTTAACCCGAGCGGGCCGGCCCCGGCTGCTTCCCTGGATGCGGCGGGGCCCTTTGGTCCTGCCACCCGGCATTTCGTTTTCGCCGGCGAGGTCGGCACCCGAAAGGGCTTTGACCTGATTGCGGAAATCTGGCCCGGCATCGCCAGGAATCACCCGGATCTCTGGCTGCACGTCTGCGGTCCGGCCGCCGATGTTGACATCACGCAGCCGCTTCCGCAGACAAGCTATCACGGCACCGTTTCCAGGGCAGAGGTTCAGTCCTTGCTCCGAGGCGCAGAGGCGCTGCTCCTGCCGAGCCGGCGCGAGGTCCTGCCGATGAGCGTGCTCGAATCCCTGCGGCTGGGTGTCCCGGTAGTAGCCTCCCACGCCGGCGAACTTGATTCTGTGCGGGCCTCCTCGGCGGTGTACTACTGCGAACCCCAGGCCTCATCCCTCCAGGACGCCATCGAAGACCTTTTGGCCACCGCCCCGGCGCAGCAGTCGGCCCGCAGCCGGGCCGCAGCCATCTGGAGTGCTGCCCATACTTCCAACGAATCGATTGCCGCGCGGCTGGAACTCGTCTACTCGCAACTGCAGCCCCGCCTCGACAGCGGCGGTTTTGAAAGGACAAATGATGTCGACAGGCTCAGTGACCTGCATCGTTCCGACGCATCGGCGTGATGCCGCGCTGGCCCGGGCCCTTGCGTCAATCGTCGAACAGCGCCACACGCCTGCCGTTGTTGTCGTCGTCGACGACGTGGCTTCCCCGGACACCCGCCAGCTGACGCGGGAGCGAACCGGCCACCCGGACATCACCTATGTGGATAACTCCGGCACACAACGGCCCGGCGCCTCCTCCTCACGCAACGCCGGGGCAGTTCTCGCTTCATCGGAGTACCTGGCTTTTCTCGACGACGATGACCGCTGGGAGGCCGGGTTCCTGGAGCAGTGCGTGGCCAGGCTCGAACTCGGGGACGTTGATCTGGTCACCGTCGCCGGCGCCGTAGAAATCGGGGCGGAGCGCACGCGGCGCCCATGGCTGGGCTCACGCCCGGTTACCGCCCGGGATTGCCTGGCATGGAACCCGGGAGTGACGGGCAGCAACTTTGTGATCCGCCGGACGGCCTTCGAGGACATCGGCGGATTCGACGATACCCTCCCGGTCTTCAACGACTTGGATTTTTTCGTCCGGTACCTTCAATCCGGGAGGCACTACGCGGTTGTGGATGAGGAACTGTTCATTCAGACAGCCGACGGCGACGAGCATTTGTCCTCCCGCAGCGCGAGGCGGGCCGCGGGCATCCAGAAATACATCTCGAAGCACAGCACCCAATTAAACGCAGGCCAGCTCCGAGCCCTTAAACGGGAAGTGCATCTCGCCCAGCGGTACGTAGGCCAGCGCCAGCATCTCGCCGCCTACCATTTCGTCCTGATGTGGGCAAACTCCAGCCCTGCGCAGTTCCTCACGGTGCTCCGGCGAAAGCTTGCCGGTGATAAAAGGATGTACGCCTAGTGGGAGTTTCCTGGTGCGTTTCTGAGGGTGCCTTCGCCCGGATCGCGTGGCGGAACCGACGAAGCGATCTGCGAACGGTCGTTGCCGAACAACTCGATATGACCCGGCACGAAGGCCTAGTCAAGATCGGGGTAGAAGAGATTTCCTTGCGCAGGCATCACCATTGCATGACCCTCGACGCGGTCCACTACACCTCCAAATATTGTGGGGCGCCTCAGGGAATATCGCGGCCACACTGGACGAATTCTTCTAAAAGATCGGAGCGGCGAACACGGCGGCGCCAGAGGCAGTCAGCAGGGATTTGGGGCCGGCTTTCCTCAACCAATGAGGGCCAACGCCCCAAACGCGGCCATCCGTTTCGATCCGTTCCGCGTCATCCAAGTCGCCACCAACGCGCTGGAGGCCTTCCGCAAAGGGTGACCCAAGCCAATTCAGCGGATAGCAAATTCTGGTTGTTCAAAAGTATTCACACCAACTCTCCACCTACTGGCTCTCGTCAAGTTCGCGGACACGTAGGATCCTAGCCGGGTTGCCAACCACAATGCTATTCTCGGGAATACTCACGGTCACGACGGCACCTGCGCCAACAACAGAATTCTCCCCAATGGTGATATTTCCGATAATGACTGAATTTGCCCCCACATCGACCCCATCCAACAACTTCGGCGCACCCAATCCGGGCTTCGCACCGATGGTGGTGTTTTGCCGCAGAGTGACGCCGCGCCCGATGACTGCATCATTGTGAACCACCAATCCCATCCCGTGATGAATGACTAGCCCCGGCGAGACTTTGGTCGATACCGGAATGTCCAGCGAGAGTACAGACAACGCATACGCCCGGTAAGCGGCGGTAAATACAACGTTAGATGTTTGGGCTAGGAGCCCGGAGCGGGCCCTGGACGCCTGAGCCAATCGAAACAGAAGCAAAGCAAACTGAAGGTGCGGACGACCCCTATTAGCTCTGACATCCTCCAAAATTTGAACACTTTCCGACACTGCGTTTCCTCCACTTGGGTGAGTCGCCAATTTCTTAGGACCTGGATCACCTCGACGATGTAGGCGGCAGCCCCAATGATGCGGGAGGCGACACTAGAAAGGCGGATTCCAAAGCCACTATATGGAAGAAAGCGAAGTAAGTCTACGGCAGTCAGTTGAATCCATAAAGGCGTCAGACTCGCCGCAGAACCCCAGTATCGGTAAGGAATGTCCGTTTACCCTCAGCGAGCAACCCCAAATAGCCCGCTTCCGCAGTGTTGAATCTCGGAGGCCCGCTCTTCCACGCTTAACCAGCAGACCGGACACCGCGCTCCGATTGGGTGGTCGCGGCCTTCTCGGATGAACCGGTCGACGGAAATTCCTCCCGTGTTTTGTCCGGCGTTGTGTCGGTGGAAGGCTTCAGATTGGCGGTCGCGGCCATCAGAAAGAGCAGGATCGTCATGGATGACGGGTAGAACAGCACCGGATCGCTCATAGAGGTCGCTAGCACGTAAATCCAGGCCACCAGCTGGATACGGTTCCGGAGCGAAGCCACCAGACACGCCGCCACGATCAGCAGCACCGCGACGAACGCCGCCCAGCCCAGCTCAACTGCCAGCTGGACGTAGGCATTGTGTGCGCCTAGATTGTTTCCATTTTTCAGCTGTATTTCTCCCCAACCGATACCGGTGGCCTCGTTGCCTTCGAGCAGCCGAAATACGCGTTGCCACTGGCCGACGCGCCACGTCCCGGAATTGCCGCCAGCAGCCGGCCCGGCCGTCGTCTGGCTGACAAAATCCAGCCTGCTCAGCAGCGTCTGGCCAACGGTGGCCACAAAGACGCCCAGGACCAGCAGCCCGGCCATCAGCCGCTTGATGTTTCGGGCCAGGAGAATGCCGGCGGCTCCGAAGAGCATCATGGTCGCCGTGATGCTCCCCGTCGTGAGCACGGCTCCGCCGGCCATCAGGAGATATCCGACCCGCCAGGTGTTGAGCTTCTGGGACAGCACATAGAGGATGGACAGGGAGAGCGCGTAGGCCGCAAAGTTGGGATGGCCGAAAAGTCCGCCGTACCGAAGGCCGGTGTTTTCGGTGTCCTTGAACGGATGAGGGTACCCAATCAGTGGCTGGGAAAACACCGTGAGGGCACCGACGGTCATAATTCCCAGGAAGATTCGCAGGTTGGCCGCTGAACTGCGCGGAGAATCGCTCGCAACCCAAGGCACCGCAGCCAGCGAAATGAACCGCAGGCAGGCCTCCCAGTTCGGTGACCCATTAAGATTCCCGGTCACAAAGATGGCCGCGGCGAGAACCAGGGGAAGCACTGACCAGCGGTTAAAGGGCAGCTGGCGCCGGATGAGGGCAAGGATGGCGACCAGGCCGAGCCCGGCAATCACCATCACGTTGTCCAGGCTCACCGCTCCCAGCTTGAAGGTGGATGTCAGCAGCGGCCCAACGAGCAGCAGGAGCAGCGCCACCGGCTGCGGATAGCGCAGGGTGAGCACCAGGGCCGCGAGGCCGGCAGGGATCACCAGCACGGTCACGTCCCAGACAGCGGCCCACGACAAAATGACAACCGCGACGAAAGCGGCGGCAACAGCCGCCGCACCCCTTACGTCAGTGAATCTGCGGGTCAGCACGACGACCGCGAGAGCATAGAAATCATTTGGTGTCGCTACCCCCCGGGCCGACTCATTCGCAGCAGAAACGGAACTTGTTAAGACCCTAGCGCCGGACCGCCGGCACAGCCATGAGTAGTTCGGCCGGTTTCTACTTGTTAGCGCACAAAACCACTACCTGTTTGTTGGCCCAACTCCCTGCTTTATCCGGATTCCATTGCCACCTCGCTGGGCCTGCGGATAGGTTCTGAACATGCAGGTGCCGCACTCGCGACCGCCCCTCATGGCGGCGGCCGAAGGTCTTCGCGGAGACACAACTGGTCTCGAAAAATCATCCACTCGAGGGGGAAAATTGGAATTAGGCGATTACGGTCGGCATTTGCGCCGCAACTGGATACTCATCCTGGTGTGCATTTCCTTAGGCTTGCTGTCTGCAGGTGCCGCCTCCGCGGCGATGGCACCGGTGTACAAGTCCACCACCAAGCTGTTCGTGGCGATTCAGAATTCCGGGTCCGTTTCAGAACTGCAGCAGGGAAATAACTTCAGCCAACAGCGCGTGCAGTCGTACGCCATCACCGCCGCGACGCCGCTTGTCCTGCAGCCGGTGGTCGACGGCCTGGCCCTTCCCATGAGCGCCGCCGAGCTCGGTTCCAAGGTGGCCATCACGGCAGAGCTGAACACTGTTGTCCTGACCATCACGGCCAGCGATGAATCCCCGGAACGCGCCACGGCAATTGCCCGTGGGGTAGGACAAAGCCTGATTGAAGCCGTTGATACCCTTGAGACGGCTGCTGACAACGGAAAATCGCCGTTGAAGCTTACGGTGGTCACACCGGCCGATATTCCGTCCGAGCCGGCTTCACCGAACACCCGCCTGAATCTCGCCATCGGCTTTATTGTCGGGTTGGCCCTCGGGATCGGACTCGCCGTCCTCCGAACGATACTGGACACGAAGATCCGCGGCGAAGCCGACGTCCGCCGCATCAGCGACCTGCCGGTCCTTGGCGGAGTTCCTTTCGACAATACGGCCAGCAAAAAGCCCCTCATCGCCGCAACAGCGGGAAGTTCACCGCGGGCCGAGTCATTCCGGCAATTGCGGACCAACCTGCAATTTACCCACGTCAGCAATAAGTCCAAGACGGTGCTTGTGACCTCATCGGTGCCCGGGGAAGGCAAAACCAGCACCAGCCTCAACTTGGGCATGACCATGGCTCAGAGCGGCCAGTCCGTGGTAGTCGTCGATGCCGACCTCCGCCGTCCACGGCTGGCCGGCTATCTCGGCATGGAGCACGCAGCTGGCCTGACAACCGCATTGATCGGCAAAGCCCGGCTCGATGATCTCCTGCAGCCCTACGGTGAACACGGGCTGCATGTGCTCACATCCGGCCAGATCCCGCCGAACCCGAGCGAGTTGCTCGGCTCGGACGCCATGAAGGAGATCCTCCAGGAACTGGAGGCACGGTTCGACGTTGTGATAATCGACGCTCCCCCCCTGCTCCCGGTGACCGACGCCGCAGTTCTGTCGCAGGAAGTGGGTGGGGTGCTCCTTGTGGTCGGTGCCCGGAAAGCGCGTATAGCCGACGTGAAAAAGGCAATTTCTTCCCTGCAGATGGTCAATGCGGGCGTGCTGGGGGTAGTGCTGAACCGGATGCCGTCGAAGGGGCCGGATGCCCACCGTTACGGCTACGGAACCTATGGGCCAACACCCCGCACGCTCAGGGCCGCCGCTCGAAAGGAACGCCGGCGCAGCAAGGAGGCCGCCGCGGCGGCCCGTGCGCCAAGGCCGGTAAACGTGCCCGCACCCGGCACGCCGCCGCAGGACACGATTCCAGTCCTGGTTGATGGCCAGCGGCGCGGAGCCAGGGCGGGCCGTACATCCTGAGACGGCGCCCTGTCCGACCCACTGAAAGGGGCTCACCGGCACTAGCCGGTTGGCCCCTTTTTCGTGCGCCCTTTTGCTGCAGGGGACCGTGTATTACCTAGGTAGCTTCGTGATGCTACTTGCTTCAAAAAGCTCCTTACGTGTCTTTTCCAGCGGGTATGTTCAGCCGTCCGCAGGCCTGAGAGATTGTTGAAGTGAAGTGGGCCACGAATCGGCTGCAGTGACGTCAATGACGCCGGAAAACACACTGCCAGCCTTCCTACAGCCGCTCTGCAGAGGTCTCGATTACTAGGATGGCCCGCCGCGCCTCGCGCCGGCCGGCCAACAAATGTTTTGTGGGGAAGGACAGCCTGTGTCTAGAAAAGCCGTCAATGCCGTGGACCCGCGGACCCGTGGGTGGCTCCACCAAGGAACCGCAGTTATCGCCACCACCGCAGTCCTCGCGGCGACGCTTTCAGCGACTACCGCGAGTGCAGCCCCGACGGCTGTGTACCCCGCCGATCCCGCACAGTGGGACAGCTCGCCTTATTCTCCGCTGCCCCCAAACGGGGTCGTTGCGGCCGGTAACACCGTATCCCTGGACTTCGCGGGGATATCAGGCGGCCTGCAGACCCCCGACGGCGCCGGGACCGGTTTTACGTCCGTGCTTCCCTCGGCTGCCACGGGCAGCACACCCTACTTCGCCCGGGAAAACCTCGCCACCGCGAACGGCGCCCTGAACGTCGTCGCCACACCGGGAACGGTGTCAGGAGCCGCGAACGACCAGGACAACGCGCTGGGCGTAGGACTCAAACTGACCACGAGGACACTTCGGCTATCCACCACTGTGATCAGTCCCGCGGATCTTGCCGGCGGCGCCCAGCTCGGCCTATGGTTCGGTCCGAACGACGATAACCTCGCGACCCTGATGTTGGGCGGCGGAGGAACAGCCGGCGAGCGCCGAATCGAGCTCAAGCGCGAACGGAACGGCGTGTCCGAGCCCGCCACCACGGCTGCGCCGACCTCCGCGGATCTGGTATCAGTCGGCACCAGCCAGAGCCTGATCGGGAACCGTCCGGTTCAGCTGACCCTGGACGTCAACCCTGCCGAGAACTCCCTGATCGCCGCCTATCAGATCGGCGCTGACGCACCCGTTCCGGTGGGACGGCTGGACCTGCCAGCGAATTTCATCGACGGTTCCGCCCTCAAGCCGTCCCCCCTGACGGACGTCGCAACTTTCGCCGGGATCCTGGCCAGCCGGGGCGCGTTGCCCGCGTCCACCCCCATGACGGCAGTGTTCCAGGACTTCGCCTCGGCTGAACTGCCCGCAGCGACCGCAACGCCGACCACCACCGCCACGCCGACGCCGACGCCGACCACAACGCCGACCACCACCGCCACGCCGACGCCGACCGCCACGCCGACCACCACCGCCACGCCGACGCCGACCACCACCGCCACGCCGACGCCGACCGCCACGCCGACCACCACCGCCACGCCGACGCCGACCGCAACGCCGACCACCACCGCCTCGCCGGTGCCGACGCCGACGCCGACGATCAGCTCCACCCCTGTGCCAGAACCGGCCGCCGCCACCGCCGTGAACAACAGCTCGTGCCTCGCAGGCGAATGGCAGGTGCAGTATTTCATCGGTACCTCGTTGTCCGGGTCCCCGGTTCGCGCGGATTGTGATGCCGACATTGGCTTCAATTTCACCGCCGGCTCCGGACCTGCCGGCGTTGGTCCCGAGCAATACTCGGCCCGCTGGGCCAAGACGATCACCTCCGGTGCCGGGACCTACAGCTTCACCACCCGGGCCGACGACGGACTTCGACTGATAGTTGACGGCCGGACGATCGTTGACCAGTGGGTTCAGCAGTCCGCCTCTGCAGTCAAAACCACTGATGTTGTCCTGGCCGACGGTCCGCACCTGGTGACCGTGGAGTACTTCCAGGCCTACGGTGACGCTCTGATCTCTGTGGGCTACTCCAAGGACGGGGTGGACAGCGAGGCTCCCATTGCGCCAACGGAGCTCGTCGCCACCGGTGGGTCCGCTGGCGTCGATCTGGCCTGGACAGCCAGCCGCTCCCGCGACGTCACGGGCTACCGGGTCTTCCGGGCCACCAGCAGCGGCGTCGACTTGAAGGGACTGCCGCTGACCGGGACGGAAACCCTTGCAGGCACCTCATTCAGCGACGTCTCCGCCGTTTCGGGGACGACCTACTATTACGCGGTGACCGCCGTTGACGGCGCCGGGAATGTCTCCGCGGGCTCGAACGAAGCAGCCGGACAGCGGACCTCGTCGGCCCGTGCCACGATCCAGGCCCTGGACGCTACTCCGCCACCGGCGCCGGCGGCGCTTTCAGCGGTTTCCGGCGACACAAAAGTAACGCTGAGCTGGACCGCTTCCGCCGCAGCGGACCTTGCCGGTTACCGTGTCTACCGTTCGCTGCAGCCGGTCGTTGGCGATACCGGCTCCCTCCTGTCCGGCTCGGCGCTCGTCACGGCCACCGGCTACACGGACACCACCGCCACCAACGGGACCACGTATTTCTACGTGGTCACTGCCGTGGACCTCTCGGCGAACGAATCGGGACCCTCCAATGAGGCCCACGCCGTTCCGGTGGTACCCAACACGACCAATATCAAGGTCGATTTCACCACCACATCAGGCCTTCCGGCTCCCGGCTACGCCGCTGACTGGGGCGAATCCTTCGGTCCGCGCACCGGACCCAACCAGGGCACGGGCTTGACCTACGGCTGGAAAACCCCGGACGGAAATCCCTTGAGCCTGGTCGGCAATGGCCGTGACAGGGGCCGGGTAGGCATCGACGACCGGCTCGATTCCATCCTGCACATGCAGTACGGCGACGACCCAGGCACTAACGGTGTCAAAACCGAAGGCGTCTGGGAAGCCTCGGTACCGGACGGACTTTACCGGGTGACGATCGCGGCCGGGGACATGGCGTTCGCGGCAGGGTACAACTCCGTTCATGCCCTCAACGTCGAGGCGGGCGTCGGCATTGAGAAGTTCCAAGGCACAGCCGGTCAGGAGTACCAGACCACGACCGTCGTCGTCGGTGTTTGGGACGGCGCCCTCACCGTGACCGCCGCGGGCGGAACCAACACGAAGATCGCCTACATCGATATTGTCGGCATCGAGCGGGCGCCCCATGTTGACACGATGCGCCCGGACAACCGCTCAACCGGGCAGGATCCCACCGACGGCGTATCGGCAACCATCCGCGTCCCCTACGCCGGCGTGGGTGTGGATGCCACAACACTGCCCGGCAACGTGCACCTCTACGAAACATCCACCGGTGTCGAGGTGCCGTCATCGACCGGAACCTCCGGTGGCAACGATGTGATTTCCACCCAGGCAAGCAGCCCATTAAAGGCCAACACAAGCTACCGCTTCGTCGTGACCGGCAACGTCAAGGACAACTACGGTGCCGCATTCGTCCCTTTCACTTCTGTCTTCACCACCGGTTCCGGTGGAACGAGTACCGGCGCGAACTACTCACCCCTGACCGGGGTGTCCTTTGACAAGGTCGAACAGCCGGTGGCGGCAGGGAAATACTGGTCATCGATGGCGTTCGGCCCGGACGGCAAAATGTATGC
The DNA here is from genome assembly GCF_030063265.1 of Pseudarthrobacter sp. PH31-O2. Lineage (NCBI taxonomy): Bacteria > Bacillati > Actinomycetota > Actinomycetes > Micrococcales > Micrococcaceae > Pseudarthrobacter > Pseudarthrobacter sp. PH31-O2. The sequence continues at coordinate 184,824 of NZ_JASIST010000002.1, read as the reverse complement.
GTCCACCATCGGACAAGGCCTCTTCCGGTTCACGGTTGCAGCCGACGGATCCCTCGCCAACATGGAAAGCCTGGGCTATGCCGGCCGCGCCATCATCGGCTTGGTCTTCGACAAAACCGGAACGGCAGCCAGCCCGAAGCTGTGGATTACGTCAACAAGTGCCAACACCTTCAACGAACAAGGTGAATGGATTTCGGGCGTCAGCATGCTCTCCGGGGCCTCGCTGCAGACCGAGTCCAAGGTCTTCACGGGCCTCCCCCGCTCCCAGGCTGACCACCTCACCAACTCGATGGCGTATGGCCCGGACGGTCGGCTGTACTTTATGCAGGGATCCAACCAAGGCGCCGGCGACCTGGATAACTCCTGGGGCCAGCGAGGCGAGAAACTGCTCACAGCGGCCACTCTGGTCTTCGACCCGGCGGACCCGGCCGTGCAGCAGGCCATCTCCACCGCGACGCCGATCAGCGTTCAGACCTCCGGAGGGGGAACCTACAACCCCTACGCGGCAGGTGCGCCACTGAAGATCTATGCCACCGGCATACGCAATGCCTACGACCTGGTGTGGCACTCAAATGGCCACCTGTACGTGCCCACGAACGGAACCGCCGGCGGCGCAAACTCCCCCGGTGTCATCAAGAACTCCAACGGCACTTACACCAGGGTGGCGGCGGCCGGGATTCCCGGATTCAGCTCCGTCAACGGTCTGGACGTAACCTCCCAGTGCCTGCGCCGGGGATACACCGGCGGCTCGGTTCCCGCGATCGGCAACCAGCCCACCCAGCGCGACTTCCTCTTCGACGTCGTGCAAGGAGGCTACTATGGCCATCCCAACCCGGAACGCTGTGAGTGGGTCCTGAACGAAGGCAACGACCCGGCGAATCCGCCGGTGTCCCCCGGGCAGGGCGGCACTAAATACCCCACCGGCACCAAAGCCGACCCAAACTACCGGGGTTTCGCCTATGACCTCGGCTTCAACAAGTCGCCCAACGGGTCCATCGAGTACAAGAGCAGCTCATTCGGCGGCCAGCTCAAAGGCCGGCTTATTGTGACCCGGTTCTCCAACAACAATGACCTCTTGTTTATGCAGGTGGACCCCGCCACCGGCAAGGTCCTCGGTGAGCAGACCTCACTGGGAATCACCGGGGTTCCCGACTCCGCAATCGGCAACGTCGACGGCTTCAACGACCCCCTGGAAGTCGTGGAAGACCCCAAAACCGGCAACCTGTACGTCAACCAGTACGATCGCAGCGGCAGCAACCAGGCCATGTTCCTGCTTCGGGTACCGGCCGGCCAGCAAGCCGCGCCGCTCACCTCTTCGGCGCCCGAGATGGTCTTCTCGGCGGTCAAGAGCACCACGGGAGCAACAAAGTCCGTCACCATCACCAACACCGGGTCCGCTCCCGCGGCCTTGGGCACCAGCATCGCCGGGGCCAACCCGGGCGAGTTCACCACCACAGGCGGGAACGGGACCACGCTGGCTCCAGGCGCCACCGTCACCATCCAGGCAACCTTCAAACCCGGTACCACCGTCGGGCAGCGCTCAGCGGTCCTTCGCATCACAGCCGGTGGCAACGCACTCGACGTCGGACTCTATGGCCTGACGATGAACGGCATTGAGGGGCTGAACGAACCAACCCTTCAGGACGTCGTCGGGACCCTCGGGTACAAAATCAACGTAGGCTGGAGCAACCTCGAAGGCGGCACCCAGGCCATTGCCAAGGGTGACGAACTGCTGGAGCCGCTGTTCGTCAAGTCCGGCACCGGAGCCGTCTCAATGACGCCACTGGCCCAGTACGCCCCCAAGGAAGACCTCCCGTTCGGGTGGTACACCGGGGACGGACGGCCCGCGGAGCTGCACAAGCTCGGCTCGATCGATACCGCCGGATATCAGTCACTGCTGCCGCCGTCCTCGCCCGGAACGGTGAAGACTTTCGATCCGGGAAGCCAGAGCTTCGGGCTGTACTACTACTCCAACGCATTCCTGCGGACCGGCTACACGGAGGACCGGCTCAACACCGGCGGCGTGGCCCACCGCGCCCGGGTGTACCCGGCGAAAGACCGCGCCGGAGTGGCCATCGCCAACAGCTACATTGTGGCTTTCGAGGACGCCAGCAACGGCGACTTCCAGGACTACGTTTTCCTGGTCACGGGTTTGCGTCCCGCCACCGCCGCTCCGGTCGGTAGCGGAGCCTTCAAGGTCAACTTCTCCAATCTGGCGGCCGGTCTGCCCACCGGGTACCTCCGCGACTTCGGTGAGCCGTTCGGCCCCAGGACCCGCACCGACCAAGGCACGGGCCTCAGCTACGGCTGGAAGAGCCAGGCGACAGGTGCCCCGATCGACCTTTCCACGGCCGGGACTGCGGGTCCCGGGAACGGCCGGCTTCGCAGCACCACCCAGCCGGACCTGCGCCTGAACACCTTGATGCATATGCAGTCGGCGGACCTGGCAGCCTTCAACGGCCTGTCCACTTACGCCTTCTGGGAGGCGGCGGTCCCCAACGGCGACTACGACGTGACGGTGGCTGTCGGAGATGCTGCACCGCAGACGGCGCCGGAGTTGCATTCCATCAATCTGGAAGGCAAAAAGGTCATCGACCGCTTCGCCCCGTCCGGTGCCGCAGGCAGCGGCACCCGGCACAACACCGCTGTGACCCGGGTGACTGTGACCGACGGTTTTCTGACCGTTGACGCCCTCGGCGGGACCAACACCAAAATTGATTACATCGATGTCGTTCCGGCCCCTACCGATCCCGGTGGCGATCCGACGGTCGGCGCCCAGGTCAAGGTGAATTTCCAGACTGCCGGCGCTCCGACGCCGGCCGGCTGGACCGCTGATACCGGAGCTGCCTTCCAGGCCCAGCGAAAGTTCGGCTGGCTGGTCGGCACCACGCCCACTGACCGGAGCGCCGCCACCCGGTACCGGACTGCGGCCACACCCGGAATCGCATACCCGTCGGATCCGCTGCTGCAGTCGCTGAACACGATGGGACCCGCAAGCAACGTGACAACCGGGGTATGGGAGTACGAGCTCCCTAATGGCACCTACACGGTTTCAGTCTCGGCCGGCGACGCCGGTTACCTTGACTCGACCCACGGGATTGCTGCCGAAGGGCAGCCGCTGATCGCCACTTTCGTTCCCACCGGAACATCGCCTTTCCAGACCGGATCACGGCAGATTACCGTCGCTGACGGCAAGTTGACCTTGTCCTCCAGCGGCACCAACTCCAAGATCAACTGGGTGTCGATCAAGGGTCCGGGCCTGGACACCCAGCCGCCCACAGTACCCACGGCCGCGTACAACTTCACTTTGCCGGGAGCCATCACCCCCAGCGGGTGGACCGCCGACACCGGTGGGATGTACGACGCCCGCGGCTTCGGCTGGCTGGTAAACGGCACCCCGACGGACCGCACGCTGGAAGCAAGAAACCGCACGACCGCGGCGGCAGGGATCACCTTTCCCTCGGATCCGCTGCTGCAGTCACTGATTCAGATGCAGACGGCCAGCAAGGGCGGCACCGATGGCGTGTGGCAGCGCGCGGTTCCCAACGGCAGTTACGAAGTCAGTGCCTCCGTCGGCGACGCGGGCTATCTTGACTCCACGCATGCCTTGAATGTCGAAGGCACCGCACTCGTTGCACCGTTCACCCCCAGCGGCACGGCTCCCTTCAAAACGGGCACCACCACCGTCAACGTCACCGACGGTATGCTCACCCTTTCCCCGGCCGGAACCAACACCAAGATCAACTGGGTCACCATCAAGGGCGCCAACCTGCTGAACCCGGTGATCTCGGTGACGGTCAACGGGCAAACCCTGGCCGGTGACTACGCCGGGGGCCAGGCGACCGTTTCCCTGGGCGGACAAGCTTCCGCCGGTTCCCAGATCACCACACTGAGCTACGCAGTCGACGGCGCACCAGCCGCCGGCTACAGCGCCCCGTTTAGCATCGGCAACGGTACCCACACCCTGGTGGTTACCGCCGTTGACGATGCCGGCCGGACCTCAACGCGCAGCGCGTCCTTCGTGGTCCAAAATGTCGGCGGGACGCTGACACTCAGCAATACGCAGGCAACCCGCCGGGCCGGACAGCCCGTCCCCGGCTTCTACGACGACTGGCTCGTGATGCACCGGCTCAACAGCGGAGTCGTCCAGCATAAAGTGACGGACTCCGCCTCGGTAACCCTGAGCAACACGGGTGACAAGGATCTGGTCATCACCAAAATGGCGATCACCGGAACCGGGGCCAGCGGATTCGTCCTCGCAGCACCCCCGGTATTGCCCCTGGTCATCGGTCCGGGCGGCTCAGCGCCGTTGACGGCGCAGTTCACGGAAACCGCCGGAAGCAAGGGAGTCCGTGCCGCCCAGCTGGAGATCAGCTCCAGCGACACCGTGTCCGCCGTCAGGACCGTCCAGCTGCGCGGCATCTTTATGACTGCACCCGAAGGAACGAACGAACTGACGCTATCCCAGATCAGCCAGGCCTTTGGGATCACCACCGCCTACGGGACCCTCGCGCCGGGCGCCCAGATTCCTAGCTCTGCACTGAACGGAGACGAAGTCCGCTCCCCGTTCTGGAAGCGCGCGGACAGCACCAAAGCCGTGACCGTCCGTCAATTGGCGTCCTTCCATGGCTGCTGCAGTTCCGGCGAGAGGATCGACATTGACGGCACAGCCGCTGACGCCAGCGGGCTCTACGCCCAAACCATCCTGCCGCTCAACCTCGGGGTGACCGGTCCGCTCGAGTTCGATGCAAATCCGGCCGGCGCGTTCCCCCTCAAAATCGCGGGCCAGTCGACCGATAACAGCAATTACCTTGCCGTAAAGACCTGGCCGGTCAAGGACAGGGCAGGCCAGCTGGTCCCCGGATCCTACGTTGTAGCCCAGGACTACATGTACTCGGCGAACGACTGCACCGCGGGTTCAGCCAACTGCGACTACCAAGACAACGTCTATCTCATCACTAACATCATTCCCGCCGGTGCTCCGGACACCACGGCGCCAGCGGCCCCCGCCGGGCTGAGCGCAACCGCCGGGACCAACACCGTGAACCTGGCCTGGACCGCCGGGACCGAACCGGACCTCGCCGGATACCACGTCGAACGCGCCACCACCGCAGCCGGCCCCTGGAACCGCCTGACCGGGACCACCCCCATCACCGGGACCACCTACACCGACACCACACCCCCGGCCAACACAACCCTGCTCTACCGCATCATCGCCATCGACACCTCCGCCAACGCCTCGGCCCCCTCGGCCACCGCAACGGCCACCACCACAGCCCCCGCCACCCAACAACCCATCCGCATCAACGCCGGCGGACCAGCCCTCACCACCGGAGGCGTGAACTGGCTCGCCGACACCTACTTCACCGGCGGAAAGTCCTACACCAACCCCCAAGTGACCGCCATCGCCGGAACCACCGATGACCCGCTCTTCCTCAGCGAACACAGCGGCGCCGGCGGCTTCAGCTACGCCATCCCCGTCCAACCCGGCAACTACACCGTCAAACTCCACTTCGCCGAAATCTGGCACGGAGCCACCGGCGGCGGACCCGGCGGACCCGGACAACGCGTCTTCAACGTCAACCTCGAAGGCGGCACCCCCGAAATCACCAACCTCGACCTCAACGCCACCGTCGCCCCGATGACAGCCCACACCATCACCCAACAACTGAACATCACCGACGGCACCCTCAACCTCGACTTCACCGCCACCACCGACGAACCAAAAATCTCCGCCATCGAAATCATCCCCGCCGGTGCTCCGGACACCACGGCGCCAGCGGCCCCCGCCGGGCTGAGCGCAACCGCCGGGACCAACACCGTGAACCTGGCCTGGACCGCCGGGACCGAACCGGACCTCGCCGGATACCACGTCGAC
>NZ_JASIST010000002.1:0-178851 GCF_030063265.1 Pseudarthrobacter sp. PH31-O2 | reverse complement strand
CGCCACCGTCGCCCCGATGACAGCCCACACCATCACCCAACAACTGAACATCACCGACGGCACCCTCAACCTCGACTTCACCGCCACCACCGACGAACCAAAAATCTCCGCCATCGAAATCATCCCCGCCTGAAACCCGGCAGTAGCGCCGGGTCCGCACGACAGCGCAGCAGGTGCCGCCCATGGCGGCACCTGCTGCGCTGTCGTGCGCCAAGCCGGTCTATCGCGGAACGGAGCCCGGGCCGGGAAGATCGAGAGGCCGGCTGACGCCGAGCCTGGCGAAGATCCTGTACAGCTGCCGTTCGATGCTGCGCTCCGAGACCCGGAGCAACGCAGCAATCTCGGCATTGCTGGCGCCGCCGGAGACCAGGCCACGGATCTCGGATTCGCGGGCCGTCAGCGCCGGGGCAGGCTCTGAATCGACGAACCCCAGGTGCGGGGACATCCCGAGAGCCGCCAACCGTTGCTGGACCTGTGCCCGGACAGCAGGCAGCCGGCGATGGTCCCATTCCTGCGTCAGGCACCATTCGGCCTGCTGCGCGGATTCGAGCGCCAGACGCAGGTAGCCTGCGGCCAGGGCGGCATCGCCGGTCCTCATCAGGCCGGTCGCATCGGACTCGGCAACCGCGCGCGCAAAATCATGCACCAACGCAGACTCCGGCCCGTCAACGGCGCTGCTGCTTATGGCGAGGGCGGCAGCGCCTGGGGTATCGCCCGGGACCAGCGCCAGCCTCCGTATTTCCGTTTCGATCCAGCGCAGGCCCTGGCCCCGGGCCAGTTCCGCAAGGGCCGTCAGGGAGCTTTGGCTATCCCGTCTGGCAAGAGTGCCGGCGGCGACCGTGGAATACGCTTCGACGAGGAGACGCAGGACCAGTGGTTCACCGCCGGGGAGCCGTCGGAACGACGCCAAATGTTCGTGGCCGGCGTTCCGGTCCCCTGCCGCGGCCGCCGCATATGACGCAGCCGAGTAGACGAAGCAGCGCAACTGCCAGGGATCCGCTACCTTGAGTTCTTCTGCGGCGAGTGACATAGCTGCCAGGGCTTCAGGCATCCGGCCTTGTCGGATCATCGAGAATCCGCGCATGGCCTGGAGCATGCCGCCGCTTCGTATCAGCCGCGGGGGGTACGCCCTGGCGTAGTCGTCGATGGCGGCCGCGGCGGGATCCCATTCCCCCGCCAAGGTGAGAACCAGGCAGTGCCGCATCAGCAGGTCCTCGTCGATCAACGGCAGAGCCAGCTCGTGGCACTTAGCGTCTTGCCAGGCTTGCTGGTCCAGGGCGCGTCCCGCGAGGACACGCCCCTGGGCGCTCCAGATCAGGGCGAGCAACGAAGAAGCCGGAATGCGGATCGTTGCCGGCGCCCCTGTCCCTTCGATCACAACGCGGAGTCTGCCCTCGACTTCGGTCAAGGAACCGCTCGGGTCGAAGACGTTGATGTCCCCGACCCCGTCGCGGAGGGGCTGCGCAGGCTCCGGCAGCAGCGCCGGGCCAAGGTTTAGCGGCGTTGCGTATCCACTGCCACGTTCTGCTGCGACCGCCTTGAGCCGGGCAGCCAGCGCTGCCGAGAGGTAGGGCTCATCGGTTCCGTGCAAACCAGTGGCCTGCTGGAGCAGGCCACTGGCGATCCGGGGCCGGCCCGAGGTGAATTGAGCGTAAGCCGCCTGAAGACGGGCCTGCGGCAAAAAAGACTCGTCGCCGACGGCAGCTGCTGTTCGCAGCGCGGCGTTCGGGTCGAGAGCAACATTGGCCAGGCGGGACGCCCGGAGAAGATCGGCCGCGGGGACGCGGGCACCGCAATCCATTGCCCAGCGGACCTGGTTCCGGAACGCTTCCGGGCGAAGCTGCCCGCCGCCGGGTAGGGCCAGTAGGCTCCCCCGCAGGCGAGCGCTGCGTCCGGCCGGAATCTGTCGACGCACAATTTCACCGATGAGCGGACTTGCGGGCCGAACCCGCCGGTCTCCGGAACGGGAGACCTCGATGATGCCGGCCCGTTCCAGTGCGTCGACGGCCTTGGGATTGCTGAATCTCAGGAGCTGGCCGACGCTCAACGGCCCGGCCAATGCCACCAGGGCGGCGGCAAGATTTGCCTCCGAGGAGAGCCCCCGGAGTTGATGGTGCACGAGGTCTGCTTCCGGGAATCCGGCCAGCACCGGCTCAGCGACCAGCAGCCATACCCCATGCCGCAGCGCGAGCGCCCCGGTCCGCCGGCAGTGTTCAATCAAGGACAGCACCATAAACGGGTTCCCCGCGGCGAGATAGGAAAAGCTCGCACTGACCCACGGTGAAACGTCGCAGCGCAGGACTTGTTCGCATAGCTGGTGGACTTCCGCCCGGTTCAGCGCTGCAAGCTCGTATTTCGCGACGATTCCGTCGTCCCAGAGTGCCAGGAACTCTTTGGGGATCAATGTTCCGGGTCCGCTGGTGGCGAGGAGGCCTGCTGCGCCGGTGGCCACTGCCTGCGCCACCAGGTGCAAGGTCCCCCGGTCCAGGCTCTGGGCATCGTCGACCACAAAGAGCGGCCGCCCGGACCTGGACCTGAGTCTGCTGGTCATGGCTTGGAGAACGGCGGGGTAGGAGTCGAGGTCCCGTGCCGGCAACTCGGCCAGATGCGGCGCCAGCACCCCGAAGGGGACCGCCGCGAGCGCCGGTGTCGCGGCCAGACGGATATAGGGCGGTTGGTCTCGAAGTTCGTGCAGAACAGCCGTGGTCACGGCGGTTTTGCCGGTGCCGGCGCCTCCGACGATCAAAGCCCCGGATGTGCCTGCGTCGCTGAGGGAGCCCGCAACCGCCTTAACGAGCCTGGCACGGGCAACGAGCATGGCGGGTTGGTTCAGGCTTTCCACATTCCCCACCTTTCCTCCGAACTGCTGGGTCACTGCCTCATCCCCGGTGTGCGGGTCCGGCTGTTAGCGCAGCCGGAACTAACAGCGCCCGCGGCGGTCAGCCGAGACGGACATTGTCCACCGGGCCGGACATCACTTCTTTGAGCTCGGCCCGGCTTGCAACATGCAGTTTCGCGTACACCTGGTACAGATGGCCCTCCACGGTCCGGACCGAAACGTGGATCTGTTCGGCGATCTTCCGGTTGGAGGTTCCGCTGGCTGCCCGGACGGCGACCTCGATCTCCCTGGCCGTAAGCGTTGACGTCGTCAAGGAATGCAGCCCATTCTTCGGACCGCCGATCCGGTCTTCCACGGACTGTTGCATACGCTGGGCAATCCTCAGTGAAATCCGGTTGCCGGCATCGTGGGCGCAACTAACCGCCTTGCGCGCCGCATCCCTTGCAAAGATGGTGTGGCCCAGCTCTTCGGCATCCTTGGCAGCCCCAAGCAGCTGCTCGCTGTCGGACTTCTTTAATCCCTCTGCCAGCCGGAGGCACAGTGCTGCGAACCGTCCATTGACCTGGGTTGCAAGGCCGGCCAGTTTCTGGCCCACCTGCCGGTCCCCCAAACGGGCCGCCGCAGACAAGAACAGCAGGCCGGTGCTCAGAGCGCCCGCGGCCTCATCGATGTCGGCTTCTGCCGTCAGGAACCGAATGGCGGCCGTCCGTTGTCCGAGCTCGGCACGGGCGGACAGCTCGTAGTACCTGGTCATCCGCTCGGCGATCCAGGCCCCCTTGGCGTCCTTCTTACCGAGCGCTGACAACATGGCCTCGGCCTTGTCTTCCTCCCCCTGCAGGCAGGCTGCATAGGCGCCCGCGGACGTGGCAAGTGCCCAGAGGGATTCGTGATCCTGGACCTTAAGCTGCAGGAGGCCGGCCTGGAGCTTGGGCAACGCCTCGCTCAGCAGCCCTCGATGCAGATCCACAATCCCTTGCCCGATCTCGAAAATGCCGCCCAGCCGGGCCTGCGGCTCGGCGGTCGCCGCGGCCGCAGTCAGGCACGCGCTGGCCTCGCCAAATTTTCCGCAGAGCAGCAGCAGCAGCAGGAAGCGGCAGCGGATCTGCCGGATCGACGTGTCCGAAATTCCGCTGCGGACGGCGGCGGCCATCACCTCCCGGCCCAGTGCTGTCGCTGCCAGGACATCGCCGGTGGCAGCCATCGCCTCGCAGACCAGGCTGGCGGCCACAATCTTCCTTTCGCTGCCTAAATCGCAGGTGTCCACGTCGGCAAACATCGTCAGGACATCCTGGTAGCGGCCCTCAAAAACGGCCAATTCCGCGCTGGCGCTCCGCAGCTTTTCGCGGAGATCCGCCACGTTCGCCTCCCGTGGCTGCGCCTCAAGCCGTCGTCCGATTTCCAACAGCCTGGCGCCTGCCTGGGCGGCTGTCGCGGGCTGGCGCTTGTCCAGTTCTGCGCGAAGAAACTCAATGGCAGCCCAATCAGCGAACTCAGCATCCTTTTCGAGCGTGTGGCCCAGGACCTGCAAAACCCGCCGGGCCGAATCCTCGTTATTGACGTTGAGGTGAGCACGAGCAGATTCGATCGCGGCCCCGACCATGGATTCCTGTCCGTCAATCTCCTGAATGAACCTCAGCGCAGCGGTGGGATCAGACTCATCGTTTGCCATCTTCGCTGCCGAGAGTGCACGTCCGGGCCGTACTTCCTCGCCGCAATCCAGCGCCCACGCAACTTCCTTCGAGCCCGCAGCGTCTGCCCGTTCCGATTCCTCCATCCCCGCGCCGAGGCGCCGCCGGAGTTCGGCGCTGCGCCCTGGCGGCACGACGCTGGCCACAATGCTCGCCACTACCGGGTTGGCAATACTGACAGTCGGCGGATGGTCGTGGCTGACCCGGATCATGCCACGCTCCTGGAGTGCGTCCATGTCCTGGGAATTGGCAACATTCATTAGGGTCTGCAGCGGCACGGAACCGGCGAGGGACAGCAGCTCGAAGACATCGCGCTGGCCGCTGCTCAGACGGTTGAGCCGGGCCCTGACGACGTCCCGGATTTCTCCGGTCAGGGAAACCGGCCGATCGCCCAGGATCCAGGTGCCGTCCTGACGGACAATGGTTCCCAGCTTGATCTGCTCCCGGGTCAAAGAGTGCAGGAACAGTGCGTTGCCGCCGCTGGCGTTCCACAACGCCCGGGCGGCAGCGTGCGAGAAGTGCCCGCCGTATTCGTGCTGCAGGGTGGTGGCGGTTTCGGTGAAATCGAACGGGCCAAGGTCCACCCGGCGCAGCATGTCATCCTTCCACAGCCCCATGATGTCGCCGCCGACATTGGGCAGGTCCACACATGCTGCCAGCAAGGACACATGGCCGCCGGCGCTTAACTGGGCAACCATCATCGTCGAGAGCTCGTCGAGGTCGTGGGCGTTGTCGACAAACAGAACAACCCGGCGTCCCTTGGCTTTGCTGTGGAGCAGCTGTGTCAGCCCGCGGAGGACCATCAGCGGATGCTCGAGGTGCGAGGCATCGAGGTCATTCAAGAGCACACTCAGGGCACCGTAGGGAAGCTTCGAGGAGATGGAGCTGCCCCGTACCTGGACCACAAGATGGCCGTCCCCGAGCTGTTCGACCGCGCGCTGGGCCAGGAAGGACTTGCCCGCGCCGTGCTCCCCCACCAGGACAACGCCGCAGCCTGAACCGGATTGCAGCCCGGCGAGAATGTTCGCGACGAGGTCCCGACGGGCATATGGCCTGTCGTGCCACCCCGGATGTGAGTGTTGGCTGGAAGGAACTGGGACTGTAGTGCCGCTGCCCGCGGGCAAGCTACCGCTGTGCTGAAACATGTGAGAGACCTTCGCAATCAAAGTGTGACCAGTGATAAATCAAACCTATGGAGGCTGGACTACTTCAACATGCGTAAGAACTACTCGAATCCAGGGGCGGAGATTGGTTCCATCTACGTAGGTGTACTCAGATAGGACCGGCGAAGCGGCGACGCCGGGTAAGTAGTCCCGACGGGCCTAACCGGTTGCCGCCATGGGGGCGGTATCCCCGGCTAGTAGGCCCCTTCGGGACTGATCACTACCTTCAAGGTCCGCCAGAGAATGACCACGTCTCCCCACATGGACCAGTTCTCCACATAGTAGAGGTCGAGGCGCACAGCGTCCTCCCACGGCAGATCCGAGCGTCCGCCAATTTGCCAGAGTCCTGTAATCCCGGGCTTTGTCAGCAGCCGGCGGTTGATATTGCGTTCGTACAGCTCGACTTCCCGGGGCAACGGAGGCCTCGGGCCAACCATGCTCATGTCGCCGCGGAGCACATTCCAGAACTGCGGGAGCTCATCGAGGGAGTACTTGCGCATCCATCGACCGCACCGGGTGATCCGTGGATCGTGTTGGATCTTGAACAGCACTCCCGCGGCCTGGTTCTGTGCCATCAGCGCGTTCAGGTCGTCCTCCGCGCTCTCCACCATCGAACGGAACTTGAGCATGTAGAAACGTTTCCCGTCCTTGCCCACGCGTTCCTGCCGGAAGAAGGACGGTCCCGGGCTGTCCGAGCGGACGATCAAGGCCAGGACGAGGAAAACCGGTGCGAGGGCCAACAGTGCGCCGGCGGCGAGGACCACGTCCATCGCACGTTTTATCCGGTGCTTTCCACCGGCGTACCGGGGCAGGTCCACATGCATCAGGGGAAGTCCTTCCACCTGGCGCAGGTGCATCCGGGGACCGGCAACGTTGGTGAGGTTTGACGCCAGCACCAACTCGGCCTGATGCTCCTCCAGCATCCAGCCCAGCTCACGGAGCCCGTTGTTTCCACCCGGCATCGGCCCCGCCACAATAACCGCCGTCGCGCCGGCTTCCTGGACGGCCGGGACGATGTCGTTCAGGCCGCCAAGGATCGGGACTTCGCGGTTATCAATACGGAGCGACGTCCCTGCCGTCCCCCCGGAGACCAGTGTTCCAAGTACTTCGAAGGTTGCACCGGACTTTCGATTCAACTGCCGGATGACATACCTGACATCCTCAGGTTCCCCGGAAACCACAACCCGGGAAAGGTAGTGGCCCCGGAGCCGCTGGGAGTTAATCCATTGCCGCCAGATCCACCGGCTTCCGGCCAGCCCGAGGATTCCCACCGGCAGCCCCACAAGAAACATTGCCCCTGCAGCGTTCCACTGGGTCAGCACGGCAACCATGGCGGCCAGCCCGAAAACGTTCAAGGTCGCGGCCACAACGCGTTTGTATTCGTCCGACCCTACGCCCAGAATGGTCGAGTCCCGGGTCCGGTACACAACGAGGAACGCCGCCCACAGCAGTGCGACGCCCGCGGCGAAAACCACGGAGCCGCCGCCGCCAAGGGGTACTCCGGCGCCGGCGGAGAGGTCAGCTGACGCCTCGGCCTCGATACCGGAGGCCGTAGCCAGCAGTACAACGAGTATGTCGGTGCAGCGCAGGCCCCGCCGATAGAACTTGACCCAGGCCCGGCCGGAAGTACTTGGTGCGCGGGCCGCCAGCAGCACGGCGGCCGGCTGCAGCAACGGCAGGGCTGCGGCTGCTTGCCCCCCGGAACGCCACGCCGTTGCGGCGGGTATCCAGCGGGTTTGCCAGCTCCGGTGTGAATGCCTTGGCTGGGCCTTGGTGCTGCTCATAACACCCACCGGCCGTGGGCCGCTGTCTGCAGAGGCAGACAGCGGCCACGGGTGGAGGCTAGGGAGCCGACGGCGGCTGGGGGGGGAACCTCGGTCTCAGAAGGTTCCGACGCCGTCGGCTCCGTCAAGGGGGTCAGCACACATCGTGCGGACCGTTGAGGAGACCGGTTAGGGAAGAATATTTGACCCGGAGCACCATGCCGGACAGTCTCGACGACCCGGATGGTTCCGCGCGGATCATGGCTCGAAGCCGCAGCTAGCAACGGTTCCGCCCGGGACATGGGCTTACTTGTTTCATCAGGATTCCACATTTGAGACCTTCATCGAGGTTGTCCGTCTGGTGCCTGAAATCAATTAAGCCGGTCCCCGGGCCCGGGCACACCGGTAGTCCATACTCGATTTACGGCCCCGGCCCGGCGGGTGTGTGGCGGTGCCTACTTGGAAACGCAGGCGCTCGGGATCCGGTGCCGCATTCAACTACGTGGTCGCCTACGCGGCGCCGGGAGTGCGTACCTAGGCCACCCGGCCGAGCAGGCATGGCACTGCCCCGGCAGCCGTGCGCCCGGACAGGGACGGGATGGAGGTGCAGCCAGGGATGGCCCGGAAGGAACCTGGCGGCTTAGCTGCCGGCCGAACCGGGGAGTTGGTCGCGGCCTTTGATGTTGAGCTTTGCATAACTGCGGTAAAGGTGGCCCTCAACGGTCCGGACGGATACCTGCAGCTCCGCGGCTATCTGCCGGTCACCCAGGCCACGCACCGCCAGCGCTACGATGTCGCGTTCACGACGGGTCAGCAGGCCCAGGGCGTCGTCCTCAGCTTCCTCGTCCTGTGCAGCGACACCGTCTGCCCTTTCCAAGCACCGCTTCCGCTGGGCCATCGCCATCCGCTCGCGCAGGGTATCACCGGTTCCCCGGTATCCGTCAGCAGCGGCGTCGTAGGCAAGCGCCGCGAAACCCCACAGCTCAGCCGCTTCGCAGCTCTTCCCGGCTTCCAGATGGTCGGTGGCCCGGTCGGAACTGATCGCCGCCGCATAGTGGCAGATCGCAGCCGGCCTGGGGCCTTCCAGCCCGGGTCGGAGCTCAAGCAGCCTGGTCGCCGCGTCCCGGTCTCCGAGGGACAGGCAGAACGCCAGCGAGTCCAGTTCCAGGCCTGCGGTGGAACCGTCGCCGGGTGGCCGGCCCAGTGCGCGCAGCTCCGTAACGGCGCCCGGGTAATTACCGAGCCGAGCCTTGCCGTAGGTGACTGCCATCTGCGAGAGAACGCGCAGGTACCGGGACACCGGCCGCGGCGCAGCTTCATAGTCGGCGAGGAATGCCGCGGCTTTGTCGGTGGCACCGACGTCGGCGGCTGCGGCGAACGCCATCGAGGCAGTCAGGGCGAAGAGCTGCTGGGGATCCGTAAGCCGCAGCGACTCCAGCGCCACACTGAGCGTCGTCAGCGCCTGCGACGCTTTGCCTTGATACAGCTGGATAATACCCTGCGCGGCGTGGACTCCCCCGCCGAAGGAGATGAGGTTGGGTCCCTGGCCTGCTGCCAGTCCGGCGAGGAGCTTTCCGGCAGCTGCCCAGTCGCCGCCATGGACCACGGCGGCCACCGCCCGTGCAACGAGGAATTCCGCGAGGAAATACAGTTCATCGACCCCCGTGCCTGCGGTTTCCAAGGCTTCGGAAATAACAGCGAAGGACTGAACGGCCTTGCCCTGGACCAGGAGCCGCTCCGAGGCCAGCGCCAGCCTGAACGCTGATTCCAGGGTGTTGGCCGGGGCGGCTTCGTCGGCCGCGTCCGTATCGGCACCCTGCCGGTATTCCCCCGCAAGTGCATACACCATGGCGTGCATGGTGGCGTACCGCTCCCGGGTGGCACCGAGGATTTGTTCGGCGTCATCCGGGTTGGCCCTGGCCAGCCGCTCCCCGGCAGCCAGGAGTGCCCGGGCCCGGTCCATGATGTCCGCCGGCGCGTGGCCCAGGGCTGCCTGGACAGCGGCCCACATCAGCGTTCCCGTCAGGAGGACAGCTACGCTCTGTCCTTGGGCGAAGTCGACCTCCAGGATGTCCCGGGCTGCGGCATAGTCCGAGGTATTGAAGTAGGTCCGTGCCGTCACTGCCCGTGCTGCCACCTGCAGTTCAGGGTCCTTGACCAGCGCAGCGGCCCGGCGGGCCAAATCATCCTCGTAGAGCCGGCTGGCCAGGGCGGCTGCCCGCAGCAGCTGGCGGTCTTCGACTTCCACTCCGCAGTCCATCGACCAGCTCACCTGGCGAAGCAGGCCTTCTGCCGACGTCGGTTCACTGCCCATCAACCGGAGCAGGCTCTGCCGGAGCTGCAGGCTGCGGGCCGGCGATATCAGGTTGCGCAAGGCGTCCCCGTACGTCGAGTGCCACAGGCGCAGTTGAGGGTACGGTGCCGGCGTCACCCGGATCAATTCATGTTCGATCAGGGCCGCCACCGGATCTTCGCCCACAGCGGATTCGA
The DNA here is from genome assembly GCF_030063265.1 of Pseudarthrobacter sp. PH31-O2. Taxonomy (NCBI): domain Bacteria; kingdom Bacillati; phylum Actinomycetota; class Actinomycetes; order Micrococcales; family Micrococcaceae; genus Pseudarthrobacter; species Pseudarthrobacter sp. PH31-O2. Next base: position 168,908 of record NZ_JASIST010000002.1, on the reverse strand, counting down.
TAGCATCCCGGGTCACGGGCTCCGCCAGGGCAATCAGGTTCAGTGCCTGGCGCTCTGCCGGTGAGCGCCGGAGCAGTTGCCGGCGCACGACGTCCGTCAACCGGGCCCCGTGGCTCTTGAGCGGACGCAAGAGCAACCAGACCCCGTTACGCTGCAGCAGCGTGCCATCGGCCTTCGCATCGGCGATGAGGCCACTGAGCAGCAGCGGGTTGCCCGCCGAGGCTTCCCAAAGGATCTCCGCAACGCTGGGCAGGACCTGCGGCCCCAGCGTTGCTTCCAGCATGTGGCTTGTCTGCTCGCGGGTCAGCGGGCGCAGGTCGAGGCGTTTCGCGATGCCCTCAAACCACAGCTGCAACAGCGGTTCCGGCAGGCCGGGCCGCGTCTGCGCTGCTACGAGCATTTTTGCCCAGCCGGCAGCGGCAAGTTCCACCAGGATGCCCGCCGTCGACTCGTCGAGGTCGTGGGCGTCGTCCACCACCAGCAGCAGGGGCTTTTGGGAGACGCGGCGCTCTTCCTCCAACCGGGACCAGAACGTCCTGAGTACCGCGAGTTGAGAAGTGGCTTCCTGCACCGGCAACCCGACGATAAAAGGACCCAGCACGCCGTAGGGGACATTGGCCAGCGAGGCGCTGCCATGAATCCGGACCGGCGTTACGGCATGCTGAAGTTCGGCGACCACGGCTTCCACGAGGGTCGACTTGCCGATTCCGCTGTCGCCGAACAGGAGCACAGCGACGTGGTCGGGGCCGAGGACCGACTCCACCGCCAAACGCGCCTCCTCCGTCCGCCCGATCGGGACTCCGGCTGCAGCGGCTGGGCGCGGCGCGGCCCGGCGCTTCCTAGATGAGTCCAAGGAGATCACTTCGTGACGAAACTCCCAGCTTAGTGAACACCTGGTAGAGGTGTCCTTCCACTGTTCGGACGGAAATGCCGATGGACAGCGCGATGTCCTTGTTCGATTCGCCGTTGCCCGCGAGGGCGGCAATCTGCCGTTCCCTGTCCGTGAGCAACGGCCCCCTGCTCCTGGGCATGATCGGCAGGGCCGGCAGGGAATCGGCGAGGCTTTCAAGCATGGCGTGCGCGGCGCTGGCCTTGCTGCTCAGCCCTGCGGCCTTGGCGAAGTCGAAGGCCAGAGCGGCGCAGCGGGCCTGGACCGCATCGAGTTCCATGGCCGCCGCCTGGCTGGCGGCCGCCATGATGATGGCAGCGTCCTTCTTGCGGCTGCCCTCGGCAATAGTCCGGGTCAGCTCCGCAAGGGGCCCCTGGCGTAACTTCGCGGTCTGCTCCAGGAACTCGAAATCCTTGGTCGTGCCGTGGACGGTCGCACCAAGCATAGAGATGCCGGCCAGGGTGAATCGGCCCGCCCGGAAGTGTGCCTCCGCCGCGTGCACAAGCCTGTCCTTCGCCTCCGGTTCCCCCAGCCAGCGGGAAGCCATGTCCATGCAGAAGTCTGCGGCACTTCGGACCGCGAAACGGGCGGAAGCGTCCGCTGAGCGTGCCCGGGCCAAGTAGCTGGTGGCCTCCACGGAATGCCCGGCCTGGGCGTATGCGAAAGCCGTTGCCGCGTAGGCCTGCCGCAGCGATTGCAGGCTCGCCCGAACTTCCAATTGCGCGACGGCTGCCAGGAGCGGCTCGATGGCCAGGTAGCCGCGGCCCGCGTACACGTAAGCGAGCCCGGCGGCCAGATCAGTCGGTGCGCTGCCGGAATGCTGCCCATGGCCCGCCCGGCCACCGGCATCCTTGAGGATGTCGATGCTCTGGCGCCACTTCCCGGACAGCAGGAGCGCGTTAAAGGCCCGCCATGCGAAGTTTTCCCGGATCCGCGGCACATTGGACCATTCCCCAAGCTGGCCCTCAATCTCGCGCATCAGTTTGAGAGCCTCTATTTCCTTGCCTGTCATGCACAGGGCTTCCATCAGGATGATGCGGCACCTGAGCCTGTGCAGGGCGCTAACGTCTTCGCCTTCCGCGGAAGCCGCTGACCTTAGCCGGTCCATCATGGGCTCATAGTCACCAACAAAGGAGAGGTAGCCGAATTCGCAAAGGTCCAAACGCAGTTGTGCGCCCGCCAGCTCCCGCAGCTGGTCCGCGCTCTGGCCTCCGCCGGGTACCTGGAGCCGCTCCCGCGCCTGCCGGACCAGGCCAGGGACCTGATCGCTCCGGTCCTCGAGCCAGGACATACAGTCCACCTTGGCGACAATCAGCTCCGTGTACGCTTCTGCCCCGAGCTCGTCAAGCTGATCCCCGGAGACGTCGTCCAAGGCAGCCATGGCCTGCAGCGGCAACCCCAGCTGAAGGTAGGCTGCGGACTTGGGCAGCTGCCCCGCGGCCCATTCCGGATCCTCAGGGGTCAAGTTGCTGACGCATTTGAGTGCAAATTTTGGGTCAAAGAGCTTAACGGCGGCGCCGGCAGCCGCCACGGCGTGGGCCGGTGCCAGGGCGCTGTCGCAGTCGTGGGTCCACGCCGCGTAGGCCAGCAGGTCCTCCACAGTCAACTCGTTCAATTCGTCCGGCTGGTGCCCGGGCACCTTGTCCCGCAATTCCAGCCTGCGCTCCACGCTCAGCCAGTTGCGGACGATATCGCCGAGGTAGCGGTCGCCCAGCGACACAAGATGGCGGCCCGCCCGGTCGACGACGATCTGGCCGGCGTCTTCCATGTCGGCGACAAGACCGGGGCCGTACATTTGCGCGAGCCGGGCCAGGGGCAGCGTCCGGGCGCACGACAGTACTTCGATGAGTTCACGCGCCAAGGGTTTTTCACGCGCGTACCGGGCCCGGACGATGTCTTCAAGTGCGGTGCGGCCGTCAAGGACCACCTCATCCACCAGGGTCCAGACAGAGCCCGAGAGCACGAGGTTGCCGCGTTCGATCTGCTCGGAGACAACTGCCTGCAGCAGGGTCGGGCTGCCGCCCACAATTCGATGCAATTGGCTCGCCAGCGCGGTGGACACCCGGTGACCGAGGGCGGCCTGGAGCACCTCAAGCGTCTCAACCTCGGTGAGGTTCGCGAGCCGGACTTCGGCAAGCCGCCCGGCAGTGATGAGCCAGTAGAAGTCCGGCGGAAGGTCGGCCGTACGCTGCGCGGTAGCAACGAGCCGTGCAGTCCCGGTCTGCACAAGGTTGAGCAGGACACCGGTGCTCAACTCGTCAAGTGCGCCCGCGTTGTCCAGCAGGATGACACACCTGCGCCCGGCCGCGTCGTCGCGGATCAGGGCCGTGATGCCCTGCAGGATGGCCGTCGGCGACCCCAGGGAGCTTTGTGGAAGGCGGGCGAGCGTAAAAGCCAGGCACCCGTAGGGAGTAGTGGACCCGGAACTGCGCAGCTGAAGGGTGTAGACGTCGGGTCCGAAGCCCGAGACCACTGTTCGACCGACGAGGGTCTTGCCGACACCGCGGTCCCCGGTGATGACAACCCCCACGTGGTCGTCGGCGAGCAGGGCACTGCGGACCCGGTCGGCGTCGGCACGGCGCGCAAGACCGGACCACCTCTGCCCGTCCAGCGGACCGGTGGGAAGTTCTTCTGCGGCGGGTACCCACGTAGTGGAAACATTCCCCCAGCCCAGCGTTTCCCTCGACATCTTGTTTCCTTCGTACCGCGTTGCGGACAGCAAAACCTGAGACCGTCCGCTTCGACGTGGCGTATCCCTACATGAGAGTAGAGCGATCATATAGGCATTTCAGGAGGTGCGGAAGCAATTGGCTGGCTTTCCCCGGCACGTGGCGAATGCGCTGCAGCGCAATGGCCGGTGAGTTTTCGGCTAGGGGGCCTTCGCCGGGTGGAACTGCTGCTGCGCGGCCGCCAGACCGTCACGGACCAAAACTTCAACGGCATCGGCCGCCGCGTCGATCAGGAAAGGAAGTTCCTTCTTCTCTACGCCGGAAAAGTCCTTCAGCACAAAGTCGGCGGTGTCCATCCTGCCCGGCGGGCGCCCGACGCCGACCCGGACACGCAGGTAGTCCTTGGTGGCGAGGGCCTTGGAGATATCCCGCAGTCCGTTGTGGCCGCCTTCCCCGCCGCCCAGTTTCAGCTTTACCGACGTAAAAGGCAGGTCGATTTCGTCGTGCACGGCGATTACGTGGCCGGGCTCGACGTCGTAAAACCTGGCCAGCGCCGAGACCGGGCCGCCGGATACGTTCATATAACTCAGCGGCTTGGCCAGTACCACCCGGGGGCCGCCGATTCCAAAGCGACCTTCCAGGACCTGGGCCCGGGACTTGTGGGATTTGAAACCGCTCCCGATCCGGGCTGCGAGTTCATCGAGGACCATCTGCCCCACGTTGTGCCGATTGTGGGCATACTCCGCTCCGGGGTTGCCAAGCCCTGCGATCAGCCAGGTGTCAGTCATGGGTCAGTCCTTCGGTAAGGCGGGCCGGTTCCGGAAGCGGGAGGTGGCGCTGCCGGGCCGAGACAACGGCGGCCGGGCCCCTGCAGGGACCCGGCCACCGGAGACTTCGCGGGAACTACTCGGCTGCGGCCGAGGAGCCTTCGGTGGTGTCGGCTGACGCCTCTTCCTCGGAGACCTCGGTTGCTTCGGAGATGTGGACGACGAGGGACTCGGCGTCGGCCAGCAAAACGGAGCCCGTGGGCAAAACGAGGTCGGAAGCGTGGATGTGCTCACCGGCGGTGCGGCCCTCGATGCTGACCTCGACGGACGTCGGCAGGTGGGTTGCCTCAGCTTCAAGGGAAATGAGGGTCATTTCCTGGTTGTACACGTTGCCGGGCGCCAGTTCGCCGGTCAGGTGCACGGGAACGTCGACGGTGACCTTTTCGCCGGTACGCACGGTCAGGAGGTCGAGGTGCTCGATGATCTGCTTGATCGGGTCCCGCTGGATGTCCTTGACCAGGGCAAGGTGCTGCTCGCCGTTGATGTCCAGGGTCAGCAGGGCGTTCGCCGCGCGGACGGCCAGGGTGGTGGACTTGGCCGGCACCGTGATGTGGATCGGCACGGCACCGTGGCCGTAGATGACGGCCGGGATCAGGCCAGCCATACGGGCCCGACGGGCGAAGCCCTTGCCGAATTCGGTGCGGACTTCAGCTGCGATTTTGTGCTCGGACATGGATATCTCCTAGGGACTAGCGGCGGTCAGCAAGGGCGGAGGTCTGTTTGCGACCTTCAACGCCGGGCGGCCATGCGGCCGCCCTTCCGAAGGGAGATTCAGACCCAGTCGATAACGGAGACCAGCAGACCGGTTTCCATAGATACGGATGACCGGCGCTCTCCCTCGCCAAGGTTTCGGTACAAGGTTACCAGTGCGGGACCCGGATCGTAAAAACGGTCCCGCACCGGCTGCCGCGGAGCGGCCTCGAACGGTGGTTCAGGCGTTGCCGTCAAACAGGCTGGTGACGGAGCCGTCGTCGAACACTTCGCGGATGGCGCGGGCGATCAGCGGCGCGATCGAGAGCACTGTGAGCTGCGGGAAGTGCTTGCTGGGGTCAATCGGCAGGGTATTGGTGACGACAACCTCGCGGGCCCCGGACTCGGACAGCCGCTGGGCTGCGGGATCGGAGAAGACGGCATGTGTCGCGGCGATAATAACGTCTTTGGCGCCGGCGTTCTTGAGCACCTGGACCGCACCGGAAATTGTTCCCCCGGTGTCGATCATGTCATCGATCAGCACGCAGGTGCGGCCCTCGACCTGGCCAACGACAGTCTTGGAGACTGCCTGGTTCGGGACGGTCAGGTCGCGGCTCTTGTGCACAAAGGCCAGCGGCGCCCCGCCGAGGCGCTCGGCCCACTGTTCGGCGACCCGGACACGGCCGGTGTCCGGGGAAACCACAGTGATGTCGTCGGAGCCGACGCGGGTACGGATGTAGTCCGCGAGCAGCGGAATGGCCATCAGGTGGTCCACCGGACCGTCGAAGAAGCCCTGGATCTGCGAGGTGTGCAGGTCCACGCTCATGATGCGGTCGGCGCCGGCGGTCTTGTACAGGTCGGCGATCAGGCGCGCAGAGATGGGTTCGCGTCCGCGGCCCTTTTTGTCCTGCCGGGCGTACGGGTAGAACGGCGACACAACCGTGATGCGCTTGGCGGAGGCCCGCTTGAGCGAATCGATCATGATGAGCTGCTCCATCAGCCAGTTGTTCAGCGGTGCGGGATGCGCCTGGATAACGAAGGCATCCGTCCCTCGCACACTTTCTCCGGCCCGGACGTAGATCTCGCCATTGGCGAAGTCGTAGGCGTCCAGTGGCAGCAGTTCGGTTCCGAGCTCCCTGGCGATCTCCCTCGCCAGCTCGGGATGCGCGCGCCCAGCGGCAAGCACCAGCTTCTTCTCGCCGTGTGCCGTAATTTCGCTCATTTTTGCTAGCCCTCTTCTGTAGATGCCGGAGTACTGGAGGAAGTTGTGGCGGCGCCGGCGGTCCGGGCCAGGGAGGCGGAAACGGAGTCCGGGCGGTGCTCGAGCACCCAGCCCTCGGCGTTCTGCTGTTTGGCCACGGACAGGACCAGGGCCCCCGGCGGAACATCGCGGCGGATGACCGCCCCGGCTCCGCTGTAGGCACCGTCACCGACCTGCACGGGAGCCACGAACACGGTGTTGGAGCCGGTACGCACGCCCGAGCCGATCACTGTGCGGTGTTTCTTCTCGCCGTCGTAGTTCGCGGTGATGTTTCCGCAGCCAATGTTGGTGTCCTCGCCGATTTCCGCGTCACCGGCGTAGCCGAGGTGGGAGAGCTTGGAACCGCGGCCGATCGTGACGTTCTTGGTTTCGTAGAAGGCGCCGATCTTGCCGGTCTCGCCGAGGACCGTACCGGGGCGCAGGTAGGTGAACGGCCCCACGCTGGCCATGGCGCCGATTGTGGCGCCGGAACCGTGTGTCCGGATCACCGTGGCGCCCTCCCCCACCTGAACATCGGTGAGGGTGGTGTCCGGGCCGACGGCGGCGTTGCGCGCGACAGTGGTGCTGCCGTGGAGTTGTGTGTTGGGCAGCAGCCGGACGTCCTCGTCGAGGGTGACGGCGGCGTCGATCCAGGTTGTGGCCGGATCCACGATGGTGACACCGGCCCGCATCCAGGCCTCGACGGTCCGGCGGTTGAGTTCGGCACCGAGGGCCGAGAGCTGAACCCGGTCGTTGGCGCCCTCGACCTGCCAGCGGTCTTCGGTCACCACCGCTGCCACCCTGCCGCCGGCGGCGCGGGCGAGCCCCAGCACGTCGGTGAGGTACATTTCGCCCTGGGCGTTTTCGGTGGTGACGTGGGCCAGCGAATCGCGGAGCACGGCAGCGTCGAAGGCGTAGATTCCGGAGTTGATTTCGCGGATTTCGCGTTCGGCGTCCGTCGCGTCCTTGTGCTCCCGGATCCCGGTGACTGTTCCGTCCGTGGCCCGCAGGATGCGGCCGTAGCCGGTGGCGTCCGCGAGGACGGCGGTAAGCACGGTGACGGCGTTGTGGCCGGCCTCGTGGCTTGCGACGAGTTCGGCCAGCAGGCTCCCGGTGAGCAGGGGAACGTCGCCGTAGGTCACAACTACCGTTCCGCTGACCCGGCCTGCAGGGTGGAGTCCGTCGAGGGCCGCGAGTGCCGCTTGGACGGCGCGGCCGGTGCCTGGGATCTCGTCCTGGTCGACGACCAGCGCGGCCGGGTCAACGGCGGCGATGTGGGCGGCCACGAGGTCACGCTCATGCCGGACGACCAGGGCCAGCTCCTGCGGCCGGATGGTGCGGGCCGCATGCAGCGCGTGCGCGACGAGGGAGCGGCCACCGATCTCGTGGAGAATTTTGGGGGTACGGGACTTCATCCGGGTACCGGCACCTGCAGCTAGGACGATAACGGCGGCCGGGCCGGTCTTCTCGGGGCTCACGTACGGGCTCTCCTTGCTCAGTGGCTTAGCTCAGGCCGCTGCTTGGTGGATCTGGGTGGCCGGCGGCCGAGGCCAGCTGGTGCACCTTGGTTGCCGGATTCGCGCGGTTTCGGCTGACCAGACTCCGGTCGTGGCGCCAGATTCATCCTACTGGACCCACACCGGGCCGCGCCCTGCGGTGGCCGTTTACCGGCCACCGCGATGCGCAGCAGTTCCGCCCATAGGACTCGAACCTATACTCCACGGCTCCAAAGGCCGGGGTGCTGCCATTACACCAGGGCGGACCGTACCAAGGCGCTGGGCCTGTGGCACGAGAGTCAATTCTGCCATACTGCGCTCCGTGCACGCGCTGGCCCGGCTCCGGGGCCCGCAATGTCCTACCGGCGCACGCTCCCGGGCACGCCGGCACACTGAACGGCAGCACGGGAATTCAGGGCCACCGGGCCCCGTGGGACATGCCCGCCGCTGGCCCTGGCGGGTGGACATAACAGACCGGGTCCACTCCTGGCCCGGCCCGAGGCACATGTCCTGCGGGATTTAACTGACCCACGGGACATGTCCACTCCTGGCCCGGCCCGAGGGGCATGTCCGGGGGGCTGGGCGGTTACTCCCCCAGCACCTCGAGGGCACCGAGCCATTCAAGCTCGAGGGCTTCGCGTTCGACGGCGAGATCCTTGAGCTTTTTGTTCAGGGCACCAAGTTCGCCGACGGCCGAGGTGTCAGCGGCAGCGGCAGTCATCTGGGCGTGAATCTTATCTTCCTGCTGCTTGATTTTGCCGAGCTGGCGGTCGATCCGGTTTTTGGCCTTGCGGGCATCCCGCTTCTCGGCTTCGGACGGGCCTGTCGCTGCCGGGGCCGACGAGCCGCCTGCAGCGGTAACCGGGTTGCCTCCGCCGGTGATGGTGGACCCGGCCAGGGCCCCTTCGCGCAGTTCCAGGTACTGGTCCACACCGCGCGGCAGGGCTCGGATCTTGCCATCACCGAGGAGCGCCATCTGGTGGTCCGTGACGCGTTCGAGCAGGTAGCGGTCGTGGCTGACGACTACAAGTGTGCCCGGCCAGCCATCCAGGACGTCTTCGACGGCGGCGAGGGTATCGGTGTCGAGGTCGTTGGTTGGTTCGTCCAGCATCAGCACGTTGGGTTCTCCCACCAGCAGCCGCAGGAGCTGCAGCCGGCGGCGTTCACCACCGGAGAGGTCCTTGACCGGGGTCCACTGCTTCTCGTTGGTGAAGCCGAGTTGTTCCACGAGCTGGCCGGCGGTGAATTCCTTGCCCCCGACGTTGAAGGAGCGCTTCTCCCGCTCGATCACTTCGATGACGCGCAGGTCCGAGACGTCGTCGAGCTCCTTGACCTCCTGGGTCAGGACCGCGGTGACCACCGTCTTGCCGCGCTTGACTTTCCCGGCGGAGGGCTCGATCTCACCGTTGAGCAACTTCAGCAGGGTGGTCTTGCCGGCGCCGTTGACGCCGACGAGGCCCAGCCGTTCGCCGGGGGCGAGCCGCAGGGTGATGTTGTCGAAGAGCTTTTGGCCGGGTTCGCCGCCGAGGAAGTCCAGTGAGACGTTTTCGAGGTCCAGGACGTCCTTGCCGAGCCGGGCGGTGGCCATCTTGCTCAGTGCCGTCGAGTCGCGCGGTTCGGGGACGTCGGCGATCAGGGCGTTGGCTGCCTCGATCCGGAATTTGGGTTTGGCGGTGCGGGCCGGGGCGCCACGCCGGAGCCACGCGAGCTCCTTTTTTACCAGCTGCTGGCGCTTGCTTTCCACCACGGAGGCGGAGCGGTCACGTTCGGCTCGGGCCAGCACATACGCGGCGTAACCGCCGTCGAACGGGTCCATAATGCCGTCGTGGATTTCCCAGGTCTTGGTGCAGACTTCGTCCAGGAACCAGCGGTCGTGGGTGACGACGAGGAAGGCGCCCTGGTTGGCCCGCCAGCGGGTCTTCAGGTGCCGGGACAGCCACGCGACGCCTTCGACGTCGAGGTGGTTGGTGGGCTCGTCGAGCATAATAACGTCGTGGTCCTCGATCAGCAGCTTGGCCAGCGCCACACGCCGTTTCTGCCCGCCGGAGAGCGCGTGCACGTTGGCGTGCCAGTCGACGTCGGAGACGAGTCCGCCCATGACTTCGCGGATCTGGGGGTTGCGGGCCCACTCGTAGTCGGCCTGGTCCCCCACGATCGCAGCGCCGACGGTGAGGTCGCCGTCGAGCACGTCGCTCTGGTCCAGGTAGCCGATGTTGACTTCGCTGCGTTTGGTCACCCGGCCGGAGTCGGGGGTGGAGCGCAGGGCCAGCAGCCGCATAAGGGTCGATTTGCCGTCACCGTTGCGGCCCACCATGCCGATCCGGTCGCCCTCTTCAAGGCCGAGGGTAATGCCATCGAGGACGGTACGGGTTGCATAGGAGACCGTGAGGTTCTCGCCGCCGAGCAGGTGTGCCACTGGGAACTGCTTTCCTAGAGAAAAAGTAATGTCGAGCAAATATGGTCAGGCGTGATGGGGCCACGCCACTCCGCCGCGCGGAGGACAGCGCCGACCCTATTAAAGGAGCGTATCGGAGATGATGCGCGCCCCGTGAACCGGGCCGTGCACGGCCAGGGCGTCAAGGCCGTGGTGCCGGAGGTCACCCGCCAGCCCCTCGGCCGCCGCCGGGCCGTGAACCAGAAGTGCCACGGTGGGGCCGGAACCGGAGACGATTCCGGCGATCGCGCCCAGGGCCTCGCCGAGCCCGAGGGTGTCCCGGAGGCTCGGTGCCAGCGCAATGGAGGCGCGCTGGAGATCGTTGACCAGCACCCGGCCCAAGGCTTCAGCGTCGCCACCGCGCAGGGCTTGCAGGACCATCGGGTCCACAGCGGTGGGTTCCTCGATCACTACCCCTTCGGCCTCGCGGAGCCGGTCCAGGGTCCGGAAGACCTCCGGTGTGGGCAGGCCAAAATCAGCGGTCACCAGGACCCAGTTGGTCTGGGCCTTAACGAGGGCCGGCGAGAGTTCGTCGCCGACGCCGAGCCCGACGGCGGTGCCGCCGAGCAGGGAGAACGGCACGTCTGCGCCGAGTTCGGCGGCCAGATGGGCGAGTTCGTCGCGCGAGAGCCCGCTGTTCCACAGTGCGTCGCAGGCGAGCAGGGTGGCTGCCGCGTCGGCCGATCCCCCGCCCATGCCGCCGGCCACGGGGACCCGTTTGGTGATTTCGAGGTGGAGACCGGTGGAGTTCTCCGAGACGTCGGCCATAATCGCGGCGGCCTTGTAGGCAAGGTTCCGCTCGTCCAGGGGGATGTCAACGCCGTCGAGGTCCAGGGTGCTTGCCGGACCGATGCTGACCGTAATCTCTCCGGTGTTTGTGCTGGTGGCGGCGACTTCCTCGTAGAGGGACACCGCGAGGTAGACGCTGGCCACCGAGTGGTAGCCGTCTGCGCGCAGGGGTCCGACGTCCAGTGAGACGTTGACTTTGCCGGGCGCCTTGACCCGGACGGTCCTCGCGCCCAGGCGCCCTCTCACTGCATTCATGGCTCCACGCTATTCATGGCTCCACGCTATGGCATGGCGGGGTCCGGCTCCAAGCACGGTCCCGGACCTGCTTCATCTTGTCGGAGCCGCCGCCCGGGTCATTGCGCCGGCTGTCCGCGCTGTTCCGCGATCCGGGAAAACGCCATGATGTCAATCACTTCGCCTCGCGCCGTGGGATCGACACCGGCGGCACGCAGGCACCGCTCAGCCTCGGCCGCGCCGCCGGCCCAGCCGGCAAGGGCAGCACGAAGGGTCTTCCTGCGCTGGGCGAAGGCTGCATCGATGACCGCAAACACCTCTTCCCGGGTGGCCGTGGTGACGGGCGGTTCCCGGCGGGTGAATGCCACCAGGCCGGAGTGGATTTTCGGGGCGGGCCAAAAGACATTCATGCCGATGACTCCGGCCTTGCGCATGCTGGAGTACCAGGCGGCCTTGACCGAGGGGACACCGTAGGTCTTGGACCCGGGACCGGCGGCAAGTCTGTCGGCCACCTCGTCCTGGACCATCACCAGGCCGTGACGGAGGCTGGGGAAATGCTGGAGCAGGTGCAGGACCACCGGGACGGCGACGTTGTAGGGCAAATTCGCCACCAACGCTGTCGGTTCCACCGGCAGCTCGGTGACCCGCATAGCGTCGGCGAGGACAAGGTGGAAGTCCCCAACGGCGGCCGGCCGCCACCGGGCAACCGTGGCAGGGAGCTTCCCGGCCAGGACAGGATCGATCTCGACGGCGACAACCGAGCGGGCAGCGTCCAGCAGGCCCAAGGTCAGGGACCCGAGCCCCGGCCCGACCTCCAGGACCGTCTCGTCCGGGTGGACGTCCGCGGCGGCCACGATCCTGCGAATCGTGTTGCCGTCAATGACGAAGTTCTGACCGAGAGTCTTGGTGGGGCGGACGCCGATCTCCTCGGCCAGCCTGCGGATGTCGGAGGCGCCCATCAGGGGTGCAGGGGAGCTTGCCGGCTTGCTGGTGGGCTCACTGGCGGGAGCGGAAGAGGTCGGTTCAGTCACCTTGGTATCCTATCCCGCGGACCGGCCCGGGCATGGCGAGGGCCGGGTCCGAAAATCGGACCCGGCCCTCGTGGAATTCCGCTGCCGTGGTCAGCCGCTGCGGACACCCGTGCTACTCGAAGTGCCGGTCACCCGGAGCTCAGCCTCCGGTGTGGCCCCGCTAGCGCGAGGCTGCCCAGCCGCAACCCCACGGCGACAGGCCGCGCTGCGCGTAGACGCGGTTGGCGATGTCGATCTGCTGGGCTTTGGTGGCACCGGCTGCATTCGGTGCGTAAGCGCCGCCGCCGGCACCGAGCCAGGTCCGGACGTCGAACTGCAGGCCGCCGTAGTAGCCGTTGCCGGAATTGATGGACCAGTTGCCGGTGGACTCGCACTGCGCAATCTTGTCCCACATGGCTTCGTTCATCATGGCGGGGGCTGCGGCGCCGGTGTTGGCCCCGGCGGCGGCAACTGCCGCCTGGGGTGCCGGTTTGGGCTTCTCCTTGGTGCCAACCGTGATCTGTTCGGTGACCGGCTGGGCACTGACGGACTGGGACACCAGGGTGCGGGAGGCTTCGCGACCATCAACCATCACCAGCTTGAAACTCTTGTTGATGGTGCCCGCCACGCCTGCCTGGGTCACCTGCTTCTCACCCTTGATCATCCCGGCGTCCTCCGTGGTGAGGGTTTCGAACGGTACCGCTTCGGTGGACTCCGCCGTCTGGCTCACGTCCACCCGGGAAATCTTGATCACCATGTCACTGACAACCGGGGCGTTGCCGGGCTGCGAGAGCCTGTCGCTGGCGGCCAGGGAGATGCCGGCGTCGGACAGCAGCGCAGAGACATTGGCAGCCGTGGTCGTGGTCTTATTGGCCTTGCCGTCCGCGACGATGCTCACGGTCTTGGGAGTCGAGATGGACACGAACGACCCCGAGACCGCAAGCTGGGCATCCTTCGGGGCGGACAGCTCCGAGGAACCGGCAACGCCGAGTTCCGTGACGAGGCCTTCGACTGTCGGCGCAGTGGTGTTGACGGTCCGCTCGGCGCCGTCCAGGCTGACCTTGACGGCCTTGGCGAGGTTGACGTTAATGACTGTGCCGTCCTGTACATGGGAAGCAGCGGCAGGCGTCACCCGGTCCGCGGACTGGAGCTCAAGGCTTGCTCCCTTGACGACCTGGCCGACAGTGCCGCCAAAGGTCTGGACCGAGCTCACTTTGCCGTCCACGTTGAGCGTGACTGTCTTGTTGTTGCCGACGAAGGCAACCAGCCCCAGCACCAACGCGACCAGCACTACAAGTTGCGTACCGACCTTGACGAAGCTGAATTTGCCGTCCGATGTAAAAAACTTGACCACGATTGCCCATATCTTTTGGACCATCCGGGCACGGGGAAAAGTGCGAGGGCAACGCACCGCAGACAGCCCAAAGGCAGCACCGGAAACGGTGCGGTGTGTCCGCGGCGGCCCTGTGCACCGCCACACTCATAAACGAGAGCGCGCCCATGGTTCGTTGGCCACGATGCGCGCCCTGCAGGAGTGAAATTATCCGAAGGCCTTCCCCGACCCCGGCTAATAGTTCTCCACTGTAACCGGAGCGTTATAAAGCAACCAAGAAATTATGCATACGCGGTATCTAACCCAGGGCGGGGCGACCCAGTGTCATCAGTCCCAGGATCCGTATGCCTGCACCGTATTGCGGGCAATCCGGGAACACATCTCCGAGAGCTCCCAGCCAGTCAATTCGGCCATGGCCCTGACGGTGTAGGGGACCATGTAGCTAGCGTTGGGGCGTCCCCGGTGCGGGTGCGGGGTAAGGAACGGGGCATCGGTTTCGACGAGGATCCGCTCCGGCTCCGCGATGGCCAGCGCAGCCCGGAGGTTGGCGGCGTTTTTGAAGGTCAGTGTCCCGGCGAAGGACATGTACCAGCCTTCCGTATTGCAGATCCTGGCCAACCGGTCATCGCCGGAGAAGCAGTGGAACACCACCCGCTCGGGGGCGCCTTCCTCCCGCAGCACCTGGACGACGTCCTCGTGCGCGTCCCGGTCATGGATCTGGAGGGTCAGCCCGAGACGTTTGGCGATGTCGATGTGCCGGCGAAAGGAATAACGCTGGTGCGCCAGCCCGTCGCCCTCCGTTCGGAAGAAATCCAGTCCGGTCTCGCCGATGGCCCTGATCCGCGGGTGCGCCGCCAGGGCCTCGATCTCTGCCAGGGCGTCCTCCAGTTCGCCGCGGGCGGCGTACTCCGGCGCATCGTTGGGGTGCAGGGCGACGGCACCGAGCAACCTCGCATCCAGTTCGACTGCCTGAACGGTAAACCGGGACGATTCGAGGTCGCACCCCACCTGCACGGCGCCCTGCACCCCCACCGCCGCGGCGGCGTCCAGTGCGTCAGCGATGCTGACATTGAGCTCGTTGTGCGGGAAGTCCAAGTGCGTGTGGTTGTCCATAACCGGCACCGGAAGCGGTTCCGGCGCCGGCGGATAACCCTGCCTCCCGGCGCCGTCGCTGCCGGGCGCACGAAACGGAACGGGAGTCAGGGGGGTCGTCATCCGTCCACCTTATCGGCGGTCCTTCGGCCGGATGAAACCGGCGAACTCCCCGAATTAACCCAGGCGCACTATATCCGACCCGACGCTGGTCCGATATTTCCGCGGAACTCTCTGTCAGGCCCGGCAGTTCTGTTAGTAGTCTGTTCTCAAGACTGGATGCCGGCGGGCGGTATCCAGGCTCAGGCACAGACGGCTAGGAATCAACGGTCAGGAACACAGGCATACCCCAAGGAGTGACCCGGCCAGCACCAGCCGAACCGGGGCACCGCCAGGGCTGAAAGGCTACCGATGGACTACCAGCGCATCTCCCTGGACGAAGGACACCCTGACGGGCCGGACCGCCGGGAGGACTCGGCTGCGGCCGGGCTCCCGCCTGCCCTGCGCCCCGCGCCGCCGGCCGCGGCGATGGACGCGGCAGCCTTCCGCTCCGCCAGCGGACGCATCCTGACCGCCATCAGCACCGTGATCGACGGGAAAGCGGAAGCGGCCAAACTCGCCTTGACCGTGCTCTTGGCCCAAGGCCACCTGCTCCTCGAGGACGTTCCCGGTGTCGGCAAGACCCTGCTGGCCAAGACGCTCGCCCGCACCATCGACTGCTCCGTGAGCCGCATTCAGTTCACCCCCGATCTGCTCCCCTCCGACGTCACTGGCGTGTCCATCTACAACCAGGCTTCGCGCTCCTTTGAGTTCCGGCCCGGGGCGGTTTTTGCCAATATCGTCATCGGTGACGAAATCAACCGCGCCTCAGCCAAGACCCAGTCCGCCCTGCTGGAATGCATGGAAGAACACCAGGTCACGGTGGACGGCACGTCCTACAAGCTCGACGAGCCGTTTATGGTGGTGGCCACGCAGAATCCGATCGAAATGGAGGGCACCTACCCGCTCCCGGAAGCGCAGCGGGACCGCTTTATGGCGCGGATCTCCATGGGTTACCCGGACCGGGAGGCCGAAATGGAAATGCTTGAGACCCACCAGGCGACGTCCCCGCTGGCCAAGGTCACCGCCGTCGTCACCGCCAGTGAGGTCGCGGCAATGATCGCTACGGTGCGGCAAGTCTACGTCTCCCAATCGATCAAGGAATACACCGTGTCGCTGGGGCGTGCCACCAGGGAAAGCGGAATGCTCCGGCTCGGAGCCAGCCCCCGGTCCATGCTCCAGCTGCTGCGCGCGGCCAAAGCCACGGCAGCACTGGAGGGCAGGGACTTTGTGCTGCCGGACGACGTGGTCAGTGTGGCAGAACCGGTCCTGGCCCACCGGATCATCCTGGACCGCAAAGCCGTGAGTGCGGGAGAAACCGCCCAGAGCGTGATCCGTGCCGTCCTGGCGAAGATTCCGGTCAATCCGGACGTTGCGTCCGCCCCGGCTGCAACCCTGCCGAACCGCCGTTAGGGGTGGCTCCGCAGTGGCGCTGACCGACCGCTTCCCGAGGCACATCTTCACCAGCAGGGGGTGGGGACTGCTGGTGGCGGGTATGGTCTTCCTGCTGGCAGCCCAGGTGATGGGTCGCCGGGACCTGCTGGCGTTGGCAGTCCTGTTGCTTGTCCTGCCGCTGCTCTCGCTAGCCGGAACCCGGCTGCTCAAGCCCAACTTCAGCGTCTACCGGGAGTTCACCCCCGCCAGCGTGGAAGCTGCGGCCACCACCACCGTCCGGTTGGCTGTCGCCCGGACAGGCGTCGGCTCCGGCCACGCGCTGATGGAAGAGCACCTGCCCGCCCGTTTCGGCGAATCCCCCGTTTTCCGATTTCCGGCGCGTTCGGCAGCAGGCGGGAGCAGCCGCTACGAATACCATTTGCGCTCCGGAAAACGCGGCCAGTTCCTGATCGGGCCGGTCACGGCTGAGTTCAGCGACCCCTTCGGCCTCTCCCTGCACCGCCACGCCATCGACGAAGGCGCCATCCTCACTGTGACCCCGGCCGCCGTCGAACTTCCCGTCACGGGACTCGCCGGCGCCAGGGGGCACGACGGCGTTACCGCCACGCGCGTCCGGGGCAACCCGAGCGACGACGACGTGATGACCCGGGAATACCGGCATGGTGATCCGATGCGCCGGGTGCACTGGGCGGCTACGGCACGCCACGGGGAGCTGATGGTCCGGCAGGAGGAATCGGTCACCACTCCGGAGGCGACGATCATCATGGACCAGCGGCTGCAGGCCTTTAGCCGTGGCGCCTTTTCGGCCGGCACCACATCCTCTGCCCGCCACCCGTTCGGCGGTCCGCGCGGAGCGGATGGCTACCGGAGTGGACACGGCGGCGCCGCTGCCGGGGACGGGCGGGAACTCCTGACCAGCGACGCCTTCGAATGGGCCGTGACGGCCGCGGTATCCATCGGCGCCCATCTCGCCGAACGCAATTACGCGCTGCGCTTCCTCGATGCCACCGGCGAGCCCGCCTTCCGGAATTCACCGTCCGCGCCCGAGCCGGAGGCTGAAGAGTACCTCGGCGAGTCGGGGCTGCAGTCCATCGCCGAGAGCCTGGCCGCGATCCAGCTCACCGGCCCGCACCCCAACCGCCGGGACGAAACCGCGGGTGCGGCCCCGAGGCTTCCCGGCCGCAGGTATCCGTCGGCACCCGAAGCCGGCCCGCAGCCGTTCGACGACCGGCTGCTGGACAAGCTGGCCGCGCACCGGATGCGGGGGCCGGTGCTGGCCATCCTCGGACACCTCACGCCGGCCGAGGCCAGGTCACTGGCCCCGGCGGC
This sequence comes from Pseudarthrobacter sp. PH31-O2, assembly GCF_030063265.1. NCBI lineage: Bacteria > Bacillati > Actinomycetota > Actinomycetes > Micrococcales > Micrococcaceae > Pseudarthrobacter > Pseudarthrobacter sp. PH31-O2. The sequence goes on along the minus strand of NZ_JASIST010000002.1, from coordinate 151,382 downwards.
CGGCTTTGCGGCAAACGCGTTTGCACTGGTGATCACCGGCCGTGCCGGGCAGCCCCAGGAAGCGCTCGAAATCCTCCGGCTCGGCGGCTGGCGGACAGTGCCGGTCTCCCCCTCGACGCCGCTGCCCGCAGCGTGGACGGCCTTCGACGAGGACGGTGCCACGTCACCGCCGGCCATGGCCGCTGATCTGGGACGTGGTACGGGGGTCCGGCGATGACCCTGACACCGCAGCGAAATACCGGCGCACCGGCCGGCGGTTCCGGGGTGGCCGCGGCGCACGGGCCGGATTCGGCCGCCCGTCGGTTTCCCCCGGCCAACCAGACGCCGCGGCCTGGAGCGGGCGCACAGCCATGGCTGATGGCCCTCGCGGTGGCAGTCGCCGTCGCAGGTGCGGCGCTCAGCCTCAACGGGGTGCTGCGGGGATGGTCCTGGTTCTCCCCCGTACTGTCCACGGTTTTCGCCGTGGCCTTTACGATGGCCGGGCTCCGCACGCTCCGCTGGCGCAGCGCCGTCGTGACGGCCGGTTCGCTGGCGGCACTGGTGCTGGTACTGACGTTTACCTTTTTCCGTGCGCAAAGCATCGCCGGCTTTATCCCCTCGGACACCACTGTGACGCAGCTGGGGCGGTACGTGCGCCGGGCCAGCGAGACGGTTCTGTCCGAAAGTGCCCCGGTGGCTCCGAATGCGGGCATCGTCCTGGTGGTGTGCGCCGCCCTGGGATTGATGGTGATCCTGGTCGATGCCCTCGCCTATCCGCTGCGGTTGCCGGCCACCAGCGGGCTCGGGATCCTTGCCATCCTTATCGTTCCCGCCATGATCAAGCCGCAGAGCGTCGGCGCGCTGGGCTTCGCGGCGGCAGCGGCCGGCTACCTGATGATTCTGGGGTGCAGCCACTGGTTCACGCCCGACCCGCGCACCGGGGCGGACACCGTCCGCAGCTCTGGGCAGTTACGGCGCGGCTCCCTGACTGCCGCGGTTGCGCTGACCGTTACGCTCCTGGCCCAGGTGGTGATTCCGGGTTTCGACCAGGGGACGTTCCCGCAGGGCTCGCGGCTGAATCCTTTCGGTCCGGCTTCGGGACTGAACCCCATGATCAGCCTGGGCAACAGCCTCCGCAGCCCCGCCGGTGACGGCCGGATCACCTTTGCCACCAATGCGTCCAGCACGCCGTACCTGAGGTCCGTGACGGTCGACAGTTTCGACGGCGACAACTGGACACCGGATGACCGCGCCGAAACGCGCCGGCTCGGCACGGGGAGGATCGAATCGGGCCTCGAATCCGCCGCAGCCGAAGTCAGGGTGGTCACCGCGGTGAACACCGGACAGTTCACCAGCCCCTACCTGCCGGCGCCGTACGCGCCGGAGGCAGTGAACGGCCTCACCGGCCGCTGGAGCTGGGATCCTGCCACGCTGAGTATCAAAGGTGTTGACACGAACTCCCGCGACCAGCAGTACGTAGTGCTCTCCGCCGCGCCCCAGCTCACCCCGGATCTGCTGGCGCAGTCCGGTGGGCCGGTGCTGGGAATCCCCGAGGAGTTCACCCGAGAGCCGGCGAACGTTCCGGAAATCGTGCGCACCACCGCCGACGCTGTGACCGCCGGAAACAACACCGCCTATGCCCGGGCCATCGCCATCCAGCGCTACCTGCGTTCCGCAGAGTTCACCTATTCGCTGCAGTCCCCGGTCCAGGGCGGGTATGACGGCAACGGCCTGTCTGTCCTGGCTGACTTCCTGACCCAGAAAAGCGGGTACTGCATCCATTTCGCCTCGGCCATGGCCGTGATGGCACGGTTGGAAGGCATCCCCAGCCGGATTGCGGTCGGTTACGCGCCGGGCCGGCCCACCGGGGCCACTGTGTCGATCGGAGGCCAAGGCGCCCTGCCGGAATATGAGGTCGACGCCCGCGACGCCCATGCGTGGCCCGAACTCTATTTCCAGGGCCTTGGCTGGGTCCCCTTCGAACCCACCCCCTCGCGCGGAGTCGTTCCCGCCTACGCCAGGGACAGCTCGGCCCCCGGCGGCGCCAGTACCAATGAAAATAACGACGGCCTCATTCCAAGCTCGAACCCCAGCACGTCACCGGTGCCCACTGTGGCTCCGCTGCCGCTGCCGGACGCCGCCGCCGGGGCGGGCGCGGCAAGCGTGTTGGTGCCAGCGCTCTACGGCACCGGCGCGTTGCTTGTCCTGGTGCTGTTGCTGGCCTCACCGCAACTGGCCCGCGGCGCCGTGCGGCGCCGCCGATTGAACGGTTCCGGGGGCGGCACGGCGGCAGCGCTGCAGGCTTGGGCAGAATTGCGCGATCTCAGCACGGATTACGGCCTGCCGCCGCAGACCAGCGAGACTCCGCGGCATTTCTCAGCCAGGCTGCGGTCCTCGGGTGCACTGGGAGAGCCAGAGGGCATCGATGCGGACGGCCACATCGCCGTCAGGTCCCTGACGGCCGACTTCGAACGCCGTCGCTACGGCCGCCCGCCCGCCGGGAACGACGGTGACGTCGTCCCTGCCCGCCCCGCAAGCCCTGCCGGCAACGGGAGCCCGGCCGGCAACGGGAGTCCGGCCGGCAACGGGAGTCCGGCCGGCGGAACCAGCCAGGACGGCAGCGCCGCAAGCTCCGCTGCTCCCCTCATTTTGGCCGTCCGGACGTCCCTGCGCGCCCACGCGGGACCGCTGGCGCGCTGGCGCGCGGTCTGGCTGCCGCCTTCCATCCTGGGTCTCTGGCGGCGAGCCGCGGCGGCGCCTTTTCACGCCAGCCGCCGGACAGCACAACGCACCCGGCACGGCATCGCACGGGCCTGGTTGGGGACCCGTGAAGCGCTGCGCCGGGTGCGTTGGCTGCGCCGGAGCTGAAGCGTCCCGGCCAGCGGACGTGGTACTAGCCGGCGTACGGGTCGGCGATGCCGATGTACTGGGTGTAGAGGTATTCCTCGATGCCTTCCAGGCCGCCTTCGCGGCCCAGGCCGGACTGCTTGACCCCGCCGAAGGGTGCAGCCGCGTTGGAGACGACGCCGGCGTTCAGGCCCAGCATGCCGGTCTCCAGGCGTTCGCCCATCCTGATGCCCCGGTTGAGGTCCTTGGTAAAGACATAGGCCACCAAGCCGTACTCGGTGTTGTTCGCGAGGCGGACGGCCTCGTCCTCGGTGTCGAAGGTGATGATCGGGGCGACGGGTCCGAAGATTTCCTCGGACAGGATCCGGGTGCCCTCGGTGACGCCCTTGAGGATGGTGGGCTGGTAAAAGTATCCCGGACCCTCGACGGCGGCGCCGCCGATCACTGTGACCGCACCGGCCGCCACGGCATCGGAGACCAATTCGTGGACCTTGTCCCGGCTCTTCGCATCGATCAGCGGGCCGACCTTGGAGTCGGCTTCCGTACCGCGGGCAGTGGTCATATCCGCCATCTTCGCGGCGAACTTCTCTGCGAACTCGTCGGCGACGGACTCGTGCACAATGAACCGGTTAGCGGCCGTGCAGGCCTCGCCCATGTTGCGCAGCTTCGCCAGCATCGCCCCGGTGACGGCTGCGTCGACGTCGGCGTCCTCGAAGACCACAAACGGGGCGTTGCCGCCGAGCTCCATCGAGGTCCGCAACACGTTTTCGGAGGCATCGGCGAGCAGCCGGCGGCCAACTTCAGTGGAGCCGGTGAAGGAAAGCTTCCGGAGCCGGGAATCCTTGATCAGCGGACCGGTCGTGGCCCCGGCAGTGGAGGTGGGGATAACGTTCAGGACACCGGCGGGCAGCCCGGCTTCCATCATCACCGCGGCGAACAGCTGGGACGTCAGCGGCGTCAGGTTCGCGGATTTGAGCACCATCGTGCAGCCCGCGGCGACGGCGGGGGCCACCTTGCGGGTCGCCATCGCCAGCGGGAAGTTCCACGGCGTAATCAGCAGGCACGGGCCCACCGGCTTCTTCGTCACCAGCAGCCGGGACTTTCCGTCCGGGGAGACGGAGTAGCGGCCGAAGGCGCGGACAGCTTCCTCGGAGAACCAGCGCAGGAACTCCGCACCGTAAGTGACCTCGCCGCGGGCCTCGGCCAGCGGTTTGCCCATCTCCATCGTCATCAGCAACGCAAAATCATCAGCCCGTGCGGTGACCAGCTCGAAAGCCCGGCGCAGAATCTCCCCGCGCTCCCGGGCCGGGACCTTCGCCCAGGAATCCTGTGCCTCAGCCGCGGCGTCGAGGGCGGCGGCCCCGTCTTCGGGCCCGGCATCGGCAATGCTCAGCAGAACCTTGCCCGTGGCGGGGTCCTCCACGTCAAAGGTCTTGCCGGAGGCAGCCGGGCGCCACTGGCCGCCGATCAGCAGGCCGGTCGGAACAGAAGCCAGCAGGGCGCTCTCACGCTCGGCGGTAACAATGGGCTGGGTAGTTGCAGTCACGGTTGACTCCCTCGTCAGCAATTCGGTTGGATGGGTTCGGTTCAGCGCCGTTCGAAAAACCATACGCAGGGCGCTGCATTTACTGCCACGGTACTGCCGTGCTCTGGAGACTGTCTACGCTTGTCCGCACTACGCCGAGCGGGGTTCGCTGTGCAGCTGCACAGCGCTAGCCCGGGCCGGCGACAAGGGCGCTACCGGGCCGCAAGCACCGCGGAATAGAGTTCCCGCTTGCTGACCCTGGCGTCCTCCGCCACAGCCGCGACGGCCTCCTTGAGCCGGATTCCCTGCGCCATCAGCGCATTCACGTCGGCGACCAGATCTTCCGGCCGCCCCGGAGCCCGCTCCGGGGCGCCGCCCACAACGACGGCGATCTCGCCACGCACCTCGTTGGACTCGGCCCACTCGAGCAGTTCGCGCAGAGTGCCCCGGATGACTTCCTCGTAAGTCTTCGTCAGTTCCCGGCAGACCGCCGCCCGGCGGTCCGCGCCGAACCGCTCACGCAGCGCCCGAAGCATCGGTTCGAGCCGATGCGGGGCCTCAAAAAACACCATCGTGCGCCGTTCTGCGTCGAGATCCGCGAGACGCGAGGAGCGTTCGCCGGCTTTGCGGGGCAGGAAGCCCTCGAAGCAGAAGCGGTCCGTAGGCAGCCCGGAGAGCGCGAGTGCGGTGAGGACTGCTGACGGCCCGGGTGCTGCGGTGACAGTCAGGCCGGCGGCGACGGCTCCTTCGACGAGGCGGAAGCCGGGGTCCGAGACGGAGGGCATACCGGCGTCGGTCACCATCACGAGGGTCTTGCCGGCGCGTACCTGGTCAAGGAGTTCGCCGGTCTTGGCGTCCTCGTTGTGCTCGTGATAGCTGATGATCCGCCCGGAAACAGTGATCCCCAAAGTCTGCACCAGCCGGTGCAGCCGCCGGGTGTCCTCGGCGGCGACGATGTCCGCCGTTGTCAGCAGCTCGACCAGCCGGTAGGTAGCGTCCCCGGCGTTTCCGATCGGCGTTGCCGCCAACACGATCCGTCCCGGGCCGCCGGTTTGCGGTACCGGCCCCGTTCCGGGGTTTTCCCCGGGCCGGGGACCGGAGCCATCCTCGACGTCGTCCGAGCGGACCAGCTTGTCGCCGGGAGGGTTCGGGGAAATGCTGAATATAGGGTCCACACGACCAGCCTACTGCCGGGGAGCGGCGCATGGAGACGACTCCCGGTCCGTGCGCCGGGCCGGACGCCGGGCCGCAAAAGGTAGCATGGGCTTCGTGACGCAGACCCCCACGCGGACCGTAGAAGCCGGTTCCGCCGGATCGGCCCCCCCAGCCCCCCGCACCGGACGCAATCTGGAGGGGCACCGCTGGCTCAGCCGCCCGGCGGAGGCGTTTACCGTCGATGCCCTCCAGGAACGCCTGATCGGCAGCCTCCGGAGCTGGCGGGACTATCCGCCGTCGCTCCGGCTGTGGTTCTGGCTTGTCCCGTCCATCAGCGCGGCCCTGGGCGGAATTCTGCGGTTTGTCCGGCTGGATTCCCCCCGCAGCCTGGTGTTCGACGAGACCTATTACGTCAAGGACGGCTACTCGCTGTTGGTCAGCGGCTATGAACGCGCGTGGCCTGACAAAGCCAACGATTCCTTCGTCGCCGGAAATCCCCAGGTGCTGCTGGACACGCCTGAATATGTGGTCCACCCGCCGGTCGGGAAGTGGATGATTGCCGCCGGCATGTGGCTCTTTGGCCCGGACAACCCCTTCGGCTGGCGGTTCGGGGCGGCCCTGACCGGCACGCTCTCCATCTTCTTGCTGGCCCTGATCGCCCAGAAGCTTTTCCGCTCCCTGACCCTCGGAGCCGTGGCCGGTGTGCTGCTTTCGGTGGACGGGCACCACCTGGTGATGTCGCGGACCTCGCTGCTGGACATCTTCCTGATGTTCTGGGTCCTTGCCGCGTTCGGCGCCCTGCTGATGGACCGCGACGACGGCCGCCGCCGGCTGGCCGTGCGGCTGGGCCGTCAGGCAGGCGCCGCCCCGGACGGACGGCCCGGCCTGCTCCAGCTGGCGTCGGGCCCCTGGCTGGGGATCCGCTGGTGGCGCCTCGCCGCCGGTGTGTGCCTGGGATTGGCGGTTGGCACTAAGTGGTCCGGGCTGTTTTTCCTGGCCGGTTTTGGGCTGCTGACCGTCTTCTGGGATCTGAGCGCACGCCGGATCGCCGGAATCCACGGCTGGATCAGCGGCGGGATCCTCAAGGACGGAATCCCCGCCTTCCTGGGCATCGTCCCGGTCGCCGCGCTGGTGTACACCGCCACGTGGACCGGGTGGTTCCTGTCCAAGGACGCCTACTTTCGGAACTGGGCCGCGGCCGTGCCCTCGGCGGAATGGGGCTGGCTGCCCAACGCCGTTCGGTCGCTGGCGCACTACCATCTGGAGGCCTACAGGTTCCACCAGGGCCTCAGCTCGGAGCACCCGTACGAGGCCAGCGCCTGGAGCTGGCTGGTGCTCGGCCGGCCCACGTCCTTCTTCTACGAATCCCCCAAACCGGGCAGTCCCGGCTGCGATACCGCCAGCTGCACAACGGCAATCCTGTCGGTGGGCAACCCTGTGATCTGGTGGGGTGCCGCCGTCTGCCTTGGTGTGCTGCTCTTCTGGTGGGCCGGGCGGCGGGACTGGCGTGCCGGGGCCGTGCTCGCGGCCGTGGGAGCCGGCTATCTCCCCTGGTTCCTCTACCCGGAGCGAACCATGTTCTACTTCTACGCCGTGTCCTTCGAGCCCTTCCTGGTGCTGGCCCTCGTCTACTGTCTGGGGCTTGTCCTGGGCCAGCGCACGGATCCGCTGTGGCGCCGTCGTTCCGGACTGTACCTCGTGGCACTCTTTGTGGTCACGGCGATCGTCGTCTCGGCCTTCTTCTATCCGGTCTGGACCGCCGAGACCATCACCTACCAGGATTGGCGGTTCCGGATGTGGATGCCGTCCTGGATCTAGGGCAGGATTGCAGGTGACGTCCACCGGCACCAGGCGGACCCGGAACGGAGACATGGCTGTGAGAGAAGCAAGCACCGGACTGCTGGTCAACCTCGACCCGGGGAGCAACGTAACCGACCTGCTGCTGGCACAGCATGCCCAGGATCCCGTGCATGCGCTCTACTCCCGCAAAGGACCGGCCGGTTGGGCCGACGTCTCCGCAGCGCAGTTCCTGGACCAGGTCCGGGCACTGGCCAAGGGCCTGATCGCCGGCGGCATCACTCCCGGCGAGACGGTAGCGGTGATGTCCGGCACCCGCTACGAGTGGACCGTGGTGGACTTTGCCGTCTGGTTCGCCGGCGGCGTCCCCGTTCCCATCTACGAGACATCCTCGGCTAGCCAGATCGAATGGATCCTGCACGACTCCGGGGCCCGGCGGGTCTTCGCGGAGAACGAGCTGCGGGCGGGGCTTGTGCGTGAGGTCCTGGACAGCTCAGCGGTGCTCGGTGACGCGGTGCTGTCCGTAGTGCGGATGGACTACGACGGCGACGCCCCTAACCTTGCCAGCCTGGCGGCGGCAGGCAGCGGGGTTGGCGACGCCGAACTCGAACAGCACCGGACCGCGGCCGGCCTTGCCGACGTCGCGTCACTCGTCTACACCTCCGGAACGACGGGCCGGCCCAAAGGCTGCGAAATCACCCACGGAAACTTCGCCCTCGTCGCCAGGAACATCGTGCCGTTCCTGCCCGAGATCCTCTTGCAGCCCCGCACCCGGACCCTGATGTTCCTGCCGCTGGCCCATGTCCTGGCCCGCGCAGTCCAGGTGATCTGCCTGAGCGCAGGAACCACACTCGGACACACCGCCAGCGCCAAGGAACTGCTCGCGGACCTGGCCAGCTTCAAACCGACCTTCCTGCTTGTTGTGCCCCGAATCTTCGAGAAAATCTACGCCGGCGCCGCCCACAAGGCGGCCCTGGCCGGGAAGGAACGCCTGTTCCTGGCCGCCGCCGCCGTCGCGGTGGACTACTCAAAACAACTCGACGCCGCCGCTCGGGGCGAGGGGGCCGGGCCCGGGCTGGTGATCCGGGCCAAGCACACCCTTTTTGACCGGCTGCTGTACCCCAAACTGCGGCAGGCATTCGGCGGACAGTTGGGCTACACGGTTTCGGGAGCCAGCCCGCTGAGCCCCCACGACGCGCACTTCTTCCGGGGCGCAGGAGTCCCTGTCCTGGAAGGCTACGGCCTCACCGAAACGACGGCACCCTGTACGGCCAACACTCCCACGCGGACCAAGGTGGGGACGGTTGGCATACCGGTACCCGGAACCACCATCCGGGTCGCCGAAGACGGCGAGATCCTGGTCAAGGGTATCGGCGTCTTCAAGGGTTACCACAACAACGCCGCGGCCAACGCGGAGGCGTTTGTGGACGGGTTTTTCCGCACCGGCGACCTGGGGTCACTGGACGCGGACGGCTTCCTGACCATCACCGGCAGGAAAAAGGATCTGCTGGTCACCGCCGGCGGCAAAAACGTCGCCCCCGGGCCGCTTGAGGAAAAGATCCGCGAACACGAATTGGTTCTGCAGGCTGTGGTGATCGGCGACGGCAGGCCCTTCGTATCAGCCCTGATCAACCTGGACCCGGAGGGCCTGGAAAACTGGTGCGCCGCCCACAAGGTTCCGGCGATGAGCACCGCCACGGCCCGCGGCAGTGATCTGGTCCGGGTGGCCCTGCAGAGCGCCGTGGACGACGCGAATGCCCTGGTTTCCCAGGCCGAGTCCATCCGCAGTTTCGTGGTCCTGGACGCCGACTTTACGGTGGAGTCCGGTCACCTGACACCGTCCCTGAAGCTCAAGCGCGCAGCCGTTGTGCGTGACTTCCAAGCGCAGATTAACCGCATCTACGACTAACACCGCAGGATCGGCCCCGGATGCAGGGAAGCGGCCGGCACCATGGGTGCCAGCCGCTTGCTGTGCCTGTCCGGAGTCGCCGGCCAGTGCGCTACACGGTGCTTGAGCTTCCGCGCGCGGGGGTGTCCAGGGTGTCGGCTGGTGCGGTATCGGCTGGTGCATCGGCCTGATCGGTCTTGTTCCGGCGGAAGAGCGACCGCTTGGGCTTGTCCGCTTCGCCGCCAGGGTTCGCTTCGCCGGCAAGGTTCGCCGGGGAGCCAGGGTTCGCTTCGCCGGCAAGGTTCGCCGGGGAGCCAGGGACACCATCGCCGGAGGCAGTGTGCGCGACCGCCGCCGCGTCCGGTTCCGCGCTCTTGGCGCCGCGTTTCGGCAGTCCCCGGCGCTTGCGGGTCGGCCAGGTAAGGATCAAGGTGAGCAGCGAGGCGATCAGCACCAGGGCGGCGATCACGATCCCGCCGTCGACCCAGAACTGGGCCGGGAAAAGCCTGATCAGGGTGTCCTGCAACGAGAAGGTCCAGGTGCCGCTGGCAAAGAAAACACTGTGGAATTCGGTGAAGAACTGTTCCCAGCCGAGCGCACCCAGCACGCCGAGGCTGGTGACGACAACGAGGGAGATGATGGAGCCTGCAAACAAGCCACGCCGAACCCCGCCGGCCGTGCGGCGGCGCAAGTAGATCACGGCAATCAGGCTCAACAGGATCAGCAGGGCACCGGCGCCGAAGGTCGAGAGGATCACAAGCTTGACGTCGGCCATGTGACTGACCTCGCCGTCCCGGAAAAGCTTGTCGCCGCCGCGGTGGACCAGTTCGCCGAGGTAGCGGGGTCCGGCCCAGTTGCTCAGGTAGTCCACGGCGTAGGAGCCGTAGGTCAGGCGGTCATCGGTACTGAAGCCGTAGCCGTCGCCCGGAAAACCGGGGCGGTTGTACTCAACCCAAAGGAACAGCGGGCTGGCGATCGCCCGGACGGCCAGGACCAGCAGAATAACCGGGAAGCACACTGCGAGCAGGACCTGCATCACCCGCGGCGCCACGGGCTTGGCGTTCGCCGCGTGTTCCCGCTCGGCGTTTCGGCGCTGCACCTCTTCCTCCGGGGGCCGGAGCTGCAGCGCCGAAGTGGGCAGCGGCTCGCTGAAGTGCGAGCCCTGGCCGCGCTGGGACGGTTCGACGGCGGCTTCGGCAGCTTTGCGGTCGGCGCGGGTTCCGGCCTGCCGGCGCTCCGAAGCTGCTGCCACCGGAGTTGCTGCCACGGGCGTGGTGGCCGCTGGCGTGGCCGCGGCCACCGTGGTGCCGGCGGCCGCCACCGGAGTTCGGTCAACGGCCGCTGAAGGACGCTGTTCCGCGGACCTTGGCTTCATCCAGTCGAACGCCGGCTCGCCAGAGTCATCGGCCGGATCCAGCGGCGGATCCTGTCGGTTCGGAGGGGTGGGACTTGAGTCAGTCACTGCAGCTTCGCTTCCGTAGGCGGCCGCGCCGCCGGGCTCGGCCCGGCAACGCTACATATCTGCCTCCGAGCCTACCGCCCGCGCCCGACTGTGGGCGAGATGCCACCCCGAACGGGACGGGGTTTCAACGGAACGGCTACTAAGGCTGTAGGGCCGGTGCCCGCCGGTTTCCGGGCCGGCCCGTCAGCGTTTGGCGTACTCGGCCCAGGGGATGTTCCAGTCGCCGAAGCCTTCGAGCGGTTCCACGGCCGGAGCACCCGTATTGAGGGTCTGGACGACGTCGCCGGTCTTCATGTTGTTAAAGAACCAAGCGGCGTCGGCCGGGAGCAACCCAACACATCCGTGCGAGACGTTGTACTTGCCGACCGCACCCCACGCCGACTCGAGGGCCTGGTGGACGTACACCCCGGAGCTTGTCAACCGGTTCGCGTACTCCACCGTCAGCGGCGGATAGTAGCCCTTGTCGCCGGGCTTCAGCCCGATGCTGCCGGCATTGAACTTGGAGTTGCGTTCCTGCTCCATGATCACGGCGAACCCGGTGGGCGAGAGCCACTCAGCATCGCCCAGCGTAACCGGAGCGGTCCTGACCAGCTGGCCGTCGAAATATACGTTCATCTTTTTGGTGATGTCATCAACAACTGCCAGACGCTGCGGGCCAACCTTAAACGAGACCTTGGTGTCCGCGTTGCCGATCATCTTGTTGCCGAAGTCGACGCCGAAAAGTGACAGGTCCACGGTAATCTCGCTGTTGGCGGCCCAGAACGCCTCAGGGCGGATCCTGACGCGCCGGTCCGAATACCAGCGCCACGCCACCGCCTGGCCGGAGGACGCCGTGACGGTGACGGCCTGCTCCAATGCCTCCTTGTTCAGCACAGGTTCGCTGAAGACGATCTCGATGGGCTGGCCCGCGCCGACGGTGCTGCCGCCGAGCGGATATACGGCGGCGTCCGCCTCATTGGCCCGGGCAACCGTCGCGAAGGTCTGCGCCTTTTTAGTTTCACGGCCGGCCTGGTCGACAATCGTGAACCTGTACGTGTACTGCGTGTCGAATTCAAGCGGATCCCCGGCCGTCCAGGTGGACCCGTCCGGGCTCGTGGTACCCGGGATGCCGCCGCCGCCTGAGGCACGCTCGAGCACAACGTCAGTTACCGTGCCGTTGATTGCTTTGACGGACGTGGGTGCAGCGGGGTTCACGGCTTTGGCCCCGTCGCTCGGAGTCACGCCGAGCTCCACGGCTTTTACCACCGGTGCCGCGAGTCCGGCGACGTTTCGCATCGGGGCTGCCGCCTCTGAGGGCATTTCCGCTTCGGCCCTGCCGGGCCCCGCAGCGATGCCAATGCCGCCGGCTCCGACTGCAGCACAAACTGCCAGCACGGCCAGCATCTTGCCGCTTTTCCTGCCAACTGGCAGCCGGCGGACTTGGTGCCCGCCGCGTCCGCGCGGCGCTGCCCGGCGCCTCAAGACCTTGCCCATGCCCTGCTCCCCCAAAGATAATCCTGCCGCCACCGGTCAACCGCTGGCGGGCACTCGCTCAGTTCGCGTACTCCGCCCAGGGAATGTTCCAGTCCCCGTAGCCGTCGTCTACGGCGGCAAAGTCGCCATCGGTGTTGACGACCTGGACCACGTCACCGGTTGTCATGTTCTCGAAGACCCATTTTGCGCCGTCGGGCCCCAGTCCGATGCAGCCGTGCGAGAGGTTGGCGACGCCGAGATAGGGCATCGCGGAATCCGTGGCCTGATGAATGAACTCACCGCTCGGGGTCAGGCGTGTGGCGTAGTTGACGTCGAGCTGGCCGTAGTAAGCCGGGTCGCCCGGCTTCAGGCCGATCGTGGACGCATCCATGTGCTCCACGCGGTACTTCTCCATAAACACAAGGTATCCGCGGGCCGACGGGAACCGGGTGTCACCCATGGTCGCGGGCCACTGGCCGAGCTGCTGATCGTTGACGCTGGCCGTAAAGGTGTGCGCCGTCGCATCCGCAATGGCGACCTTTTTGTCGCCGATGTGGACGGTGACCTTTTTGTTGAAGTTACCGATTTGCCCGTTGCCGAGGTCGACGCCAAAGAGCTGCATGTCCATCGTGATGGTGCTGTTTGCGGTCCAGAAGTTTTCCGGTCGGTACCTGACCATGGTGTTACTGAACCAGTGGAAGGCACCGGCCTGACCGGAGGTGGAGCTGATCTTAATGGCCTTTTCGACGGCGTCCCGGTTCAGGACTGGCTCGCTGAAGGTAATCTGCAGCGGTTGTGCCACGCCCACTTTCATCCCGTCCAGCGGGTAGATGGCAGCGTCGGCCTCGTTGGCGGTCGAGACGGTGGTGAAGCTCCGCGTCGAGGTGTCCTTGCGGCCGGCTGCGTCCACCACGGAGAAGGTGTAGTTGTAGCGGGTGTTGAACTTCAGCGCGGCGGCTGCCGTCCAGCCGGTGCCGTCAGCGCTCAGGGTTCCATCGATGGCGTCGCCGGATGCGCTCGTCAGGGACACTCGGTCGATGTGGCCGTTGCTGACCTTAAGGGTCACCGGCGCGGCAGGGTTCACCTGTTTGGCCCCATTCGCGGGCGCAACGTTCAGCTGCGCGGGCGCCACCACCGGGAAAGCGAGTCCCGGCGTCGAGCGTTCCGGCGAAGCGGCCTCGGAAGCGAAGGATGCATGGGCCAATCCGGGCCCCGCAGCGAACACTCCGCCGGCCGCGGCAAGCGCGCAGACCGCACCGATCACGGCAAGCTTGCGGCCGGTGCTCCGGCTTCTCGGGGCGTTCAAAATACTCGGTTCCTTCCAGACGTTACCTAGAAAGCATAAATGACTTTCCTGCCGACCCCGCCCTCGGCTCCGCCACGATCAGGTCACGAAGAAGGCCCCGAACGGACGTCCGGAGCCTTCTACTCAGTCATCTGCCGTTGCTGCGCCCTGGTGAAACGGCGCCGGCCCGGTCCTAGTAGCGGTAGTGGTCCGGCTTGTACGGACCGGAAACCGTGAGGTCCAGGTATTCGGCCTGCTCCTTTGACAGTTCGGTGAGTTCGACGCCCAGTGCGCCGAGGTGAAGCCGCGCCACCTTCTCGTCGAGGATCTTGGGCAGCACGTAAACCTGCTTGTTGTACTCCCGCTCCTCTGCCGGCTGGTCCCGCTTGGTGAAAAGCTCGATCTGCGCGATGGTCTGGTTGGCGAAGGAGTTGCTCATCACGAAGGACGGGTGCCCGGTGGCGTTCCCGAGGTTCAGCAGGCGGCCTTCGGACAGCACGATGATGGAGCGCTCATCCGCGGTCCCGGCGTCGAGCACCCACTCGTGGACCTGGGGCTTGATCTCGACCTTTGTGATGCCCGGGATCCGGGCGAGTCCGGCCATGTCGATCTCGTTGTCAAAGTGGCCGATGTTGCCCACGATGGCTTTGTCCCGCATCCCGGCCATGTGCTCGGCCATGATGACGTCTTTGTTTCCAGTGGTGGTGATGAAGATGTGGCCCTCCGCCAGCACGGATTCCAGTTTCGCAACCTGGTAGCCGTCCATTGCGGCCTGCAGCGCGCAGATCGGGTCGATTTCGGTGACGATAACGCGTGAACCCTGGCCCCTGAACGCCTCGGCCGCACCCTTGCCCACATCCCCGTAGCCGCAGACGACTGCGACCTTGCCGCCCATCAGCACGTCGGTGGCGCGGTTGATGCCGTCCGGGAGGGAGTGGCGGATGCCGTACTTGTTATCGAATTTGCTCTTGGTGACGGAGTCATTGACGTTGATGGCCGGGAACAGCAGTTTTCCCTGCTCCGCGAGCTGGTAGAGGCGGTGCACGCCGGTCGTGGTTTCCTCGGTGACACCCAGCAGGCGCGAGCCGATCCGGGTCCATTTCTGCGGATCGGCCTGCAGCGAAGCGCGCAGCACCTCAAGGAAGACGCGGCCCTCCTCGGACTCGTCGTCAGCGGTGGCCGGGACAGCGCCGAGCGCTTCGAAGTCGACGCCCTTGTGGACCAGCATGGTGGCGTCGCCGCCGTCGTCGAGAATCATGTTCGGTCCAAGATCCGGGTTGCTGTCCGCGCCGGGCCAGGTGAGGATCTGCTCGGCAGTCCACCAGTATTCCTCGAGCGTTTCGCCCTTCCAGGCGAACACGGGAACACCCTGCGGATCCTCAGCGGTTCCGGTGCCGACCACCACGGCTGCGGCGGCTTCATCCTGGGTCGAAAAGATATTGCAGGAAGCCCAGCGGACCTCGGCGCCAAGCGCCGTGAGCGTCTCGATCAGCACTGCCGTCTGCACCGTCATGTGCAGCGATCCGGCGATCCGGGCACCCTTGAGCGGCTGGCTCGCGCCGAATTCCTCGCGCAGGGACATCAGGCCGGGCATCTCGTGCTCCGCGAGGCGGATCTGGTGACGGCCGGCCTCGGCCAGGGAAATGTCCGCAATCTTGTAATCGAGAGTCATCTGAATCCTTTGTTGTGGCCGGCGGGCAGGTCCTGGACCTGGCCGCCTGTGAAGTCGATAGTTGTGCTTATCGGTGGCTGAAAAGTACTTCGGTGCCGAACGTCAATGTGATGGGGCTGGAGGCTAAGTGTCCGCGTGCCCGGAAGCGGCGGTGGAAAGGCCTGCGGCCGGCTGGCCGCCGTCGTGCTGGGAAGCCGGGGCAGCAGCGGCGGCCGGCAGCAATTCCGGCGGCAGCAACAGGGGGATGCCATCCTCGATCGCGTAGCGCAGTTTTTCGCCGTCGGCTCCGGCCGCGGCGGTGACGAGTTCCTCGCCGTCCTGTACCAGCGGGGAACCTGTTACGGGGCATCTCAGGACAGACAACAGTTCGGGACTGATCTTCGGCATGGTGAACGCTCCCTGGTGGGCGCCGCAGCAGACGCGGCTAGCTTACGGATTTTGCAGTTCCCAGCCTACCGCCAGTTGCGGTCTAGGAAGGTTCCCGCAGCACACGCAGATGCCCCCGGCGGGTGCCCTCGGAGCCGGCCGGAGCTTCCAGTGCCGGATGGACGCCGCGCCGGCTTTGCCCCGGTTCCGGTGCGGCCGGCCGGGAGGCCGCCTCCCGGACGGCGTTGGCAAGGGCGAGGAGGTCATCTGGACCGGGACCTGCCGGGGTAGCCGGCATGGCCAGCCGCAGCACTTCCCAGCCGCGCGGGACGGTCAGGGACCCGGCATGCTGTTCACACAAGTCGTAACAGTGCGGCTCGGCATAGGTTGCCAGTGGTCCCAGGACGGCCGTGGAGTCGGCGTACACGTACGTCAAAGTGGCCACCGCTGAATTGCGGCAGGCTGACCTTGAACAAAGACGAATGGCACCCACGACATCACAGACTACTCCCCCGGACCGGGAGGGGGCGCCCGGCACGCTGACGGCGGGTCGGGCGCCCGTGTCGCGGAAACCTTTCGCCGGGTTTAGAGTCGAGATATGCAGTCATCGCACCACGATCCGGGTTTTACGGTCCGCTTGGCTGAAAGCGACGCCGGACGTCCCGACGCCGGGTCCACAGCAGGCGCTTCCGGGCGCGCCGCGCCGGCGCGGGGCTTCCGCCAGCGGCGGAGGAACCGGCACGGCCGGGGGCTCCGCGGGGAGCTTATGCTGCCAACACTGCCCGGCTACCGGACCCGTTCCGATCGCTTCGACGACTTCGTCCTCGACTCGGCGGAGCGGCTCCATGACATTTGGGGCAAACCGCTGGACGGTGTCCGTTTCGCCGTCGACGAGATTCCGCCGGGCTTGGAACAAATCGTGGCGGAGCGCACTCCCGCACCCATGGGGTCCTGCTCCCCCGCTACGGCGGAGGAGGGGCCGGTCATCACCCTGTACCGGCGGGTAGTCGAACATGCCTGCGCGAGCCGCGAGGAACTTCAGGACCTGGTCCATGACGTTGTGGTGGAGTACACGGCTGAGATGCTCGGCGTTCCGCCCGAGTCACTGGACCCGGTCTACCGACGCCGATACTAGTTAGCCGCCGCGGTTCGCTGCGGCGGTCTCTTGGCCAGGGTGTGGTCAGTACCCGAGGGTGACAGGCACCTGCTCTTGGCCCGCAGCCCCCGGGGCAATGGTAATCGTTGAGACATCCTGCCTGCCGTCCTGCTGCAGCAGCACCGCGCCGTAGGCGGGATCGCCAGCGGCGGACACGAGGTAGCCGACAACCTTTGCGCCGTCGGCCTCGTCCGGGACCCTGATGGAGGCCGTGGTGCCGCCGGCGATGTCAGCGGAACCGGCCGTACGGATCTTCCCGTCCGCAGTAATCGGGGAGTAGGAAATGGTGGCCCGCCCCTCGGGAGCCCCGAAAATGAGGAAGCGGTCGCCTGCGCCGGGGACCGGAACAACGTGTTGGCTTCCCAGCCGCGCCGAGGCCGCCGACCAGGCGAAGTCGGCGGCGTCTTCGGCCTTGAGGCCCCGCGTGACGCGGGCTGCCGCGGTGAACGATACGTCCGAAGCGACCGCCACAGTGTAGGGACCGGCCGGCACGCCGGCGAGCGGGACCTGGGTGACTGATCCGGCCTTCGCAGTGACCACCCCGCCGCCGGGAAGGGCCTTCTGGCCGTCCCGGCCGTACAGCTTAATGGCGACGACGGCGTCGGCGGACCCCGGCACCGTGATTTGCAGTGCCGGACCGGCGTCTGCGAAACCGGGCTTGGCAGTCAAGGCTGCCACAGCTGCGCGATCCTGGATGTCGACGCCGGAGATCACCTGGCGCTGGGCCGGGGCCGCAGCGGGGACAATGAATTCCACACCGCCTGGGGTCAGCCCGCGCAGAACGCTCTGCTGGATGACAGCAGCCACGGGTCCGCCGGCGCTGCGCACCCGGACGCTGAGCTGTTCCTGTCCCGGCGCGAGTCCTGCCAGGATGACGGAGCGTGTAGTTCCCGGCGCGACCAGGAGCCCGCGGCTGCCCGGGGCCTGGAGGGGGCCCTTGGCTCCGAAGAGGTCGAGGCTGACAGTGGCCGGGCTGCTCGAAGCGTTGCTCAGTTTCAGGACCGCCGTGCGGCCCAGTGCGGTGTTCGCCCCGACGAGCCAGAGGTCGTTGGCGGGCTGCTGGCACCCTGCGGCTGCCGCCCCGCGGAGGTCGCCGTCCCCTGCCGTGTAGCTCATCACAGCTCCCGCGGAGGGCTGCAGGCCGCCTTCGGCGTCAGCGCTGAGGACGCTGACGTCATCGACTCCGCGCTGGGACACCACCCCGGCCACGGGCGCGGCATTGGCCGGCCTGGTCGGTGCGGGGGCAGGGCTTTGGGGCGCAGTCGTGGTCTTGGCAAGCTCCACCAGCGTGCTCCCGGTGAGCGCGGCGAGCCTGCTGCCGGGCAGGGCACCAGTGCCGGATGCCAGCACAATGGCGCTGACGTCGGTCTTGGCGGTCGCAGAGACAGGACTGAATTGCGGGTCAGTACCGATGGGCGCGCCGTCAAGCAGCCTGGCCGGGCCCGGGCAGACACCGACGCTGTTGCCTGCCGGGACGGCGGCCAGGGGGGCCGCGATGGGGCGGCTGCCGGCCGGCCCCTGCGGGGCAAGCGCCGTGGCGGCCACAAGTCCGCCGCCGGCAGCGACGAGCGCTACGGCGGCGAGCACGCCGCCCAGCCGCCGGACGCGTACAGCGGCAGCAGCACGCTCCCCGCGCGACCCGCGTGTCCTTCGCTTGGCGCGGGGGGCCAGCTTGGCGGGTGTGCCCGCCGTCTCAGCAGGATCGCCTGCAGGGACCGCGGGCTTCCCCTCGGTGTGCAGGGCGTCCGGGGCTTTGTTCACCGGGTGGTCGTCATTAGGGATCAAGACGTTCCTTACGCAGGGAGCCTTCGTCCCGGGAGAGGCCGGTGTTTGGCCGGCGGGCAGGCATGGGGATGGCAAGAAGGGCTGTCAGTCCAATGATGACGGTCTGGGCAACCCCGGCCCAGAGCGCCCAGGGTGCTTCGTAGCGGACACTTAGCTGCCCGCCCTGGGCCGGCAAGGTGAAGGCCTGCGCCCAGTCCGAAGTGGTGGCGGTGAGGCGGCGGCCGTCGAGCCAGGCACTCCAGCCCGGATCGGCGCGTTCGGCCAGCACCACCAGCCGGCCTTCCGGACCGGCGGCGACCGCAGCGTCGGCGGACACGGCGCGGGACGGGACCAGCGCGACTGTCGCGCCTGCGCCATCAACGATCCGCACCCGGTGGGCTACGTCGGCGGCCTGGATTACCGGCTGGTTCAGCGGGCTAATACGCCACAGCCAGCCGACGTCGGTTTTGCCGACGGAGACGAGTCCGGGGACGGCATCCATCCGGCTGGCCGTCAGTTGCGCCGCGGTATCGTCTGCCCTAAGGACCACGAAGCCAACGCCGAGCCGTTCAAGGTCGCCGCGGGGGTCCACGCCCTGGGCTGCGACGATGGTGGCTACAACCTTGCGGACGGACGCCACAACGGCGTCGTCGTCACGGGCGGTCTCCTGACCCGGCGCACCCATGATCGGGCGCGCCGCGGCGATGGTGGACAGGGCATCGAGGGTGGTGCCGGCACCACGCATCAGTGCGGCGTCGAAAGTGCCGTTATCGCCGGTGGAAATGACCAGGCTTCGAGTCTGTTCCGGCCCCTCGCCGCGGTCGATTGCCGTGGCCGGCAGGATCCGGGACGCTGCGGGCTGCACCAGCCGGCGGACGCCCAGTGAAGCCGTGGCCGGCGAATCAGCCGGTCCGGCGCCGGGACCAGCGGCAGCCAGGGTGGATTGTGAGAGGACGTTTTGCGTGGCCCACACGGTGAGGCCGGCCGCGGGTCCGGCCAGCAGGAAGACCATTGCTACGGCCGCGGTCACCCGGGTCGCGACCTTGCGGCCCACCGTTGCGGCGGCCGCGCGGTCGGCGGAGTCCAGCAGGCCCGCCGCGCCGATCAGCGCCGACGCCAGCAGGGCGAAGCCTGCCGCCGACACGGCGGGGCCCGTAAAGGGGGTGACCAGGACGCCGGCGCCGGCGCCGGTGGCGAGCTGGCTGCTGAGCCAGCCGCCGGCCAGCAAAAGCAGCGCCGCGGCCCAAAGGGCCCGCGCGATCCGCGGCGGACGGCCGGGGAGGAACAGCGCAGCAACGGCCAAGGCCAGCACCGGCAGCCCCACCAGCAGGGCGAGCAGGAGCGCCCACGGCACAGCAAACCCTGCGCCGAAGAGCGGCAGGCCGGTGAGCCCACCGTCGGCTGCGAAGCGCAGCGGCTGGCCGAGGAACTGCTGCCACAGGGGTGCGGCGTCAAAGGCCAGCGGCACGCCGGGGTCGGCGAGCAGTGCACGGGGCCGGTCGAGGGTGGAGACCAGGAACGGTATGTATAGGGCGAGGCTTGGCAACAGCGCCCACCAGACGGTCCGACCGCGACGGCCCGGGAGAGCCCCGCACAGCGCCACAAGGGCGATGCCGGGCAGCAGCAGCGAAGGGGCTGCTGCTGTGCAGGCCGCCAAGGCCAGTCCGGCAGCAGCGGCGGCGGTCCAGGACGGGGTGCCGTTGATGCCCGGCTTGGCTGGCGGCAGCTCGGTGAAGCGCCGCTCGCCTGGGGCCGGAACGGCGTAGCGCCCGCGTCCCGCGGCGGTTCCGGTGGCCCGCAGCAGGGCCAGCACCAGCACCGGCATCAGGACATGGACCACCAGGGCCCCAACACGGCCCTGGTTGAGCGCCACCTGCAGGGCGGGTGCGCCGGCCCACACGAGGGCTGCCGCGAGCCGGAGGCGCCGGCGCTGCGTCAGGGCACCGGCAGCAAACCAGGCTCCGAGGGCGGAAAGGGGCATGGCCAGGATCAGCAGCGAGCCCAGCGCGGTGTTGGCGTTGCCGGCGCCGAGCACGCCGAGGACCCAGAGGAGGTACCCGAAGGGATCGCCATGGCCGGGAAGCCCCGGGCCGAGGCTCACCCACCAGCCGGCGGCGTGGTCCCAGATCTCACCGAGCCGCTGCGAGACGGGGATCATCGCGCCGCCGGAGACGGCTTCGGCCCGGAAGAGGCTGAGCAGCCCGGTCAGGGAGGCTGCGGTGGCAATCAGGATGGCGAGAAGCGCGCCGTTGCCCACCCAGCCGCGCTCGGAGGTAGTGAGCGCGGCGAAGTCGTCGTCCGAGTCGCCGGTGGGCTGTTCGGCCAGCGGATCATTCGCCGCCAGGGCGTCCGCTGAATCGTCCGCGCCGAGGGCTTCCATCAGTGAGCGGCGGTGCGCCCACACTTCGCGGCGCGGTGTCTGCAGACCCTTAATCACAGAACGCCGGATGCGGCGGGACCGGCCAGCACTGCGCCGCCCGCGGACCACGGCAGCGGGCCGGCCAAGCGCAGCAAACGTTGCCAGGAGTTGGGAAAAACCGTGGCCCGGATCCTTGACCGCAATACTCAGGACTACTTTGAAAATGCTCCCCAGCAGGGCACCGGCTGCATGCAGCGGCACCTTCCACACCGGGGCGTGCTTGAGCCGCAGATACACCTGCGCCTTGCGCGCCGCCTTCGCATTGCCCAGGGCATGCGGGCGGTGCGAGACGTGGAACATTTTGGCACCCGGAACAACGACTACCCGGTGCCCGGCGAGCCGGTTTCGCCAGCAGAAGTCAACGTCGTCGCCGCTGCCGGGCAGGGCCGGATCGAAGCCGCCGAGGTCCTCCCAGACGTCGCGGCGGACCAGCATCCCGGCGGAATTGACGGCAAACGTGTCGCTGCGGCCATCATATTGGCCTTGGTCGAGCTCGTCGGCGTCGATCAGGGTCAGCCGTTCGGCCCAGCGGCTGGTGGAGAGCCCAACGTCGATCAGCCGCCGCTCGGAGTGCCAGTCCAGCTGCTTGCAGCCGGCGACGGTGACGGACGGTGCACGTTCCACGGCCTGAAGCAGCTCGGCCAGGGCTTCCGGAGCCGGGGCAGCGTCGTCATGCAGCAGCCAGATCCACTCGGCCGGCGCTTCCTTGGACGTGCCGCGGCCGTCCCAGGGGTCGAGCGCGGCGAGGCCAGCCTGCACGGCCGCGCCCATGCCGCTGCGGGCCTGCTGATAGACGGTGACGTTGGCGGTGCCGAGAGCCTGTTGGAGGAGGGTCGCGGATTGGTCGCGGGAGCCGGTGTCGACACCGATACAGGCGTCTGCGGGCCGGATCTGGGCTGCCAGTGCCGCGAGGGTCCTGGGGAGAAAGTCACCGCCGTCGTGGGAAACCACAACGGCGGTGACTCGTACTTCCTGAAGAATTAGATCGCTCGCTTCCTAAGCCGGCGCCGCTCGCGCTCGGAGAGGCCACCCCAGATTCCGAAACGCTCGTCGTTCGACAGAGCGTATTCGAGGCACTGCGAGCGGACGTTGCACGCCCCGCAGACCTTCTTGGCGTCGCGTGTGGAGCCGCCCTTCTCGGGGAAGAATGCCTCCGGGTCCGTCTGGGCGCAGAGCGCGTCCGTCTGCCAGCCCAGCTCGCCTTCATCGTCGAAGTCCTGCTGGGAGGGCAGTCCGATCCACACCGGCTGCGTGGTGGTGCCGGCATGGAGGGTCTGAAGTTCCATCGGGGGATCGTGAAGATCGTTTTCCTGGTCCGGTCCGGACAGGAGTTCATCGTGCGCCGCAAGGAAGGCAGTCGCCTGGTCCTGCAGCGGGTCTTTGGCCCGTTCGTTGTAACGGTCCGCAGCGTCCGGATCGGCCGGATCGACGTACCAGTCGCTCGGTACACCTCGTGAACGGTAAGTGGCCGTGGCCTGCCCAGCAACGACGGCCTGTTCATGGATACGCTCTGCTAGCCCCATTGGCGTTTCCTTTCTGGTTTTGCGGCCCTTGCCTGTCCCGTTGACACTCGGCTTGAGTACGGGATTCAGCGCTTTGGCCTTCGATACCTAATTACACGTGTGTAAGTATCCGGTAGTCAAGCCACGCCGGGGATAATAATCACTTTCCTACCTGAACGCCGGGCACGCCACGCGAGTAATTTTTTGGCATCAGCCCGCTGATTACGCGGATTAATCAGCGTACTGAGCACTTCCGGGGACATTTAGCTGAATTTTAGGCAAACTTCCCCGTGCACCGTGGCGCCGCAGAGCTAAACCCCCGCGACACAGGTGATGGAGATCACGCGGTTCGGCCGTGGCAAGATGAACCCATGAGCATCCCGGCAATCGAACTGATGACAGCCCTGCGTTCCGGCCAGTCGACCTCTCCGCGGCTGACTTGGTACGGGCCCGACTCCGAGCGGGTAGAGCTTTCCGGCCGGGTTTTGGACAACTGGGTCGCAAAGACAGGCAACCTGTTGCAGGACGAGCTCGACGCCGAGCCCGGGACGCGGTTGCGGCTGGACCTGCCGGCGCACTGGAAGTCCGCCATCCTCGCCCTCGCGGCCTGGCAGCTCGGTATGGAGGTTGTGTTCGGCGACGCCGAGGCCGAACTGCTGGCCACCGCCGATCCCGGCCCCGGCGCAGCGCTCGGCGCCTTCGACGCCGTCCTGGCTGTGGCGCTGCCGGCGTTGGCCATGCGCTGGCCGGGTGAGCTGCCCAGCAGTGTGCTGGACTATGCCGCCGAGGTGCGCTCCCACGGCGACGTCTTGATGCCGCATGTGGCTCCGGAGGCCTCACGGCGGGCCGTGCGGTCAGCAACCGGGGCAGAGCATAGCCACGGCGGATTGCTGGACGGCTTTGCGGCGGCCCCGGCGGACGGCGTGCGGTTGCTGGTGCCGGCCGGCAACGGCTTGGAAGCAGCGTTGGCCCAGGCCTTGGGCGCCTGGCACCATAACGGTTCGGTGGTGCTGGTGCACCCCGAGGTCACGGTAACGGAAAAGCTGCTCGCGGACGAGCGCGTCAACGGCGGCTAAGGGCTGCCTTAGGCCGGCGGGCCGGGGACTTCCCGGTCCTTGGCGGTGCTGCCCTGGACCAGGTGGCTCTCGAGGGCGGGGCCGGACTGGGTGTGCGGGTGCCGCTCGATGATCTCGTGGTCGTGGGAGAATTCCGGTTCTTCGTCGAGTTCCTTATTAAAGACCAGGAAACGGTAGGCGAAAAAGCGCACCACTGTGGCAACCAGGATGCCAACAATGCCGGCGGCGAACAGCATGTTTTTGTCCGTCACGTTGAAGCTGTACTTGGCGAGGGCCGTGAACCCGGTGGAGATACCGATGCCAATGCCGTTGATCAGGATGAACATCGCGAGCTCACGGAGGACGTTGTCCTGGCGGCGGTGGCGGAAAGTCCAGAAACGGTTCGCAATCCAGGAGAAGATCGTGGCGAGGGTGGCGCCGACAAAGCGGGCTTTGGCTTCGCTGTCGGTCATCGGCCCGTGCATCAGGTAGTAAGTCAGGCCGTTGTCAATAATGAACGCCACCCCGCCGACGGCACCGAACTTGGCGACTTCGCGCCAGAACAGCGAGGCAAGTCCGCGCAAGCGCTCGGTAAGTGTAGTAATCATGACCCTCCGTGGCCGTCGTAAACTCGTAGGCCATTGGGCCAACGGCCCATTTTAGCGCCGATTCCCGGCAGCTCACCGCCTCCAGCGGTCCGGACGCCGCAACCGGCCAGCGTGGAATCATGCCGGCGGCCGGTTGCCGTGCCGGGCGCGTCCCCTGCCGAAGCTTGCTTAAATCCGGCCAATGGCAGCCCGGAACCCGCTCCGGGACTACCAAAAGCCGGGTTATTGCGAGCTTTTCGGTAGGCTGGGGCTTGTGACTTTTCCTGTGATCGGTGTGGTTGGCGGCGGCCAGCTCGCCCGTATGATGGCCCCCGCGGCCACCGCCCTGGGCTTCGAGCTCCGCGTCCTCGCCGAAGCTGAGGACGTTTCGGCAGTTTCGGCCGTGGCCCATGCCCCGGTCGGTGACTACACCGACTTGGACCATCTCCTTGAGTTCTCCCGCGGCCTTGACGTCCTGACCTTCGACCATGAGCACGTGCCCACCGAGCACCTGCGGGCCCTGCAGCGGGCCGGTGTCAACGTCCACCCCGGACCGGATGCGCTGGTCAATGCCCAGGACAAGCTCGTGATGCGGGCCGCTGTCGACCGCCTGGAGCTGCCCAATCCGCGCTGGGCCGCCGTCGACGGCGTCGCCGCCCTGATCGCGTTCGGTGCGGACAGCGGCTGGCCCGTTGTCCTGAAGACCCCGCGCGGCGGATACGACGGCAAGGGCGTGCGGATCGTGGCCTCCGCGGCCGACGCCGAGGAAACCGCGGACTGGTTCGAGGCAATGTCGCCGCTGCTCGCCGAGGCCAAAGTGGAATTCAGCCGGGAACTCTCGGCCCTTGTAGCCAGGACACCCGACGGCGAGTCGCGGGCCTGGCCCGTGGTGCATACCGTCCAGGTCGACGGTGTCTGCGACGAAGTCATCGCCCCGGCGCTGGACATCCCGCTGGACGTCGCTGCCGCGGCGGAGAATGCCGCCTTGCGGATCGCCAATGAGCTCGGCGTCACGGGGGTGATGGCGGTGGAACTGTTCGAAACCCCGGGCGTGGGTGCCGGCTTTCTGATCAACGAACTGGCGATGCGTCCGCACAACACCGGTCACTGGACCCAGGACGGTTCGGTGACAAGCCAGTTCGAACAGCATCTGCGGGCAATCCTCAATCTGCCGCTGGGCGCCACGGACCTGCTGGGTCCAGTTGTGGTGATGAAGAATTTCCTGGGCGGCGAGAACGAGGATCTGTTCTCCGCCTACCCGGCAGCCCTGGCCAGCGAACCGGCAGCAAAGGTCCACTGCTACGGCAAGTCCGTGCGGCCAGGGCGCAAGATCGGCCACGTTAACCTCATCGGCGGTTCCGTGGCCGAGGTCGATTCGGTGCGCGACCGCGCCGCCACGGTCGCAAACATCATCCGCAACGGCGGGTCCCAGTCCCGCACCGCCGCCGGTGCCCACGAGGAGAATGCATGAGCGTCAGCAACACCGTCCCGTCCACGGACCGGTCCCCCGCAGCCGCGGACACCGAGCCGGCGACCCCGATCGTTGGGCTCGTGATGGGTTCGGACTCCGACTGGCCCGTGATGGAAGCAGCTGCCGAGGCCCTTGCCGAGTTCGGGATCCCTTTTGAGGCCGACGTCGTCTCCGCGCACCGAATGCCGCTGGAGATGATCCGTTACGGCCAGACGGCCCATGAGCGCGGCCTGCGTGTGATCATCGCCGGCGCCGGCGGCGCGGCCCACCTGCCCGGCATGCTCGCCGCCGTCACTCCCCTGCCGGTCATCGGCGTCCCGGTCCCGCTCAAAACCCTCGACGGGATGGACTCCCTACTCTCCATCGTCCAGATGCCCGCCGGGGTACCGGTCGCGACAGTATCCATCGGCGGGGCCCGCAACGCCGGGCTCCTGGCCGTGCGCATCCTGGCCTCGGGCGCGGACCCGCTGGCCGTAAGACTCCGGGCGGAACTGCTCGACTTCGCCCGGGAGCTCAACGACGTCGCCACCCGGAAGGGCGCGAACCTGCGGCACAAGGTGGGCGACGTGTTCGCAGCCGCAAACGTTGTCACCCGGGGCAGCCGTTAAGGATCACCAGATGACCAACAGTTACGCCCCTTCCCGTCAGCCGGCGCCACGGAACCCGAGAGCTTCCGGGTCCCTCACGGATCCCGTTCGCTACCCCTCGGGAGCGGCTGCCCCGGTCCGGATCAAACGTGCTTTTTTGCTGGTCCTGATGACGCTGCTGGTGCCCGGCAGCGCCCAGACGGTCGCCGGCGACCGGCGGCTGGGACGGATCGCCCTCCGTGTCACCCTGACCGTCTGGGCGCTGGCGGTTGTTGCCGCGGTGCTCCTCGCGGTGTCCCGGTCCACGCTTATCAATCTGCTCACCAACCGCTTTACCTCGCTGCTGCTGATCATCGGGCTCGTGGCGCTGGCCCTCGGCTGGGCAGCCCTGTTTATCAACACCCTGCGACTGATCCGCCTCGTGCTGCTGCCGCCGGGAGTTCGTCCCGCCGTCGTTATTTCCCTGGTGGTCGCGATGGTCCTCAGCAGTGGCTCGCTGGGCTACGCCGCCTACCTGCTCAACGTCAGCCGCGACGCCATCGGCAACATTTTCTCCGCCGGGCCGACAATTGAGCCCTCAGAGGGCCGCTATAACTTCCTGATGATGGGCGGCGACGCCGGTGCGGACCGAACCGGCCGCCGGCCGGACAGCCTCTCCGTCATCAGCGTTGACGCCAAAACCGGCCAGACCGCCATCATCTCGGTGCCGCGCAACCTGCAGAACGCACAGTTCAGCAAGGATTCCCCGATGCGCGCAATTTACCCTGACGGCTACAACTGCGGCGATGAGTGCCTCATCAACGCCATCAATACCGAAGTCACCAACGAGCACAAGGACCTTTACCCCGGCGTGCAAGACCCCGGCGCGCAAGCCACGCTGGAGGCCGTCTCCGGGACCCTTGGCATAAAGGTCCAGGCCTACGTCCTGGTCGACATGGACGGCTTCGCCAAACTTGTGGATGCCATGGGCGGCATCCGGATCAAGGCCGGGGGCTGGGTCCCGATCAGCGGCGAGACCATTGATGAAGCCAACGGTATCCACGGTATGCCGCTGGGCTGGATCCCCGCCGGCGACAATACGCTCGACGGGTACCATGCCCTCTGGTACGGCCGCTCGCGCGAATTCGTGGACGACTACGCCCGGATCGCCCGCCAGCAATGCGTCCAGCAGGCCATGCTCAAGCAAATGGACCCCGCAACCCTGCTCACGAAGTTCGAAGACATCGCCAAGGCCGGGACCAAGGTGGTCGAATCCAACGTCTCGGCCAGCCAGCTTGGAAGTTTCGTTGACCTGGCCATCAAGGCGAAGGGCCAGGAAACGAAGCGGCTGACCATTGGACCGCCCGACTTCGACGCCTCGTTCTCGACGGTCCCGGACTTCGACCAGATCCACCAGAAGGTCGATGCCCTCCTTGGGCCCGCCCCCGCGGCCGCCGGTGACAGCCTCCGCCCGCAGGACGCCGTCCCCGGGCCGCTGTCCGCCGCCGGCGGATTGCCGCGCACACAGCCCGGCACCGAGCCCGGGCCGTCGTCGGACTTCACCCCGGTGACAACCACCCCGGACGGCGAGCCGATCACCGAAGACATGCTGAACCAGTTCAAGCTCGACGGTGATGAGCAGTCCATCCGCAACCTGGTGGCCACCAACGGCCAGTGCGCTCCGCTCTAGCGCCGTCGATCAGTCTTATTCCGTAACAGGCTTCCACAACAGACAGGGACACCCGGCAGTGTACGAACTCGAAAATGTCCTCCGCCCCTATGCCTGGGGCTCCACCACGGCTATTTCCGGGCTCCTGGGCAGGCCGGCTTCAGGCGGTCCCGAAGCCGAGCTGTGGATCGGCGCGCACCCGGATTCGCCCTCAGTTGCGCTCAGTCCCGCCGGTGCGGGATCAACCGGCGCCCACGCCGCAGTGGCGGAGGACGGCGGCCGCCTGGGCTTGGATTCGCTGATCGCGTTGGACCCCGAGCACCATCTGGGCAGCGACAGTGTTGCCGAATTTGGCCCCCGGCTGCCGTTTCTGCTCAAGGTCCTGGCCGCCGACAGTCCGCTGTCCCTTCAGGTGCACCCGACCCTGGAGCAGGCGCGCGCAGGGTTCGCCCGCGAGGAGGCCGCCGGCGTCGGCCACAAGGCCACGGAACGCAACTACAAGGATGACAACCACAAGCCGGAGATGATCTTCGCGCTGACGCCGTTCGAGGCGCTGTGCGGTTTCAAACCGGCCTCGGAAGCCCGCGCCGTCTTCGATCTGCTGGTGGCGGACTTTGAGCTGGCCGGCCTCGATCTTCCGGAGCTTGTGCCGCTGCTGCTGCAGGATCTGGCGCAGCCGGACGAGCACACAGCCCTGCAGTCGGCCTTCGAGCGGCTGATCGCCGGCGGCGAGGCCGTAGCCGAGGCGACGGCCGTGATTGCGGCCGCCCTTATCTCCGGCGCCCCGACGGCGCCCTACCAGGCCGAGCTTTCCACCGTCGTGACCCTCAACGCCCGGTATCCGGGCGATCCCGGCGTACTGATTTCGCTGCTGCTCAACCGGATCTCACTGGCACCGGGCGAGGCTGTCTACCTCCCGGCCGGCAACGTCCACGCCTATCTGCACGGGCTGGGCATCGAGGTCATGGCCGCCTCGGACAACGTGCTGCGTGGCGGGCTGACGCCGAAGTTCGTGGACGTCCCAGAACTGCTCCGGACCGTTTCCTTTGCGGCCGCCGGTGTGCCGAAGCTCAGCCCCGAGACCACCATGTTGGGCCAGGAGCTCTTCCGGCCGCCGTTTCGCGAATTCCAGCTGCAGCGCATTGTGCTGGAGTCCGGCGCTGGACCTGTTCCGGTGGCGCAGTCGGGCGCCGCAGTGATCATCGTGGTGGCCGGATCCGTGCTCCTGGACTCCCCCAAGGGCGAGTTGCGGCTGGAGCGCGGTGCCAGTGCTTTCCTGCCCGCGGCCGAGGCACCGGTCAACGCCCACGCAGTGTCCGGCGCCGCCGGGACCGCCATCGCATTCGCCGTCACTACCGCCCTGAAAGCCTGAATCCGTGGACCACTTCCTGCAGAGCCCGGCGTGGGCCGATTTCCAGCGCAGCCTGGGCCGGACAGTACACCAGCGCTCCGGTCCCGGCTGGAGTTTCCTGGCCATCGAGGAAAGCAACCCGGCCGGAAAACTCCTCTACGCACCCTACGGCCCGGTCGCCGCCTCGCTGGCTGCTTTCGACGCCGCCGTCGCCGTGCTGACGGACCTGGCCCGCGGCTGCGGCGCGGTGTTTGTCCGGATCGAACCGGTCGATGCCGGTTTCACGGCCGCTGACGCCGATGCCGTGCTGCGCACGCGCGGCCTCCGTCCCGCCCCGGCCAACCAGCAGCCGGAACTCAGCTGGGTCGTGGATGTGGACCGCGACTTTAAAGACGTCCTCGCGGAGATGAAGCCGGCAAACCGCAACCTGTACCGGAACATCCACAAGAAGGGCGTAACGTTCCGCTCCAGCCAGGACGCTGGTGAGATCTCCGTGCTGCTGGGATTCCTGCATCTGACGGCGGCACGAAACGGTTTTAGGCCCCAAAGCGACGACTACCTCACTGCGGTGGCCCGCTCACTGATGCCGGCCGGTGCTGCGACGCTCTTCATTGCCGAACTCGAGGGCGAGCCCATTGCTGCATCCCTGGCCTACGATTCCTCGGACACCCGCGTCTATGCCCACGCCGCGCTGGACGACGCGCACCGGAAGCTGAGCGCCGGCATTCCGCTGCTGGTCACACTGATGGCTGATGCCAAAGACAGGGGCCTGAAGTTCGTGGACCTGTGGGGCGTGGCACCGGCAGACCAGCCGGAGCACAAGTGGGCCGGGTTCACGGCCTTCAAGAAGTCCTTCGGCGGCCGTGAAGTCGCCTACCCCGGAACCTGGGATTTGCCGGTGCGGCCCCTGCGCTACGGCGGATACCAACTGGCCAGAAAGGGCGCGCAGGCCGCACGCCGCGTACTCGCGGCGGCGCGAAAGGTGCCTGTCCGGCTGCGCAGCGCGCTCCGCCGCTAGGTCTCCGCACCGCGGACCGGCTCACCCCCCTGCTGGACATGCCCCGCGTCAGGCTTGGCGAGTGGACACAACACCACTATGTCCACGCCCTGGCGTGACCAGCGGACATGTCCGTCGGTGGGGGCACGTCCCGGCCGCAAGACTGGACATGTCCGTCGGGAGGCGTCCCTAGTTGCCGGCTTCGGCAGCTTTCTTCTGCGCTTCGTAGGCACTGGCCACCATGTCCTCGACGGAGTGCCGCATTTTCCAGTCGAGGTCGCGTGCGGCCAGGGTGCCGTCCGCCACGATCCGGTCCGGGTCTCCTGTCCGGCGGGGACCGATCTCCGGCTCGAAGTCGATGCCGGTCACCGCGGCCATCGCCGTCATAATCTGCCGCACCGAGAGCCCGTCGCCGGACCCGAGGTTGTAGACGCGTTCCAGCGGCCCACCGGCGGCGAGGGCCTGGGCGGCCGCGACGTGCGAGTTCGCCAGGTCGGCGACATGAACGTAGTCGCGCACGCAGGTGCCGTCGGCTGTGTTGTAGTCGATGCCGTTGATTCTTGGTGTTTTTCCTGCGGTCAAGGCGCGGAGCACTATCGGGAAGAGGTTGTGCGGGCTCGTGTCGTAGAGCTCGGGCGAGCCGGATCCGACGACGTTGAAGTAACGCAGCGAGGTGTGTTTGAGGCCCCTGGCCCTGCCCTGGTCACGGATCAGCCATTCGCCGATCAGCTTGCTTTCCCCATAGGGCGATTCCGGCCGCGTTGGAGTCTCTTCCGTAACAATGTCGCCGGCGGGGGTGCCGTAGGTCGCGGCGGAGGAGGAGAAGACCAGATTCTTCACCCCGGCTCGTTCCATCCCAGTCAGCAGCACCGCCGTGCCGGTGACGTTTTGCTCGTAGGTCAGCAGCGGTTCCTGCACCGAAACGCCAGCGTATTTGAAGCCGGCAAGGTGGATCACGCCGGTTACCGAATGTTCCGCCAGGGTTCCGGTGACGAGGTCCAAGTCGAGAATACTGCCGTGCACAAAGGGCACGTCCGCCGGAACAAACTCGCGGTGCCCGCTCGAGAGCGAATCAATCACCACCGCCTGGATGCCGGCCCCGCGCAAAGCGGAGACCACATGCGAACCGATATATCCTGCGCCACCTGTTACGAGCCATGTCATGGTCCCACCCTACCTAACGCCGACGGCCAGCGGCCGGCCGGAAACGCCGGATCCCGGGGCGCGGTCCGCGCCCCGGGATCCGGGTGTTCTGGCCGATCCGGCAGGCGCTAGTTCCTGCGCGCGTAGCCTTCCCACTTGCTGGCTTGGTGCTCGCCATCAACGAAGCGGATGGTCCCGGACTTGGACCGCATCACGATGGACTGGGTAAGAACCTTGTCCTTGGAGTAACGCACGCCCCTGAGCAGGTCACCGTCGGTGATGCCGGTCGCGGCGAAGTAGCAGTTGTCGCTGGAGACGAGGTCGTTGGTCGACAACACCCGGTCCAAGTCGTGTCCGGCGTCGATCGCCTTCTGCTTTTCGTCATCGCTGGTGGGCCACAGCCGGCCCTGGATCACTCCGCCGAGGGACTTGATCGCGCAGGCCGTGACGATTCCTTCCGGCGTTCCGCCGATGCCCATCAGCGCGTCAACCCCGGTGCCGGAGCGGGCCGCGGCGATGGCTCCGGCGACGTCGCCGTCCATGATGAACTTGGTCCGCGCGCCGGCTTCGCGGATTTCCTCCACAAGCGGGCGGTGCCGGTCCCGGTCGAGGATCATCACGTTGAGCTGGTTGACTTTGACGCCTTTGGCTTTGGCGATGAGGTGCAGGTTTTGTTTGACCGGCAGGCGCAGGTCAACCATGTCGGCCGCTTCCGGGCCGGTGACGAGCTTCTCCATGTAGAACACCGCGGAGGGATCGAACATCGAACCGCGCTCGGCCACGGCAAGGACGGCCAGGGCGTTATTGATGCCCAGGGCGGTCAGCCGGGTTCCGTCGATCGGGTCAACGGCGACGTCGCACTCGGGGCCGGTGCCGTCACCGACGTGCTCGCCGTTGAAGAGCATCGGGGCTTCGTCTTTTTCACCTTCGCCGATCACCACAACACCGTTGAAGTGGACGGTCTGGAGGAAGGAACGCATAGCGTCGACGGCGGCGCCGTCGGCCTTGTTCTTGTCCCCAAAACCCACCCAGTGGCCACCGGCGATGGCGGCTGCTTCGGTGACGCGGACCAGTTCCAAAGCAAGGTTGCGGTCCGGCTCGTCGATACCGACGGCGAGCGACGGGGAGAGCGTGGAGTACTTCTGGGTCATTGGCGCTGGTGTCACGTGAACCTCTTCTTCGAGTGGCGATCATTGAAGCCGCACGGACAGGATCGATCCGCGGCGGTGATTCGTATCATGGTGATCTCGTCTGCTACTGATCATAGTCGCGGTGGAAAGCTGCGTCGTGGAATGACCAATCCGTGAACGTTATGCCCCGCGGCCGGCCCCGCCCGGCCGAATGTGAGATCGGCCCGGAATGGGCGACTATAGAGGGGTGAGCGAATTGCAGGAAACACCCCCAGCAGCCCGGGCCGGCAGCGCCGGCCCGAATGTGCCCGGCGCGCCGGACCAACCGCCCGTTAAGCCAGTCCTGAGCGCCGGAGCGGCCAAGCGGGCGAACGCCTCGGTGCTCGGCATGATCATTGCGCTGGTCCTGAGCATTGCGGCATTCCTGCCGATCGTCCTGATGAACCCGTCGCCCAAGACCGACGGCTACCGGCCCAACATCGATGTCAGCGCCGTGGCGCGCAACGCGGCCGGTGTGGCAGGATTCACACCCGCGGCCCCGGAAACCGGCGACACATTCCGCGCAAATTACGCCCGCTGGGAATCGGGCGCGGGCAGCGGCGTCCCGACGTGGGAAGTGGGCTACCTCACCCCCAAGGAGTCCTTCATTGCCCTGGTGCAGGCCCGGCAGTCCAATCCCACGTGGCTGCTGCAGCAGGTGAAGAGCGCGCCCGTGACCGGCACCCGCAGCGCCGGCGGACGCGATTGGGAACTCCGTGACACGGGCAAGGGTGAGAAGAGCATGGTGCTTGCCGACGCCGGCGGCACCACGGTTATCCTGACCGGATCCGCGCAGCTGGACGAATTCACGCTGCTCGCTGCCGCCGTGGTGAAGTCACTCGAGGGCACTTCCGGTGCGGCCGGCGGCGCGTCACCAGGGAGCTCCGCGGACGCAACAGGTTCGCCGTCGCCCGCCCCTTCGCCGTAAGGTAGGGCCGTGGCCACCTATCTCACCCCTTCCCTTGCCTGGCGCCGCCTGCGCGAAGGCAACGATCGCTTTGTTGCCGGCGAATCGTCCCATCCCAACCAGGACGCGTCCCGCCGTTCCTCGCTGGTGGAGAACCAGCACCCATTTGCGGTGATCTTCGGCTGCTCGGATTCCCGGCTGGCCGCTGAGATTATCTTCGACCTCGGCCTTGGCGATGCATTCGTGGTCCGCACCGCGGGCCACGTGATCGACGACGCCGTCCTCGGCTCGCTCGAGTACAGCGTCAGCGTCCTCTCGGTGCCGCTGATCGTCGTCCTCGGGCATGACAGCTGCGGCGCGGTCACGGCCACCAAGAACGCCATGGAGACCGGGCAGATGCCCGTCGGCTTTATGCGCAGCCTGGTCGAACGCATCACGCCGTCGGTGCTGACCTCGCTGCGCAACAACCAGAACGACATCAACGACATGGTGGTTGAAAACGTCAAACAGACATCACAGCGGCTCGTGGACAGCTCACGGGTGATATCCGATGCTGTCGGGGGTGGCCGGGCCGCCGTGATCGGCCTCGCCTACAGCCTGTCCGACGGCAGGGCGGACCTCGTCTTCGAAATCGGCGAGCTCTAGTTTCCTGCCACTGCAGGCAGCATGCTCTTCACGGTTTTCGATGGGACGCCTCCGCCCAATAAGCTAGCCCCATGACTTCCACAGAAGAATTGAACACCGAAGAGTTCCGCATTGAACACGACACCATGGGCGAAGTCCGCGTCCCGGTGAACGCCTTGTATCGCGCCCAGACGCAACGAGCCGTGGAAAACTTCCCGATCTCGGGCAAGACCCTTGAGCGCGCCCACATCGAGGCCCTCGCCCGGGTCAAAAAGGCGGCAGCACAGGCCAACGCAGAACTGGGAGTACTCGACGGCGAGCTCGCCCAGGCGATCGCTGATGCTGCTGACGAGGTGGCCGCCGGCAAGTACGACGGCGATTTTCCGATCGACGTGTTCCAGACCGGGTCGGGGACCTCGTCGAACATGAACACCAACGAGGTCCTTGCCGAACTGGCCACCCGTGCGCTTAAGGCCGCCGGCAGCGACAAGGTGGTCCACCCCAACGACCACGTCAATGCTTCGCAGTCTTCCAACGATGTTTTCCCCACCTCGGTCCATGTGGCCGCCACCTCTGCCCTGATCAACGACCTGATCCCGGCCCTCGGCTACCTTGCGGAATCCCTGGAGCGCAAGTCCGTTGAGTTCAAGGACGTTGTAAAATCCGGCCGCACGCACCTGATGGACGCCACCCCGGTGACGCTGGGCCAGGAGTTTGGCGGCTACGCCGCGCAGGTCCGCTACGGCGTCGAGCGGGTTAATGCCGCGCTGCCCCGGGTCGCTGAAGTTCCGCTCGGCGGCACCGCCGTCGGTACCGGCATCAACACCCCGGCAGGTTTCCCGGAGCGGGTTATCGAGCTGCTTGCCGCTGATACCGGCCTGCCGCTGACGGAGGCACGCGACCACTTTGAGGCGCAGGCCAACCGTGACGGCCTGATCGAGGCATCCAGCCAGCTCCGCAACATCGCGATCTCCTTTATGAAGATCAACAATGACCTGCGCTGGATGGGTTCCGGTCCCAACACCGGCCTCGGCGAAATCTCGATCCCGGACCTGCAGCCGGGTTCCTCGATCATGCCCGGCAAGGTCAACCCGGTGATCTGCGAGGCCTCCATCATGGTCTGCGCCCAGATCATCGGCAACGACACTGCCATCGCCTGGTCCGGCACCAACGGCGCCTTCGAGCTCAATGTCGGCATCCCCGTGATGGCCGCCAACCTGCTTGAGTCCGTGCGGCTGCTGGCCAACACCAGCCGCGTGATGGCCGACAAGATGATCGACGGCATCACCGCCAACGTCGAGCGGGCCCGTTTCCTGGCCGAGGCGTCACCGTCGATCGTCACGCCGCTGAACAAGTTCATCGGTTACGAGAACGCCGCCAAGATCGCAAAGAAGGCAGTGGCCGAAGGCCTGACCATCCGCGAGACAGTAGTGGCTATGGGCTTCCTGGAACGCGGCGAACTGACCGAGGGGCAGCTGGACACCGCGCTGGACGTAATGTCCATGACCCGGCCGCCGCACAAAGCCTAGGCACCGCGGGCGGCGGCGCCCGCTCAGCGAACTAAACGTCCTTCGTCGGCCGGCACCTTTTCGCAAGGGTGCCGGCCGACGTCGTTCCTCCGGTTGGCCACCCCGGCGGCGGTATGCTGCCCAAGGCCGGATTTCGGAATTTTGCACTTTAAGATATTGAGTGCAAATATGTACTTTGTGATTAATAGTGCAAAACATGAGTGCGGACTCCGCGAACGCAAACGGGCCGCAACGAGGGCGGCAATTACCGCCGTCGCGCGCACCATGACGGCCGAGCTGGGACTCAACGGCTACACGGTGGAGGAAGCCTGCGAACGCGCGGGCATCTCCCGCCGGACGTTCTTCAACTACTTCCCGACCAAGGAAGATGCCATCATCGGACACGTCGACGACGACTTCCCTGCCGACGTGGTGCGGCGCTTCGTCGAAGGCGGTGCAGGTTCGCCGGCCGGCGAAATCTCCCCGACCCTGCTCTCTGACCTCGTGCGCCTGGCCCTTGTGTTGTCCGAACAGATGACCGCCAGCGAGGAAGAAACCCGCCAGCTGATCGCCGTCGTCCAAAAGGAACCACAGCTGATGCTGCGGATTATTGGCGCCTCGGAACAACGCGAAGGCCAAATCGCGCGGATGCTTGCGGTCCGGGAGCAGGTTCCCCCGGACCACCCGGTGGTCCGGATGGCGGTTCTTCTGTTCGGCAGCATCACCCGCAAAACGAGCGCCGCCTACTTCTCGGCGGACAACACCCGCCCGTACCGGGAGATGCTGCTCGACAACGTCGCGGCAGCCCGCACCTTTTTCTCGCAGACCCTGGATATTGACCCCGCCCCCTCCACCGAAGGACCCCAATGAGTTCTGCCGTCACCACCCCGGCAGCGCCCACGCCGCTGCTCCTGACCCAGAAACGGATCTGGATCATATTTTCCGCGCTGATCGCGGGCATGCTGCTCTCAAGCCTCGACCAGACGATCGTCTCCACCGCCATGCCCACCATCGTTGGGAAACTCGGCGGCGTGGAACACCAAGCCTGGATCACCACGGCCTATCTGCTGGCGACCACGATCGTTATGCCGATCTACGGCAAGTTCGGCGACATCCTGGGCCGGCGCAACCTTTTCCTGGTTGCCATCGCCCTTTTTACGCTGGCTTCGGTCGGCTGCGCCTTTGCCACTGACTTCTGGGGCTTCGTGATCTTCCGCGCCGTCCAGGGCCTGGGCGGCGGCGGTCTCATGATCCTCTCCCAGGCGATCATCGCCGACATTGTTCCGGCCAAGGACCGCGGAAAGTACATGGGCCCGCTCGGCGCCATCTTCGGCCTGTCCGCAGTGGCCGGTCCGCTGCTGGGCGGCTATTTTGTGGACCACCTGACCTGGGAATGGGCCTTCTACATCAACATCCCGATCGGCATCGCGGCTTTTACCATCGCGTGGTTCACACTGACCCTGCCGAACAAGAAGGCCGAAAAGCGGATCGACATCCTGGGCGTACTCCTGCTGTCCGCGGCCACCACTTGCCTGATCTTCTTCACCGATTTCGGCGGCAAAAAGGATGAAGGCTGGGATTCCCCGCTGACCTGGGCCTTTGGTGCCGGCACCGTGCTGGCCGCCGTGGCATTTGTTCTCGTGGAGCGCAAGGCCGAGGACCCCATCATCCCGCTGAACCTGTTCAAAAACCGGATCTTCGTGAACTCCACGGCGATCGGCTTTACCCTTGGCCTGGGCATGTTTGCCGCGATCGCGTTTGTCCCCACGTTCCTGCAGATGTCCGCCGGCACCTCCGCCGCGGAATCCGGGCTGCTGATGCTGCCGATGATGGTGGGGCTGATGGGCATGGCAATCTTCTCCGGCATCAGGATCTCCAAGACCGGCAAGTACAAGATGTTCCCGATCCTCGGCGCTGTCCTGACCATTGCCGCAATGCTGTGGCTGACCACGCTCACGGCGGCGACCCCCATCTGGATCATCTGCGTCCAGCTTTTCATCTTCGGTGCGGGCCTGGGCTCCATCATGCAGGTGATAGTGCTGGTGGTGCAGAACTCCGTGCCCGCTGAACAGATCGGCACGGCAACCAGCACCAACAATTACTTCCGCGAAGTGGGAGCCTCGCTGGGTGTGGCCGTCTTCGGTTCCATCTTCACCGCCCGGCTCTCGGAGTCACTGGCCCGGGCATTCACCGGGGCAGGCGCCTCGGCCGAAGAGGCCTCACAGTCCACCCGGACCCTCGATCCGCAGGCCCTGAGCCAGCTCCCGGCCCAGCTCAAGGACGCCATCGTCAACGCCTACGCCGATTCGCTGGCCCCGGTGTTTTGGTACCTGCTGCCGTTCCTCGCGATCGCCCTGGCGCTGGCGCTGGCGCTGCGGCAGATCCCGCTCGCTGACACCGCCGGCATGGTAGCCCGGGGCGAAGCAGTGGGCGGCGAGGAAGCAGACCGTTTGGAGGCCGAACGCCGGGCCGGGACCAAAGCCGTTGCGGGTCAAACTGATGCGGCACCGGCAGCGGAACTGCACAGCCTGGACCGCTAGACGCCGGAGCTTAGCTTGCCGGGACGCCGTACCCCTTTGGGTTGCGGCGTCCCTGCGTGCGTGCCGGGCCGGCGGCTGTCAGCGCCGGAAGTGCGCGTCCCCGGCCGCTGGTGCGGCACGTTTGATGCTCTCCAGATGCCCGGGCGGCAACTCGGGAAAATCCTCCGGCCGGAACCAGTCCACGGCGAGGGACTCGTCGTCGTTGACACGCGCATCCCCGGAAATGTAGCGGCACCGGAACACCAGGGTCAGGAAGTGGCAGACGTCGCCGTTCGGATAGGTGGTGGGCCCGACGGAGTCCACCGAGACAAGCCGTTCAGCCGCGGCCACAACGCCGGTCTCCTCCAGGATTTCCCGCAGTATGCCCGCGGCAGCCTCTTCCCCGGGCTCCAGAATCCCGGTGATCAGTCCCCATTTGCCGTTGTCCGCCCGCTGGCCTAGGAGGACCCTGCCGTCGTCGTCGAACACAACGGCCCGGGCTCCTGGAATCCAGAGGCTCTCATGGCCGATCCTGCCGCGAAGCTTGAGAATGAAGTCGGGGGTAGCCATACCCCCAGCCTAGCCAGCGGACGCTGTAGTCCCCGCCTTAGCCGGCAGGCAGGAGCAGCATGGCCGCCGCGGTGCCGGCCAGCATAAACGGTCCGAAGGGAATGCTCGATTTGACCGTCCCGCGCCGCGAAACGATCAGCGCCAGGCTCCATAGTCCGCCGAGCAGGAACGCAGCGAAGGTCCCGGCAAAAACGTGCTGCCAGCCGAGGAACCCCAGATACATTCCGAGTACCCCGGCGAGCTTAACGTCGCCAAATCCCATCCCCGGCGGATACACGGCCCGGAGCAGGAAGTAGAAAACCCACAGCGCCGCTCCCCCGGCCACCACACGCAGTCCGGGCAGCCCGAAGAGTCCGGCACCGCCGTCCGGCACCGCCGCCAGCGCGGGGGCGCCCGCCGCCGCATGGGCGGCCACCGAACCCAGCAGCAGCGCAGCGGCGACCGCGTAGGCCGGAAACACGATCCGGTCCGGTAGCAGATGGTGCCTGACGTCGATGACGGCGAGCCGGACGGCTGTCACCGCCAGGAAGAGGCACGCCAGCAGCATCAGCCAGAAGGCCAGCGGCGCCACTTCCCCCAGCCCGCCGAGTCGTTGGATCATCCTCGGATGCTACGGGAAATTCCGCTGCCGTGGCCGGGCACGCGCGTAAACTGTGGATATGGCCGGATGGGAAAGTTCGTACGCGCGCGGGCCAAGCGGCCCCGGGGACCCCGGGGAGCAGGCTGCCGCGTTCCGTAACCTGTGCCGTTCCTCGCCATGGCGGTGGCAGTCCCTGCGCTTCGAGTACGTGGACCGTCCTCTCGCCGACGGTTCCGCCGCATCCCTTAACGGCAATCCCCAGGGCCTGGTGCGTGCGTGGCTGCGCCGCCCCGGAGCCCTGCGGCTGGAGTCCGCGGACGGGCTGGTCCTGCAAAGCACCACCGGGATCAATGATTCCCGTGACGTGTTCTACGTCAGCTCGACCAGGAAGACCTGGCTGCTGCCGCCCCACCTCGTTACCCCGGTCTACGATGACCGCGGCCTGGTCCGGCGCCGCCCCGAAGCCGCCTACGGCGAGCCAGGCTTCGGCAACGGCCGATTCGCCGCAGCCCTCGACCCGGTGGAACTGGCAGGCAACGCCCCGGTGCCGTTGGAGTTTCCCGCGGCCAACGCCGTGGAGCTTGGCACCATCAAGGACGTGATGCACGAGGGCCGCACAGCACTGGAATGCACCGTAACCCCGAACCCCGGCTACCGTCCCGGCGACCCCGGGGCGCCGCTGTGCCGGCCAGGGCGCACCCTGGTAAGGATCGACGCCGGCACGGGCGTCTGTGTGGCGAGCCGCTGGCTGGAAGTTGGCGGGCCCGGCCACGAACCGGACGGGTATGGGCATTGGCTCCGGATCCTTGCCGTGGACGAGTACATGCTCGATGACCTGTTCCTCGCCGAGTCCATGAACCTGACGGATGTCCGCAGGCACATTAGTTGGGAAATCCCGGCCGGCTGACGGCGCGTATGACTGGCCGGGTGCGCGCGGCGCGGCTAGGCTTCCCGGATGACTGAACTCGCCCGCTTCTGGCCGCCCTTCGGCCTCACCCTGACCACACCCCGGCTGGTGTTGCGGCCGATCCGGGACGAGGAGATCCCCGCGGCTGCGCAGGCTGCCTTGACCGGCATCCACGAACCGGGCCGCAGCCCCTTCAGCAACCCGTGGGCGGAGGCTCCGGCCGAGGAGCTCGGCCGGAACATGGCCCAGTGGTACTGGCGGTGCCGCGGAAACATGTCCCCGCAGGAATGGACCCTGCTGCTGGGCATCTGGCTCGACGGCGAATTCATCGGCTGCCAGGACATCGAGGCCAAGGATTTCGCCACCCTCAAGACGGTGAGCACCGGTTCCTGGTTGAAGCAGGGCGCGCAGGGCAGGGGGCTTGGCAAGGAGATGCGGGCCGCGGTAGCCCTCTACGCCTTCGACTGGCTCGGCGCGGAGGTCGCGGAATCCGAAGCGGCCCTCTGGAACCAGCAGTCCCTCGGCGTCTCCCGTTCCCTCGGCTACGAACTCAACGGCGTTGCGCGCGCCGTCTGGGGAGGCCGGCGCCAGGAAACCCAGAAGGTCCGTCTCACCCCCGCCACGTTCAACCGCCCCGACTGGACGCTGCAGGTCCAAGGCCACGAACCCACGGCGAAGTACCTGGAGATCCAGAGCTAGCAGAAGCGTGGCAGCGGCGTCCCGCCGTCGCTTAGACACCTCCCGTCGCTCCGCTGCGGTCGCTGGGCGACCTTCGCTTCGCTTTGGTCGGCGATGCGCTCCTTAGCGGAACACCGCAGCCCCGCGACCGAAGCGGGCGGCAACCGTCGTGTCTAAGCGACGGCGAAGGTGCCGCGGCCCCCCGCACAGGCGAGCCAAAGACCGAGGACTTAGATCTCCGCCCCTTCGAGCAGTTCGGTCACCAACGCGGCGATCGGCGAGCGCTCCGAACGGGTGAGGGTGACGTGGCCGAAGAGCGGGTGTCCCTTGAGTGTCTCGACGACGGCGGCCACGCCGTCGTGCCGGCCGACCCGGAGGTTGTCGCGCTGGGCGACGTCGTGGGTGAGGACAATCTTGGAGTTCTGCCCGATCCGGCTCATCACTGTCAGCAGCACGTTCTTCTCGAGCGACTGGGCCTCATCCACGATCACAAACGCGTCATGCAGCGAACGCCCGCGGATGTGGGTCAACGGCATCACTTCGAGCATGCCGCGGTCCATCACTTCCTCCACGACTTCCTGGCTGACCAGTGCCCCGAGCGTGTCAAAGACGGCCTGCGCCCACGGGTTCATTTTTTCCGCTTCGGAGCCGGGCAGGTAGCCAAGCTCCTGGCCGCCCACGGCGTAGAGCGGACGGAAGACAATCACCTTGCGGTGTTCCTGGCGCTCCAGGACCGCCTCAAGCCCCGCGCACAGGGCCAGCGCCGACTTCCCGGTGCCGGCCCGGCCGCCGAGGGACACAATACCGACCGCGGGGTCCATCAGCAGGTCGATCGCCAGCCGCTGTTCGGCTGACCGCCCGTGCAGCCCGAAGACGTCCCGGTCACCCCGCACCAGCCGGACCTGTTTGTCAGCCCCTACCCGGCCCAGGGCAGAGCCCCGCGGCGAGAGCAGCACCAGGCCGGTGTTGGTCGGCAGCTCCGCGGCTTCCGGGATGAAGACGGGCTCGTGGCCGTAGAGCGTCGAGACGTCCTGCTCGCTGGCATCAATTTCCGCGACGCCGGTCCAGCCGGAGTCCTTAACGAGTTCATTGCGGTACTCGTCGGCCTGCAGGCCCATGGCCGACGCTTTGACACGCATTGGGAGGTCTTTGGACACCACAGTGACGTCCCGGCCTTCGTTGGCAAGGTTCTTGGCGACGGCGAGGATCCGGCTGTCGTTGTCCCCGCCGCGGAAGCCGGCCGGGAGCACCTCGGATGAAATGTGGTTCAGCTCCACCATCAGCGTGCCGCCGTCGTGGCCGAGCGGGATGGGTCGGTCGAGTCCGCCGTGCTGGACCCGCAGGTCATCGAGGAGCCGGAGCGCCTTGCGGGCGAAATAGCCGAGCTCGGGATCGTGGCGCTTGCCTTCCAGTTCGGTGATGACGACTATCGGCAGAATCACTTCGTGTTCCGCGAAGCGCAGCAGGGCCCGCGGGTCAGAGAGCAGCACCGAGGTGTCGATCACGAAGCTCCGGGCCGGTTCCGGTTGTGCTGTTCCTTCCCCGGAAACAGCAAGACCGGCTCCAGCGGCGCTCTGCCCTG
This sequence comes from Pseudarthrobacter sp. PH31-O2, assembly GCF_030063265.1. Lineage (NCBI taxonomy): Bacteria > Bacillati > Actinomycetota > Actinomycetes > Micrococcales > Micrococcaceae > Pseudarthrobacter > Pseudarthrobacter sp. PH31-O2. The sequence continues at coordinate 109,230 of NZ_JASIST010000002.1, read as the reverse complement.
TACCGGTCTCTGCGGTGGCTCGCTTGGCGCGAGAGGTAGCTTTCTGTCCCTGGTCGCTCGCAACGTCCGGCAGTTGTTCAGAAATAGCCACATCGACTCCAGCCCCGGGGCGTATGCCCGGAATTGTTAGTGGTGAGGCGGCTCGGCCTTGAGGCCGGACACGGCCTCCCATACACCCGGTGCGAACTTCCGCTCCATGTACTGGCCTCCCCGATCAGCCGGCGGCTTGCCTGCTGATGGGATTAACGTACGTCCCGCGGGCGGCGTTTGGTTGTCCATTCCCCGGCGATTCCTGTTGCCATCGGGTGAACACGGGATGACGCGTCAGGAGCCGTAGCGCCGTTGCCTGCCGGCGTAGTCGCGCAGGGCCCGCAGGAAGTCCACTTTCCGGAAGGCCGGCCACAGGGCTTCGCAGAAATAGAACTCGCTGTAAGCACTTTGCCACATCAGGAACCCTGATAGCCGCTGCTCCCCGGAGGTCCGGATCACGAGGTCCGGATCGGGCTGGCCGCGGGTGTAGAGGAAACGTGAGATGTCATCAACACTGAGTTCCTCGGAGAGTTTCCCGATGTCCGCACCGCGTCCGACGGCGTCGTGCAGCAGTTCCCGGACGGCATCGACGATTTCACGGCGACCGCCGTAGCCGACGGCAACATTGACGTGGAGCTTCTCGCGCGCCGGGGTACGGGCCGTGAGCCGGTTGAGCCGGGCGGCGAGGTAATCGGGGAGCAATTCCGGTGCACCCATGGCGTGGACCGAAATCTCGGCGTCCCCGTCCAGCCTGTCCAGCGTGTTGGCAATGATCCCCATCAGCAGGTCCAGTTCTTCGCCGGAACGGCTCATGTTGTCAGTGGACAGCATGTACAGGGTGACCACCTTGACGCCCAGTTCCTGGCACCAGCCGAGGAACTCGTGGATCTTGTCGGCACCGGCCTGGTGTCCCTGGCTGGTTGGAGCGTTGAACTGCCGCGCCCAGCGGCGGTTGCCGTCCACCATGACGCCGATGTGCCGGGGGATGCGTTCCGGGTCCAGGGAGCGCTGTAACTTGCGCTCATAGAAGCCATAGAGGAACCCGGGCATTTCCATCCGGAGTTTCACCTGGCTTCCTTGAAGTACGACGTCAGTGCACAACCTAGGCTACCTGCCGCGGTGCCGGCCGTGGCGCATGAACGTGACGATTCTGCACCGGGCATCTTGTTACTCGAAGGTAACTTACTGCGCCGTAGTTTATTATTGCGGCATGGAAAGCAACAGTCCCGAGCCCCGGCCGGATGAGCCTGCGGAGCGCGGGACCGGCCCGATGGACGACGCTGCCGTGCGACTTGCCGAACTCCTGATGATCAAACCCAAGTGGCGCGGCTGGATCCACACCGTGACGGCTCCGCTGGCACTGGCAGCGGGCCTGGTCCTGGTGCTGCTGGCACCGACGCCGGACCTGAAGATTGCGTCCGCGGTCTACGCCTTCACCGGTGTCCTGTTGTTCGGCATCAGCGCCATCTACCACCGCGGGAACTGGTCAGCGGGCGTAAAGATCGTGTTGAAGCGGCTGGACCATACCAACATCATGCTGGTCATCGCCGGCAGCTACACGCCGCTCGCCTGGGCGCTCCTGGACCGGCCCAAAGCCGAAGTGCTGCTGTGGGTGATCTGGACCGGGGCCATCCTGGGCGTGCTGTTCCGCTTGCTGTGGACGGACGCGCCGCGGTGGCTGTACGTGCCGATCTACATTGCACTGGGTTGCGGCGCGCTGTTCTACCTGCCGGACTTTTTTACCGCCAATGTCGCCGCTGCCGTGCTGATTTGTGCCGGCGGTGCCCTCTACATCACCGGCGCCGTCTTCTACGCGATGAAAAAGCCGAACTTCAGCTATGAACACTTCGGTTTCCACGAGCTCTTCCACGCACTCACGGTTTTTGCTTTCGCTGCGCACTACATCGCCATTGCCATAGCCGTGCTGAGCTAGAGTCCGCATCCACGCCCCGCGGCACCGGGGAGGTGCGCAAGCTGTCTTCGACGACGGCGCCACCCTACGGTGCCGGACCGCGGCTGGGAAGTCGTCAGTGGTTTCCGGGTTCTGCCTTGCCGGTGGTCTCCGGGCTGTCCGCGGGCCGGCCGGATTCACGGGCTGCGGGGGTCTTCGCAGCTCCGTCATTGGCGGCTGCTTCGGCGGCGGCCATGCGTTCCTCCTCCACCTGGGCGCGGTACCGGACCCGGCGGATCCGCCGGACCATGTCCACAATCAGGAGCGCTGTCAGCACCACGATAAAGGCCGTCAGGAGGAACCCGAGCAGGCCGGGCGTGACCTGATCCTGGGAGAGGCCCTCACGCAGTGACGGCGACGGGGCGGGAGCCGGGGAGGTTGCCAGGGCGATAAGCAAGGGATGCACGGTGAGGACCTTCTGTGGGGCTGGTTGGCGGTCCGGCGGGGCGGGACGCGGAGCTGCGTTGGAACGGCTTCCACGACGTCTTCTACACGTCATAGAAAAGCCCTTTAGCTCTATCTTAGCCCGGCGAAGAAGTCCTTTTCCGGCAGTTCCGAGCTAACCCGGGATTGGATCAGCGAGTAGTCCTCCCAGGGCCAGACCCGGCGCTGCATTGCCGGTGTGACGGCGAAGAAGAAGCCTTCCGGGTCAACCTGGGTGCGGTGGGCACGGAGCGCGTCGTCGCGGGCTTCGAAGAAATCCCCGCACTCGATCTGGGTGGTCGTCGGATGGGTGGGCGCCGGCGGGGTGTGGCCTTCCGCGTCGGCTTCGAGCCAGGCAGCGATGCGCTCGGCGTAGGGCGACTGGAGACCGGTTTCCTCCAGCGCCACATGCAGGGCATGGAAACGTTCGGGGCTGAACGCACGGTCGTAGTAGAGCTTGCTCGGCGCCCAGGCTGCGCCGGCCTCCGGGTAGCGGGCCGGGTCACCTGCGGCTTCGAAGGCCTCGACGGCAACACGGTGGGCCATAATGTGGTCCGGGTGCGGGTAGCCACCGTTCTCGTCGTAGCTCAGGATGACTTGGGGCTTGAAGCTGCGGACCAGCCGGACGAGGGGCGCTGCCGCCTGTTCCAGCGGCAGCGTCGCGAAAGAGCCAACCGGCAACGGCGGGAGCGGATCACCTTCGGGCAACCCGGAGTCGACGAAACCGAGCCAGCGCTGGCGGACTCCCAGTACCGCGGCGGCACGCGCCATCTCCAGGTTGCGGGCTCCGGCCATATCGCGTTTGGGGTGCGGCATGGCCGCCATGGCCGGATTCTGGATGTCACCGCGCGAGCCGTCCGTGCAGGTGGCCACCAGGACGTCAACGCCGGCTGCGGCGTACATGGCCATCGTGGCGGCACCCTTGCTGGATTCGTCGTCGGGATGCGCATGGACGGCCAACAGCCGGAGCGGCGCTGACGAGGTGGTGGACGCTGTCATCGTGGACGGCTCCTCTTTCATCTTCAGGGACAGGAATATTGGCGGGCACAACAAGCCGGATCGGCGCCACGGTGAACAGCGCGCCCGATCCACACTAAACTGAAGCAGTGACTTCCAAGGATCAGCCTGCCGCGCCCGCGCCGGTATCTCCCAGCCTAGCCAATCGTTACGGTGGTCAAAAGCCGGCGCTGAGCCGCAAGGCAAAACGCGCCATCCTCGTGCTGGCCCTCGCGGTCGGGCTGGCCTTTTTGGCATGGGTCGCGGCGTCCAACGCGACAGCGAGCGTCACCTCCAAGGACATCGGCTACAGCACCCCGGACGCCACGGTCGCGGAGGTCGATTTTCAGGTCACCAAGGAACCGGGCACGGCAGCGAAATGCGCTGTCAAAACGCTGGATGCCAAGTTCGCCGTCGTCGGCTGGAAGGTCGTGGACATTGCCCCCAATGCCGCCGACGCGGGAACCGACGGCGGGCGCACCACCTCCCACCGCGCCACTGTGCGCACCGAGTCCCAGGCCGTCTCCGGCCTCGTGGACACTTGCTGGATCCCTGACGCAAGCAAATAGCGCAACGTACGGACTCGGTTCGGGAACACGGTGTGATCCAGGCCGCAGCAATCTTTGGTTTATCCAAGGGATTGACTACAATGGATCAATACCTTTGCCCCGCTGAGCTGGTTACTGCGTCCTAAAAGTGGCCACCGTGGCGGGGTCTTTGCTTGTTTGACCATAAAGGAGAAGTCCGTGTCTACCACCAACAGCGCAACTGCAGCTTGGCTTACCCAGGAAGCTTTTGACCGCCTGAAGGCAGAGCTGGACCACCTCTCCGGCCCCGGCCGGGCGGAAATCGTCCAGAAGATTGAGGCCGCCCGCCAGGAAGGCGACCTCAAGGAAAACGGCGGCTACCACGCGGCCAAGGAGGAGCAGGGCAAGATCGAAGCCCGCATCCGCCAGCTGACCGCGTTGCTCCGGGACGCCCATGTGGGCGAATCCCCTGCCGATGACGGAATCGTCGAGCCCGGCATGATTGTTGTTGCCAAAATCGCCGGCGATGAGGAGTCGTTCCTGCTCGGCTCACGGGAGATCGCGGGTGACTCGGATCTTGACGTCTTCAGTGAGAAGTCCCCCCTGGGCGCTGCCATCGTCGGCCACAAGGAGGGCGACAAGCTCAGCTACACCGCCCCGAACGGCAAGGACATCACGGTGGAGATCATCTCCGCCAAGCCGTACGCCGGCTGACCTGCCCTGAACTGCCAGCAGCAAACGACGCCGGCCCTCCCCCACGGGAGGGCCGGCGTCGTTCGTTGCCAGGTTGCCGCTAGTTCGCGCGGGTAGCGGCCCGGGGCGAACGCAAAAGCAGGGCTGCGAGTACTCCGCCGATTGCGCCGCCCAGGTGCGCCTGCCAGGAGATGAACGCCGTCACAGTGGGCAGTACACCGAACAGGATGCCGCCGTAGCTCAGGAAGAGCACCACCGAGAGCAGGATCTGCCACCAGTTGCGGTTGAAAAAGCCGCGCACCAGCAAAAACGCGAGGAGCCCGAAAACCAGGCCCGACGCCCCAACCGTGACGCGCAAACCGCCGATCAGCCACACCGCCGCGCCCGAGGCCAGCCAGCTCAGCGCCAGTGTGGTAAAAAACACCCGCAGCCCTGAGAGCAACACCAGGAAACCGAAGATGATCAACGGAAGTGTGTTGGAGAACAGGTGCGCCAGGTTCGCGTGCAGCAGCGGGAACGTCAGGATGTCCAGGATCCCGTCGGGGCTGCGCGGCCGCAGGCCGAACACGCCATTGAGCGAATGCTGCAGCAGGGTGTTGATGATCTCGATGACGTAGAGCACCAGCACAAACGAACCCACGACCAGCAATCCCGTGCGGGCACGCCCGGCTGTGGTGTCGCCGGCACGCGGCCTGCCGCTGGTGGAGTTAAGCACAGTGGTCCCCTAATGCACAACGATCGGTTGGAAGCCTTCGGCCCGCAGCGCCGCGAGGACTTTCTCGCCGTGCTCGTGGCCCTTTGTTTCCAGGTTCACCGTGATGGACACATCGCCCATACTGATCGAACCGCCCACCCGGGTGTGGTCCAGACCCGTCACGTTGGCGTCGTTCTCGGCGATGATCCGGGCGATCGTCGCCAGTGAGCCGGGACGGTCGTCAAGCATCATCCGGACGGTCATGTACCGGCCGGCGGCGGAGAGCCCGCGCTGGATGACCTTGAGCATCAGCATCGGATCGATGTTCCCGCCGGAGAGCACCACGGCCACGGTGCCGGGATTTTCGATCTTTCCTTCCATCAGGGCAGCAACCCCCACGGCCCCGGCCGGCTCCACCACCATTTTGGCCCGTTCGAGCAGGAAGATCAGCGCCCGGGCGAGGGCGTCCTCGCTGACGGTGACGACGTCGTCGACAAGTTCCCTGATGATGCTGAAGGGCAGCTGGCCCGGCCGGCCGACGGCGATGCCGTCGGCCATCGTGGACACGCGTTTGAGCGGGACTAGGGCGTCCGCGGCGAGCGACGGCGGGTAGGCGGCGGCGTTCTCGGCCTGGACGCCGATGATCCTGATCTCCCGGCCGAGTTCCTTGGCCCTGGCCTTTACGGCCACGGCCACCCCGGCGAGCAGCCCGCCGCCGCCGACGCCCATCAGGATGGTGTCGACCTGGGGCAGCTGTTCCAGGATTTCCAGCCCCACGGTGCCCTGCCCGGCGACGATGTCGACGTCGTCAAAGGGGTGGACGAAAACTGCGCCGGTCTCGTCCGCATAGCGTTTGGCTTCGGCGAGGGCCTCGTCAACATTATGGCCGTGCAGGACCACTTCGGCCCCGTGGCTGCGGGTCGCGGCGAGCTTGGGCAACGCGACGCCGAGCGGCATGTAGATGCGGGCATTGATGCCCAGGCTCTTGGCGGCAACGGCCACGCCCTGGGCGTGGTTGCCGGCCGAGGCCGCCACCACGCCGCGCTTCTTCTCCGCCGGGGAGAGTTTGGCCATCCGGACGTAGGCACCACGGACTTTAAAGGAACCGGCCCGCTGCAGGTTCTCACACTTGAGGAACACCTCGCCGCCGACCATCCCGCCCAGGGCGCGGGAGGATTCAACGGGCGTCCGCGTAATGATCCCGTCGAGCAGCTTCTGCGCCTCCAGGACATCGTCCAGCGTGACGGGCAGGCTCTCCAGGGTGTTCACGAACTAGTCTCCTTCTGTTGGCTCAGTACCGGCATCGTCGCCGCGACCGGCGGCTGCGCCCGGCAGCCGGGCGTCCCTCACGGTGGTATCGGCGCCGGCTGCAGGAACAGGGAAGCCCTGCTGGCCCGCGGTGGCCGACGCACTTTTATGTTCCCACGTTCTGCCCGCAATGTAGCGAATCGACGAGTTTGCTACGGCGAGGATGGGAACGGAGAACAGGGCTCCGGGAATCCCGGCGAGATAGGAGCCTGCGGCGACGGCGAGGATCACGGCCACCGGGTGCAGCGATACAGCCTTGCCCATAACCAGCGGCTGCAGGATGTGGCTCTCCAGTTGCTGGACCAGCAGGACGATGCCCAGCATAATCAAGGCGTTGACCCAGCCGTTGGCGACGAGGGCCAGCAGGACGGCAACGGCGCCGGTCACGAGGGCGCCGATAATCGGGATAAAGGAGCCCAGGAACACCAGCACGCCCAGCGGCAACGCCAGCGGCACACCGATAACTGCCGCACCCACACCGATCCCCACCGCGTCCACAAAGGCCACGAACATCTGGATCCGCGCGTAGCTCACCATCGAGGACCAGCCCACCCGCCCGGCCCCGTCCGTCGCGGGGCGGGCCTGCCTGGGCAGCAGCCGGACAAGGAAGGCCCAGATGCGGTCCCCTTCCAGCAGGAAGAAGATGAGGATAAAAAGCGCCAGGATCATTCCGGCAGCGAAATGCCCGGCGGTGCTGCCGAAGGACAGAGCGCCGTTGAGGATGCTGCTGCTGTTGTTCTGCAAGGCGGCGGTGCCGTCCTGCAGGTACTGGTCGATCTGGGCCGCCGTCAGGTGCAGCGGGCCGTCCGCGAGCCAGACCTGGACTTTTTGGACTCCGGTCAGGGCCTGACTCCACAGTTCGGCGAAACCGGACGTGAGCTGCCGGCCGACGAGTGCCAGGGAACCGCCGATCACACCGATAAAGCCCAGGACGGTGAAGGCGACGGCGAGGCCGTTCGGGACGTGGCTTCTCCGGAGCAGGTCCTTGACCGGGGCCAGCAGCCCGGCGAGGAGGGCCGCAACCATCACCGGAATCACCAGAAAACTGATCCTGCCCAGCAGCCACACGAGGGCACCGGCCACAACAATGATGAGCAAGAGCCGCCAGGACCAGGACGCCGCGATCCGCACGCCGTAAGGGATGTCCTCGTCGATTTCCCGGTCCGTGACGGACCGCAGCGGTGCGGCCGGGCCGTGTGTGGTCGGCCGGTTCGGCAATGCGGCATCGTCAGCTGGCGTCATAGCCCAATGATTCACCAGCGCCGCCCGGATGGGAAACCCGGAGCCCGCTCAGCGCTTGAGGTCCGCGCTGATGCCCCACGTCATCGTGAACGGTTCCCCCGGGTCCAGCCAGCGGAGACCGTCGCCGCTGTTAAAGGCATTGGCCGGCCCGGTCATGGGTTCAAGGGCCACCGCTTTGGTCCGGCCGGGAAATTCGGTAGTGACAAAAACATGGACGTAGCCGCAGTTGGCCTCCTGCCAGAGGGTCACACTCTGGCCGTCCGGCGCGCTGAGCGTGTGGCGGGCGATGCCGCCGTCGAACTCCAGATCCGTGTAGGCAGCATCGATATCCAGTGCCGCGACGGGCCGTCCGGCACGCAGGTCAAAGTCCCCGCTGGCCGGTTCGGTGCTGCGCGGAATGAGCCGGCCGTCCGTCACGAGCCTGGTGCGGGCGCGGACCGTGAGCGTGAGCTCCTCGCCGGGCAGCTCCCCCAACCGGAGATAGGGGTGCGCGCCCAGGACAAAGGGGGCCGGTTCCTGCGAGTCGTTGACGAGGCTCTGCCGCACCACCAGGCCCAGGTCCCCGGCGAGTTCGTAGCGGACCCGGTGGCGGAGCAGGAATGGATAGCCGTGCTGGGGAAAGATCACTGCTTCGAGGGTGACCGAGAACTCCGATTCCTCCACCAGCATGTAAGCGGTGTTGCGCAGCAGCCCGTGGCTGGCGTTGTTGCGCGAGACCTCGGTGATGTCGAGCTGTTGTTTTTTGCCGTTGAGGTACCACAGCCCGTCTTCCACCCGGTTGGCCCAGGGCGCCAGGGTGATGCCGGTGGCACCGGGCGGAATCTCGGCCTCGCCGTAGCTCTCGGTCAACTGGGTGCCGCCGCGGCTGTAGACCCGAAGGCCGGCTGCCAGTTCGGTCACCACGGCCAGGGCGTCACCGCGCCGCAGCTCGTATTGCCTGCCGGAGGCATAACGCCGCGCCCTGCCGCCGCCTGCCGCGGATTCGTTGTGGGGAAGGAAGCTCGTCTGATCCATGCGCACCACCGTACAGACCGGCCCGGCAATCCGTATAGCGTGGACCCATGAGCCGCATCACGTTAGCCGCACAGCCATGACCCGGCCGCCGGGCAATGGCGAACTGGCGGCCCGGTTCCACAGCGCGTTCGGGGTGGCCCCCGACGGCGTCTGGCAGGCCCCGGGCCGGGTCAACCTGATCGGCGAGCACACCGATTACAACGAGGGGTTCGTGCTGCCGTTTGCGATCGACAAGGCAGCCCGGGTGGCCGTCCGGATCCGGCCCGATTCGACCCTCCGGCTGCTGTCCACGTTCGGCAACCAGGGAATGACGACGGCGGACGCCGGCGCCCTGGACCGCGGCACGGCCCGAGGCTGGACGAAGTATCCACTCGGTGTTCTCTGGGCACTGCAGCAGCGCGGGCTCCCGGTCCCGGGCCTGGACATCCTCCTGGCCTCGGACATACCCCGGGGGGCCGGGCTGTCCTCGTCCCATGCCATTGAATGCGCCGTCATTACGGCGCTGAATGAACTTACTGCTGCCGGGCTGGGTGTGGACGAGATGGTGCTGGCCACCCGGCAAGCGGAGAACGACTTTGTCGGCGCGCCGACCGGCATCATGGACCAGACCGCCTCCTTGCGCGGCGCGGCCGGGCAGGCCGTGTTCCTGGACTGCCGGGACCGGAGCTTCCGGCTCGTGCCCTTCGATGCCGAAAGCGCCGGGCTGGTCACGCTTGTGATCGACACCAAGGTGTCGCATTCCCACTCCGCCGGCGGCTATGCCGCCCGGCGGGCCGCCTGCGAACTCGGCTCGGAGGTCCTCGGGGTGAAGGCCCTTCGCGACGTCGAACTCGAGGACCTGGCGGAAGCTGCTGGACTTCTGGACGACAAGACGTTCCGTCGGGTGCGGCACGTTGTGACGGAAAACAACCGTGTGCTGCAGATCCTCGAGCTGCTCGGCAGCGCCGGGCCGGCCGCGATCGGGCCGGTGCTGGATGCGTCCCACGCCTCGATGCGCGACGACTTCGAGATCTCCTGCGCCGAGCTGGATCTCGCGGTGCACGCCGCCCGTTCGGCCGGCGCCCTCGGCGCCAGGATGACCGGTGGCGGCTTCGGCGGCTCAGCGATTGCGCTCACCCCGGTGGCGGCCCAACGGCAGGTCCGTGCCGCCATCGAACAGGCCTTCGGCGCTGCCGGTTTTGCACCGCCGGACATCTTTACCGTGCGTCCCGCCGCAGGAGCCCTGCGCCTGGCCTGACCGGAGCGTAGGCTGGGCGCATGCCAGAAGCAGTCATTGTTTCCACTGCCAGAAGCCCCATCGGACGCGCTTTTAAAGGCTCGCTGAAAGATGAGCGGCCCGACGACATCGCTGCCGCCATGGTCGCCGCGGCACTGGCCCGGATTCCATCGTTCGACGCCGCTGATGCCACCGGCCAGGGCCTGGACGATCTCTATCTTGGCTGTGCTGAGCCCAGCGGCGAAGCGGGTTCCAATATGGCCAGGGTGGTCACCATCCTGGCCGGGCTGGACAACGTCCCGGCCGCCACAGTCAACCGGTTCTGCGCCTCCAGCCTGCAAACGCTCCGCATGGCCTTCCACGCCATCAAGGCCGGCGAAGGCCGGGCATTTGTGGCGGCGGGAGTCGAAGCGGTCTCACGGTACCGGGACTGGACCGGCGCCGGCGAGACGGACGCAAGCACACATAACCCGCTCTTCGATGCCGCCCGCCAACGCACGGCTGCGCGGGCCGCATCGAATACACCGTGGACGGATCCGCGGCTGGGCGGGCGGATGCCGGACATCTACATCGCCATGGGCCAGACCGCCGAGAACGTCGCCACGACGTACGGCATCAGCCGGGCCGACCAGGACGACTGGGCCGTGCTGAGCCAAAACCGCACCGAGGCAGCCATCGCCGCCGGATTCTATGCCCGCGAAATCACCCCCTACACGCGCAGGGACGGCACCGTGATCGACCGGGACGACTCCCCCCGGGCTGCGGTGACCCTTGGCTCGGTCAGCGCACTGCAGCCGGCGTTCCGCGCTGGTGGCACCGTTACTGCCGGGAACGCCTGCCCGCTGAACGACGGGGCCGCCGCCCTCGTGGTCATGAGCGACCGTCGGGCCGCCGAACTCGGGCTGACGCCGCTGGCCCGGATTCTCTCCACCGGCGTCAGCGCCCTGTCCCCCGAGCTGATGGGACTGGGCCCGGTAGAGGCCAGCAGGCGGGCTCTGCAGCTCGCCGGGCTGGGCATCGGGGATATCGACCTCGTGGAACTCAACGAGGCCTTCGCCGTCCAGGTCCTCGCCAGCGCCAAGGAGCTTGGCATCGACCACAGCAAACTCAACGTCAACGGCGGCGCCATCGCGTTGGGGCATCCGTTTGGTATGACCGGCGCCCGAATGACCACCACCCTGTTGAACGGGCTCAGGGAGCGGGATGCCCAGCTGGGTCTGGCCACGCTCTGTGTTGGCGGCGGCCAGGGCATGGCCGTGGTGCTGGAGCGGCTCAGCTGATGCCCTCGGGCCCGGCGCACAAAAAGCGGCCCCGGCGCACAAAAGCGGGCCCCGCCAAGTGAACTGGCTGGGCCCGCTTTCTGAGCTCACGGCGGCCGGTGTGGCCTGACTCTGTTAGTCGTTGCCGCGCAGGATCGCCAGCAGCCGGATGATCTCCACGTATAGCCATACCAGCGTCACAGTGAGGCCGAAGGCGGCGGTCCAGGAGAAGCGCTGCGGGGCGCCGCTGCGGACGCCGGCTTCAATGCTGGTGAAGTCCATGATCAGCGAGAACGCGGCCAGACCGATCGCCAGCACGCCGATAAAAACACCGAGGGGAATGCCGAAGATCTCCACGCTGGTCCGGAGCCCAAACGGCTCCTGGACCGCGCCGGTCCACATCATCACCATGTTGATGAGCGCGAAGACGGCGTAGCCAATCAAGGCAATCATAAAAAAGCGCATGGCCTTCGGTGTGGCCCGAACCTTGCCGCTCCTGAAGAGCACCAGGGTCACAGCGAACACGGAGAGAGTGCCGATCACGGCTTGCAGTCCGACACCCGGGAACATCCCGTCGAGGATCCGCGTCAGGCCACCGAGGAACAACCCCTCGAGTCCCGCGTAGGCGAGGATCAGCGCCGGTGAGGGCTGCTTCTTGAAGGTGTTGACAAGGGCGAGGACAAAACCGCCCAGCGCACCGGCAATCATCAGCGTATAGGCCAAGCCCTCCGCCACCACGAGCGTGACTGCGGCGCCGGCGATCACGGCGCCAAGGCAGACAGCGGTCTTTATGATGACATCGTCATAGCTCATCCGGCCCGTGTCCGCGGGGCCGGCGGCGGGCCGGTTGTACATGTCCTGGAGCTGGTCCTGCGTCATCGCCTGGGGGGACGCGTTCCAGCCGGACCGGCCGTGGGCGCCCTGCCCGAACGCCTGCGGGGCAGGCGGTGCCTGGGTTGCTCCACGGAAGTTCTTTCCGTTGAAGACTGGGTTTCCGCCAAGTGCCATTGAAGCTGTCCTCCATATAAAGGGGTGTGGTGATCCGGTGGTGAACTGTTCGTGTCAGCTAAGTACACGCTACCAATTCCAACCGCTGACGGGCAGCGTTAGTTCCCGCCAGCGCTTGGCTGCAACCCGACTGTGACCTCCCTGCCGCCGGGCCGCGGGCCGCGGGCACCGTCGACCGACGACTGTTTAGGCATACTCCAGATCAACAAAAGTTTACTTTAGGCCGGGTAAACCACCCCGTCGCCGATGCTTCACGGTTGTTACCTGATCGCGACGTTCTGCCTGCTCCGGAGGGCATTCATTGCCCCGGACGGGCTGTAACATGGGCCAAATAGGGTGACGGATATCACAAGCTGGACATCTCGACCGCATCGCACCAGGTTTTACCTTCCGTCACCTTGACTGTTCGCATCGGTTGCAATGGCGCAACCCACACCACCCCATGTGGAGGTTTTCATTTTGAGAAGCACACCGAGAGGCCTGTCGCAAAGACGGCGCGGCAGATTGCTGAAAGCTGTGGGGGCCGTTTTTGCCGCCGTCGCCGCACTGCTGCTGATCGTCGCGCCGGCATCGCAGGCCACGAGCCCCGCACCGGCACCATCACCGTCGGCAACCACGTCTCAACCGACCGGGACGTTTACCAACAACATCAGCGGATTCCTGCGCGGCGACGACCGCACCCCGCTTGTCGGCGTAGAAATCAGTGCCACCGGCGACGGCTTCACCGGGTCGACGAAATCCGCGGAAAACGGTTCGTGGTCCATTGGTGTCCCGAAGCAGGGAACCTATGAGGTCAAACTCAACGAATCCACCCTCCCGGACGGCCGCAAGCTCGCAGCCGGCCAGGAGAACCCCCGCCAGGTCACCTTTAGCCAGACGTCGAACCTTTCGGTGATCTTCGCCTTCGGTGAAGGCATCGTCGTCCAACAGCAGGACTTTGGCAAGAACCTGGTCAACCGCCTGGTGGCGGGCCTGAGTTTCGGACTTCTGCTGGCCCTCGCATCGGTGGGTCTGTCGCTGATTTTCGGCACTACCGGGCTGACCAACTTCGCACACGGCGAAATGGTCACCCTCGGCGCCGTCCTGGTCTTCGCTTTCAACGCCATGAACCTCCCGTTCTGGCTGGCCGTTGTGCTCGCGCTGCTCGGCGGCGGCCTCTTTGGCTACTTCCAGGACGCTGGCCTGTGGAAGCCGCTGCGCCGCCGGGGCACCGGCCTGGTGCCCATGATGATCGTCAGCATCGGCCTCGCCCTGGCCGTGCGCTACGTCATCCAGTTCTTCTTCGGCGGCGCCACCCAGCAGCTGCCGTACGCACAGAGCACGGAGATCCAGATCGGGTTGATCTCCATTTCCCCCAACAACCTGTGGTCCCTTGTGATCAGCGCCGTGGTGATCGCGCTGCTCGGGATCATCCTGCTCAAGACCCGGCTCGGCAAAGCCACCCGCGCGGTCGCCGACAACCCGGCGCTGGCGGCGGCTTCGGGCATCGACGTCGACTCTGTGATCCGGATTGTCTGGGTCACCGGCGGCATGCTGGCCTCTCTCGGCGGCATCCTGTGGGCCTACTACCGGCCCGGCGTCACCTTCGATATGGGATCGCAGATCCTGCTGCTCATCTTCGCCGGCGTCACCCTGGGTGGCCTTGGCACGGTATGGGGCGCCCTGATCGGATCCATCATCGTCGGTATCTTTGTGGAGCTGACCACCGTGTTCGGCCTCGCCGCCGACCTCAAATACGTGGGAGCACTGTTCATTATGATTATTGTCCTTCTGTTCCGGCCCCAAGGCATCTTGGGCCGGCGCGAGCGCGTGGGTTAGGAGACAGCCATGGACTTCGGATTCATATTTTCCAGTGCTGCCGGTGAACTGTTCAGCCCGACGACGGCGGCATACGCCCTCGCAACCCTCGGCCTTGCGGTTCACTTTGGCTACTCAGGCCTGCTCAACTTCGGTCAAGCCGGCTTTATGGCGGTGGGCGCCTACGGTTTCGCCATCTCCACCCTGACCTTCGGCGCCCCGTTCTTCGTCGGGCTCCTCATCGCCGTGGTGTGTTCAGCCATCTTCGCCCTGCTCCTCGGTATCCCCACCCTCCGGCTGCGGGCCGACTACTTGGCCATCGTGACAATCGCGGCGGCGGAAATCGTCCGCTACATTGTCACAACCAACCAGCTGACCGCCGTCACCGGTTCGGCCAACGGCCTCGCCGCTTTCGAAGGCGACTTCTATGCCATGAACCCTTTCCCCGAAGGTTCCTACCTGGGGATGAACAACCGCGACTTCTTCATCCGGGTTGTCGCCTGGACCGTGGTGGCCCTTCTCTGCCTGGTGATCTGGCTGCTTATGCGCAGCCCCTGGGGCCGAGTCCTTAAGGGCATCCGCGAGGACGAAAATGCTGTCCGTTCGCTGGGCAAGAACGTGTACGCCTACAAGATGCAGGCTTTGATCATCGGCGGCGTCCTCGGCGCCCTCGCAGGCATGATCTTCACCCTCCCCCGCGGCGCAGTCCAGCCGGCGAACTACGGGACCGAACTGACGTTCTTCCTCTACACCTGCCTGCTGCTTGGCGGCCTGGGCACGGTGCTGGGGCCGGTGATTGGCGCCATGATCTTCTGGGTCGTCCTGTCCCTCACACAAGGCATCCTGTATGGCCTGATCGAATCCGGCGCCGTCACCTGGCTCAACACGGTCCAGGCCGGGCAGCTGCGGTACATCCTTGTGGGTGTCGCGCTGATGCTGTTGATGATCTTCAGGCCCCAGGGTGTCCTCGGCAACAAAAAGGAGCTGGCTTTCGCATGAGCACGCAGAGCGATACACCCCGTCCCGCGGATAACCCGGAAGAAATCGACTACATGACGGATTCGCGGCCGATCGCGGCCGGGGAGACTGCTCCGGGCTGCAAAAAGCGCGACCCGATCGTGGTGGCCGAAAACGTCACCCGCAGCTTCGGCGGCATCAACGCCGTCGACGTCGAGTACCTCGAGATCCCCCGGCACAAAATCACCGCACTCATCGGGCCCAACGGCGCCGGCAAGACCACGCTGTTTAACCTGCTGACCGGCTTCGACACACCCAACACGGGCAAGTGGCAGTTCGAAGGCAACAGTCTGGCCGGCGTCTCCTCCTACAAGGTGGCCCGGATGGGCATGGTCCGCACCTTCCAGCTGACCAAGGTGATGGGCAAGCTGACGGTGATGGAAAACATGCGTCTTGGTGCCTCCAACCAGTCCGGTGAACGACTTTCCAAGGCCCTGTTCAAAGGAATCTGGGGCGGCCAGGAAAAGCAGATTACCGCCGACGCCGACGTGCTGCTGCGGAAGTTCAAGCTGGACGCCAAAAAGGACGACTATGCTGCGTCACTTTCCGGCGGCCAGCGCAAGCTCCTGGAAATGGCCCGTTCGCTGATGGTCAGGCCCAAGCTCGTGATGCTTGACGAACCGATGGCCGGCGTCAACCCCGCGCTGACCCAGTCGCTCCTGGACCACATCAAGAACCTCAAGGCTGAGGGCATGACCGTGTTGTTTGTTGAACACGACATGCACATGGTCCGGCACATCGCCGACTGGGTGGTGGTGATGGCCGAGGGCCGGATCGTAGCCGAAGGTCCGCCTGCCGACGTAATGAAGAACCCCGCCGTGATCGACGCCTACCTGGGCGCCCACCACGACGTGGATCTCGGCGATTCGGAAGGCATCAAAGAGCTCGCGGCCGAACTGGGGGCCGACGAGGAGTCGATTGTGGGCACCGACAACGCCGGCATCATCTCCCTGGATATCGTCGGTTCCGAAACGGATGCGCCGGCGGACGGCAACGGTGCCGCGCACGGCAGGCGCAGCGCAGATGAGCCGAACAGCACAGAAAAGGACACCCAATGAGCGCCACCAGTGCGGCCCCCGCCGCTACGCCAGTCCACGACGAGGATTCGGTCGTCAAGGTCACCGACCTGGTGGCGGGCTACATCCCCGGCGTTAATATCCTCAACGGCTGCAGTATCGAGGCCCGCAAGGGCGAGCTCATCGGCATCATCGGCCCCAACGGAGCCGGCAAGTCCACACTCCTGAAGGCGATGTTCGGCCTGGTGAAGGTCCACTCCGGTTCCGTTGTGGTCCGCGGCCAGGACATCACCGGGCTTAAGGCCAACAAGCTCGTCAGCCGGGGCATCGGTTTTGTGCCGCAGAACAACAACGTGTTCGCGGCGCTGACCATCGAGGAGAACCTCCAGATGGGCATGTTCCAGCGGCCCAAGGACTTTGCCGAGCGCTTCGACTTCGTCACCGGCCTGTTCCCGGAACTTGGCAAGCGGCGGGCCCAGCGCGCGGGATCACTCTCCGGCGGTGAACGCCAGATGGTGGCGATGGGCCGGGCCCTGATGATGGACCCGGCAGTGCTGCTGCTCGACGAGCCCTCCGCCGGCCTTTCCCCGGTCAAACAGGACGAGACCTTCCTCCGGGTCCACGAAATCAACCGTGCGGGCGTCTCGGTCATTATGGTCGAACAGAACGCCCGGCGCTGCCTGCAGATCTGTGACCGCGGCTACGTCCTGGACCAGGGCAAGGACGCGTACACCGGCACCGGCCGGGAACTGATGAAGGACCCCAAGGTCATCCAGCTGTACCTGGGTACGCT
The DNA here is from genome assembly GCF_030063265.1 of Pseudarthrobacter sp. PH31-O2. Taxonomy (NCBI): domain Bacteria; kingdom Bacillati; phylum Actinomycetota; class Actinomycetes; order Micrococcales; family Micrococcaceae; genus Pseudarthrobacter; species Pseudarthrobacter sp. PH31-O2. Next base: position 92,246 of record NZ_JASIST010000002.1, on the reverse strand, counting down.
CGCCGACACCGTCGAGTAGTTCTCCGCAACTCCGCAGCAACAGCAGGGGCCGTCACCAACCGGTGGCGGCCCTTCTGCGCGCCCGGCGCCGCCAGCTCCGCACTCACGGGACCGGCGGGATCCCCGGTCCCGGATGCGACCGCCGGGTACCGGGTGCGGCCGCCAGTCCCGGATGCGACCGCCAGTCCCGGCGCAACGGCTGCGGCCGCCGGGTCCCCGCCGGGGCAACGGGTGCGGCCGCCGGCGTCCCGGCGCAACGGCGGCAGCGGCGCCACGCCGGGCAGCATCGCCAAGCCGGGCGGCATTGTTGGCAGCCTTCCTCCCGGGCATACAAAAGGCCCCCGCCCATTGGGCGGGGGCCTTTTGCGGCTAGGGAAGGGCGAGCTTACAGCTTGCCGAATTCTTCCTTGACCGGCTTGTAGGTGTTGTCATCCTGGAACTCGTAGATGCCGATGTAGGCCTCTGTCGGGTCGCCGGCGTCGGAGAACGTTACGGGGCCGGACTGGCCGTCGTAGTCGATGTCCTTGCCGTTGCGCAGCAGGGTGACGCAGGAGGGGAAGTCGTTGCACTTTTCGCCGCCTTCAGACACGTCCTTCAGGTGCGCCGCGATGTCAGTTCCCTTGGTGCTCTTGGCTTCCTCTGCTGCCAGTGCGATCAGGTTCACGGCATCGTAGGACTCGCCTGAATAGCTGTAGTCCTTCAGCGCGGGATCGATGGCCAGCAGCTTCTTCTTGAAGTCGTCCTTGGCGAAGGTACCCGGGATGGTGCCCTGGGCGCCCTTCAGGGTGCCTGCCTGGAAGTCCTTGCTGTAGTCGGACATGTTGCCGTCCACCAGGAACATCTGGGTGGGCTTGACGCCCTTGCCCGTCATCAGCGGAACAATGCTCTTGGCCTGGTCAAAGGTGATCAGGGCGATGGCATCCGGCTTGGCCGCAAGCACCTTGTCCACCTGGCTGCTGAACTGCGAATCGCCTTCGTTGAAGAGCTCCTGGGCAACAACCTTGCCGCCGGCTGCCTCAAAAGCGGACTGTACGTTCTTGGCCAGGCCGGTCCCGTACGCGTCGTTCAGGACGATCATGCCAACGGTCTGGGCGCCACAGGTCGCCATGTAGTTGCCGAGGACCTTGCCCTGGAGAACGTCCGACGGGGCGGTGCGCCAGAACAAACCCTTGTCATCCCAGGCGGTGAAGTCCGGGGAGGTATTTGCCGGCGAGAACTGGATGACGCCTGCGCCGGTGATCTGGTTGATGACGGTCTTGGAGACACCCGAAGAAGCGGCACCAATGACTGCGCTGACACCCTGTCCGAGCAGGGCGCTGGTGGACTGCGTGGCAATATCGGTTTTGGTGTCACCGGAGTCGCGGTGGATGATTTCAACGGGCTTGCCCAGCACACCCCCGGCGTCATTGACTTCCTTGATACCAAGGTTGACGCCAGCGATTTCGGGCGGGCCCAGGAACGCCAGCGACCCCGTTGTCGGCAGGAGCGATCCAAGCTTAAGAGCGGTTTCGGTGGTGGTCGTGGAGGCCGGAACGGCCCCGCCGGCTGCGGCGGTCGACTTGGCGCCGGCAGTGGCGCTCGGTGCGGGGCACGCGATGCCTGCAGCGGCGTTGGCCGAAGCGGTTCCGGATCCGGACGACGACGGGGTGGACGAGCCACCACAAGCCGTAGCCAGAAGGGCAACGCCGATGCTAAGCGCGGTCAGCTTAGCGATGCGGGGTGCCGCCTGGGGGAGTGAAGTCATTTACAATCTCCTCGATCTAAAGGTGCGAACGGCCTTTGATGCGAAAGATCAGGTGTTCCTGATTTACCTTCAAGCTAGTGCACTTCCGGCCCGATCCAAAGTGACTACGGTCACATCCTTATAACACTCGTTGCATAGAGGAAATCTGGCCAGGAATCGGCAGGCGCCATAAAGTGTGCCCCAGGTGGGACTCGAACCCACAACACGCGGATTTTAAGTCCGCTGCCTCTGCCAATTGGGCTACTGGGGCGCCCGGTCCATAATAGCCCGCCGGGCGCTGGTCTCAGCGATGCCAAACGCCTCGGCGTAGTGGAAGCTTCCGCTCACCCCGCCCGGCCAGAGTGCCAGCGGCAGCAACTGGAAGTGCGGACCCCAGGCTGCACAGGGTGGCTCAACCCCGAGGGATGTCGATGGCACAAAGCCAAAGCGCGAGTAGTATTCCGGGTCGCCGAGCAGTGCGATGCCCCGCTCCCCCGCAGCGTTGGCCCGGGCAATGGTCTCCTGCATCAGCGCGCTGCCAATGCCGTGGCGCTGCAGTCTCGGCAGCACACCGATCGGCCCCAGTCCCAGCAGGTCCAATTCGCCCGCGCGCCCGCGGGTGCTGATCACGTGCCCCACGACGGCGCCGTCGAGCTCCGCAACGATGCTGAACTCCGGCAGGAATTCGGCACAGTCAAAGAGCGCACCCACCAAACGGACTTCCCCGGGCCCGCCGTCGGCCGGCAGTCCGCTGACCGGCGAGAGGACGAAGGCGGCGGCGGTGAGGGCGAGGATGGCGGACCGGTCCGCGGGCCGCCCTGTGCGGAGCACCAGCTCCGGGGCAGGCGTGTGCCCGCCGTGCGCGGCGGACAGTTCGTGCAGCGCCTCCAGCGCCCGGTCGGCATCTGCGACGGGGACCAGGATGTGGTCATGATGGAAGCCGGCGAGGACATTGCAGCTGATTTTGGCCTCCGTGAGGGCGGTGCTGACGGCTGCCGTCAGGCCGATGGCGTCAAGCGAGGAATGTACCTGGAGGGTGATCCAGGCGCCGACGAAGCCGTAGGACAGTCCGAGGGTGTCAGCGTCCTTGCGCGGCAGGACAACAGTCATTCCTTCCGCCTCGCGAACGGCGGCTTCGATCGTCCCTTCAAGCGGCCGTCCGTGCGGCCAGAGGGTGTAGACGAACTCGCCTCCGCGCAGTTCCGGGCGCATCGTGGCGAGCAGGGTGCGGAGGTCCGTTGCGGCTGTCATGGAGCCAGTCTAGGGGCCTACCCCGCCGGGGTTGGCCCGACGACGGCCGGCCCGCGCCCTTCCCGGGTGGACCTACGGCCGACCTTCCGGTTAACGGCGGCGGCGGCCGCGCCCCGGAAGGGAACGGCCGCCGTCGCGGGCAAGTGCTGGCTACTTGGCGTCAGCCGACACACTTTCCTTGCTGCTGGCCGGGCTGGCCTCTGCTGCCTGCTTCTCAGGGGCGGGAGCCGAGGCCGGCTTGGGCGCGGGCGTTGCCGCAGCGACGAATGCGCCGCGGGGGTTGTCCAAGTCGATCAGCTGGGTCGTGTCGCGGCCCATAAAGAAAGCCAGGATCCAACCGAAGATCACCCGGACCTTGCGCTCAACGGTGGGCATGGCGAATCCGTGGTAACCACGGTGTGCCAGCCAGGCAAGCGGTCCCTTGAGTCCGATCCGGCCCAGAAGGTTGATGTTTGCAACACCCTTCCATTCGCCGAAACCGGCGACCGCGCCCAGGTTTTTGTGTTTGTAGTCCGTGAGCGGCTTGTCCCAGCGGGAAGCCCACAGGTTCTTGGCCAGGCGTTTGGCCTGGCGCAGCGCGTGCTGCGCGTTCGGGACGCAGGTACCGTCCGGCAGGCCGCTGCCTGTAAGGTCCGGCACTGCCGCGACGTCGCCGGCGGCCCAGGCGTTCTCGATGATGCCTTCGTCCCCGGCGATGCGCAGGTCCGCGAGGACACGGACGCGGCCGCGGGGTTCGAGCGGGAAGTCGGTGGAGCGGACCATGGGGTTGGCCTGCACACCGGCGGTCCAGACGAGGGTGTCGGCCTGGAATTCCTGGGCCGCGGTCTTGTCCGGAAGGTTGATCAGCTTCAGGGAACCTTCGGCGTTGTCCAGCGAGGTGTTAAGCAGGACTTCGATGCCGCGGCTGCGCAGGTGCTCAACCACCCAGTCTGCCTGGCTGGCGGTGACCTCAGGCATAATGCGTCCCATGGCCTCGACCAGGACGAAGCGGACTTCCTCCTGGCTGATGCGGGAGTTGTTCTTGACCGCGGCGCGGGCGAGGTCTTCCATTTCGGTAATGCACTCGATGCCGGCGAAGCCGCCGCCGACGACCACGAAGGTCAGGGCGCGGGCGCGTTCGGCGGGATCGGTCATTAGCGAGCCGGCTTCGATCCGGTCCAGGACCTTGTTGCGCAGGGCGACGGCTTCCTCGATGGTCTTGAGGCCGATGCCCTTGTCCGCAAGTCCCTTGATCGGGAAGGTGCGGGTAATAGCACCGGCGGCCACCACAACGTCGAAGTAGGGAATTTCGAAGTTTTCGCCGCCGTCAGCCGGGGCGATCACTGCCGTGCGGTTTTCGTGGTCGATCGAGGTGACGCGGCCCTGAATGAGCTCGGTCTGCTTGAGGTGCTGGCGGTGCGAGACGACGGCGTGCCGTGCCTCGATGTTTCCGCCGGCAACCTCGGGGAGGAAGGGCTGATAGGTCATGTACGGCAGTGGATCAACCACGGTGACAATGCCACCGGCGTTAGCGATCTTCTTCTGCAGTTTGAGGGCTACGTACAGGCCGACGTATCCGCCGCCGACGACGAGTACCCTGGGACGGTCCTGGAGCTGAGGGGAGAGTGCCATTCCCCAAGAATACCGTACTTTGTGAAAAACTTCACTAACTATGGTTTTCCGTTGGAATCCGCCGAATCGAGCACACCGGTATCGGCGGCGGCCGGGCCGTCGGGGCTTCCCTGGCCGGCCGTCCGGGCGCCACGGCGGAGCTGGAAGGCTGCGGCGGCCAGGATGCAGAGGAAAAGCCCGCCGAAGCCCAGCACCACCAGGGCCGGCACGGCAGCATCGAGCTCGGACGGGCGCTCCGCGACGGGGACTGTGGGTTCCGGCAGGGTGGGCGCCGCGCTGGAGGGCACGGCGGGTGCCGGCGCGGGCGCCGTCGCCAGGTTTCCCCGCCGGTGGACCCGGATCCAGTCCGAAATCGTGCCAAGTGGATTGATTTTGGTGTCCGGCACGTCGGCCTTGAGCGCCGCCTCGGCGTCGAGGATCCCGAACCCGTATAACGGATCCTTCCCCGGAGCGCCGGCGTCCTTGGCGGTGGTGACTATTCTGTTGATGACCTGGCTGGCCGTCATGTCCGGCCATTTGGAGCGGATCAGCGCCGCAACCCCGGCCACGATCGGGGTAGCACCCGAGGTGCCGGCCCACTCTGCGTAGCCGCCCCCGGGCAAGCCTCCGATCAGGTTTTCGGCGGGCGCCGCAACGCCGATGCTGATGCCCTGGGATGAGGAGTCAATACTGGCAATTCCCTTGCGGTCCAGCCCGGCGACAGTCAGCACGCCCGGGATGGTGGCCGGCGCACCGACCTGGACGTTGCCGCCCCCGCGGTTACCCGCAGCGGCAACAATCACCACGTCCTTCTGTTCGGCGTACAGGAATGCCGCGTCCCAGCTCTGCGGCCACTCGGGCGAGGTGCTGCCAAGGGAGATATTGATGACGCGGGCGCCGTTATCGACGGCCCAGCGGACGGCCTGGGGTATCTGGTCCTGGTCGGTCTTACCGCCGGGGTTCGGCGATCCGAGCCACGTGGAGACGGAGAGCAACTGCGCTTCGGGCGCGACCCCCACGATGCCGTCCGGCGCGACGGACGGGGCGGGGCCGGCACTGGGTGTGGCAGTTGCACCGGCAGGCTGATGTCCCCGGCCCGCCAGCATGGTCGCGACCAGGGTTCCGTGCTCGGGCTTGGCACCGATGCTCTTCTGGCCGTCAGGACTGCCGGCGCCGGAGATGTCGACGCCGCCGGCAAGCACCCCGGCCAGATCGGGGTGTTTGCCGTCCACGCCGCTGTCAATCACGGCAACCTTGACGTTGGCGCCCCTGGAAACTTCCCAGGCCTTGGTGATGCCGGATTCTGCCAGCCAGTATTCCTTGTCGCGCCAGGGGTCGGCGTGCGCGGCAGGGGCAGCCGTCAGGGTGGCCGCCAACGCGCCGCCGGCAAGGGCCACGGCCATCAACGCGGAGGCGGTCCGGCGGCGCCGGGCTGTTGCTCTGGTCATTCGGGTCCTATCGGCGGGTCAGCTTTGGGCGCTGCGGTGAGGTGGCGGCGCGAAACGCCGGGTGGGATGCGGGGACGGTGTGAGGCCGGGTGGCGCGTCCGGCCAACGCAGTCAAGCCAAGCGGCCGCTTAGCTGATACTCAAGGCAATTCCATCAAGAATATCGTGTTCGCTGGTCACTGCCGTCCCGACCCTGCCCTGGGTTACCGCGGCCAGCCGATCCACAGCGCGCCGCCAGACGAGGGCACCCGCTCCGATGACATCTACCCGGCCCGGGTGCATGTAGGGCAGGACGGCCCGGTCCGCACGTGACATCTCCAGCAGTTCGGTGCAGGCCCGGCGTATGGCGTCGAGCGAAAGTTCGGTGCCGTGGATCGCAGCGGAGGAGTACTCCTCCAGCGCGAGCGCATGGGCGGTGATGGTGGTGATGGAACCGGCCACCCCAACGACGGCGGCAGTTTGGTCCAGCGGGACTGCACCGGCGGCCTCATCGAGGGCAGCGTCGACGTCTGCCTCCGCAGCGGCGATCTCTGCTGCCGTGGGCGGGTCGCTGCGCAGGTGGCGTTCGGTCAGCCGCACACAGCCAATGTCAACGCTCCTGGCGGCAATAACACCGCCGGCGTTGCCCAGCACAAACTCGGTACTGCCCCCGCCGAGGTCCACCACAAGGACGGGATCCGCGCCCCGGGAGGGCAGGACGCTGCTCGCGCCCGCGAAGGACAGGGCGGCCTCGCTGTCCCCGCTGATGACCTCAGGTTCGACGGCCAAAAGCCCGCGGATGCCATCAACGAAGACCTGCCGGTTGCGGGCATCGCGGGTGGCCGAAGTCGCCACAAAACGGACTTTGGTGGCCGCATGCCGGCGGATCTGCTCGGCATAGTCGCTGGCGGCGGCGAAGGTCCGGTCGAGGGCCTCCCAGGAGAGTTCGCCGGTGGCGTCCACGCCCTGGCCGAGCCTGACGACGCGCATTTCGCGCACAACGTCGTTCAGCCGGGGTGCCGGGCCGGCCGTGTCCACATCGGCGATCAGCAACCGGATCGAGTTGGTGCCGCAGTCGATGGCGGCGACGCGGGTCATTTGCCGGCTCCGGCGGTTTCGGTCCCGGGCGTGATGCCGGGGTCCTCGGGACGTGCCTTACGGACCGGGGCCGGCCGGCCGACGATCGCCGGCAGCCCCTGCGGGCCGTGCCTGCTCAGGTCCTGGGAGGGGGCCTCGCCGCCGGTGTGCCAGGCGCCGTCGCAGTAGCAGCGCTCCTGTGTCCACCATTCGCTGATGGCCGCAATAGCCTCGTCGCCGAGCGGATTCACACCCGGTCCTGCTGCGAGCGACTGGCCCACCAGGACGTGCAGGCATTTGACGCGGGTGGGCATACCCCCGGCGGAGATGCCGTCAATTTCGGGCACGGGACCGATTCCGGACCTGGCGCCGATCTCCGCACGGGACGCGAGGTAGGCCCGGTGGGCGGCCCGGTAGTCCAAGGCCAGTTCCGCGTCCGCCCCAAGCCGTTCGTTCATCTCGTTCATCAGGCCGGCAGCTTCAAGCCGCGAGACCGCGGATGTGATGACCGGGTGGGTGAGGTAGAAGGTCGTGGGGAAGGGTGTGCCGTTGCTCAGCCGTGGGGACGTGGCCGCCACCAGCGGGTTGCCGCACACGCAGCGGGCCGGGATCTCCACGACGTCCCGCACGGGGCGTCCCAACTGCCGGCTCAGGACATCGAGGTCACGGGCCGAGGGCCGGCGGGTTTCCGCCACGGACCGGGCCGTCTCAGGGGATCCCGGATTCACTGCAGTCGGGGTCTGGTCCACTCGGTTCTCGTCCACGGGCGCGGCACCTTCCTGCCCTGTCTGGATTGTCGGTCCGACGATCCTGCGGCGGGCGCCGCTTTTTTAGTCTGTTGCCGAGCGCCGGATCGAGTCCCAGAGGGAATCGACCCAAGGCAGCTCGGCCGGGTCTTGTTGGGATTGCGCCCCGGCCGCGCCACTGCCCGCCCCGGCAGGCAAATCGCTGCCGAAGACCCAGTAGCCCGTTTCGCCGGGCATAACCATGTTAATGCGGTCCCGGGCCTGCTGCTTTACATAGTTCGGATCCTGCCACCGCGAGACCTGGCGTTTAAGCTCATTTTGCTGCGACTGCTTGGCGGAGATGTCCGCCTGGAGTTCGGCTATTTCGCCTCGTTTTTCAATGAAGATCTTGACCGTGGGCGCCAGCATGATCGTGATGGCAATCATCACGACCAAAAGCGCCAGCATGCGTCCGGAGAAGGCTTTCGCCGGCACGGGGTCGAGGTGTTCTCCGCCGGCTTCGGCACCGGCCTTGGACGTGCCCGTGCCGCTCGTGGCCGCTCCGGGCACAGCGTTGCGCGGGGCCGGTGTACGGCGTGCAGCGCCGGCCTGCCGTGTCGAGGGTGCAGTGCCGGCGTGCTGGCCCGCGGTGCGGCCGGATCCGCGCCCATCCGCCGCGGCGTTGCTGCCCTCGTGGCCCGCTGCTCCGCGGGAGCCGCCGAAATCAGCCTCGATGACGTCGCCGGTGGCCGGAGACTTCGGGGCCGCGGGCGTGGCCCGGGGAACCTTGGGTCGGCGGGTAGCCATCTCACTCCTGTAATGCCAGGTTCTCCCCCGGCTGGCTTGCTGCATTCAGTGCTGGGTCCCGCGGCCCGCGGCACAGGCGAGGGGCCGGGGTGCTGCTCCGCTCGTACGGTGCCACGAGGCCGGTCTCAAAAACAAACCGGCAGCCATGGTCTTTCAACCATAGCCACCGGTTTTGTGTTCCTGCGGTTATTAGCCCTTGAAACGCGGGAAAGCGCTGCGGCCGGCGTAGCGTGCGGCGTCGTCGAGTTCCTCTTCGATCCGCAGCAGCTGGTTGTACTTGGCGACACGCTCGGACCGCGCCGGAGCCCCGGTTTTGATCTGCCCCGCGTTGGTGGCAACGGCGATGTCGGCGATTGTGGTGTCCTCGGTCTCGCCGGAGCGGTGTGAGGTGATGGTGGTGTACCCGGCGCGCTGCGCAAGGGAAACGGCATCCAGGGTTTCGGTCAGGGAACCGATCTGGTTGACCTTCACCAGCAGCGAGTTGGCGGTTGCCGAATCGATGCCGGTCTGCAGGCGTTCGGGGTTGGTGACGAAGAGATCGTCACCGACGATCTGGACCTTGTCGCCGATGGCGTCGGTGAGGGCCTTCCAGCCCTCCCAGTCGTTTTCGTCCAGCGGATCCTCGATGGAGACCAGCGGGTAGTCGGCCACGAGCTCGGCGTAGTAGGCGCTCATCTCCGTAGAGCTCAGGGATTTGCCCTCGAACTGGTAGGCGCCGTCCGTGAAGAACTCCGAAGAGGCGACGTCCAGGGCGAGTGCAATGTCCTGGCCCGGGGTGTAGCCGGCGTTCCGGATGGCTTCCTGGATGAGGTCCAGGGCAGCCCGGTTGGAGGGCAGGTTGGGTGCAAAGCCGCCCTCGTCGCCGAGGCCGGTGGACAGGCCCTTTGCCTGCAGGACCGCTTTGAGCGCGTGGTAGACCTCCACGCCCCAGCGCAGTCCTTCGGAGAAGGTCTCGGCGCCGAGCGGGACAACCATGAATTCCTGGATGTCGACGTCGGAGTCGGCGTGCGAGCCGCCGTTGAGGATGTTCATCAGCGGCACGGGCAGGACGTGGGCGTTCGGTCCGCCGAGGTACTTGTACAGCGGCAGGTCAGCGGAGGCTGCGGCGGCGTTGGCGACGGCCAGGGATACGCCCAGGATGGCGTTGGCGCCGAGCTTGCTCTTGTTGGCGGTTCCGTCCAAGTCAATCATCGACTGGTCGATGCTGCGCTGGTCAGTGGCGTCGAAACCGATCAGGGCCGGGGCGATCTGGTCGATGACCGCGTCGACGGCCTTCTGGACGCCCTTGCCGAGGTACCGGCCTTTGTCCCCGTCGCGGAGTTCAACGGCTTCGTGCTCGCCGGTGGAGGCTCCGGAGGGAACTGCTGCACGGCCGATCTGGCCGTCCGAGAGCAGGACTTCAACTTCTACGGTGGGGTTGCCACGGGAATCGAGGATCTCGCGGGCGTGGATGGCATCGATAAGCGCCATGGATAGGCTCCTTAGGGTGAAGCGATCTGCTGGGAATCTGATGGGAGAGGCTGGGAATCAAGCTGAAAAACCGACGTCCTCGTCGCTACCAGCCTAGTCGAGAGTGGGATAAGTTACAGAAAGCTATCCGGCGGCGGACGTCATTTTGGCCGATTAGGGTGACCGCGGCGGGTGTTGGCCGTCCTGGAAGCGGCGGTTGGCGCCGCGGAGGGCCCGTTCGGCGTCCAGGCCCCGGGCCCGGGCGGCGGCCGCCATTGCGAACAGCAGGTCCCCGAGTTGCTCTTCCGAGGGCGGAACCGCTATCCCTACCGGCCCGGTTGACGGCGGGAAGCCGGCCCGTTCGGCGCGGTCCTGGAGTTTTTGCGCCCGTGCCAGCGCGGGAAGGGCTGCGGGGACACCGCCGAGGGCTCCGTTGGCTTCCGGGCCGGCGGGGACGAGCCGTTCCGAGCGCTTAACCGCGTCCCAGGTTCGGACGATTTCCTCAACCGTGGCCGGAAAGGACTCCTGCAGCGAACCGTCCCGGCGGAACACATGCGGGTTGCGCCGGACCATTTTGGCCGTGAGTCCGCGGGCCACGTCGTCGAGGTCGAAGGCGCCGCGTTCCTGGGCGAGCCGGGCATGGAGGACCACCTGAAGCAGGACGTCGCCAAGTTCGGCTTTCAGCTCAGCGTCGCCACCGGCCGTCTCGATGGTTTCGGCCACCTCGAAGGCCTCCTCAAGCAGGTACTCCACGAGGGATTCATGGGTGAGGGCAGCCATCCAGGGGCAGTGGGCGCGCAGCGCGCCAATCGTCTCCGCCAGCGTTTCGACAGCACCGGCCGTCCCGCGGCGTCCTCCAGGCTAGCCAAGGTCGGCGTAAGCCTCGTTGATGTACTCGACGAGGGCTTCCTTCTCCTCCAGCGGCAGGAAAGCGGCCTCGGCCGCGTTCAGCGTCAGTTCCAGCAGGTCATCGAGGTCGTAGTCGAAAGTCTCGACCAGGAGCTCAAACTCGTCCGTGAGCGTCACGCCGCTCATCAGCCGGTTGTCGGTGTTGATGGTGACGTTGAAGCCGAGCTGGTAAAGCATGTCCAGCGGGTGGCTTTCGATGCCCTCGCCGAACCCTGCGACGGCGCCGGTCTGCAGGTTGGAGGAAGGGCAGATCTCCAGGGCGATGCCGCGGTCGCGGACCCAGCTGGCCAGGTCACCCAAGGTCACCATGCCGATGTTGTCATCGAGCTCGTCCCCGGCACCGTCGGCATCGTCGTCTGCTTCGAATTCAACGGTAACGTCCTCGGCGATCCGGACGCCGTGGCCCAAGCGCAGAGCGCGGCCGTCGACCAGCGCCGATTGGATGCTTTCAAGGCCGGCGGCTTCCCCGGCATGCACCGTCGCCGGGAAGTTGTGCTGGGCAAGGTAGGTGAAGGCGTCCTTGAACCGGGATGGCAGGAAGCCGTCTTCGGCGCCGGCGATGTCGAAGCCTACGGCACCGTTGTTGCGGTGGCGGACCGCCAGTTCCGCGATTTCCTGGCCGCGGTCGGCATGGCGCATGGCGGTGATGAGCTGGCCGACCTGGATGTCGCGGCCGGTCTCGGCGACGGCATCCACACCGGCCTCCAGGCCGGCCTGTACGGCTTCGACGGCCTCGTCCAGGCTCAGGCCCTGCTGGAGGTGCTGTTCGGGGGCCCAGCGCACTTCACCGTAGACAACACCGTCGTCGGCGAGGTCTTCGACGAATTCCTGGGCGACACGGAAGAGTCCGGCCTTGGTCTGCATCACGGCGATGGTGTGGTCGAAGGTCTCCAGGTAGCGGACCAGGGAGCCGGAGTCCGCGGATTCGCGGAACCACTCCCCCAGTGCGACCGGATCGGTGGAGGGCAGGGTGTGTCCCGCGGCCTCGGCAAGTTCAATGATGGTGGCCGGACGGAGTCCGCCGTCCAGGTGGTCGTGAAGGGAAACCTTGGGGAGGCCCTTCAGGTCAAAGTCGAGGTCAGGGGCAGCGTCAAGAATTATCTCAGTCACGTTCCAACCTTAGGGTCCGATGCCGTGCAATACCAGCCGGGCCCGGAGCCAGGAATCAGGCTTCGACGTCCGCCGGTGTCTCCCGGGTCTTGGGCGCCGGTGCAGTGCCGGAAGCCTGGCCCGGCGAGCCGGCAGCGCCTGCCGGGGCGGGTCCGGTCTTGGCTGTGGCGCCAGCGTTGGCGGATCGGCCGGCTGCCGTGGCGGCGCCCCGGGCGTCGCGCCAGCGGTGCAGCCAGGTCAGGAGGTGATCGACGACAATACCCAGCACAATGGCGAAGGCGATGGCGATGCCGACGCCCAGCAGGGGGTGTTCATGGACCCAGTTGCCGGCGAGGATGCCAACACCGGCCGAATACGCGACCCAGGTGACTGAGGCGCAGATGTCCAGGATGACGAACCGCCGGCGCGGGTAGGCGGTGGTACCGGCAATCCAGTTGACCGCCACGCGCCCGACCGGAATGTAGCGGGCCGTGAAGATCAGCATGGCGCCACGTTTGTCCAGTTCGTAGCGGGCCCAGTTCAGCGCCCGCTGGACCTTGGGCCTGCGCATCCAGCGGAAGCGCTCGACGCCGACATGCCGGCCCAGCAGGTAGGCCATGTTGTCGCCGGCAATAGCGCCGACGGCGGCCGCTGCCATCACAAACCACATGTTCGGCTGCCCGGATGTCACGGACAGGGCACCCAGGGCGACGATCAGGGTTTCGCTCGGCAGAATCGGCACAAATCCGTCAATGAAGCAGAAGATCGTCAGAATTGGAAAAATCCACCATTGACCCGCGGCATGGAGAATTGCCTCATTGATAAATTCCACGCGGGCGTTGCTCCTAGGAAAGTGGTGAAAAGCGCTCTTCAGTGTCCCATGTCGGAAACGGATACGCTACGTTCCCGGCGGATGAATCTCCCGGTTTCAGCGCTCAGTCGGTTGGGACCCGGAAGGCGGGACCGGCAGTTCGGGCTCCACGGGAAGGGTTCCGCGGAGCCAGCGGATGAGGACGTCCACCAGGATGCCCAGGCCGATCGCGCAAATCACGGCGACGATGACCCCGAGCAGGTGGTTCTCCGCAAACCATTGGCCAAAAAACAGTCCCGTTGCGACCGAGTACAAGGCCCAGAGCACCGCGGAGAGCACCGTCAACCCAACAAAGCGCGGACGCGGGAACCCGGTGGCGCCGGCCGTCAGGTTGACCGCCACCCGGCCGATCGGGACGAACCGCGCCACCAGGACCAGGGAGGCGGGCCGTTTGCGCAGCTCGGTGCCGGCCCAGCGGAACGCGCGCTGCATACGATGCCCGCGCGACCAGGCCCAGCGCTGCGTGCCGGTGTTGCGGCCGATCAGGTAGGCGATGTTGTCCCCGAGGAACGCGCCCGCGGCCGCCGTCGCGGCGAGCAGCAACGCGTTGGGAACACCGGCGCTGGCCGCCACCGAGGCCAGTCCGACGACCACGGATTCGCTGGGAACAGGCGGGAAGAAGCCGTCAATCACGCAGCATACAAACACCAGGAGGAGCACCCAGGGTTGGCCTGCGGCGGCAAGGATGAAGTCGTTGATTGCCTGCACGGTTTCCTAACAAACAACGGGAGGACTGCTGTTGTGCAAGTGTACTGCCGGCTTGCCCTATCACTTGTGGCGGCCAAACCCCGAGGGTTTGGCCCACCGCCGATAGGGCAACCCGGCGGCTAGGCGATGCGGTCGATGATGAGCTGCTGCGCCGGGCGGGACCCTTCCGGGGCAATCACCACGGCATGTTCGAGGGCTTCCCTGGCCCGTTCGAACTTCTCCGGGGTATCCGTCAGCAGCGTCATCAGCGGTTCGCCGGCTTTGACCGTCGCGCCGGGTTTGGCGTGCATCCGCACCCCGGCACCGGCCTGGACCTGGTCCTCCTTGCGCGCGCGTCCGGCACCAAGGCGCCAGGCTGCGACTCCGACGGCCATCGCGTCGAGCTCCACCAACACGCCGTCGGCGGGCGCGTAGAGCACTTCGGATTCCCTGGCCACCGGGAGGGTTGCCCGCGGGTCGCCGCCCTGCGCCTCGATCATGCGGTTCCAGACGTCCATCGCCCGGCCGTCCTTCAGCGCCGCCCGGGGATCGGCGTCGTGGACGCCTGCGCAGGCGAGCATCTCCTCCGCGAGCCGGACCGTGAGCTCCACAACGTCCTCCGGTCCGCCGCCGGCAAGGACCTCCACCGATTCCTCGACCTCGATCGCGTTGCCGGCGGTGAGGCCCAGCGGTGTGTTCATGTTGGTCAGCAGGGCCACTGTGTTAACACCGGCGTCCTTGCCCAGGGCCACCATGGTCTCGGCGAGTTCGCGGGCGCGCGCCTCGTTTTTCATAAACGCGCCGCTGCCGACCTTGACGTCCAGCACCAAGGATCCGGTGCCCTCCGCGATTTTTTTGCTCATGATCGACGACGCGATCAGCGGGATGGCCTCGACGGTGCCCGTGACGTCCCGCAGGGCGTAGAGCTTCTTATCCGCCGGAGCCAGCCCGGCCCCGGCTGCGCAGATGACGGCTCCGACGTCCTGGAGCTGCGCCAGCATTTCCTCGTTGCTCAGCGCGGCGCGCCAACCCGGGATCGACTCGAGCTTGTCCAGGGTGCCGCCGGTGTGGCCCAGGCCGCGACCGGACAGCTGCGGGACAGCAACGCCGAAGACCGCCACCAGGGGTGCCAGCGGCAGGGTGATCTTATCTCCGACGCCGCCGGTGGAGTGCTTGTCGGAGGTGGGCTTTACGCTGCCGTCGGGCCGGCGCAGGCTGGAGAAGTCCATCCGTTCACCGGAAGCGATCATCGCCGCGGTCCAGCGTGAAATCTCGGCCCGGTCCATGCCGTTAAGCAGGATTGCCATGTTCAAGGCGGCCATCTGCTCGTCGGCGATCGCACCGCGGGTGTACGCGTCGATCGTCCAGTCAATTTGGGCGGGACTGAGCACACCCTTGTCACGCTTGATGCGGATGATGTCGACGGCGTCAAACGATTCGGTCATGTTCGGTGGTGTCACCGGGGTTCCTCCAGGTGTTGGGGGCCAAAAGCATCGGGAAGGACCTGGCCCATGGTCTTGATTCCCTGCGTGGTCATAAGCTCCATGTCGGGAGCCCTGAATTCATAGAGCAACTGCCGGCAGCGACCGCACGGCATCAGCACGTTGCCGCCGGCGTCGACGCAGTAGAAGGCACGGAGCAGGCCGCCGCCGGTCATCTGCAAATTACCGACGAGGGCGCACTCGGCACACAGCGTCAGCCCGTAGCTGGCATTTTCGACGTTGCAGCCGCTCACAATCCGGCCGTCCGCGGTGAGGGCTGCTGCCCCGACCGCGAACTTCGAATACGGCGCGTAGGCATTGGCCATCGCGGTGACCGCGGCGGCCTTGAGGGCCGCCCAGTCAACGTTGGTGCACTCCATCGTCAACCCTTCACATACGGTATGCCGTCGGCCGCCGGCGGCCGGGACCGGCCAACGAGTCCGGCGACCGCAAACACGGTTACGAGGTAGGGCAGCATTGCCATAAACTGGCTCGGCACCGGGGTGCCGATGATCGTCACAATGCTCTGCAGGTTGTCGGCGAAACCAAACAGCAGCGCTGCGAAGAACGCCCCCAACGGATTCCAGCGCCCCAGGATCATCGCCGCGAGGGCAATAAAGCCGCGGCCACCGGAGATCTCCTTCGTGAAGCTGTCGATCGCCACCAGCGTGAAGAACGATCCACCGATACCGGCTACAGCGCCGCCGAGCGTGACGTTCCAGAACCGGGTTGCGTTGACGTTGATGCCCAGGGTGTCGGCAGCCTGCGGGTGTTCGCCGACGGCGCGGACCCGCAGGCCCCACTTGGTCTTGAACAGCGCAATCCACACCACGATCACGGCCACGTACATCAGGTAGCCAACAACGGACTGCTTGAAGAGGATGGGTCCGAGGACCGGGATGCTGGACAGCCCCGGAATTTCGATGATGGGAAGCCGCCCCGGCGAGTTAAACATTTCCTTGTCCGCCTGCATCACGGTGCTGAACAGAAAGCCCGTGAGGCCCGAGATCAGGACGTTGAGCACCACACCGACGATGATCTGGTTGACCACGTACTTGATGCTGAACACTGCCAGCACCATCGAGACGAGGGCTCCGGCCACGGCTGCCGCGAGCAGACCCAGGTACGGGCTGCCGGTCAGGCTGGCAACGATAGCGGCGGTGAAGGCACCGCCAAGCAACTGGCCTTCAATGGCGATGTTCACAACGCCGGCTCGTTCGCACAGCACCCCTGACAGGGAGCCGAAGACAATCGGTACGGCGAGGGTCACGGATCCGGCGATCAGGCCCGCCAGCGAGATGCTGGGGGTCCGGGCGCCGCCGACCACCCAGACCAGGAAGGCCACCACGAACAGGACCGTGAACAGGACAGGCAGCCAGCGCGGGGGCCGCTGGATTTTTGTCTTGAGGAACATCGCGTAGCCGGCCAGGGCCAGCAGGATCACGGACAGCACCAGCCCGGTGAGGTAGGCCGGCGCCTCGATAGCCGGCAGCTGGAAGAAATCCCCGCCGGAGGAGATGCCGAATTTTGCCGTCTCGTGCGGGCCCAGCAGGCCAAAAAAGACGAATGCGATGACGGCCAGGACCAGCAGCGTCACGGGCAGCTTCCAGGTGACCGGTTTGGCGGAGACCGTCGGCTTCCTGTTCGCCTCTGGACGCGGGCGGTCCTGCTCTTGCTTACGGGGTTCTCCCGGGACGGGGGACGTTGTTGTTGTGCTCATGCTGCACCTCCGGTGGCTGCTGCCTGCTGGGACTTGCCGGCGGATACGGCCTTCTTTTTGCGCGGGTTGAGCCCAAAAACGGCCCGGACCAGGGGTGGCGCCGCGATGAACAGCACAATGAGCGACTGCACCACCAGCACAATGTCTATCGGGGTTCCGGTCTGGATCTGCATCTGGACCGCACCGGCGCGGAAGGCGCCGAACAGCACACCGGCGGCGAAGGTGCCCCACGGCGTCGAACGTCCCAGCAGTGCGACGGTAATGGCGTCAAAGCCGTAGGTCGCCGCTACACCGTCGGTGAGTACTTTTTCGGTTCCCGCTACCTGCGCGACGCCGGCCAGTCCGGCGAGGCCGCCGGCGATCGCCATCACCAGGATGGTGGCGCGCGGGACGTTGATGCCTGCGGTGAGGGCCGCATTTGGGTTGGCTCCCACCGCGCGGAACTCGAAGCCGATGGTCGAGCGGTTCAGCAGCCACCAGACGAACACCGTTGCCGCGATGGCCAGCAGGAAGCCAAGGTGCAGCCGGTACTGGCTGCCGAAAAGCTGCGGATATACGGCCGACGGGTCCAGCAGCGGTGAGATAGGTGTGGTTTCCCCGGGACGCTGGAACGCCGGTGTGTCCAGGAGGTAGCGCACCAGGTACAGGGCAATGTAGTTGAACATGATGGTCACGATGACCTCATGGGCCCCGGTCCGCGCTTTAAGCACGCCGACCAGGCCGCCCCAGACGGCGCCGCCAACGACGCCGGCAAGCACCACAAGCAGCAGGTGAAGGCCCACCGGCAGCTCCAGCTCGAAACCGACCCAGGCGGCCACGATGCCGGCCATGATGATCTGGCCCTGCGCGCCGATGTTAAAGAGTCCCGCGCGGAATGCCAGGGCGACACCGAGGCCGGCGGTGATCAGCGGAGTGGCGATGGTGAGGGTTTCCAGCAGCGGGGCGAACTGTCCGCCCAAGCCGCTGCCCCGCGGGTTGAATACCGAGCCCTGGAAGAGCGCGACGTAGGAACTTGTCGCGGCTGACCAGACGGCGGCGAGGAAGTCGGCCGGGCGGGCAAAGAAGTAGCTCGACGTCGCCGCGACCTCCTTGTCGGTGCTGGCAATAAGCAGTCCCCCAAGAATCAAGGCAAGGAGGACAGCCAGTGCTGTCACAATGCCGTTTCCGGTGAAGATCTGGCGCAGCACCGAATCCGAGTCCCCCGCAGCTGCAAGGGAGCCGCTCTGGGCCGAGACGGGAACCGCCGATGGCCGCATTGCACCGCCGGCTGTGTCCAGGGATGTGGCCAGGGCTGCGTCATCTGCGGGGGCCCCGGTCTTCGTTTCGGCCACAGCGGCCGGCCCGGTTTCCGGGGCGTCGAGGGGTTCCGGATTCAGGTCCGGATCCGGTTCGCTCGAGCGTCGAGGCTCGTTGTTTTCACTCATGGTCGTCTCCTACGGCGCCGGAGCCGGACTCGGGCACGGTCGGCGCGGCGGGCGCCTGGTTCTTTGCTGGGGGTGCGGCGGGGCTCTCTGCGGGCCCGCCGGGTGCGGGCTTACCCGCGGAATCGGCGTGTGCGTCCTGCGGGGAGAGCCCGGCCATCATCAGGCCAAGGACGTCGCGGCCGGTGCCGGACGGGACAATCCCGACGATTTTGCCCTTGTAGAGCACTGCGATCCGGTCCGCGAGGTCGATGACTTCATCGAGTTCGGTGGAGACGATCATCACGGGCGTGCCAACGTCGCGCTCGGCCACGATGCGCTTATGCAGGAACTCGATGGACCCGACGTCCACGCCGCGGGTGGGCTGGGAGGCGATGAAGAGCCGCAGCGGCCGGGAGAGTTCCCGGGCCATCACCACTTTCTGCTGGTTTCCGCCGGACAAGGTGCCAGCCGCGAGCGAACCCGAGGGAGTGCGCACGTCAAACTCCTCGATCCGGCCCTTGGCGTTCTCCAGGACCTTGGCCGGCCGCATGCTGATGCCTTTGGCGAACGGGGCCTGGTCGTATCGGTCAAGAATCAGGTTTTCGGCAATCGAGAAGGTGCCGATCAGGCCGTCAACGTTGCGGTCTTCCGGCACGAAGCCGACCCCGGCGTTGAGGACTTCCTTGACGCTGCGGCCAATAAGTTCCGCACCGTCGAGCAGGATGGAGCCATGGACCCGGTCCTGGAGGCCCAGGATGGCCTCGGTCAGTTCGGTCTGCCCATTGCCCTGGACGCCGGCGATGGCGAGGATCTCACCGCGGGCGATGTCGAAGCTGATGCCGTCCACCACGTGCTGGCCGCTGGGCGCAATCACCGTGAGGTCCGTCACCTGGAAGGTCGTCTCCTGGGGCTTCGCCGGGGCCTTGTCCAGGGTCAGGTTCACGGCCCGGCCCACCATCATGGAAGCAAGTTCCGTCGTCGAGGCGCCGGGATCGGCGGTACCAACGACCTTGCCCCGCCGGATCACAGTGATGGTGTCCGAGACGGCTTTGACTTCACGAAGCTTGTGCGAGATGAAGACAATCGATGTGCCGTGGCTCTTGAGCTGGCGCATAATGTCCAGCAGCTCATCGGTGTCCTGCGGGGTCAGTACGGCAGTGGGTTCATCGAGAATCAGGACCCTGGCGTCGCGGACGAGTGCCTTGATGATTTCTACGCGCTGCTGCACCCCCACCGGGAGGTCCTCCACCAGGGCATCGGGGTCGACGTCAAAGCCGTACCGGTCCGAGATTTCCCGGATCTTCCGCCGGGTGTCATCCAGGTTCAGGAACCCCCCGGCCGTGGTGGTTTCCGCTCCCAGGGCGACGTTTTCCGCGACCGTAAAGACCGGAACGAGCATAAAGTGCTGGTGGACCATCCCGATGCCGGCGGCCATGGCGTCGCCCGGGCCGCGGAAGGTGACGGGTTTGCCGTCGACCAGGATCTGGCCCTCGGTCGGCTCGTACAGACCGTACAGGACATTCATCAGCGTGGACTTGCCCGCGCCGTTTTCGCCGAGCAGACAATGAATCTGCCCGGGCTCAACCACCACGTCAATGTGGTCGTTGGCTACCAGGGAGCCGAAGCGTTTGGTGATCCCCTTGAGTTCAAGTTTCAAAACTCTGACCAATCTAGAAGTATCCGGCAGTCGTGGCCCGGACGGATGATGGGGCCGCAGGATCAGCCTAGTGCCTGCAGCCGGAGGCGGAGCCGGTCCGCTCAACGAAAAGCGCCACAGCCCGTGCGGTGATGACCGGACGGGCCGTGGCGCTTAGCGGCGGAAGCTAGAGCTTCGGGCTGGCTGCGGATTCAACCTTCAGCTTGCCGTCGGCGATATCCTTTTTGATCTGCTCCAGCTGGGTCTTCACTTCGGCCGGGACCGCGGAGTCCTGGTCGTGGAACGGCGCCAGCTGCACGCCGTCGTTCGCGAGGGTGCCAACGTACGGCGTGTTGGTGAACTTGCCGTCCTTGTCTTCCTTCACAACGGTCTCGACAGCCTCGCCCATCTGCTTCATCACGGAGGAAAGCATAATGTCCTTGTAGTCCGGTGCCGTGAGGAAGCCGTCGGAGTCAACCCAGATGAGCTTAACGTCCTTGCCTGCTGCCTTGGCTTCCTTCAGGGCCGCGCCGGCACCCTTGCCAACCGGACCGGCGACGGGCATCACGATGTCAGCGCCCTGGTCCAGGAAGTTCTGGGTGAACTGCTTGCCCTTGTCCTGCTTTTCGAAGTCACCGGTGAAGGAACCGTCCTGCTTGGCCTTGTCCCAGCCGAGCACTTTCACGGTCTTGCCGTTTTTCTCGTTGTAGTACTTGACGCCGTCGGCATAGCCGTCCATAAAGATGGTGACGGTGGGGATCTTGATACCGCCGAAGGTGGCGACCGTTCCGGTCTTGGTGGTGCCGGCTGCGAGGTAGCCCGCCAGGAAGGCGGCCTGGGCCGTGTCATAAATGATCGGCTTGACGTTGCTGATCGGGGTGTCATAGCCGAAGTCGATAATGGCGAAGTGTTTGTCCGGGTTCGCCGTGGCCTGGGCCTTGGTGGCGTCGCCGAGCAGGAAGCCGACAGTGACTGTCAGGTCGCAGCCGGCCGTGACCATTGCCCGCAGGTTGGGCTCGAAGTCGTTATTGGTCTTGGACTCGGCCTGGTTGACCTTGATGCCCAGATCCTTCTCGGCCTTCTTCAGCCCCTCGTAGGAGGACTGGTTGAATGACTGGTCGTCGAATCCGCCCGAGTCGGACACGATGCAGCCGGTGTAGTTGCTGGCCGAGGCGGAGGCACTGCTGCTGGCTGTCGGTGCGGCCCCGCAACCGGTGAGTAGCAGCGCAGCCGCGCCGGCGGTGGCGACTCCTGCCACCGAACCGCGCTTGAAGGTTGCACGCAGAGAGTTCTTCAATTTTCCTCCAGGAGAAAAGAGTAGGCGCTACGACGGAAGCTCAATGAGTGTCTGTTGGCGGGGTTGCCGCTGAAACGCTGTTTTCACTGATGGATTTCGCAGCACTGCGCCGAAGCGCACTGATGAAAGCAACTTTAGTGTCCTCTAACACGTCCGTGTACCGCAGTTCACAGGGATTTCCCAGATTGTTGAGAACTTGTTACCAAGCGGTAGACAAAAAGCCCCGCACCGGGTGGATTCCGGTGCGGGGCTTGCGGCCTGCGGGCAGGCGGGGTGTGCGGTTAGAGCCGGACCAGCATCTTGCCGGTGTTGGCACCATCGAGGAGGTCCATAAAGGCCTGCGGTGCGTTCTCGAGTCCGTCCACGATGGTCTCGTCGTAGCTGACAGTGCCGTCCGCGATCCAACCGGACATGGTCTGGACAAACTCGCTCATGTGCTGCCAGTAGCCGCCGACCAGGAAGCCCTTGAGGGTCAGCTGCTTGCCGATGGCGAGCATAAGGTTGCGCGGGGCCGTCGCGGGCTCGGTTGAGTTGTACTGCGCGATGGCGCCGCACATGGCGACCCGGCCACCGACGTTGAGCACACTCAGGGCTGCTTCGAGGTGTTCGCCGCCGACGTTGTCGAAGTACACATCGATGCCCGCTTCGCCTGCGGCGGCGGTGAGCTGGTCAACAACGGGTCCGTCGTGGTAATTGAAGGCGGCATCGAAGCCGAGTTCGAGCAGGCGGGCCACCTTTTCCGGGGACCCAGCGCTGCCGATCACGCGGGAAGCGCCCATGGCCTTGGCAATCTGTCCCACCAGCGAGCCGACGGCACCGGCCGCGCCGGAGACGAAAACGGCGTCGCCGGCCTTGAAATCGGCCACCTTGAGCAGGCCCGCGTACGCCGTCAGGCCGGTCATCCCCAGCGCGCCGAGGAACGCGGAGGCGGGTGCCAGGTCCGTGCGGGCCGGCGAGGTGGCTCCGGCGTCGAGCACGGCGTATTCACGCCATCCCAGTGAATGGACGACGGCGTCGCCCACCTTACGGTCCGCGGAGCGGGAGGCAATTACTTCGCCCACGGCGCCGCCTTCCATCGCGACGTCCAAGGCAAAGGGCGCCGAGTAGGACTTGACGTCATTCATCCGGCCGCGCATGTAGGGGTCCACGGAGATAAAGAGGTTGCGGACCAGGACCTGGCCGTCCTGCAGTTCGGGCAGCGCCGTCTCGGCGATGCGGAAATTCTCCGGTACGGGACGGCCGTGCGGCCGGGATGCCAGCTGGATCTCCCGCGTGGCGGCGGGAAGGACTGTGGTTTCGGTGTCGGTGCTCATGCGGCTACCTCCATGATGTTGATGTCGACAGTGATGTTGCCACGGGTGGCATTGGAATAGGGGCAGACTTCGTGCGCCTTGGCCACGAGGGCCTCGGCGGTGGCCCGGTCCACGGCGGGCAGGGCGATCTCGAGTTCTGCGGCGATGCCGTAGCCGGCTCCATCGGCCAGCGCGCCCAGGTGGATCTTCGCGGCGACGGCGGAGTCTGTGAGGTCGGCGTGCTGCTGGCGGCCAACGAGCCGCAGCGCGGAGTGGAAGCAGGCTGCGTAGCCGGCGGCAAAGAGCTGCTCGGGGTTGGTGCCCTCGCCGCTGCCGCCCAGTTCCACCGGGCTTGCCAGCGCGACGTTAAGTTTGCCGTCCTTGGTGACGGCGGTGCCGTCGCGGCCTTCGCCCGAGGCCAGCGCCTCGGCGGTGTATAGAGTCTTCATGCGCGGTCCAATCTGTTGGCGGGAAATTCGGGAAAAATTGTGCGGGCTAGCGGGGTGCCTGCAGTGCGGCGGTGAGCCGGCCCAAGGTGTCACGCAATTGGTCGAGTTCAACAGCCGACAGGCCGGCGGCCGCCGCGAGCCGCTGCGGGATTTCCGCGGCTTTCGCGCTCAGGGCAGCGCCGTCAGCGGTGAGGAAGACCTCCACGCGGCGCTCATCGGCCGAAGAGCGCAGACGCCGCACCAGGCCAAGGGCTTCAAGCCGCTTCAGCAGCGGCGAGAGCGTTCCCGAATCAAGTGCGAGCTCGGCCCCCAACTCGCGCACGCTGCGCGGCTGCGCTTCCCACAGCACCATCATGACGAGGTACTGCGGGTAGGTCAGGCCAAGCTCTTCGAGCATCGGCCGATACGCCGCCGTCGTGGCCCGTGTTGCGGAATACATGGCGAAACACACCTGGCGGTTCAAGCGCGGAGCGTCGATTCCAGCGGCGTCGGGTGCGGCGGTCTGGCTGCCCGCGTCCGCGGAGTGCTGTGTTTCGCTCATGAAATAAACATACTCCACAATTCAATTGTGCACAACTCAATTGTGCGCAATTCAAATACGGGAAAGCTAACTGCGTTCAACCGGCCTGGTGGCCATTCGCTCCCGCCGATCTACCCGGCCCGGAACGAGGTGTCCACCTCCGGCTTTGGAAGCCTGCCGGCTAGAGGTCGCGCAGGGTTCGCAGCGCAGCGGCCGTAAGCACCTTAACACCCAGGCCCAGGGCACGTTCATCCAGGATGTAGTCACCGCGGTGCAGATCGTACTCCTCGCCGCCGGGGGTCTTGGTGCCGAGCCGCATCATGGCGCCGGGAAGGTCGGCCAGGAACCAGGCAAAGTCTTCACCGCCCATGGACTGGGGCGTCAGGACGACTGCGCCTTCGCCGATTTCGGCACGGGCCGCGGCTTCAATCAGTGCGGTTTCGTGTTCGGAGTTCACCACGGGAGGCACGCCTCGGGTGTGTTCCAGGTGCACATCAACGCCGTACGGTGCCGCGATCTGCTGGATGACCTCGTCGAGGATCTCGCCGGCACTGTGCCAGGCGTCGCGGTCCAGGCAGCGCATGGTGCCGGCCATGTAGCCGCTGGCCGGGATTGCGTTGGGCGCGGAACCGGCCGAGATATGGCCCCAGACCACTGACACCCCGCTGCGCACGTCAACCCGGCGGGAAAGCACCGCCGGGACGTTAACGGCGATCTGTGCCAGGGCAAAGACGAGTTCCTCGGTCAGGTGCGGCCGTGAAGTGTGGCCGCCACGGCCGGTCAGTTCGATCTTGATCGTGTCCGAGGCGGAGGTGATGGCGCCGATCCGGGTGCCGATCTTGCCCACCTCAATCCGGGGATCACAATGCAAGGCCAGGATCCGGGGGACCCCTTCCAGGACGCCTTGCTCGATACAGCTCTGCGCACCGCCGGGCATGGTTTCCTCGGCCGGCTGGAAAATGATCCGCACGGTGCCGCGCAGCGGCGACTCCTGGTGCATCCGCTGCAGGACCAACGCCGCGCCGAGCATGGTGGCAGTGTGCACATCATGGCCGCAGGCGTGGGTGACACCGTGGTTCTTCGAGGCGAAGGCAAGCCCCGTCTCTTCGATGATGGGGAGGGCATCAATATCACCGCGCAGGGCCGTGGCGATCGGGCCCTCCCCGATGTCCACCGTCAGGCCCGTTCCGGCGAGGCGCCGCGGCTTGAGGCCAGCTTGCTCGAGTCGCTGCGCCAGCTTGTCCGTGGTGCGGAACTCCTTGAACGAAAGCTCGGGGTGCGCATGCAGGTCCCGGCGGAAGGCGATCAGCTCCGGCAGGAGAGGCTCGAGCCACGGCCCCACCAGTGTGGTGGGTTCAGCTTCAGTAGAGTAGTTACGCACCCAATAACTCTAGCGAGCGCAGATAAAATAGCTGCATCGCGGCCGGTGCGTTACGGATCCCGAGGCTAGAGGACGTCCGTGTCGCCGCTGGCCTTAAGCGCATCAACGGCCTGCTTGACCCGCTGCGAATGCTCTTTGTGCATCACGAGCAGGGCATCCGGGGTGTCAACCACCACCACGTCCTTGATCCCGATCAGGGCGATCACACGCTTGGTGTCGGAGACCACCACACCGCTGGCGTCCTCGGTGAAGACGCGGGCGCCCTCACCGATCACTGTCACGTCCTTAACTTCTTTGGCGCTGTTGAGCCGGCCCACCGAGGCGAAGTCACCGACGTCGTCCCAGCGGAAAGTACCGGGAACGACGGCGACGTCGCCCGCGGCGGCTGCCGGTTCGGCCACGGCGTAGTCAATGGCGATCTTGGGCAGGGTGGGCCAGACCCGGGCCTGGACCTCGTCGCGCTGCGGGGTGTCCCAGGCCTTGGCGATTTCCTGCACGCCGGCGTAGAGCTCGGGCTGGTTGGCTTCGAGGTGTTTGAGCATCAGCGCGACGGGAGCCACAAACATCCCGGCGTTCCAGACGTAGTCGCCGCTGTCGAGGTACTCCTGGGCAACCTCTTCGCTGGGCTTCTCCACGAACTCAACAACGGCCTGGGCACTGGGGGCCCCGTCGACGCCGAGGTTTTTGCCCGACCGGATGTAACCGAAGCCAGTGGAGGGGTGGGTTGGCTTAATGCCGATGGTAACGATCTTGCCGGCCGCGGCCGCATGGATGGCTTCCCGCACGGCTGCATGGAACAGCTCGTCGGGGCTGATCACCTGGTCCGCGGCGAAGGAGCCCATGATGGTGTCCGGATCGCGTTCGTGCAGGATTGCGGCGGCCAGCCCGATGGCGGCGCCGGAGTCCTTCGGCTCGCTCTCCAGCACCAGGTCCGCGTCATCGATCTCGGGCAACTGCCGGCAGACTGCATCCCGGTGCGCCTTCCCGGTTACCACAAGCATGTGCTTGCCGGCGAGCGGCTCCAGCCGGTCGTACGTCGATCTCAGCAGCGTGCTGCCCGAGCCCGTGAGGTCATGAAGGAACTTGGGGGCTGCCGCTCGTGACAGGGGCCAGAGGCGGGTCCCCACTCCGCCTGCCGGAATCACCGCAATAAACCGGCTCAGGGCCGGGCCCTGAGCCGTACCCTGCAGCGCGTCCTGGCTTGTCACTTTGTCTGTAGTCATCACGGCTACTTTAGCCGACACCGGCGCACAGAGCCCTGAACCGGCGCCGGAGCAGGCAACGGGCACCGCTGCGGGCACTGATCCGAAGCAGTCCGGGCCCCGCCCACACTTCTGCCTCACTCCCGCCTCACTCCCGCGCGGAATGTGCCGTTCGTCTCAAAAGCGGACCAAAACCCCGATGGGCGACGTCACCAGCGGGTGGCTGAATTGAATAAGCTGCGAGCGAAGCCTAGATTTAGGCTTGAGCTTACGAGTGCTCTCGCAGCAGGCGTTCCCCCCGCGTGGATCCCATGCCAGCGCCGCTGTGTTGCAGGGAGGTTTATTCAGTGCCGACAAAACCAGCTGGCACCTTGTACCGCGGCCGTGAAGGCATGTGGTCCTGGGTTGGACACCGCATAACTGGTGTAGTGATTTTTTTCTTCTTGTTGGTCCATGTACTGGACACCTCATTGGTGCGTGTATCCCCCGAGGCCTACACCGCCGTGATCGGTGCCTACAAGAACCCCCTGATGGCCCTGGGTGAAACGGGCCTCGTCGCAGCGATCGTCTTCCACGCCTTTAACGGCCTGCGGGTCATCGCCGTCGATTTCTGGAAGAAGGGCGCCAAGTACCAGCGCCAGATGCTATGGACGGTGCTCATCCTCTGGGCAGTCGTTATGGTTGGCTTCTCCATCCGCCACCTGTCCCTCGCCCTTGGAGGCCACTAGCCATGAGTGCAACGCAGATTCAGAGCCCGCGCAGCCCAAAGGTCGGCAGCAACCGGATTGCGCCGCAGTACCGCCGCAACGGCAGTTCAAAAGGCAACTTCGAAATGATCGCCTGGCTCTTTATGCGGCTTTCCGGCGTTGTCCTGGTTGTGCTGATCTTCGGCCACCTTTTTGTCAACCTGATGGTGGGCGAGGGAATCCACGCGATCGACTTCGGTTTTGTGGCCGGTAAATGGGCTGACCCGTTCTGGCAGATCTGGGACCTGGCGATGCTGTGGCTGGCCATGCTGCACGGCACCAACGGTGTGCGGACCATCATCAACGACTACGCCGAAAAGGACGCCACACGACTGTGGCTGAAGATCGTGCTGTACGCCGCCACCACCGCCATCATCATCCTGGGCACCCTGGTCATCTTCACCTTTGATCCGTGCCCTGTGGTCAACGGTGTCCAGCTGCCCGGCGGCTTCTGCCCGGCGCCCTAACGGCGCGGCCCCAGCGGCAACCGACCCGTCCCTGCCCGGTGCAGGTACGGCAGGTCCACGAGATGTCACCGGCCCGGCTCCGCCGGCCGGTGTTGTAAGCGAATTTTGAGAGAAAGAGCGTCTGGTATGCAGGTCCATAAGTACGACGTCGTCATCGTCGGTGCCGGTGGCGCCGGGATGCGCGCGGCGATCGAATCCGGTCAGCGCGCCCGAACAGCGGTACTGACCAAGCTGTACCCCACCCGCTCCCACACCGGTGCGGCGCAGGGCGGCATGTGCGCAGCCCTGGCGAACGTCGAGGAAGACAACTGGGAATGGCACACCTTTGACACGATCAAGGGCGGCGACTACCTGGTTGACCAGGACGCGGCCGAGGTGATGGCCAAAGAAGCAATCGACGCCGTCCTGGACCTGGAAAAGATGGGCCTGCCGTTCAACCGCACGCCCGAAGGCCGGATTGACCAGCGCCGTTTCGGCGGCCACACCCGCGATCACGGCAAGGCTCCGGTCCGCCGCGCCTGCTACGCCGCTGACCGCACCGGCCACATGATCCTGCAGACCCTGTACCAGAACTGCGTCAAGCACAACGTTGAGTTCTACAACGAGTACTACGTCCTTGACCTCCTGACCGTCGAGGAAGACGCTGTCCGCGAAGACGGCACGCCGTACAAGCAAAAGCGCGTTTCCGGCGTTGTGTCCTACGACCTTGCCTCCGGTGAACTGCATGTCTTCCAGGCCAAGTCGGTGGTTTTCGCCACGGGCGGCGCGGGCAAAGTCTTTAAAACCACCTCCAATGCCCACACCCTCACCGGTGACGGCATGGGCATTGCCTTCCGCAGCGGCATCCCGCTGGAGGACATGGAGTTCTTCCAGTTCCACCCGACAGGCCTCGCCGGCCTGGGCATCCTCCTCTCCGAGGCCGCCCGCGGCGAAGGAGCGATTCTGCGCAACTCCGAAGGTGAGCGCTTTATGGAGCGCTATGCCCCCACCATCAAAGACCTCGCACCCCGCGACATCGTGGCCCGCTCCATGGCCAACGAAGTCCGTGAGGGACGCGGTTGCGGCCCGAACAAGGACTACGTCCTGCTGGACCTGACGCACCTTGAGCCGGCACATATCGACGCCAAGCTGCCGGACATCACCGAGTTCGCCCGCACCTACCTCGGTGTCGAGCCGTACACGGAGCCGGTACCGGTCTTCCCGACGGCGCACTACGCCATGGGCGGCATTCCCACCAATATCAGCGCCGAAGTGCTCCAGGACAACAACACCGTTGTCCCGGGCCTTTACGCGGCCGGCGAGGTCGCCTGCGTCTCGGTGCACGGCTCCAACCGCCTGGGCACCAACTCGCTGCTGGACATCAACGTCTTCGGCAAGCGCGCCGGCATTGCCGCCGCCGAGTACGCCAAGACCGCCGATTTCGTTGATCTTCCCGGCGACCCGGAGGCCTACACACTGGACCTGCTCAACCACGTCCGCACCGCTGACGGCACTGAGAAGGTTGCTGCGATCCGCAAGGAACTGCAGGACACGATGGACGCCAACATGCAGGTGTTCCGCACCGCAGAGACCCTGAACCAGGTCTTGTCTGACATTGCGTCCTTCGAGGAGCGGTACCAGCGGATCAGTGTCCAGGACAAGGGCAAACGCTTTAACCTGGACCTCCTCGAAGCCGTGGAGTTGGGCTTCCTGCTGGAACTGGCCAAGGTTATGACCGTGGCGGCCCTGCACCGCGAGGAATCCCGCGGCGGCCACTTCCGCGAGGACTTCCCCGAGCGCGACGACGAAAAATTCATGAAACACTCCATGGCGTACAAGGATGAGCATGCTCCGGCGGATGGTTCCGCGGAGGCTATTGCGGGCATCCGTCTCTCCACCAAACCGGTGGTCTTTACGCGCTACGAGCCGATGGTGAGGAAGTACTAAGATGACCGCTGAACTCGCTGAGCCAGCTTCCAAGATCGAACTGCCCGCCCACATCGGCGGCGGCGGAGACATTCCGTCCTTCGACGTCCACCTGCGGGTGCGCCGCTACAACCCGGAGGTCTCCGACGAGTCCACCTGGGACGACTTCCACGTCACCATGTACGGCACGGACCGCGTCCTGGACGCCCTGCACAAGGTGAAGTGGGAAATCGACGGCAGCGTCTCCTTCCGCCGCTCCTGTGCACACGGTGTCTGCGGCTCCGATGCCATGCGCATCAACGGCCGCAACCGCCTTGCCTGCAAAACGCTGCTGAAGGACCTGGATACCTCCAAGCCCATCACCGTCGAGCCGATCAAGGGTCTTCCGGTGGAAAAGGACCTGATTGTGGACATGGAACCGTTCTTCCAGTCCTTCCGCGAGGTGATGCCGTTCCTGATCAACCGCGGCCATGAGCCCACCAAGGAACGCCTGCAGTCGGCCGAGGACCGCGAACGGTTCGATGACACGACCAAGTGCATCCTCTGCGCCGCGTGCACCTCGTCCTGCCCGGTTTTCTGGACCGACGGCCAGTACTTCGGCCCGGCAGCGATCGTCAACGCGCACCGCTTCATCTTCGATTCCCGGGATGACGCAGGCGACATGCGTCTGGAGATCCTCAACGACAAGGAAGGTGTGTGGCGTTGCCGCACCACCTTCAACTGCACCGAGGCATGCCCGCGCGGCATCCAGGTCACGCAGGCAATCGCCGAGGTCAAGCAGGCAATCCTGTCCCGCAAGATCTAGCAACCGCTTCACAGCACAAACGACGACGGCGCCTCCCACCTTTGCGGTTGGGGGCGCCGTCGTCGTCGGCCCCACCATCGAAAGGTTCCCGTGTCCCGCTCCGAAAAGGTCTCCTTCCAAGGTTCCACCGGGGAAACCCTCTCCGGCATCATTGATGTCCCCGACGGCGCGGTGAAAGGCTGGGGTGTGTTCTCGCACGGCTTTACGCTGGGCAAGGACAGCCCCTCGGCGTCGAGGATGTGCAAGGAGCTGGCGGACAACGGGGTGGGCATGCTCCGCTTCGACAACCTGGGCCTGGGCGAATCCGCAGGCTTATGGTCGGAGGGATCCTTTAGCCACAAGGTGGCGGACACCGTCAAGGCGGCCGAGTTTATGCGCCTGGCGGGCCGTCCGGTGTCGCTGCTGGTGGGTCATTCCTTTGGCGGGGCCGCTGTGCTGGCGGCCGCGCGGGAGATCCCGGAACTCGACGCCGTTGCCACAGTGGGCGCCCCGTTCTCGCCCAAGCATGTGGCACACGTCTTTGACTCGGCGCTGGACCGGATCCTCAACGAGGGCAGTGCCGAAGTGGACCTGGGCGGCAAACGGGTGGAGATCCGCCGGCATTTTGTGGAGGACCTGGAACAGGCGGACCTGACGGACTGCATCCGGCAGCTGCACAAACCGCTGATGGTGCTGCACTCCCCCACCGACAACACCGTGGGCATCGAAAACGCAAGCACCATCTTCCAGACGGCCCGCCACCCGCGCAGCTTCGTGTCGCTGGAGGGAAGCGACCACCTCCTGACCGGCAAGGGCCAGGCGGCGCGGGCGGCGCGGATTATTTCAGCCTGGGCCGACCAGTACCTCGACGCCACCTCGTAGCCGGGACCGGGCGGCGGGTTTCCCCGGGGTCCACGGGCGTCTTGCCCGGCTGGACCCGGCGGGCGCCCCACCCGGTCCTGGTGCTGGCCGGCTGCAGCTTGAGGTCCTTCTCCCGGACCGACACCCATGCGGCGCTGACAACGTACACCTGGCTGACCAGGTTGAACCAGATGAGCAGGCCGATGATGATGGCGAAGGGCGCCAGGATGGGGTTCTTTCCCGCGCTGGCCAGTAGCTGGGTGCTGAAGATCTGCAGCACTGTGGTGCCGGCCGCTGCGATGAGGGTCCCTTCCAGCAGTGAGCGCCGGGCCGCTTTAAGCCCCGCGGCCAGCCGGAACATAATCAAGGCGGTGCCCCAACCCAGCAGCAGCGGCACCACAATCGTTACGGACGTCGTCAGCGGCCAGGCGATCAGCGGATCGAGGCTCAGCTGCTCGGCCACCCAGTCGGCAGCGGTGCCGAAAACCAGCGAGGCCGCCGAGCTGATCACAAGGGCCACTCCGAGCAGCAGCAGGATGCCCGCGTCGCGCAGTATTTGCAGGACCGGGTTGATAGTGCGGGGACCCCATCCCATCATGCCGCGCACGCCGTCGCGAATGCCGCTGATCCAGCCCAGGGCGGTGAAAACGGTCACCCCGGCGGCGATCACAGCAGTCCAGCCGAGGCCGGAGGGGTTCAGCAGTTTCTTGGGATCCACCAGGCCCTCGCCGCCGTCGACCTGCAGCAGGCCCGGTGCGGCTGTGGCCACACTCTTGATGATTTGGTCCAGCAGCGCGGGCTGTCCGCTTAGGAACAGGCCCGCGAGGGAGAAGCCGGTGGCCAGCAGACCGGTGATGGAGAAGAACATCCGGAACCCGATGCCGGCGCTCATCAGCGGCCCGTGCTGGCGGTTGTAGTGCTGGAACGCACGCAGCGGGCGAAGGGTGTTGAGCCGGGCGATCAGCCACGGCAGCATTGCCAGCAGCGCCGCCGTCCCGCCGCCGGAGCGCCGCGCCTTGCCCCACTCGAGCCTCTTGCGGATGACTTCCAGCCGTAGCCCGGCCAGATCGGTCGGAAGGGGTGGTTCAGCGGGCGTCTGGGGCCCCGTCCTCGCCTCGGTCGATGTCGAATTCGGTCCCAAAGTCCAGTTCTTCCCGTAGCTGCCAGATACCGTTCTGGTCGTGTTCGTAGAGTCCCATGCTAGCGACCGGGAACGTCGCCCGGTAATCCTTGAGCGCCGTTTCGGCCTCATCAAGGCTTTCCGGCGCGACGTCATGGGCCACAGTAACGTGCGGGTGGTACTCGAATGGCAGCTCCCGCTCCAACGGACCTGCCTGAAGCCGCTCGTGCAGGCTAACGCAATCGCCGAATCCATCCTCGACGTTCAGGAAGACCACCGGGGACACCGGCCGGAAGGAGCCCGTCCCGGCGATGGTCACGTGGAAGGGCTCCTGCCTGCTCGCGATGGCCCGGACATGGTTCCGGGTCGCGTCCCAGTCCCGGGTCGTGGTGGTCGTCACCAGCGTGATGTGTGCCGGGATGACACCCGCCATGGGGTCACCGAAGGACGCCCGCCAGCGCTGAAGTTCCTCGGCGATAGCCTCCGGAAACCCCAGGATCACCCCGATACTGATGCCCTCGCCGCGGTGTCCATTGCCCTCGGCGTCCTGGCTCCCGGAACCCGTGCCGCTGCCGGCACGCGCCGTGGCACGTGCCGGCTCGCTGGCGGTGACTCTGCTGACGGAGGACATTGCGCTAGCGGACTCCCTGGGCTCCGGCGTAGGGCAGGAACCCCACCTTGGCGTACACGTCGCGCAGGGTGACCGAGGCAATCTCTCGGGCCTTGTCGGCGCCGAGTGCCAGCAGCCGGTCCAGCTCCGCGGGGTCATCCAGCAATTCGTTCGCCCGGTCCCGGATGGGGGTGAGTCGATCTGCCACCACCTCGGCGAGGTCGACCTTCAGGTGGCCGTACATTTTGCCCTGGTACGCAGCGACAAGGGCATCCACACTTTGCCCGGTGATCGCCGAGTAGATGGTCAGGAGGTTCGAAACCCCGGGCTTGGCCTCGCGGTCGAACCGGATCTCCGTCTCCGCGTCCGTGACCGCGGATTTGATCCGCTTGGCGATGACCTTGGGCTCATCCAGCAGGTTGATTAGCCCGGCTGGTGATTCGGCCGACTTGGACATCTTGGCTGTGGGGTTTTGCAGGTCGTAGATTTTCGCCGATTCCTTCTGGATGAAGGGCGCCGGAACGTTGAAGGTCTCGCCGAAGCGGGAATTGAAGCGCTGGGCCAGGTCGCGGCTGAGTTCCACGTGCTGCCGCTGGTCCTCTCCTACCGGCACACCGTGCGGCTGGTAGAGGAGGATATCCGCGGCCTGCAGGACCGGGTAGGTGAACAGGCCGACGCTGGCCTGGTCCGAGCCGTGCCGTGAGGCCTTGTCCTTGAACTGGGTCATCCGGGAGGCCTCGCCGAAGCCGGTGATGCAGTTCAGCACCCAGGCCAGCTGGGCGTGCTCGGGTACCTGGGACTGAACGAAGAGCGTGCACTTGTCCACGTCCACGCCGCCGGCGATGTACTGCGCGGCCGTGACCCGGGTGCGGTGGGCCAGCTCGGCCGGGTCCTGCGGAACCGTGATTGCGTGCAGGTCCGGGATGAAGAAGATAGCGTCGAACTCATCCTGCATCCGGACCCAATTCACCAGGGCGCCGAGGTAATTGCCCAGGTGCAGGGAATCTGCCGAAGGCTGCATGCCGGAGAGGATGCGCTGCCGGACCCCGGTAGTGGGGGCGGCGGAGGCAGGGGCGGCGGTTTCGGCGGCAGCATCGTCGACCGGGGTCACAGTGGAGGGAGAAGTCATTCGTGGGGCCTTAAGACTAGAGCCGGTAGTCCACTACCAGCGGGGCGTGGTCGGAGAAGCGGGTGTCCCAGGACGGTGCACGGTCAACAACGGCTGAGACTGCGGCCGCCGCGAGAGCGGGCGTGGCCATGTGGTAGTCAATGCGCCAGCCGGTGTTGTTGTCGAAGGCCTGTCCCCGTTGCGACCACCAAGTGTAGGGGCCGTCTACGTTGCCCGCCAGGCCCCTGTGGACATCCTTCCAGCCGATGTCCGCGCCGAAGAACCGGTCGAAGTACGCCCGTTCCTCCGGCAGGAAGCCGGCACGTTTGACGTTGCCCTTCCAGTTTCGAATGTCCAGTTGCGTGTGGCCGACGTTGAGGTCGCCCACCACGAGGGCGTGGTCGCTGTGTTTGCCCAGCTCGGGAAGCCGGTTGAGCATCACGTCAAGGAACCGGAACTTGTCGTCCTGCTTTGGGGTCCCGGCCTCGCCGGAGTGCACGTAGGCGCTGACGACTGTCAGCTGCGAGGCTTCGCCAGCGGCGTTGCGGACCGCGAAGTCGGCTTCGACCCAGCGGCCGGCGGTGGCGAAGTAGTCGTCCCCAATGCCCACCCGGGTCTGCAGGGGTTCGGTCCGGGCGGCTATGGCGACGCCGGCGCGGCCCTTGGCTTCGGCTTCCGCGTGCAGGATGAACCATCCCTCGCCGAGCAGCTGACGGACGATCGCGTCCGGCGCGCGGACTTCCTGCAGGCAGAGAATGTCCACTTCGCGGGGCTCAAGCCATTCCGCCATGCCATTCCTATACGCGGCACGGAGGCCATTGACGTTGACCGATGCGATGCGAAGGTTGTCCTTCTTCAATGCCGAACTCACCCGATCCACTCTAGTCGACAATGGTTCCGGCGACAGGTTCGTCGGTGCCGGCGGACTTGATCATGTCCCGGGCGTTGGTGGCAGTGATCTCGATGGTCTCCAGCGCCCGGCGGATCGTGTCCTGATCCGCGGCGGCGCCCTTCTCCCGTTCCTGCTCGACGACGCGGACCTGGACCTGGACGATCTTGAACGAGTGGTCGAGTTTCAGGTCCCGGACTTCATCGGCATCGCGGCGGACCTCGACGCGCCGGGTGCTGCCATGGTCAACACTGCCCGACGACGGCGCGCGGCCGGCCGCGGCGTTGAAGGCGTTCTGCGCTTCAGTGATCTTGGCTCCGGCCTTCTTGGCGGCCTTCTGGATACTGAAGACCACAAAGGAAGCCAGGGCGAGCCAGAAGCCGGCGATGATCGCCACAAGCCAGCCGACGACGTCGTTCTGGTTCGCGGCAAAGATGACCGCGACGACAAAGGCGATGATAAAGACCATCATCCCGGGTCCGCTGATGCGGAGCATGGAGAACTTGGTGCTGTTCGCGGACGGCTTGGAAGACGCGGGGTTGCCCAGAGATTGCATGAGCCTATTATCGCAAATCCCCGCACGGCCCCGGGCCGCTTCCACCCGGGGCGAACGCTCCGGCCCTACTTGAGGAACAGCCGGCGCAGCCGGCCGGTGGTCAGCAGCAGGCCGCAGGCGATCATCACGAGGTAGTAGCCGATGTGCACAGCTGTTGCCGGGGTGAAGGCTCCCACACTGATTTGCCGGAGCAGTTCCACGCCGTGCCACAGCGGCATCGCCTGGATGAGCCACTGGATGTACTGCGGGTAGACGCTGAGCGGGTAGAAGGTGGCGCTGAACAGGAACATCGGCAACATAACGAAGTTGATCCAGTCCATCTGCTGGAACGTCTTCATAAAGCTCGTGATGCCCATCCCGAAGCTCGCGAAACCGAACGCGATCAACACGGCGGCCGGGATCATAAGGACGGCCCACGGCGTGGTGATCAGCCCCATAAGGCCCATAACTGCGGTGAACCCGGTGGCGTACATCAGGCCGCGCAGCAGGGCCAGGAAGATCTCCCCCATGGCGACGTCCAGCGGGCCCAGGGAGGTGTAAAGCATGCCCTGGTACAGCTTGGCGAAGTTCATCTTAAAGAAGACATTCCAGGTCGAGTCGTAGACGGCCCCGTTCATGGCGGACACGGCCAGCAGGGCCGGCGCGATGTAGGCGGC
The DNA here is from genome assembly GCF_030063265.1 of Pseudarthrobacter sp. PH31-O2. Taxonomy (NCBI): domain Bacteria; kingdom Bacillati; phylum Actinomycetota; class Actinomycetes; order Micrococcales; family Micrococcaceae; genus Pseudarthrobacter; species Pseudarthrobacter sp. PH31-O2. The sequence goes on along the minus strand of NZ_JASIST010000002.1, from coordinate 56,559 downwards.
ATAGGAAATCTCCCCGCCGCCCGGGCCCTGCACCGGGCCCACAATGGCGCCCAGGCCCACGCCCATGGCAATCAGGTACAGCACGGGCTCGAAGAAGCCGGAGAGCATGACCATCCAGTTGCTGCTCTTAGTGGCCATCAGCCCGCGGGCGACGACGGCGCGCACGTTCCGGGAGTAGAGCGGCCCGAACTTCCGGTTGCGTGCGGCCTCGGTGGCGCTGTGGCTGGTGGTGACGGCGCTCATCCGGCCATCCTCCTGATGAACCGGCGTTTGGTCAGGACCCAGCCGAGCACCGTGAGGGCCAGCAGGAAAACGACGTGCGCGATGGTCAGCAACGGGGCCTCCGGGTAGCCGTAGCTGAAGACCCGGCCAAGTTCGGTGCCGTGCCAGATCGGTGAGATCCAGCCGATCCAGCGCACGGCGAGGGGCAGCGAGTCCAGCGGGAAGAAGGTGCCCGAAAACAGGAACAGCGGCATCACGATAAACCGCATGACCATGGCGAACTGGCCTTTGTCCTGCTTGATCGAAGCCGCGTAGGCCATCAGCGGCAATCCAAAAGCCAAACCCGCGAGGGTGGCTACCAGGATCGAGACCCAGCCCCAGCCGCTCGGCGACGCCCCGAACAGCGCAATGACGGCGAAGTAGATCGCGGACTGCAGCACGAAACGCACAGTGACGGCGATGATCTGTCCGAGGGCAATCTGCTCCGGCGTCAACGGCGACGCGTGCGGCCCGTAGAAGACGCGGCGCCACTTGAAACCGTCCATGATCGGGAAGGTCAATTCGCTGGCGGCCGTCATGACCGCGGCCGAGACCAGCAGGGCCGGAGCAATGAAGACCAGGTAGCTGACGCCGCCGAAGGTTGCGGTGCTGCTGGTGTCTACGAGGCTTGCGAGCCCTACGCCCATGGCGAAGAGGTAGGCGACTGGCTGCCCGACGCCGTACATAACGATGGTCCAGCCGTAGCTCTTCATCACCCGGAGGACGTGCTCGGCGAAGTAGAGCGAGCCCCAGCGCCGGGCGCGGGCGGCCGAGACCTCCGGCGAATGGGCGCGCAGTGCGGGAGCCGGCGTCGTCACCGACCTACTCAACGAGGCTCCTGCCGGTCAGCCGCAGGAAAACGTCTTCGAGCGAGGACCGGCGCACCAGCGACGTCACCGGCCGCAACCCGCGGGCGGAGACCTCTTCGAGGGCGGCCTCGCCGTCGTGGGCGTAGATGAGGACACGGTCCGGCAGGGTTTCGAGCCGTTCGCCGATGCCTTCGAGTTCGGCACCGATGGTGGCGTTGCGTTCCGAGCCGAAGCGCAATTCCAGGACTTCACGGGTGGAGTATTCGCGGATCAGGCTGGCGGGCGAACCCTCGGCCATGATCCTGCCCTTGTCCACCACGATCAGGCGGTCGCAGAGCTGCTCGGCCTCGTCCATGTAGTGCGTGGTGAGGATCAGGGTGACACCCTGCTCCTTGAGCCGGAACAGCCGGTCCCAGAGGATGTGCCGCGCCTGCGGGTCCAGCCCGGTGGTGGGTTCATCCAGGAGCAGGATCCGGGGTTCGTTGATTAGGGAGCGTGCGATCGTCAGCCGGCGCTTCATGCCGCCGGAGAGCGCGTCCACCTTGGACTTGGCCTTGTCGGTGAGCTGGGCGAACTCCAGCAGTTCATCGGCTTTGGGCTTGAGGTAGCTCATCGGCAGGCCGAAGTAGCGGCCGTAGACCAGGAGGTTGTCCCGGACCTTGAGTTCCTCGTCGAGGTTGTCCTGCTGCGGGACGACGCCCAGGTGGGCACGCACCTCCGGACCGTTCTGGTCCGGGTCCAGGCCCATGATGCTCAGGCTCCCGGAGGTCCGCCGGGACACCCCGCCGATCATCTTCATGGTGGTGGACTTGCCCGCGCCGTTGGGGCCGAGCAGGCCAAACGCCTCGCCGGCGGGGACGGCGAAGGAGATACCGTCGACGGCGACGACATCGCCGTAGCGCTTCGTCAGGTTCTCGGCAGTGATCACATACTGCGGGGCGGATTCGGCGGGGCGGCTCAATGGTGCGTCCTGTTGAGAGGCTTCCTTGGCTGAGGATTCTTTTGAGACTAGTTCAGGCACCCAAATCACGGTAGTGGAAACCGCCGAACTATGAAAGAGTCTTTTCGTAAAAAAGTCCATCCATTTGCCGAAACCCAACTGACTCGCAGTTCAGGCCGTTTTGAGCGCCCAAAACGGCCTGATCTGCGAGTCAGTTGGGTGGGATGCGGTTCAGTTGACGGCGTCCCCGAGGGTTAGCCGTGCAGCCGGCGTTCCGCGGTTTCCACCACGTTGGCCAGCAGCATGGCTCGGGTCATCGGGCCCACTCCCCCGGGGTTCGGGGACAGCCAAGCAGCGACGTCGGCAGCTGCGGGGTCCACGTCTCCGGTGACGACGGCCTTCCCGGAGCCGTCGTCGACGCGGCTCACGCCGACGTCGAGCACGATGGCGCCCGGCTTGAGGTCCGCCGCCTTGATCATGTGCGGCTGGCCAGCCGCGGCAATCACAACGTCGGCCCGGCGGAGTTCGGCGGGCAGGTCCACCGTGCCGGTGTGGGCCAGGATGACAGTGGCGTTGACGTCCTTCCGGGTGAGCAGCAGCCCCACCGGGCGGCCGATCGTGACGCCGCGGCCAACCACGAGCACGCGCTTGCCGTTGAGGCTGATGCCGTGCCGGGTGAGCAGCTCCACGCAACCCTTGGGCGTGCACGGCAGCGGGGACTTCATCGGCCCGCTGACGTTGGCCACGAGCCGGCCGAGGTTCATCGGGTGCAGGCCGTCGGCGTCCTTGTCCGGATCCATGGCCTCCAGGATGACGTCCTGGTCGATGTGCTTGGGCAGCGGGAGCTGGATGATGTAGCCGGTGCACTCCGGGTTCCCGTTGAGCTCCCGGACCACGGCCAGCAGCTGCTCCTGGGTGGTTTCCGCCGGCAGGTCACGCCGGATGGACGTGATGCCCACCTCGGCACAGTCCTTGTGCTTGCCGCCGACGTACCAGGTGCTGCCCGGGTCGGAGCCCACCAGGATGGTGCCCAGGCCCGGCACGATGCCCCGGGTCTTGAGCGCGGCCACGCGTTCGGTCAGTTCGGCCTTGATGATGGCGGCGGTGGCTTTGCCGTCCAGGATCTGTGCCCGTTCAGCCGTTTGTGCAGTCTCTGCAGAAGTCATGGCCTACCACTGCTCGTGCTGCGGGTACAGCGGGAAGTCGGCGGCGAGCTTGTCCACGCGGGACTGGAGCGCCTCGATGTCGGCGGCGGAGCCGGACTTCAGCGCGGTGGCGATGATCTCGGCGACCTCCGTGAACTCCTCGGCGCCGAAGCCGCGGGTGGCCAGGGCCGGGGTGCCGATGCGCAGGCCCGAGGTGACCATCGGCGGGCGCGGGTCGAACGGCACGGCGTTGCGGTTGACAGTGATGCCGACCGAGTGCAGGAGGTCCTCCGCCTGCTGGCCGTCGAGCTGGGAGTTCCGCAAGTCCACCAGGACCAGGTGCACGTCGGTGCCCCCGGTGAGGACAGAGACGCCGGCGTCGGACACATCGGCCTGGTTCAGGCGGTCGGCGATGATCCGGGCGCCTTCCAGGACGCGCTGCTGGCGCTCCTTGAATTCCTCCGTGCCGGCGATCTTGAACGCAACGGCCTTGGCGGCGATGACGTGCATAAGCGGTCCGCCCTGCTGGCCCGGGAAGACGTTGGAGTTGATTTTCTTGGCCCACTCCTTTTTGGCCAGGATCACGCCGGAGCGGGGGCCGGCGAGGGTCTTGTGCACGGTGGAGGTGACGACGTCGGAGTACGGGACCGGGCTGGGGTGCAGGCCGGCGGCCACGAGGCCGGCGAAGTGTGCCATGTCGGTCCAGAGCAGCGCGCCGACCTCATCGGCGATCGAGCGGAAGGCCGCGAAGTCCAGCTGGCGCGGGTAGGCGGACCAGCCGGCGATGATGACCTGGGGTTTCTCCGCGATCGCCTGCTCGCGGAGTTTGTCCATGTCGATCCGGAAGCTCTCTTCCTCGACCTGGTAGGCGGCAACCTCGTAGAGCTTGCCGGAGAAGTTGAGTTTCATGCCGTGGGTCAGGTGGCCGCCGTGGGCCAGTGACAGGCCGAGGATCTTTTGCCCCGGGGTGATCATCGCGGAGAGCGCCGCGGCGTTGGCCTGGGCGCCGGAGTGCGGTTGGACGTTGGCGTATTCGGCGCCGAAAAGTTCCTTGACCCGGTCGATCGCGAGCTGCTCGGCGATATCGACGTATTCGCAGCCGCCATAGTAGCGGCGCCCGGGATAGCCCTCGGCGTACTTGTTGGTCAGGACTGAGCCCTGGGCTTCCATCACAGCGCGCGGGGCGAAGTTCTCGGAGGCAATCATTTCCAGGGTGCCGCGCTGGCGGCCCAGCTCCTGGGCGAGGACTGCGGCGATTTCAGGGTCAAGTTCGGCAAGTGGCTGGTTGCTCACGGCGGACGACAGGCTAAGGGAGGTGGTCACGGGGAACTCCTGGCTAGGCAACGGGAACTGCTTAAAGGTCAGGTTACCGGCTGGTCCGCGGCGGCGCCCCTTGATGACGGCCTCCGCGGACGGGGACGCAAAAAAGGTGCCTGCACCCCCAAGCGGGTGCCGACGCGGGCCGGCAGCAAGGCGCTGCCAACCGGAAAACATAACCCTCGGCCCAGGCGTACGATCCGTGGTCTTCGTCAGTGCCGCTCCCTGGTGGTTAGCCACCCAACGCCAGTTGCGACGGTTCCAGAGTACCCCAGGAGTACCCCAGGGCCGCGGCCCGGGCCCAGCCCGCGAGCGAGCGCGGGTAGGCTTGACTTCCGTGACTGACGACCAGCTGACCACTTCGTATATCCTGACCCTCTCCTGCCCGGACCGCCCCGGAATCGTGCACGCCGTCGCAGGCGCCTTGCTCGTTGCGGGCTGCAATATTACCGACTCGCAGCAGTACGGCAGCCAAAGCACCGGCACGTTTTTTATGCGCGTCGAGGCCACGACGGCGGTCTCCCAGCCGGAACTTTACGCGGCGCTGGAGCCGGTTGCCCAGGCGTTCGAGATGCAGTGGAGACTCAATCCGGCCGGCCGCAAGATCCGCACCCTGCTGATGGCCAGTACCTCAGCACACTGCCTCAACGATCTGCTGTTCCTGCAGCGCTCCGGCACCCTGCCCATCGAGATCCCGGCCATCGTGTCCAACCACAGCGACCTCGCCGGCCTCGCAGAGTTCTACGGCATCCCCTTCCACCACATCCCCGTCACACCCGAGACCAAGGTCCAGGCCGAGGATGAGCTCAGAACGCTGATGGCCCAGCACAACATCGAACTGACGGTCCTGGCCCGGTACATGCAGATCATCTCCGACGAACTGTGCCAGCAGCTGACCGGCAAGGCCATCAACATCCACCATTCCTTCCTGCCCTCCTTCAAGGGCGCCAAGCCCTACCACCAGGCGCACGCCCGCGGCGTGAAGCTCATCGGCGCCACCGCCCACTACGTGACGGCAGCCCTGGACGAGGGCCCGATCATCGAACAGGAAGTCATCCGGGTGGACCACCGGGGTACGGCCGGGCAGTTTGTCCAGATGGGCCGGGACGTGGAGGGCCGCACCCTGGCCCAGGCGGTGCAGTGGCATGCCGAACACCGGGTCCTGTTGGATGGGAACCGGACGGTTGTTTTCAGCTGATCCCGGACATTGAATAGGGGTATGGTATTTTCCCCGCAGGACCCACTGACCGAGTTCCTGGCCCTGCTCAAGGCCGAAAGCCGCGACGGCGTGCTGGGCCTTGACTGCGGCCGGGGCGCGGACGGACTGCGTTTTGTCCAGTCCGGCATCCATTTCACCGGCGTGGACCGGTCCGAGGAGAACATCCATGCGGCCCGGGCCCACGGGCTGGAGGCTTCGGTCGCAGGGGCCCGCGCACTGCCCTTTGCCGACTCGGCGTTCCCGTCGGTGTGGGCGGTCGAGGCCCTGGCGGGCCTGCCCCCGGCGGAATGGGACGACGTCGTGAGCGAACTGGGCCGCGTGGCGGCACCCGGGGCGCCGATCGCCGTCGTACGCCCCGGCGAAGGCGTAACAGTCCTCCGCTCCCCCGCCTGACCCAACTGACTCGCAGCAGGGGTCGTTTTGGGCGCTCAAAACGACCCCTGCTGCGAGTCAGTTGGGGAGGTCCGTGTCCTAGGCTGGAGGCATGGCTCCCATTTACGCTTTCGCCGGGGACACCCCGGCTGTCCATAACTCCGTTTTCATCGCGCCGAGCGCCTCCGTGATCGGCAAAGCGACCCTCGCGGAAAACTCCAGCGCGTTTTATGGCGTATCCGTTCGGGCAGACACCGCCGCAATCAGCGTCGGCGCCGGCAGCAACCTACAGGACAACGTGGTCCTGCACGCTGACCCGGGCTTCCCCTGCACCGTGGGCGCCCGGGTCAGCGTTGGGCACAGCGCCGTCGTCCATGGCTGCACGGTCGAGGACGACTGCCTGATCGGCATGAGCGCCACCATCCTCAACGGCGCCGTCATCGGGGCAGGGTCACTGGTCGCAGCCGGCGCTGTGGTGCTGGAAGGAACCATCATTCCGCCCCGCTCGCTAGTCGCCGGGGTGCCGGCAAAGGTCCGCCGCGAACTCAGCGATGAGGAGTTCGCCGGCGTCCAGCAGAACGCGGCACACTACCGGGAGCTGGCCCGGGCGCACCTCGAAATGCACGGCTAAGGACCCTCATCCAGACGGCTCGGTCCAGGGAGCTCAGTCCAGGGAGATCGGGCCCAATTCCGCCAGCAGATCGCCAGGCCCCGGGTTGCCGGCGGCCGATGACCCGCCGAGGTGCCGGACGACTCCCCAGGCCGCGTTCAGCCCGGTGGTAACGGCGCCTTCGGCCCAGCCCGCAGTAAAGGACACGTCGTCCCCAGCCAGGAAGATGCCCCGCTGCTGCTCCGGGAGCTGATCCTGCTTAAAGTGGCTGAACAGCCGCTGCTGGTAGCGGTAGTGCCCCGGCAGGTTGGCTTTGAAGGCCCCCATGAAGTTGGGGTCCGCTTCCCAGGAGACTGTGATGGGCTGGCCCACGATGTGGCTGGCAATGTCCACGCCCGGGTAGATCTGCGCGAGCGAGTGCAGCATCAGTTCCGTCCTCTGGTCCGCGTCCAGGGCCAGCCATTTGAGCGCGTCGTCATTCCAGGTGTAGGAGAGCAGGATCACCGCAGGCTTGTCCGGCCCGTTGTCCAGCAGGTAGGTGGCCCGGTTCAGCCGGTCCGTCAGCGTCATGGACATCACCTCGCGGCCGGTGGCGGGATCGATGTCCTTCCAGAACGGCCTGTCGACCATCACGAAGGTCTTGGACGACTGCATGTAGTGCGAGCGCTCGATTGCAGTCCACAATTCTGCCGGGAACAAGGTTTCCTCGGTGTGGATCCGCGTCGACAGCAGCCACGACTGGCACGTGCTGATAACAGCGGGATAGGCGGCCTCCCGGCCCCACCGTTCCCGGATCCGGAAATCACTGCTGCCGTCCCGGGCGATCCTGTCCACGGCGCCCCTGGGGGCGCCGGCGTGCAGCGATGCCAGTGACGTCCCGTCGGGCCAGTGCACCATACCCGACGGCGTATGCTCCCAGAGCGCGTCCGGGAGCCGTTGCGCTCCGCCGGCAATAAGCCGGTGCGCGTCGTCGGCATCGGTGTACACCACACGCAGGATCTCCAGGATGGAGTTGGGGAAGTCCGTGTCCCAGCCGCCGGTGCCGAAGCCCACCTGGCCGAAGGCCTCGCGGTGCGCGAAGCCGGCCTTCTTGAACGATTCGCTGCCGGCGATGAATCCGTAAAAGGTCTGTTCGTCCAGCAGCGGCAGCAGCGCGTTCCACAGTTCCTTGATCCGGGCGGTGTCCCGGGCGCGGATGGCGTCCTGCATCTCGCTGAACTTGGCGCCGTCGTTGACGGCAGCTTTCCAGGCATCGGCGACTTCGCGGAAGAACGGCGGCAGGTCCGCAGGCGTGCTGGCGTAGTATTTTTGGCCCGCCAGCTCAATGACGGTGCTGGAGGTAACAGCGGCCAGCGGATTCGGGAACTCCTGGGTTTCCAGCCCGAGCATCTCCACATAGTGGTAGAAAGCCTTCCCCGAGACGGGAAAGCGCATCCCGCCCAGATCGGCCACGACGCCGGCGGCCGAGGGGAAGGTGGCCGTCCGCAGCCGCCCGCCGATCCTGTCCGCCTCGTAGATGACGGGCCGGAGGCCCAGTTTCATCAGCTCGTAGGCCGCCACCAGCCCGGAAAGGCCGGCGCCCACTACTGCCACTTCGGTCCCGTACAGCTCTTCCGGGATGGCGCCCAGTCCGTCCGGATGGGCCAGGTAATGGTCGTAGCTGAACGGGAAGTCAGGGTTCAGCATGGTGATGGGAGCCTGGACTCCGGAGTCCGGAGTTGTGGTTCCAGGAGCGGGCAGTTCTGTGGCGGTTGTCATAGGTGGCTGGCTTTCATCGGTTCGGGACGGAAGTGGTGTCGGCGAGGGCTGCGCCGGATAGTTCACGGTATTCCTCGGAGCTGAGTGCCGCCACCCGGGAGTTCCTGCGGCTGTAGCCGAAGTAGACGGCGAGCCCCACCAGCATCCAGAGCCCGAAGACTACCCAGGTCTCGGCGCCAAGGTTGAGCATCAGGTAGCCGCACATCGCGGCGCCCAGCAGGGGCGTTAGCGGAAACAGGGGAACGCGGAAACTCCTTTTGAGTTCCGGCCGGCTGCGCCGCAGGTAGATGACGGCGACGTTGACCAGGGCGAAAGCGAAAAGCGTGCCGATGCTGGTGGCGTCCGCCAGGGCGCCGAGCGAAACGAGGCCTGCCGTGAGGGCGACGACGACGCCGACAATCAGGGTCCCGGCGACCGGGGTGCCGGTTCGGGGCGAGACACGGCCGAAGATCCTGGGGACCATACCGTCCCTTGCCATCGCGAGCAGGATGCGGGTCTGACCGTAGAGGACCGTCAGCACGATGCTGGCGATGGCCAGCACGGCCCCGACGGCGAATACCAGCCCAACCCAGGGCTGGCCGGTGGTCTCCTCCAGGATTTTCACGAGGGCGGCTTCGGTGCCATCGAACCAGCCCCAGGGACGTGCGCCGATCGCTGCGACGGCGACGAGCACGTAGATGGTTGTAACAATGAGCATCGAGAGCAGGATGGCCCTGGGCAGATCGCGTTTGGGATTGCGGGCTTCCTCGCCGGCCGTGGAGGCCGCGTCGAAGCCGATGTAGGAGAAGAAGACCCGGGAGGCTGCAGCCGAGACGCCGGCAGCGCCCATCGGCATCAGCGGCTCGAAGTGTGCGCCGTTGAATGCCGTGAAGGCCACGGCGCAGAAGAAGACCAGGATGCCCACCTTGATCAGGACAATGGCCGTGTTGATCCCGGCGCTTTCCTTGGCGCCCCGGACCAGCAGCGCCATGGCCAGGACCACGATCAGGATCGCCGGCGCGTTCAGCACTCCGCCGTCGCCGGGAGGCTGCGAAAGAGCGTCCGGCAGGGCCAGGCCAAAGACGGCGAGGGCTTCGTTGACGTACTGGCCGGCACCGACTGCGACGGCGGCCACGGAAACAGCGTATTCGAGCACCAGGCACCAGCCACAGATCCAGGCCATGCCTTCGCCCATGGTCGCGTAGGTGTACGAATAGCTCGATCCTGCCGCGGGGACCATCCCGGCCATCTCGGCATAGGAGACGGCGGAGAGCAGCGCGGCGAGTCCGGCGATGGCGAAGGAGATCCAGATGGCCGGGCCGGCCAGCGGGACGGATTCGCCCAGGATCACCAGGATGCCGGTTCCGAGGGTGGCGCCAACGCTGATCATCGTCAGTTGCAGCACACCGAAGCTGCGGACCAGCCGCGTGCCGCCGTGGCCGGTTTCCGCTTCGCTGACGAGCTGTCCGATCGGCTTGCGGCGGAGCAGCTGCGCCGCAAGCCGGGGCCGGCCTGTTGTGGCCGGCGGCCGTTCTCCCATAAGGGTTGGCACAGTCATCGTCGACGTCCGTTCTGCAGTAGTGGTAATTTCCCCGGCTCCAGCGTAAGCGTGTGAGCCAGCTCTCACGGATGTGCAAAATGACCTAGAGTATTCATTCATGAGACTTTATGCACTACCGTTCCAGATTCGGGGCGCCGATGGCAACCGTGGCTGCTGACGGCTCCGAGCGCTTGGGTTTTGTCACCCTGGACCGGTTCCTGCAGCAGCTGCCGCCGGAGCTGGAAGTCCTTTACGACGGCGGCAACGGCTCGGAACGGCTTCGCTGGGTGGAGCCGAGCGAGCTGGCGGACCCCACCCCGTATCTGCTCGATGGCGAGTTCCTGCTCACCGCCGGCCTTCCGTTCCTGGGCGGGGGCGGACAGGAGGATTTCGCGGACGCCTACGTGCAGCGGCTGGTTGCCGCCCGCGTCTGCGCGCTGGGCTTTGGCCTGGAACCCTATTTCGACACCGTCCCGGAAGCCGTTGTCCTGGCCTGCCGGCGGCACAACCTGACCCTTGTGGCCGTGCCGAAGACTGTTCCCTTCGCCGCGGTCGGACTGGAGTTCTCGCAGCTGCTGGAATCGGACAACGCCACCACGTTCCGGCAGCTCGCGGACACAAACAGGCAGCTGATGCGAGCGGTGCTTTCGGCGCGGCCGGAACATGAACTCCTGGCCGCGCTGGTGCAGCAGGTGCCCGTGTGGGCGGCGCTTGTGGGGTCCGACGGCCGGCTGCGCGCCCGCGGATCCGCCCGAGCGCCGGGAGCGGGCACCACACCGGCCGCGGACATGGCAACGCTGCAGCCGCTGCTGGCGCGGCTGCTGGCCGGCAGCGGCCCGCGGGTGGAGCTGGACTCATTCGGCACGGCCGGGTCTGAGCTGGTCTTCGGCTATCCCCTGCGCAGCACCCGGGACGCCAATCTGGGCGCGCTGGTGCTGGGCACCGGCGCACCGCTGACGCCGGCCCAGAACAGCGTTGTCTCCACGGCCGTGGGGCTCCTGGAACTGCTGGTACGCCAGCGCACCAGCGGTTCGCTGGCCCCGAGCCAGCTCGCGACGGCGCTGCTGCTGCACCCGGAGAGCCTGGCGACGGCAGGCACCCGCCAGCTCAACGGGCTCAAGGACCTCCTGGCGCAGAGCATTTCCTCCACCCGGTCCGGCCAGCTGCGTGTGGTTCTTGGCGTCCGGCCTGCCCCCGCGGCCGCGGACGGCCCGGCCGGCAGGGCCGGTCGTGCCGGCGACAGCCCCGTTCGGGAGTTGCTGGAGTGGCGCAGGATGTTCGATACAAAGCTCGTGGAGATCACCGACGACGGTTTTGCCGCCATTACCAGGCTGAAGGTCGACGACGGCGTGCTGGCCGGTGTGGAGCGGCTCGGCTGGCGCCTTGTGGTCGGGAGCGCGACCGAACTGTCCGGACTGTCGAACGCTTTCCGGCAGGCCTCGTCCCTTCGCGGCCGCGTCGAGGCCACCGGAACCAGCGTCCGGGTCGATGAGGTGACGTGGTCGGTGGGCGGGCTGCTCGGCAAGGAGGCGGGGACCCTCCTGGCCACCCGGCTGCTGGCCCCCGTACTGGCGCTGGAACCGGAGCGCCGGGACAACCTGATTGGGATCCTCCGCGCGTGGCTTGGCGCGAACGGCAGCTGGGATGCCACCGCGAAGTCGACGGGCCTGCACCGCAACAGCGTCCGGCGGCAGATCGGCATCCTGGCCGAACTCCTGGACCTCGACCTTAACGCCGCCCAAGCCCGGGCGGAGCTCTGGTTTGCCTTGCAGTACGTTCACGATCCGGCCGGCATGACGGCGGCTGACTCCCCCGATCCTGGCGTCGCCTAGCGCCAGGTCCGGGTCAGCTGCCCCAGGAGCGGTAGGTCTGCGGGCGGCGGTCACCGAGATAGTCGACGCTGTGCCCGGCCCTGCCCGGCGCGGGCAGTTCCGCGAACAGCAACTCGGCAGCGGTTCCGGCCGACGCCAGCAGCGAGCCATCCGGAGCCGCAATAACACTGCCGCCCAGGAAGTCGCAGCCGTCCTCGGTTCCGGAGTGGTTGGCGTAGGCCACCGTCACGTGGTTTTCCAGTGCCCGCGCCCTGACCAGCAGCTGCGGCACGGACTCGAACCCGGCAGCGAGGGCCGTCGGCACCAGCAGCAGTTCGGCACCGCCGGCGGCGGCTGCGCGGACAGCCTCCGGAAATTCAACGTCATAGCAAATCACCATCGAGATCTTGAAGCCGCGGAAATCCACCACCCGGGGACGGGCCCGGGCCGGAACAAATGCCTGGTTCTCCGCCGGGCCGAAGAGGTGCACCTTGGCGTAACTCAGGAGCTCCTCGCCGTTCTCATCGACGAGGGTGGAGGTAATTTGCCACTCCCCTGCCGCCGTGACCGCGGGAAGGCTGAAAACCAGCGCAATGCTGTGGTTGCGGGCGATCCCTGCGAGGGCGTTCCGGATGGCCGGCAGCGCAGCAGGGTCGAACTCCGCCCGCAGCCGGAGGGGCGCATACCCCACCGGGAAAAGCTCGGGCGTAAGCAGCAGCCCGGCGCCGGCCGCGGCCGCCTCACCGGCAGCCGCATCCACCGCAGCGCAATTCGCTTCTACGTCCAGCACGGCAGCATTCGCCTGCATCAGGGCCAGTAGCACCATTACCACCTCAGCGTCCGGGGCCCGCCCTCGGCGGCGGACTCTCGCAGTTCCAGCGTAGCGAGGCGGCACCCCTGCCGTCCTGGTGCATTCCGGCCCGAAGGGTGCAGCAGTGGGGCGGAATGCCCCCTCCTTCGCCCCCGGCCCAGGGCACCGGCACCACGCGGGGCCGGTAGCCAGTCGTTCGCCCCGGCCGCCAAGCTGCCATGCGTTAACTTCTTGACTACAAGATGCAAATACGGCACGCTTCATTTTATGCCACCACCAACTCGCTCAACGAGGAGCCGAACCAAAAACCCGGGATCACAATCCGCGCTCCGGCATTTAAACCAGCAGCGGATCATTGAATGCCTGCTCGCCGGCCCCTCCACCCAGGCCGAACTCGCACGGCAAACCGGCCTGTCGACGGCCACGGTTTCAAATATTGTCAAGATCATGCAGGACGCCGGACTGGCCTCCACCGAACCGATCACCAGCTCCGGCCGGCGGGCCCTGAACGTCCGGCTCAACAGCAACGGCGCCGTCGCCGTTGGCATCGACTTCGGCCGCCGGCACCTGCGGGTGGTCCTGGCGTCCCTGAGCTATCACGTCATCGCCGAGGAATCGGTACTGCTGCCCTTGGGGCACCACGCCGAGGAGGGCATCAAAGCCGCCGTCGGACTCCTGGATCGGCTCCTGGCGGACAGTGGCGTGGAACGCAGCGCGGTGGTTGGCGCCGGCGTCGGCATCCCCGGCCCCATTGACCGCCGGACGGGGACCGTGGTGCAGGGTGCGATCCTGCCCGAATGGGTGGGGATCAACATCCTGCAGCGCCTCGAGGAAGCCCTGGATCTCCCGGTTTTTGTGGACAACGACGCCAACCTGGGAGCCTTGTCGGAAGTCACCTGGGGTCCGCACACGGGCATCAACAACCTGATGTTCCTCAAGATCGGCTCCGGCATCGGCGCGGGGCTGATCCTGAACGGGATGCCCTACTACGGCAACGTGGGAATCACCGGTGAAATCGGCCATGCGACCATCCATGAACACGGGCTGGTCTGCCGCTGCGGGAACCGCGGCTGCCTGGAAACCATCGCCTCCACCACCACAATGATCGAGCTCCTGGGCCGCGGCGAGGACAAGCCGTTAACCCCGGAGGACATTGTCCGCAAGGCCCTCGCCCGGGACTCTGCGACCCTGCGGGTGGTCGACGACGCCGGCCTCGCCGCCGGCCGCGCCCTGGGCAACGTGGCGAATCTGATCAATCCCGAAGTGATAGTGGTGGGAGGCCCGCTGGCGGAACTCGGGGAACTGCTGCTGGACCCGATCCGCCGGGGCCTGGTCCGGCACGCGGTACCCGTGGTCGGCGAGACAACTGTCCTGACAATGTCCTCCCTGGGTGGCCGCGCGGAGGCCCTCGGTGCCACCGCGCTGGTCTTCCAGCACGCCGGAATCCGGCGGAATTGAGATTTTTGTTATCGGGCTGTTGCGTTAAAGACTTGACGACAACGCCTGTGATCCAGTTTACTTTTTCATCAGACGGCCCTGCGGTTTGCAGGGGCGGACAACGAAGTCATGCATTGGAGGCGTAAGGGCAAATGACGTCCCTCAACACGCACAGCGATCCGATAATCCTCGAGATGCGCTCCATCACCAAAGAGTTCCCCGGCGTTAAAGCATTGGCCGAGGTGACCCTGCTGGTGAAGGCCGGAGAAATCCACGCGATCTGCGGTGAAAACGGCGCCGGCAAGTCCACCCTGATGAAAGTACTCTCCGGCGTCTATCCGCACGGCACCTACACCGGGGACATCGTCTACCAGAGCGAAGTCCAGGAATTCAAGGACATCCGGGCCAGCGAGCAGGCCGGCATTGTGATCATCCACCAGGAACTCGCGCTGATCCCGGAGCTTTCCATCATGGAAAACATCTTCCTGGGCAACGAACCCACCAGGCGCGGGGTCATCAACTGGGATGAGGCCCGCAGCCGCTCCATCGAACTCCTGGCCCGGGTCGGCCTGCGCGAGGATCCGGACACACCGGTCAAGGAAATCGGCGTCGGCAAGCAGCAGCTCGTGGAAATCGCCAAGGCGCTAAACAAAAAAGTCAAGCTCCTCATCCTGGACGAGCCCACCGCGGCGCTGAACGAATCCGACTCCCAGCACCTGCTGGACCTGATCCTCGGCCTCAAGGGCCGCGGCATTACCTCGATCATCATTTCGCACAAGCTCAACGAGATCGAGCAGATCGCGGATTCCATTACGATCATCCGCGACGGCAAATCGATCGAAACGCTTGACGTCAAGGCCGACGGCGTCGATGAAGACCGCATCATCAAGGGCATGGTGGGCCGGACCCTGGAATCCAGGTTCCCGGACCACGAGCCCAAGATCGGCCAGACCTTCTTCGAGGTGAAGAACTGGAATGTGGGGCACCCGCAGATCCAGGACCGACTGGTCTGCAAGAACTCCAACTTTTTTGTCCGCCGCGGTGAAATCGTTGGCTTCGCCGGTTTGATGGGTGCCGGCCGCACCGAGCTCGCACGGTCCCTCTTCGGCCGCTCCTACGGTCGTTTTATCTCCGGCCAGGTGTACAAGGACGGCAAGGAACTGCACCTCAAGAACGTCAAGCAGGCCATCGACGCCGGTCTTGGCTACGTCACCGAGGACCGCAAGTCCCTGGGCCTGAACCTGCTCGATGACATCAAGGCCACCACAGTCTCCGCCGCGCTGAAGAAGGTCAGCAAGCACAACATCGTTGATGCCGACCGGGAATTCAGCGTCGCCGAGCAGTACCGCAAGTCGCTGCGCACCAAGGCGCCCTCCGTGGAAGAAGGCGTCGCCAAGCTTTCCGGCGGCAACCAGCAAAAGGTTGTCCTGGCGAAGTGGATGTTTACCGATCCGGACCTGCTGATCCTGGACGAGCCCACCCGCGGGATCGACGTCGGTGCCAAGTACGAGATCTACGGCATCATTCAGCAGCTGGCCAACCAGGGGAAGGGCGTCATCGTCATCTCCTCGGAACTTCCCGAACTCCTGGGACTCTCCGACCGCATCTACACCATCTTTGAGGGCGCCATCACCGGTGTGCTCGACAAGGACGAAGCCAGCCAGGAAAGCCTCATGAAACTCATGACTTCCGCCCGCAAGACCGCCTGACACTCTGGACCATCCAGAACATTCCGGACCACAAGGACTGACACAATGAACGCGCTCAAGAAGCTCTTTGGCGGCAATACCCGCCAATTCGGCATGATCTTCGCCCTGGTTGCACTGATCGTCTTCTTCCAAATATTCACCGAGGGACGCACGCTCACCCCGGGCAACGTCATCAACCTCTTCAACGGCAACTCCTACATCCTGATCCTCGCCATCGGGATGGTGCTGGTGATTATCGCCGGCCACATCGACCTCTCGGTGGGCTCGGTCGCGGCATTCGTGGGCGTCAGCGTGGCCCTCATGATCCGTGACTGGGGCATCCCCTGGTACCTCGGCGTCCTCTTTGGACTGCTGCTCGGTGCCCTGATCGGGGCCTGGCAGGGCTTCTGGACGGCCTACGTCGGGATCCCGGCCTTCATCGTCACGCTGGCCGGTATGCTGCTGTTCCGCGGCTTCAACCAGTTCGTCGGTAAGTCCAACACCATCCCGGTCCCAGCCGATTTCCAGTACATCGGTTCCGGTTACCTGCCCGAGTTCGGGCCCAACACCGGCTACAACAACCTGACCCTGCTGCTGGGACTTGCCGGTGTGGCCTTCGTGATCGTCAGCGAAATCCGCTCCCGCCGCAAGGCCAAGGCCTTGGGCGCCGAGGTGCCCGAATCCTGGGTGACCGTCACCAAACTGGTCCTGATCTGCGGCGCCATCCTGTACGCCACGTACCTGTTCGCGACCGGCCGGCCCGGCACCTCGTTCCCGATCCCGGGGCTGATCCTTGCCGTCCTGGTCCTGATTTACGGCTTCATCTCGTCCAAGACAATCATCGGCCGCCATGTCTACGCCGTCGGCGGCAACCGCCATGCGGCCGAGCTCTCCGGGGTGCAGTCCAAGAAGGTCAACTTCCTGGTGATGATGAACATGTCCGTCCTGGCAGGACTCGCCGGCATGATCTTCGTTGGCCGCTCCACCGCTTCCGGCCCGTTCGACGGCGTCGGCTGGGAACTTGACGCCATCGCGGCCGTCTTCATCGGCGGCGCGGCCGTCACCGGCGGCGTCGGCACCGTGATCGGCTCGATCGTCGGCGGCCTGGTGATGGCGGTGCTGAACAACGGCCTGCAGCTGCTCGGTGTCGGCGCGGACCTCACCCAGATCATCAAGGGCCTCGTGCTCCTGATCGCCGTCGCCTTCGACGTCTACAACAAGACGCAGGGCAAAAAATCGCTCATCGGAATGATGATGAAAAACTTCGGCCGCAACAACGAGATCAAACCCGACGAGACCACCTCCACCAAAGAGGTCATCGCCAAGGGCGCCTAGTTCTCCCCCTGATCCGCTCCACCACGATTCTCCGCACCCCATCTAAAGAAAGAGAACCAAGCAATGCAACTGATTGGTAAAGCAGGAAAGGCAGCGGCTATCGCCGCTATCGCAGCACTGGCGCTGACGGCCTGCGGCCGCACGGATACCGCCACTACCGGCGGAACCTCCGGGGCAGCGGGCGGATTCCCGCAGGAATCCTCGATCGGCGTCGCACTCCCGCAGAAGACGTCCGAGAACTGGGTCCTGGCCGAGAAGCTGTTCAACGACGGCCTCAACGGCGCCGGCTTCAAGGCAGATGTGCAATTCGCCAACGGCGGCGTGTCCGAGCAGCAGAACCAGATCAGCGCCATGGTCACCAAGGGCGCCAAGGTCATCATCGTCGGCGCCATCGACGGTGCACAGCTGGGCACCCAGCTCAAGCAGGCCAAGGACGCCGGCGCTACGATCATCGCGTATGACCGGCTGCTGCTGAACACCGAGAACGTGGACTACTACGTGGCCTACGACAACTTCAAGGTCGGCGTACTTCAGGGCCAGGCCCTGCTGGACGGTATGAAGGCCAAGAAGCCCCAAGGCCCGTACAACATCGAACTGTTCGCCGGTTCCCCGGATGATGCCAATGCGAAGGTCTTCTTCGACGGCGCCATGAGCGTGCTCAAGCCGAAAATCGACGACGGCACCCTCAAGGTCCTTTCCGGCCAGACCTCGTTCGAACAGGCCGTAACCCAGGGCTGGAAGGCCGAGAACGCCCAGAAGCGGGCCGACACCCTGCTGACCGGCAGCTACGGCTCGGCAACCCTGGATGGTGTGCTCTCCCCCAACGACACGCTGGCCCGCGCAGTCCTGACCTCGGTCAAGGCCGCCGGCAAGCCGCTCCCGGTCATCACCGGCCAGGACTCGGAAGTTGAATCCGTCAAGTCCATCCTTGCCGGTGAGCAGTACTCCACCATCAACAAGGACACCCGCAAGCTCGTTGAGCACGCAATCACCATGGTCAAGGATCTCCAGGCCGGCAAAAAGCCTGAGGTCAATGACGACAAGTCCTACAACAACAAGGTCAAGGTAGTTCCCGCGTTCCTGCTGGAGCCGGTTATCGTGACCAAGGAAAACGTCAAGACTGCTTACACCGACGATCCGGTACTCGGGCCGCTGACGAAGTAGTTCATTCGTTGATCCAGCATTGAGCCCCGGCTCCGCCTGACGGCGGGCCGGGGCTTTTTGCTGCCCTCATGCCAGCGGCCGGCGGCGGGCTTCACAGCAGATCCATAGCTCCGGCGGGTGAACTGCACAGCAGCGAGTACCAGTGTGGTCTCATCCTCCGGCCGCTCGGGCCGGACTGAGTTTTCCTAGGAGTCACGTGAGCGTCGCTCAATGCCTCGGTAGGCACCGTGCTGACAATCAACCCCGCCGGTGGCCAGGGCTTCGAAGGCGGCGGCGAGCCGCTCACCGCTGAACAAGCCACGACCGCGGCCGCAGTGGCCAATGTAAGCACCGTCGTGGGCACCAAGGCACTCCGTTTGCGCAACGCCGAGGCGGCCGCCGCCCAAGGCGGGACAGGAGGCCCGGGCGGGCAAGGCGGCCCGGGCGGCCGGTCCGCCACGACCGTTACCACAAGCCTTAAGGCAGCCATCGACGCCGGGACCCTCGGCGCCCGCAACCAGGCCGCAACGGGCAGCAGTCCAGCAACGGCACCGGCGTTCTCCGTGCCCGTCACCGCCACCGGCATCGGAGCCGAAGTCGATACCGCCGGCAAGGCCCTTGCACTGACCGGCGGCACGGGCCTCGGCGATTATACGGCCGCCTCCACCGGCGCCCTCCTGGGAGCCACCCTGGCCGAGAAGAACGGCCTTACGGTCGGTTCCGCATTCACCATCAACAACCAGACGTTCACCGTGACTGGCCTGTTCGATGCCGGCACGGCCTTCGGCAATAACGCCCTCTACCTCACTCTCCCCACCGCCCAGACCCTCGCGGAACTTCCCGGCGAACTCTCCACCATGATCGTCACCGTCAACTCCCTGGAGAACGTCGACGCCGCCAAGACAGCGCTGCAGGCTGCGCTCGGCACCGATAAGGCGGATGTCAGCCAGGGCCAGCGCAACCTCGAAACCGCTGTCAGCTCACTGGGCAGCGTCAAGAACATCTCCCTCATCGCCTTCGTGGCGGCCTTGGCCACCGCCGGGCTGATCATCCTGCTGATCATGGTCATGCTGGTCCGCGAGCGCCGCCGGGAAATCGGTGTCCTGAAGGCCATTGGCGCACCGAACCGCACCATCGGCCTGCAGTTTGTGCTGGAGGCACTCGTTCTTGTGGCCTTGGGCAGTGTGGTGGGCGCCGCCGTCGCGTCCTTCGCCAGCGGCGGCATCGCCAGCGCACTGATCAGTTCCAACAGCACCGCCGCGGCCACCCCCGTCCCGCGCGCCGGGGCCCGCGGATTCCCCGGCGGATTCCCCGGCGGCGACCCCGTCGGCGGGGCCAGCCAATTGCTGACCTCCGTGACCGCGAGCGCCTCCCCCGGCGTTATTGCCGCGGGCATTGCCGCAGTCTTTGGTGTCGCCATCGTCGGGGCGCTGGTCCCGGCCCTGCTTACGGCCCGCATCCGCCCCATCGAAGTCCTCCGAGGAGAATAGCCATGATCGAAGTCAAGAACCTGGTCCGGACGTTCAATTCCGGCGACCGCACCATCAAACCCGTCAACGATGTCAGCTTCTCGCTGGAGCAGGGCACCTTGGCCTCAATCGTCGGCAAGAGCGGCAGCGGCAAGAGCACCTTGTTGTCCCTGCTTGGCGCCCTCGACAAACCAACGAGCGGCGACGTGCTGGTCAATGGCGTGAGCCTGGCCGACATGCCGGACAGCAGGCTCACCGAGTACCGGCGTCGGGACATCGGCTTTGTGTTCCAACAGTTCAACCTGATTCCCAACCTTTCCGCGGCGGACAACGTGATGTTGCCAATGGAGTTTGCCGGGGTGCGCAGGGCTGCGCGCCTGGAGCGGGCCCGGGCGTTGCTCGAGCAGGTGCAGCTGGATCCGGACAAGCACGGGCGGCGCATTAACCGGCTCTCCGGCGGGGAGCAACAACGGGTGGCCATCGCCCGGGCACTTGCCAACTCCCCCGCGCTGATCCTCGCGGATGAACCAACGGGCAACCTGGACGAACAGACCGGCGAACACATCATCGAGCTCCTCAGCTCGCTCAGCCGGGACCATAACACCACTATCCTGGTGGTCACGCACGACCGTTCGCTGGCCAACAAGACCGACCGGCGGTTCCGGCTCCAGCAGGGCCGGCTGACGGAGGAGGCGGCCCGCAGCCGGCTCAGCGCCGCGACTCCCGCCTAACGTCAGGGCACGGCCCCGGACGCTGTCCCCGGCACGGGCCGGCGCAGTCCCGCACACCGCCGGCCCGGGTGAGAGGATGGCACCATGACCGCCCACATCGCCACGCCCTGGCTGTTCAGCCAGCCGGACTCCGATCCCCGCACCGCCACCGGTGCCCGGCTGCGCTGGGGGGTCATCGCCACGGGAGGCATCGCCGCGGCGGTGACCCGCGACCTGGAACTCTTGGCCGATGCCGAGCTCTACGCAGTCAGCTCGCGCAGCCAGCCGGGCGCCGATGCGTTCGCAGCCGATTTCGGCTTCGCCCGGGCCTACGGAGACGGTGACGGACGCAGCGGCTTTGAGCGGCTGCTCGCCGACGACGCGGTCGACGTCGTCTACGTTGCCACCCCGCACGCCCACCATCACCGCATCGCGCTGGCAGCCCTCAACGCGGGCAAGCACGTCCTGTGCGAAAAGGCGCTCACCGTCAATGCACGCGAGGCCGCCGAGCTTGTGTCCGTGGCCCGGGTCAAGGGCCTGTTCCTGATGGAGGCCATGTGGAGCCGCTTCCTGCCGGGCATGCAGCGGGCTTTCGAGATCGCGGCGTCCGGCGAGCTCGGCGACGTCAAGTGGGTAGCGGCGGATCTGGGATTCCCGGCACCGTATTCGCCCACCTCGCGCCTATGGGCTCCGAACGACGGCGGCGGCGCGCTGCTTGACCTCACCGTTTACCCGCTGCTCTGGGCCCTGGGCACCCTGGGTTTCCCGGCGACCGTCAGCGCCACGGGCTGGCTGAACGAGGACGGCGTGGACGCCCAGAATGCGCTGACCCTTGGCTACCGGCACGGCGCCCAGGCGCAGCTGACCTCGTCCCTGCTGGCGTACGGCCCGCGGACCGCCACGGTGGCCGGCAGCAAGGGATTCCTGCAGTCCATCGGCTCGATCAACAACCCGAAGGAGCTGCTCGTTCGGGTTGGCTTCGACGAGCCCCGCATCGAGTCCTTCGACGTCGTTGGGCGCGGCTATAGCTATGAACTGCGCGAGGTGACGCGCTGCATCCAGCAGGACCTCGCGGAGAGTCCCGTGATGCCCCTGGAGGACTCCCTCAACACCATGCGGCTCTTCGACGGGGTGCGCTCCCAGCTGGGGGTAAGCTACCCAAACGACGCCCGCTGACGGCGTTCCCGCCGCCCCGGCCTGCATCGATTTTACGGCGGGCTCTGGACTAGCACCCCGAGTGCGGGCTTATCCTAGAGGCAACCATCGGGATTTCGCGGGAGTGGGGTGCAGGCATGGACTCAACATCAGCGCCGTTCCGCACGCGCCGCCCGCTCCGGCGGATGATCTTGGGAAGCCTCGCCGGCGTCGCCTGGCTGGCTGTCTCCGCGTCAGTTGCCACCGCAGACGACTCGGCCGCCTCCGCTCCGGCCTCGGCCGCAACGATCGTGGACGTTGCAGTGGTCCCCCTACCTCCCGACCCGGCCGCCTACCTTCCTGCCCCCGCCGGGGCAGCTTCGGATGCGGTGGCAGACGCCGTGACGGATGCCGCAGCAGCCGCGGATGTGCCGTGGACGACGGTCCCGGCGGCGGACCCTACAGTGGTACTGTCCCCGGTCGTCGAGGTGCCGCCGCTCCCGGTCACTGTCCCCGACCCGGTCCTGGTCCCCGACCCGACCCCCGTCCCGGTCCCCGATCCGACCCTCCCGGTCACTGTCCCGGACCCGGTCCCGGTCCCCGACCCGACCCTCCCGGTTCCCGACCCGGTCACTGTCCCGGACCCGGTCCCCGTCCCCGACCCGACCCTCCCGGTCGCCGTCCCCGCAGCGGGTCCTGTTCCGAACGACCCTTCGGTCGCCGGTCCCGAATCGACGCAGCCGGCCGCAACATCCACCGTCCCCACGGCACCGCCGGCGGCGACGGACCGGACTCCTGGTGACCCGGCGCTTCCCGGTCCGGTGCCGCCGGCTTCGGACCCGGCATCCGCGGCACTCGACGTAGCCCTGGCCGCGCGGGGTCCTGCCCCGTCAGCCGTTCCCGCCGGGTTCTATTCCGGCAGCACCTACCCACCGGCTCTGGATACCGCAACGCGGCCGAGAGCGGACGGACAGAAACCAGACTCCGTTCCCGCATCGGGCTCCGGCCCGGGCGCAAAGGCACCCCAGTCCCCTGCGGGCCAAGCACCCCGCGCCCCTTTTCATAACGAGAAGAATCTACCGACACCCACTGCCCTGCCCGCCGCGCCGGGTTCGGGCTCCGGCAACACCATCTCCTCCGGCGGGCCTTCAGGTGGCGCCGCTTGGCTTCCCAGCCTGTACTTGATCATTCCCACGGCCGCCGCTGAACCGATCCGCGGCCCGCTCCAGCACGCACACCCGGCCGCCGCTGCGGACCCGGGTTCATCTCCCGACTAATCGGCCGTCCCCTACCTCCACTGTGCACGGCCAACCGGGCGCTTGTGAGCGCCCGCCAACAGTCATTCAGGAGATCCCCAATGGACGCCATGGTCCGCTGCCGTCATTGCGGCACCCACCCTTCCGCCGCCCCCGCGCTGACACCGGCAGAGCCCAAACCCGAAGCGAACCCGCCTGCCGGACCGCCAACGCGCCGCAGACCGTCGCCCCGGCCGGCGGGGCGGCATCCGCCGTAGGACGCTAACGCCTTCCGACCAGGCCTTCGTGGGGCCGGGCGACGTCGGTGGGTCCGCTGGGGGACTCACCGGCAATCGCGTTCCGGCAACGTTTGGCCCCGGATGGCAGCCGTCGGTCCGCGGCCGCCATCCGGGGGGCCGTGCCGTCCCGGTATCATTCTTGGGAGGCGCCGCCTTGGCGCACGGGAACGGACGGGGACCAGTGTGACGAGTTCGCCCAATTACGACACCGCAACACTCGTCGGTGGTCGCTACCTGCTGGCCGAGATGATCGGCCGGGGCGGCATGGCTTCGGTCTACTCCGCCAAGGATACGAACCTGGGCCGGGACGTGGCCCTCAAACTCTTTGCGCCGAAGTCCACGGATCCGGAAGACATCCGGCGCCAGGAGGCGGAGGTGCAGTTGCTGGCAACTCTGAACCATCCGGGCCTGGTGACCCTCTTCGACTCCGGTGTCGATACCCGCGTTCCCGGGGAACCCCGGCCGTTCCTGACCATGGAGCTGGTGGACGGGCAGGACCTCCGCGCCCGGATCCGGCACAGCCCGCTGCCGCTCGATGAGATAGCGGTCATCGGGGCCGGCCTGTCAGACGCCCTGGCCTACGTACATTCACTCGGGATCATTCACCGGGACATTAAACCGGCCAACATCATGCTGGTTCCGCTCCGGCCCGGGGAGCCGCTGCGACCAAAACTCACGGATTTTGGGATCGCCCGCATCATGGACGGAACCCGGCTGACCGCCACCGGCACGATGGTGGGCACCGCCGCCTACCTAAGTCCGGAACAGGCCCGGGGCGCGGACCTCGGCCCTGCCAGTGACATCTATTCGTTGGGGCTGGTGCTGCTCGAAGCGATCAAAGGCGACGTCGAGTATCCGGGCAACGCCGTGGAATCCGCCGTCGCGAGGCTGCACCGTGCCCCGGCCATCCCCGATTCGGTGCCGGCCGCGTGGGCCCGGCTCATCCGGGCCATGACGGCGCTGGATCCGCAGAGCCGGCCGACTGCCGCCGAACTTGAGGTGGTGTTGCGTCACGCCCTGATTTCGCCCCGGTCCCTCCCGGGACTCCTCGTTGAAGAACGCACCCGGGTACTTCCGGCACCGCCGGCCCGGCCGCCACTGCCGCCCTCCCCCGGTCACGACGCAGGCCAGGGCCGGCCTGCCGCGTCGAACAACCTCGGCGGCCCCGCCACCGGCACCCGGTCCCTGCACCGGCTCGACCCGGACACCGTGTCCTTGCCGCCGTCGAAAACCGGCTCCCGGCCGGCGCGATCCGCCGTTCCCTTCGGGCGGGCCCGATCCGCGGTTCGCTTCGGGCGGGCCCGGCGCAGCACCCGGATGCTGCTCTTCCTTATACCCCTGGCGTTGGCGGCCGGGATCCTCGCCGTCGGCGTAGCGCTCTCGGCACCGGAACCACCCGCCGTCGTTCCCTATCCGGCCGTGACCGGGGACCTCGGCCAGCACCTGCAGGAACTCCAGGACAAGGTGGAACCATGAAGCCGACCATCCAGCCGGCCCGGGGAAACCGTCCCTGCCGCCCCGGCCCGTCCGCCGCCGGCCGGCTCCTCGGCAAGGTGGTCCTCGCCATCGTGTTGCTCTGCGGCACGGTTTCCGGCTGCGCCGCGGCCCCGGAGCTAAACGGCGATGCCGCCCGGGAACTGCAATCGCAGGTCCTTACCGTGACCGAAGCAGCCGCCGCCAACGATCCGGCAGCGGCCCTGCGGCAACTGGACGGGCTCGTCCAGAAACTGGACGAGGCGGCCGGCCGCGGCGAGGTGTCCTTCCAACGCCACCAGAGCATCCGGAAGTCCATCGATACCGTCCGCACGGACCTCAACGCCAAGCAGGCGGCCGCCGAAGCGGCGCGGGTCGCCGCCGAACAGGAAGCGGCGGCCCAGGCCCAAGCTGCCGCGCAGGCCGCAGCGGCCGCCGCCCAGGCCCAAGCCGCCGCCTCAGCTCCTGCGCCCGCGATCGCGCCTGCAGCGCCGGCGGAACCGCCGGCCGACACCGGCAAGGCCAAGGGAAAGGGCAAGGGCAAGGACTGAGTCAGTCCACTGGACCGTCAGCTCGGCCCGGACGACGCCGGGTCCAACCACGGTGGCCAAGCCGCCCGGGCCGCCCGAGCAGCCCGAGCCGAGACGGCACAACGCCCCGCGTTCCTTTCGGAAGGCGGGGCGTTGTGTGTCGCCGGACGGCTGCTAGCCGAGCATGGAGAGCACGTCGCTGAACTTCGCCGACGGCCGCATGGCGGCGGTGACCTTGGCCTCGTCCGGGTGGTAGTAGCCGCCGAGGTCCACCGGGGAACCCTGGACTGCCAGAAGCTCGCCGATGATAGTGTCCTCACCGGAGTCCAGCGCCCCGGAGACTGCGGCAAACGCTGCGGCCAGCTCGGCGTCGTCGGTCTGGCGGGACAGTTCCTGGGCCCAGAACTTGGCCAGGTAGAAGTGGCTGCCGCGGTTATCAAGCTCGCCGGCCTTGCGCTTAGGGGACTTGTTCTCCAACAGGAAGGTCCCGGTGGCGCGGTCCAGGGTGTCGGCCAGGATCTGCGCACGGGCGTTGTCCGTGGAGGTGGCAAGGTGCTCGAAGCTGACGGCGAGGGCCAGGAACTCACCCAGGCTGTCCCAGCGCAGGTGGTTTTCGCTGAGCAGCTGCTGGACGTGCTTCGGGGCGGACCCGCCGGCGCCGGTTTCGAACAGTCCGCCGCCGTTGATCAACGGAACCACTGAGAGCATCTTGGCGCTGGTGCCCAGTTCCAGGATCGGGAACAGGTCCGTCAGGTAGTCGCGCAGCACGTTCCCGGTCACCGAGATGGTGTCTTCGCCCTTGCGGATTCGTTCCAAGGTAAAGGCCGTGGCATCTTCCGGGGTCATAATGGCGAGCTGCAGGCCCTCGGTGTCGTAGTCCTTGAGGTACTCCTCAACCTTGGCGATCATCCGGGCGTCATGGGCACGGCTCTTATCCAGCCAGAAAATAGCCGGCATGGCCGAGGCGCGTGCACGGGTGACGGCCAGCTTGACCCAGTCACGGATCGGCACATCCTTGGTCTGGCAGGCACGCCAGATATCACCCGGGGCGACCTGGTGCTCGATCAGCACGGTGCCGGCGTCGTCAATGAGCTGGACGGTGCCCGCGGACTGGATCTCGAAAGTCTTGTCGTGGCTGCCGTATTCCTCTGCGGCCTGGGCCATCAGGCCGACGTTCGGGACGGTACCCATCGTGGTCGGGTCAAAGGCACCGTGGGCGCGGCAGTCGTCGATGACCACCTGGTAGATACCGGCGTAGCTGCTGTCCGGCAAGACGGCGAGCGTGTCGGCCTCCTGGCCGTCACGGCCCCACATGTGGCCGGAGCTGCGGATCATGGCCGGCATGGAGGCGTCCACGATCACGTCGGAGGGCACGTGCAGGTTGGTGATGCCCTTGTCGGAGTCAACCATGGCCAGCTCAGGCCCGTCGTTGAGGCCCTTCTTGATAGCCGCTTCAACTTCGCCGCGGATCTCCTCGGGGAGGTCCTCAAGGCCATTGAGGATCGAGGCCAGGCCGTTGTTCGGGCTCAGTCCTGCGGCGGCGATCTGGGCACCGTAGCTGTCAAAGAGTTCCGAGAAGTAAGCGGTGACAACATGGCCGAAGATGATCGGGTCCGAGATTTTCATCATGGTCGCCTTGAGGTGGGCGGAGAACAGCACACCCTCGTCCTTGGCCCGTGCCACCTGGGCCGCGAGGAAGGTGTCCAGGGCGGCCGCGCGCATCACTGTACCGTCGATGACCTCGCCGGCCAGGACGGGGAAGGCCCGCTTGAGGACCTTGACCGTGCCGTCGGCCTTGACCAGCTGGATCTTGACTTTTCCGTCGGCCTCGATGACCACGGATTTCTCGTTGGAGCGGAAATCCTCGGCATCCATGGTAGCCACGTTGGTCTTCGACGCGGAGCTCCAGGCGCCCATGCTGTGCGGGTTCTGGCGGGCGTAGGCCTTGACCGAGAGGGGTGCGCGGCGGTCCGAGTTGCCTTCACGCAGCACCGGGTTGACGGCGGAACCCTTGATCTTGTCGTAGCGGGAGCGGACGTCCGTCTCTTCGTCCGAGGAGGGGTTGTCCGGGTAGTCCGGCAGGGCGTAGCCCTGGGCCTGGAGTTCCGCGACGGCGGCCTTCAGCTGAGGCGTCGACGCGCTGATGTTGGGCAGCTTGATGATGTTGGCTTCGGGCTGCTTGACCAGTGCACCAAGTTCGGCCAGGGCGTCACTGACACGCTGCTCTTCGGTGAGGTAGTCGCCAAACGCGGCGATGATGCGGCCGGCCAGCGAAATGTCGCGGGTCTCCACTGCCACACCGGCCGTCGAAGCGAAGGCTTCGACAATCGGCAAGAACGAATAGGTTGCCAGCATCGGCGCTTCGTCGGTGTGGGTATAGATAATCTTTGCCATTGCTCGGGCGTCTCCCTGAAGGTCTGGGTATTTCCGGAATTTTGTGCCATTTCAACACCCCCTAACTTACCCGAGGGAGCGCGGTTGCCACCTACCGGCGTCGTGCTCCGACGGGTCCGTGACATCCCCGCCGGGTCGTGACAAAAATTGACAAGATACTTTACAGATTCGTCAAAGTGCCGTAGTTTCGTTCCCATCACCGCGGCCGCTACCACCGGCCGTCCCGATCTCCACCGGTTAGGACACCCATGAGAACACCCAAGACTCTGGCCACCAGCCTGCTCAGCATCTCGGCAGCAGCGCTGTTGGCGTTGAGCGCCGCGGGCGCGGCGAACGCAGCCCCGGCATCCGGCAACGCACCGACGGAAGCGTCGGGTGTCACCAGCCACGCCGTTCTCGAAACGGGCGGCGCGGAGTACTGGACGGCGGAGCGGATGCGCAACGCCGCCCCCGGTGACGTGCTGGCCGAAAAAGCGGTGCAGCGCGGCGCCGGGTCAAAGGCCGCGCTGAACCGCCCGGCGGCTGGAGCGCCGGGTACCGTCGAGGCCCTTGCCCCGAAGAAACAGGGGGCGGATATCCAGACCAAGGCGAACGCCAGCGAAACTCCGGTCAAGCACATCGGCAAGGTCTTTTTTACGCTCGGCGGCACTAACTACGTGTGCTCCGGCAATTCGGTCTCCGCCACGAACAAAAGCACCGTCTCTACGGCCGGCCACTGCATCAACGAGGGCCCGGGTGCCTTCGCCACCAAGTTCACGTTTGTCCCGGCCTACCTCAACGGGTCCGCACCCTACGGCATGTGGACGGCCAAGGCCCTCTACGCCCCGACACAGTGGAGCTCCGGCGGCGACATGACGTACGACACCGGCTTCGCGGTGATGAACACCCTCAACGGCCAGAAGCTTGCGGATGCCGTCGGTGCCTCGGGCGTGAAGTTCAGCGCTGCCCGCGGCCTGGCCTACAAGGCATTCGGCTACCCCGCGGCCGCACCCTTCAACGGTGAGTCCCTCAAGAGCTGCAGCGGCACCGCCGTCAACGACTCCTCCAACCCGCAATTCAATACCCAGGGCATTCCGTGCAACATGACCGGCGGTTCCTCGGGTGGCCCGTGGTTTATTGGAACCAGCTCCACCGGCTACCAGAACTCTGTCAACAGCTACGGCTACGGCAGTAACTCCACCACCATGTTCGGCCCGTACTGGGGATCCGTCATCCAGCAGGCCTACAACACCGCGGCCGCTTCCTAGGACAAGCAGCCACACCCACACCAGCGCGGGGTCATGCGCGGTCCATCTCCAGCAGCGGGGATGGGCCGCCGTGGCACCGCGTTGCCGTATCCGGGGGATTGGCCTGATGATGGACGCAAGGATGGACGGCGGCGATGGACGCGGCGATGGATCCGGCCGGCGGGACATGCCCGCCGTACAGGCCCAGGACTGGACATAATCCCATTGTGCCCAGCCCGTGCCGCGAAGAATGGACATGTCCCCCGGAAAGGGAGGACATGTCCATTCTTGGTGAAGCCGGGCCCGCAGAAAGCGTGCTCGCGATCCCCAGTGGAACGCGATCCCCTAGTGGAAGAAGTGCCGGGCGCCGGTGAAGTACATCGTGATGCCGGCCGCATTGGCCGCGGCGATGACCTCATCGTCCCGAACCGAGCCGCCTGGCTGCACCACGGCGCGGACGCCGGCGTCGATCAGGATCTGGAGCCCGTCTGCGAACGGGAAAAACGCGTCCGACGCCGCCACGGCACCACGGGCACGTTCCGGGGCACCCGTGGCGTCGGCGTTCGAGGCGCCGCCCGCGCCATCAACCTCGGAGTCCACGCTCACGCCGAGTGAGTTGGCCCGCTCGACGGCGAGCTTGCAGGAATCGAGCCGGTTGACCTGGCCCATGCCGATGCCCACGGCGGCGCCGTTCTGTGCCAGCAGGATGGCATTGGATTTGGCGGCCCGGCAGGCGGTCCAGGCGAAGGCGAGGTCCGCAAGCGTCCCGGGATCCGCGGCGTCACCGGCGGCGAGGGTCCAGTTGGCCGGGTCATCACCCTCGGCGTCTACCTTGTCCGTGGCCTGGACCAGCATGCCGCCGGAAACCTGGCGGAACTCCGTCGGGTAACGGCCGTAACCTTCGGGCAGGGCCAGGAGGCGGATATTCTTCTTCTTGGACAGGATTTCCACCGCTTCGTCCTCGAAACCCGGGGCAATCACTACCTCGGTGAAGATGCCGGCGACGGTCCGCGCCATGCCGGCGGTGACGGTGCGGTTGGCCGCGATCACGCCGCCAAATGCGGAGACCGGATCGCAGGCGTGCGCCTTGGCGTGCGCGTCCGCAATCGGGTCGGCGGCGGAGGCGGAACCCACAGCCACACCGCAGGGGTTGGCATGCTTGATGACCGCAACGGCGGGCTCAGCGAAGTCGAACGCAGCGCGCAGGGCGGCGTCAGCGTCGACGAAGTTGTTGTAGCTCATTGCCTTGCCGTGCAGCTGGTCGGCCTGGGCGATGCCGGCCGGGGCGGCCTTGTCCACGTAGAGGGCGGCCTGCTGGTGCGGATTTTCGCCGTAGCGCAGCACCTCGGACCGTTCCAGGGCCAGTCCGGCGTAGGCAGGCCAATCGATGACGCCGTCGCCGTCCTCGTCGAGGAACTGGCTGGCAGTCCAGCCGGCCACGGCAGTGTCATAGGCGGCGGTGTGCGCGAAGGCCTTGGCGGCGAGCCGGCGCCGGGCCTTCAGGTCAAAGCCGCCGGAGGCGGCGGCAGCAACGACGTCGTTGTACGAGGAGGGGTCCACCACAATGGTGACGGCGGCGTGGTTCTTCGCGGCCGAACGCACCATCGCCGGGCCCCCGATGTCGATCTGCTCAACGACGTCGTCCTGCGCAGCGCCGGACTTCACGGTTTCCACGAAGGGGTAGAGGTTCACCACCACCAGGTCGAACGGCTCGATGTCCAACGACGCGAGCGTCTCCATATGGGCCGGGACGCGGCGGTCGGCGAGGATGCCGCCGTGCACGCGCGGGTGCAGGGTCTTGACGCGGCCGTCGAGCATTTCCGGCGAGCCGGTGACTTCCTCGACTTCCTGCACCGGAATGCCTGCGGCGGCAATCTTTTTGGCGGTGGAGCCGGTGGAGACAATCTTGACGCCGGCTTCGTGCAGGCCCCTCGCGAGCTCCTCCAGACCGGTCTTGTCGTAGACCGAAATCAGGGCCCGGCGGATGGGGACACGGTCGATGGATACACGGTCAAGCGGCGTGAAGCTCACAAAAGTCTCCGTCTTATATCGCGGCTGGGCCGCGGGTGGTGGGGATGGGCACAGTTTATCGTGTCGGGCCGCCGGGACTTCCCGCGCGCCGGAGTTATGAAGCGCAGCGCAGCGGCGGAGGGCCACGTAGAATTTCCCAGGAGGCTTTAATGAATACATACACCACTGTGCCCAGCGGCGAACAGGTGGTCCAGGAACTGCCGTGGCGCTGGCGTGTGCAGGGCCGGATCTTTCTGATCGGCGGCCTGGGCTTTATGTTCGATGCCTGGGACGTCACGCTCAACGGCATCCTCATTCCGCTGTTGTCCAAGCACTGGTCCCTGAGCCCCGGGGAGGCCGCCTGGATCGGAGCCTCGAACCTTATCGGCATGGCCCTGGGCGCATTCGTCTGGGGCACCATCGCGGACACCATAGGGCGCAAAAAGGCGTTCACCGCCACGTTGTTGATCTTCTCGGTGTTTACGGTGTTCGGCGCCTTCTCCCCCGACTTCCTCTGGTTTGTGGTGTTCCGGTTTATGGCCGGCTTCGGTTTGGGCGGCTGCATCCCGGTGGACTATGCCCTGGTGGGCGAATTCACGCCCCGCAAACAGCGCGGCAAGGTCCTCACCGCGATGGACGGCTGGTGGCCGATCGGGGCCGCGTTGTGCGGATTTGTGTCCGCCGGGCTGGTGGCGCTTTACGGGGACTGGCGGCTGACCATGCTGGTGATGGTGCTTCCGGCGTTGCTGGTGTTCTGGGTCCGCCGCAGCGTCCCCGAGTCCCCGCTGTTCCTGATCCGCAACGGCCGCCGGGAGGAAGCCGCCAAGGTGATCGACGACCTCGTCGCCGCGACCGGGGCCGAGCCCCGCGCCTACAGCCTGCCCGAGGCACAAGACGCGCCCCGGCTCTCCGCCGGCAGCGCCTGGACCCAACTGCGCGCGCTCTGGCAGTACAACTGGAAGATCACAACGGCGGCGTGGTCCCTGTTCTTCAGCATCCTGCTCGTCTACTACCTGTCGCTGACCTGGATGCCGAGGATCCTGATCGGCGCCGGCTTCGAGGAGT
Organism: Pseudarthrobacter sp. PH31-O2; assembly: GCF_030063265.1. Taxonomy (NCBI): domain Bacteria; kingdom Bacillati; phylum Actinomycetota; class Actinomycetes; order Micrococcales; family Micrococcaceae; genus Pseudarthrobacter; species Pseudarthrobacter sp. PH31-O2. Next base: position 24,839 of record NZ_JASIST010000002.1, on the reverse strand, counting down.
ACAAGGCCTTCCTCACCACCGCCTCCATGGCCGCCGTCGGGCTCCTGGGTGTGGTGGTGGCCGCGCTGCTGGTGGAACGGGTGGGACGGAAGTGGATCCTGGCAATCACCGGACCGCTCTCCGCGCTGACCCTGGTGATCGTGGCGTTTGTGGTGGACATCCCGACGGCGGCCGTGTTCTGGCTGCTGGTCTTTGGCTTTGTGGTCCAGGTAGCCATTCCGGTGCTTTACACCTATGTTTCCGAGCTGTATCCGACCGAACTGCGCGGCTCGGGCTTTGGCTGGGCCTCGACGTTCTCCCGGCTCGGCGCAGGGTTCGGTCCGCTGATTTTCGCGGCGTTCCTGTGGCCGGAGCTGGGTCTGGCGACGTCATTCGCCCTCGCCGGCGGGTTGGTGCTGCTCAGTGTGCTGTGGATGGCGTTCTTCGCTCCCGAAACGAAGCAGCGCCAGCTCGCCTAGCCCCGTCCCCCGTTCCCCCGTTCCCCCGTTCCGTCCCCCGTTCCCAACTGACTCGCAGCTCAGGTCGTTTTGGGGGCTCAAAACGACCTGAGCTGCGAGTCAGTTGGGCTGCCAGCCGCGGCCGGCGAGGGCAGTCAGCACCTTGGCGACGGCGGCGCGTGCGTCGTTCTCCATGTGCCGTTTCGAGATTCGGACCAGGATCCAACCGGCGCCGTTGAAATCCTCTTCCCTGGCGATGTCCCGGACGATCTGCGCCGCGGCTGAGTGCACGGCTCCCTCGTACTCCACAGCAACCCGGTGCTCCGGATAGGCCATATCCGGTTCACGTACGATACCGGAGCCCAGGACCGTGACCGCGTTCAGTGTCGGCTCCGGCAGGCCAGCGCGACCCAGTGCGAGCCGAAGCCTCGTCTCCGGGCCCGAGTCCGCGCCGATCCTGGCCTGCTCCAAGGCGAGCCGGGCCTTGCGGATGCCGGGCGTACCCCGGTGCCGGTCCAGCATCTCAGCGAGTTGCTCCGGACTGGCATAAGGCGCGGACCGGTTCTCAAAGGCAGGCCGGGGATGGCGCAGCAGATGGTCCGCTACCACTGTTAGTTCGTCGATGCTCATCTTTCGGGCACAGTCCAGCCACGTCCTGGTCCGGGTGGTGACCAGGACGCCGTCGAGCCGGGTGATTTCGTCGTCGAAGAACTGCCCGACGTGGCCGATCACGCCCCTGCGCCGCGGTATTGCCATCGTGTCCGGCCGGGAGATATGGATGCCTGGAGCAGAGGAGCCCGGCAGGAATCCGGGAAGTCCCAGATCAGAAAGGCTGTCGCATGGGATGCTGCGGAGAATTGCGTCACGAGGGTGAGGGGACGAGCCTGCAGATCCAATGCGGCGGACGGTTTTGACGGCAGCCGGATCCCGCGGCTCGGAACATCCAGGGAGTGATGCCTGAGCCGGCGCCGGCTGGCTCCGGCATCAAGTGCCTCCTGGAGTGTAAAGGGCGCCAGTCCGAGCGGCGCCGGAAGCGGCCGGGGTGTCTTCATCGACCCATCGTCGCAAAGCCGAGGACTTCGCCGGAGGGTTATCCACAAGCCATGGCGGGTGAACCCAACTGACTCGCAGCTAACGCCGTTTTGAGCGCCCAAAACGGCCTTAGCTGCGAGTCAGTTGGGGGGGCGGGGCGCTAGTTGGGGGGGCGCGCTACTTGGGGGGGCGCGCTACTTGGGGTCCGCTAGTTGGGTTCAGGGGCGGCGAGGGCGGCCAGCGTGGCGACCAGCAGCCGGCGCTCCACGACCTTGATCCGTTCGTGCAGGGATTCCTCGGTCTCGCCGTCCGAGACCGCCACCGCTTCCTGGGCGATGATCGGCCCGGTGTCCACGCCGGCGTCGGCCCAGTGCACGGTGCAGCCCGTGACCTTGACGCCGTAGGCCAGCGCATCGCGGACCCCGTGGGCGCCGGGGAATGAGGGCAGCAGGGCCGGGTGGGTGTTGAGGTATTTGCCGCCGAACGAGTCAATGAACGCCGCGCTGACAATCCGCATAAAGCCTGAGGACACCACGACGTCGGGCGCAAACGCGGCGACAGCACCGGTCAGCGCGGCGTTCCAGTCAGCCCGGTCCGGATATGCCTTGAAGTCCACCTCGAAGGTCGGGATGCCGGCGGCGGCAGCCCGCTGCACCCCGTAGGTTCCGGGCCGGTCCGCCCCGACGGCGGCGATCCCGACGTCGAGATCGCCCGCCGCGACAGCGTCGATGACGGCCTGGAGATTGGACCCGGTGCCGGAGACGAGGACTACGATGCGCATGGTCCTAGCTTATGGGGCCGCTCGCGTAGGCTGGAAAACATGAATCCCCCGAACGACTCCGCCTCCGGCCCGGGCGGCCAGCACCCGCTCAGCGACGCAGCCAAAGCCGCGCAGGCAAAAACCCATCTGCTGTTCCGGAGCTTTATCGTGGCGGTGCTGGGATCGTTCTTCGTCTACCAGCTGGATATCAGCTACCTCTGGCTCAGCGGACTCCTCACGGCCGTTGCCGCAGTACTGGGAATTATGGTGCTGGTCCGCTACGCCAGGCTCAAGGAATCCAAGCTGGTGCTGTTCGGGACGATTTCCGGTCTGGTGGTCGTGGCCATCCAGGTGGTGCTGCTTTTGACCTCAGTGCTGTTCTTCAACCAGGTCCGGGACTACCAGCAATGCAGCCGCCACGCCCTCACCCAGTACGCGTCGTCCATCTGCCAGACCCAGCTGGAAAAATCGCTGCCCCAGTTCCGCTAAACACGGCGCCCGGTTACCGGGATGCCGGCTCCAGCTCCGATTCACGCAGCGTCTGCTGGCGTTCCAGCCACGGTCCCGCGGCAGAGCCGATGACGACGCCGACGGCCACCTCCACGGCCAGGAACACTGCCAGCCGAAGCGGGTCGGGACCAATATCGGTGAGCCGCCCGATCCCGGCGGATCCCCCGGCCAGCCAGGCCAGGCCGGCACCGAGCAGCCCGGCGATGCTGCCTACCATCGCGCCGAGCACCAGTGTGGAAGCCGTGGCCGTGAACCAGCGGGCGTGGATCTTGATGGAGAGCCATTCGTCAAAGTGGTTTTCGCCTTCGCGCAGGAACCACCACCCGGCCAGCGTGCCGGCGAGGACCGGCACCACCAGCGCAGCCGCCGCAAAGTCCAGCGCCCCGGCTGGCAGCGCCGCGAACACCGGGATCGACGGCAATGGTCCGACGGCGGTGCCCAGCGCCCCCGCTTGGGAGCCGATGCCAAGGGCCACGCCCGCCCCGGACGTCCAAGCGAGCGCGAACACCGCCAGGTTGGGCAGGAATCCGAGCTGCGCGATGGTCAGGGCGGCACCCCCAAAGGGTCCGGCCTCAAGCCCCTCGTAGACCGCGATCACGAGGTTCCAGTGGATAAACAGGGTAACGGCAAGCAGGACGCAGCACATCGCCAGGCTGGCCATCAGCGCCACGAAACCGGCTTTGACCGCGGAGCCCAGGTAGGAACCGGCCCAGCGCGAGTGTTGACTGGTCCGGGAGAGCCAGGCGACGGCGTCGACGCCGATCAGCCGGCTCCAGGAACCGGCCTCGCGGCGGGCTCCGACCACCATGCCCATGCCGAACGGGATCAACGGGATAAGCGCGGCGGACCACAGGCCCACGCCGACGTCGGCGGTGCGGCAAATGAAGCCGGTGGCCAGGCCAAAGCCTGCGTACACCAGCGAGGACCCCAGCAGCGCCTGCCACAGCTGGTCAGTATAGGAGGCCCGGGCGAGCCGGCGGCCGGCGCGCCAGGCAAGCAGGAACGGGATCAGCGTCAACCCCAGCGGGGTAAGGGACAAAACGCCGGACTGAGGTTGGGCTGTCGCGCCCATCCCAACGGTGTCCAGCAGTAGCGGAACACCGTGGATCAGCAGCCAGGACTGGCCTGCGAGGCGGGCCAGCACCTCGGTGGCGCCGTTCTGAAATCCCGCGGTGGCCCACACGACAAAAATCGGGGCGGCAACCACCAGGGCGGAAATGACGGCTGCCTGCGCGGACTCGAGGGCTCCCTGCAGCCATAGCGGCATCGGAAGTCCACGTTCCCCGGTCTGATCAGCGCGCAGTTTCATCGTGTTCCATGGTGCCACGTGCGCGCCCCCCTGCCGGTGCGACAGGCGCAACTGCCGCACTTCACTGCACTTCCGCCCGCTGGCGACGTTACATCCGGCATTCCACAGCGACACGGAGCAGCGCTTTTTTCCTGTCTCGGCCGTAAAATTGGAGTGTCCGCAATCAGTGGTTGGAGGCACAAAATGACTACCGCATCTCCACATGCACACGGCGTTCACTTCGGACGGACAGATGTCCAGAACGTCGGCATGGGTGTTGGTACCGTCCTTATCGTCGTGGGCATCCTGGGATTCATCCCGGGCATCACCACGCAGTACAGTTCCCTGGCGTTCTTCGGACCCGGATCCACGGCCCTGTTCCTGGGCCTGTTCCAGGTATCGATGCTGCTGAACATCGTTCAGCTCGCGATCGGCGCCACCGGCTGGGCCATGTCCCGGAATCCCGTGGGTTCCCGGAACTTCCTGATGGGCTTTGGCCTGCTGTACATCGTCCTTAGCGTCTACGGGCTCATCGTCGGGGTGGGTTCGGCGGCCAATTTCCTGTCGCTGAACGCCATCGATGCCTGGGCCTTTATGATCCTGGGCCTGGCAATGGCCGGCGCCGGTTGGCTGATGTCCAGGCATCTGGCCGAAGACGCAAATACCCGGTAAACGAACCACCGGGACCAAGGGAGCCGCGAATGAGTACCGTTTCATAGTAAGCAGAAAATTCGTTCTACCTGCTGGTGCAGCCACTGCGTAAAAGCGCAGTTGCTGCACCAGCTTCTGTGTGGCGGCGTCGGGTCACGGATGCATCGAGCAGCGGAGGGCGCGGGTCGCAAAACCCCGCTTCTGTAAATATTTTCATTTTACTTAGGGCAAAATCATTGACCCGCTAAAAATCTTCACTATAGTTATGTGAGTCAGCTCACCAAGTGAAGGACATCGAATGACCACCGAAAGCGCCACGGGCAGCGTCCCGGTAGCTACAAGTGCACTGCTTGCCACTGTCGGCAACAAGGTGCGCTCCATGCGCAAGGAAAAAGGCATGACGCTCGCTAAGCTTTCGGAGATCACGGGCCTCAGCCCGGCAATCGTCAGCCAGATCGAACGCGGCCTGGCCAACCCGTCCTTCACCACCCTGGCGCAACTGGCCCACGGCCTGGACATCCCGGTCGGGAAATTCTTTGTCGGCCAGGAAAAGCCCAGGTCCCCGGTGGTCCGCAAAGCCGATCGGCGCAACCTGAAGGGCGTCACCAAGAAGTCAGTAGGCGAGGCGGTCTATGAGCTGCTCACGCCTGATCTTAACGGCGCTCTTGAGGCCCAATGGATTGTCAGCCCGCCCGGCCACGACACCAGCGCCACTCCTTTCCGCCACAGCGGCGAGGAGTTCGGGCTCATCCTCTCCGGCCGGAAAGACATTTTCCTGGACGGGGAATGCTATTCGCTCGAGGCCGGCGATTCCATCACTTTCGCCTCGGACACCCCGCACTGGTACAAAAACAGCTACGAAGAGGTATGCGTAGCAATCTGGGTCAACGCACCTCACGCGTGGTAGCGGCGCCGACCCCAAGCGGCCCCTACCGTCCCACCCACTGTCGCTGTCCGACCCTGACCGCCGACAGTCCTTGCCACATTCGCAGCCAACGACCGTAATCCCCGGACGGCGATGCGTCATACCCTCCCACGCCCCCAAGGCGTAAGCGTAAGGACACTTCCATGCTTGAAACACCCATGCTGAACACTCCGCAGCCCGACGACGACGTCGCGGCAACCACCCGCCCGGCCGCCAAGAAGTTCGCCCCTGAAGTCCGCAGGGGCCTGCTGAGCCTGGGCCTCGGCAACGCCCTGGAATGGTACGACTGGATGGTCTTCGGCCTCCTCTCGGCGTTCATTGGCCCGAACTTCTTTCCAAGCACCGACCCCCTCTCCGCGACCCTGAACACACTCGCCGTCTTCGCCGTCGGGTTCGCGTTCCGGCCGCTCGGCGGCGTGCTGCTGGGCACCCTGGCCGACCGGATCGGCCGGCGCCGGGTGATGCTGCTCTCCATCATGCTGATGGCGGGCACCACCCTGGTCATCGCCGTCACGCCCAGCTACCAGGAGATCGGTGCTTGGGCCGGGATCATCCTCGTCATCTGCCGCGTCCTGCAGGGCATCTCCACCGGCATCGAGGCCCCGCTCTCCACCTCGCACGCCGTGGAGCTGGCTCCGGAAGGCCGTGAAGGCTACGTCGCCGGGATCATGTCCTTCTACGTCAACATCGGCATCCTGCTCGCCTCACTGGTCAGCTTCCTCTGCAGCCTCACGCTCGGCGGGGCCGTGATGGGTGACTGGGGCTGGCGGGTGCCGTTCTTTATCGGCGCTGCCTTTGGCTTTGTTGTCCTTTACCTTCGCCGCGCCTTGCCGGAAACCATGAACCCGGAAGAGCTGGCCAACAACTCCGCCGGCGCCGTCTGGACCGGGGTCCGTAAACACTGGCTTTCCGTGCTGGCGATCGTTTTTGTTGTCGGCGCGGCCCAGGCCTACAACTACGCCTGGAACGTGGGGCTGCCCAGCGCCGCCCGCAGCAACTTCAAGGAAGATCCCACGGCTGTCTTCGCCCTCACCACCGTCCTGGGCGTGATCCTCGTGGTGGGCAGCTGGATCATCGGGAAGCTGGCTGACGGCCGGTCCATGTCCCGCTGGTTCCTCGTCACCCGGATCCTGGCCATTCCTTCCGTCTTCCTCATGCTGATGTACGTCCAGCCCGGCATCGGCGGGTTCGCCGCGGTCCTGCTCGGCGGTTCCCTCGTCCTGGTGCTGAACATGACCCTCTACAACGTGGTCAGCACCTCGCTGATGCCCAAAAACTGCCGCGGCACCGGTGTGGCGCTGGGCTACGGCATTGGCGTCGCGCTCTTCGGCGGCACCGCGTCCTTCCTCCTGGTCTGGCTGCAGTCCGTCGGCGCCGGCTGGGTCTTCCCGGTGTACGTCGCGGTCCTCTCCGTCCTGTCCATCGTCCTCTACCTCGCCGCCCGCCGTGCCAACGGCATCTTCGTCGGAAACTAAGGATCCCTCCATGAATTCCATGACTTCCCTTGAACTCAGCACCACGACGGCGGACCTCACCGCCCCCGTGATCTCCCGCTCCGATGTCCTTGTGGTGGGCGGTGGCCCCGCAGGTGTCGCCGCCGCCGTGACGGCAGCCCGGGCCGGCTCCTCCGTCACCCTGCTGGAACGCTACTCCTCGCTCGGCGGGCTCGCCTCCGGCGGGATGGTCCTGGTCCTCGATGACATGATCAACGGCCAGGAAATCACCGTCACGGGCATCGTCTCCGAATACGTCGAACGGCTGCAGAAGCTGGGCCTGGCCATCGTCCCGCCCGCGGAGGACCGCAAGGCCTCCGAGGAACTGTGGAACAAGTGGGGCCGCTTCGGTACCTTCGACTTCCACACCCACGTCACACCGAAGCCCATCTGCTACGCAGCGGCCTTTGATCCCGACGGCTGGAAGCGGATCTCCAACGACCTCGTCCGGGAAGCCGGCGTGAACCTGCGCCTGCACTCCTGGTTCTCCCGCCCGATTGTGGACAACGGCGTGATAAAGGGTGTCATCTGCGAGACCAAGTCCGGCCCGCAGGCCTTTATGGCCGACGTTGTCATCGACACCACCGGCGACATCGACGTCGCGTCCCGGGCCGGCGCCAGCCACATCAAGGACAGCTACCTCACCACCTTGGTCTTCCGGCTCGGCAACGTCGATACCAACGCCGCCGAGGCGTTTGAGCAGGCCAACCCCAAGGAAGCCCGAGCCATCAACCGCACCATCAAGCGCCTCCTCGGCGGCGCCTGGGAGCTGTGGTGGCTGAAAACCCCGATTGACGGCGTGGTCTGGTGCAATGCCCCGCACATGACCGGCTACGACGGCGTCGACCCGGCGGACATGACCGCGGCCGAGTTCGCGGCCCGGGACAAGATCTCCGAGGCCGTGGACTACGTCCGCGCCAACCTCCCCGGCTTCGAGAAGTGCTACATGCTCGACGTCGCCTCCCAGATGGGTGTTCGGCAGACCCGCCTGCTGGAGGGCGAGTACGTCATGACCAAGGATGACGTCACCACCCGCCGGCACTTTGCCGATACCGTAGCCCGCGGCCGGGACTACTACTACCCGTACCGCTCGCTGCTGCCGAAGGAAGTGGACCAGCTGCTTGTGGCCGGACGCCACTATTCCGCGACCCCCGAGGCGCAAAAGATGTCCCGCGAGATCCCGCCCTGCATGGCCATGGGCCAGGCCGTCGGCGTCGCCGCCGCGCTGGCCGTCCGGAACGGCACCCTGGTCCGCGACGTCTCCGCAGCGGAAATCCAGCAGGGCATGCGCGTCCACGGCGCGGACCCGGGCGACGTCCCGTCGTCGAACGCCACCCTGGACCTGGATTCGGTGGTGGCGGTATGAGCCTGGCTATCGATGACCTGCCGGGCGCGGCAGCCGCGCCCGGGACGGCACCAGCGCCCGCCGGCACGCCCTTGCCGCTGGACGGAATCAAGATCGTGGACTTCACCCAGGTGTTTATGGGCCCGTCCTGCACCCAGCTCCTCGGCGACTACGGCGCTGACATCATTAAGGTCGAACGCCCCGGCGCCGGGGACATCTCGCGCAACTCGTTCCCGGACAAGGACGGCCAGGACAACCCGATCTTCCTGTCCATCAACCGGAACAAGCGCAGCATCTCCGTGGACACCCGCACCGAGGAGGGCAAGGCAGTGCTCCGCCGCCTGCTTTCCGATGCCGATGTGGTGGTCAGCAACTTCCGCTCCGGCGTGATGGAGCGGATGGGCTTTGGCTATGAGGAGCTCAAGGAACAGAACCCGGGCATCATCTGGGCCTCCGGAACGGGTTTTGGCCCCATCGGTCCTTACTCGCACAAGGGCGGCCAGGACGCGATCGCCCAGGCCTACTCCGGTGTCATGTGGCGCCGCGAATCGGACGACCAGAAGCCCTCGATCTACCCCACCACGCTGTGTGACTACATCACCGGCATGCACCTGATGCAGGGCATTCTGCTGGCGCTGCGCACCCGCGAAACCGCCGGCGTCGGGCAGAAGGTGGAGGTGACCATGTACGACTCCATGCTGCACCTGCAGATGCAGGAGGCGTGTATGCAGCTCAACCGCGGCTACGAGGTCAACTGGGGTGCCATGCCGCTCAGCGGCGTTTTCGAAACCACCGACGGCGCAGTGTGCATGGTGGGCGGTTTCACGCCGGACCCGCTGGCGCGGATCTCCGAAGCCCTGGGCCTGGCCGAGGACCTCACGCTCCGGCCCGAGTTCGCCAATCTGGAGCAGCAATTCCAGCACAAGCCGGAGCTGCAGGCGATCTTCCGCGAGCGCATCGCCACGAACAGTACCGAATACTGGACCACAAAGCTGGAGGACCAAGGCCTGCTGAACGCCCCGGTGCACACCTTGGAGCAGGCCCTCGCCGACGCGCAAACGCACGCCAACGGCATGATCGTGGAGGCCGAGCACCCCGGCGTCGGAACTGTGCGGATGCTCAACGCACCGATCCGGCTCTCCGCGACCCCGCCCACGGTTCGCCGGCCCGCCCCGCAGCTTGGCCAGCACAACGTGGAGGTGCTGCTGGAAAACGGTTTCGACGCCGACGCCATCAAACGCCTGCAGCAGCTGGGGGTGCTGAAGTGACGTCCGTTGCAGAAGCTGGGGAGACCAGGGTGGATCAGGTCACCTTGGTCATCGAGAACCACGTTGCCACTGTGGTCATCGACCGCCAGCACGTGCTCAACGCCGTCGACAGCACCGCCCAGGCACGGCTCAACGCGATCTGGGCGCAACTGGAAGCAGATCCGGACGTCCGCGCCGTCGTCATCACCGGCGCCGGCACCCGGGCGTTCTGCGTCGGAGCGGACATGTCCACCGCCGCTGCGGACAAGACCGGGCTGCAGTATTGGGCCGGCCTGGACCCGAACGGCTTCGGCGGCCTCAGCCTGCGCACCAGCCTGGACATCCCGGTTATCGCCAAGGTCAACGGCTATGCGCTTGGCGGTGGGATGGAGATCGTGCTCGGCGCGGACGTCGTGGTCGCCGCGGACACCGCGCGCTTTGGCCTGACTGAACCGCGCGTCGGGCGTTTGGCGCTAGACGGCGGCATCCACCAGCTGGTGCGGCGTATCCCCTACACACAGGCGATGGGCATGCTCCTCACCGGACGGAAAGTGCCGGCCGCCGAAATGCAGTCCATGGGCCTGGTCAACGAGGTGGTCCCCGCAGGGGACCTCGACGCCGCGGTGCAGCGCTGGCTGGACCAGATCCTCGCCTGCGCCCCCACCTCCGTGCGGGCAGTCAAGCAAATGGTCACCCGGACCGGGCACCTGACTGCCACCGAGGCGCGCGGCCAGCGGCTGCCGGCCCTCATGGCGGCACTTGACAGCGCGGACTCGACGGAGGGTGTACGCGCCTTCCAGGACAAGCGCGCGCCGGTCTGGCCGGGACATTAGAGATGCAGCCCTTTGAGCGACCAAAAACTAAGGAGAAGCAGATGCGGCAGTCACTGGCACCCGGAGTGTGGGGTGTTCTCGCAACGCCATTCCAGGGCAGCACCCTGGATGTCGACACCGACAGCCTCGCCCGTCTCGTGGCCTACTACGAATCCATCGGCGCTACCGGCCTGACCGTCCTGGGTGTGTTCGGCGAGGCCGCGGCCCTGACCCCGGCGGAACGCGGCTTGGTCTTGGAAGTCGTTGTCGAGGAAACGACCCTTCCCCTGGTGGTGGGCGTAACCTCGCTGTACACCGGCACGGCTGTCGAGGAAATACGGGCAGCCCAGGCCGTGGCCGGCGAGCGCCTCGCAGCCGTGATGGTGCAGGCCAACTCCGCTAACCCCGCCGTGGTCAGCGCGCACCTGAACGCGATCCATCAGGCAACCGGCGCCAACGTGGTGCTGCAGGACTATCCGCTGGCCAGCGGAGTCAGCATCAGCACCGAAGCGCTGATCTCGGTGGTGCAGGCATGCGGCCACGTCATCGCCGTCAAGGCCGAGGCGCCGCCCACCTCCGTGGCCATCGGACGGCTCAGCCGGGCCCTCGAAGTGTCCGTGTTCGGCGGGCTCGGCGGCCAGGGGCTGCTGGACGAGCTGCAGTCCGGTGCCGCCGGTGCCATGACCGGATTCTCCTACCCCGAGGCCCTGATCGCCTGCGTCCGCGCCTGGCAGCGGGACGGGTACGAGTCGGCCCGGGACGCACTGCTGCCCTACCTGCCGCTGATCAACTTCGAGCAGCAGGCCCGGATCGCGCTGTCCGTCCGCAAGGAGTGCCTGCGCCGGCGGGGCCTCATCGCCGACGCCGGCGTCCGCGCCCCGGCCGCGCCGTTCCCGGAAACCCTCCGGCTGAGCATGCTCACGCACCTGGCGGAGGCCGCGGCGGCCCTTGACGCACAGCCCCCCGAACCGGCCACGGTGCCGGCCACGGTGCCGGCCACGGACATACACACAACGGCAGGGAGTTTCTGATGGACCTCGGAATCAGCACAAAGACCGCATTTGTGGCCGCGTCCACCGGCGGCCTGGGGCTTGCCATCGCCCGAGCCCTCGCCGCCGAAGGCGTGCGTGTGGCCGTCACCGGCCGGCGCCAGGTCCGCGCCAAGGAAATCGTGGCCGAACTGACGGACGCCTACGGGCCGGGCGCCGTCGCGATCGAGGCGGACCTCGGCACGGCCGAAGGGGTGGCGGCCGCCGTCGAGCAGGCCGTGGCGGAACTCGGCCCTATCGACATCCTTGTGCTCAACGGGCCCGGCCCCAAGCCCGGCGCTGCGGCCACCCTCAGCGCGGACGACCTCGCGGCCGCCTTCGACCTCCTGGTCAAGCCGCACCACGCGCTCATTTCCCACGTGCTGCCTGGCATGCGGGAACGGCGCTGGGGACGGATCCTCGCCGTCGGCTCCAGCGGTGTGGTGGCGCCGCTGACCAACCTGGCAGTGTCCAACACCGGACGCGCAGCGCTGGCCGGCTACCTGAAAACCCTCGCCGCCGAGGTCGCGCTGGACGCCGTCACGGTGAACATGCTCCTTCCCGGCCGGATCGCCACCGACCGCGTGGCCGAACTGGACCAAGCCGCCGCCAAGCGCCGCGGCAGCACCGTCGAGGAAATCCAGCTCGAGTCCCGCAAGACCATACCCGCCCGCCGCTACGGCGAACCCGCGGAGTTCGGCGCTGCTGCCGCGTTCCTCTGCAGCGCTCCGGCCTCGTACATCACCGGCATCGCGCTGCGGTGCGACGGCGGCCTGATCCGCAGCCTCTAACCGACCGCTTCCAGACCTCCGAACTCTTCCCGACCACCCGAAGGAACACCATGACTTCCACGGCAACAGACTTCACCACCCCCGCAGAGACCTCCGCCGACCGCGAACTCATCACCGCCCGGCACCTCATCAACGGCCAATGGCTCGGCAGCGCAGACACCGAGCGGTTCAACCCGGCCCGGCCCGGCGAGCTCGCTGCCCTCTCCCCCAGCGGCACCGCCGCGGACGTCGACGCCGCCGTTAGCGCAGCCGCCGCCGCGCAGCCGGCCTGGGCTGCACTGCCGGCCCCCTCCCGCGGCGCGATCCTGCTGGCCGCCGGCAACCTGCTCCTGGACCGCCAAGCCGCCATCGCCGGGGACCTGGTCCGTGAGGAAGGCAAGACCCTCGCCGAGGCCAAGGGCGAGGTCAAGCGTGCCGCCGACGTGCTGCGCTTCTTCGGCTCCCTCGGCTGGGCCGCGACCGGCGAAGTCCTCCCCAGCGGCCTGCCGGACACCACCATCACCACCAGGCGCGAGCCGCTCGGCGTCGTCGGGCTGATCACGCCCTGGAACTTCCCCATCGCCATCCCGGCGTGGAAATCCGCCCCCGCGCTGATCAGCGGCAACGCCGTGGTGATCAAACCGGCCGAGCTCACTCCGCTCTCCGCCACCCACCTCGCCCGCGCGCTGCAGGACGCCGGGCTGCCCGCCGGGGTGTTCAACGTGGTGCACGGCAAGGGCCGGGTGGTGGGCGACGCCCTGGCCCGCGACCCGCGGATCGCGGGGCTGTCCTTCACCGGTTCGACGGCGGTGGGCCTGGGCCTGCAGGAGATCCTGAACGCCCGCCGGGCCCGGGTGCAGCTGGAGATGGGCGGCAAAAACGGTGTTCTGGTGCTTGACGACGCCGATGCCCGCAAGGCCGCCAAGGTGGTCGCCGCCGGAGCGTTCGGGCTCACCGGCCAGGCCTGCACCGCAACGTCCCGCGTCTACGTCACGCCCGGCATCCGCTCGGAATTCCTTGCCGCACTGACGGAGGAGGCCGCGGCGTACACGCCCGGGGACGGACTGGACGCTGCGATGGGTGCCGTGGTGAGCCGGCAGCAGTTCGAGCAGAACCAGGCGGCGGTGCGCTCCGCCGTCGAACGCGGCGCCACGCTGCTGGCCGGTTCATACGACGGCGACCCCGCCGGGCCGCTGGTCTTCCCGGCGGCGGTGCTCACCGAGCTGCCGTTCGATGACGCCGCCGTGTCCGAGGAGATCTTCGGCCCGGTGGTGGCCGTGCTGGAGGTCGCCGACTACCAGGCCGGACTCGCCGCGATCAACGATTCCCGCTACGGCCTCACCGCCGGCATCTGCACCGATTCGCTGGCGTTCGCCACGGACTTCGCCGCGCGGGCGCAGGCCGGCGTTATTAAGGTCAACCGTCCGACGGCGGGCCTGGACCTCAACGTGCCGTTCGGCGGCGTCAAGGACTCCTCCACAAACACATTCCGCGAACAAGGAAAGTCGGCCCTGGACTTCTTCACCTGGGGCAAGACCGTCTACACGGGGGTGTAGCCCGCCATGACGTACGTGATCGCCCAGCCCTGCGTAGATGTCAAGGACAAGGCGTGCATCGACGAGTGCCCGGTGGACTGCATTTACGAGGGTGAACGGGCGCTGTACATCCATCCCGCCGAGTGTGTGGACTGCGGCGCCTGCGACCCGGTCTGCCCGGTCGAAGCGATCTACTATTCGGAGGACGTTCCGGATGAGTGGGCCGACTACGTCCGGGCCAACGTCGAGTTCTTCGAGGAGCTCGGGTCACCACAGGGGGCCGCCACGGTCGGGAACCTGGGCCGCGACCACCCGGTGGTGGACCGGGAACCCGTACCGGCCCGCTAGGTCCCGGCGTGCGGAGCCGGCGCGGTGTTGTCGCGGGCCCGGACCCGCAGCACAAAATCGCAGCACAAACCCGCAGCACAAACCCGCAGTCACTTGCAGGACCCGGCCGTCAAGCGCCCCGCTTGACGGCCGTTTGTGTCGAATTGCCTGCGCCGATGGCCGCCCGACTGCGAGAATGGCCCGATGAGCGCCATCATCCTGGGCTGGGACCCGGACCCTCGGAACGACTGGAATGACGCAACAGTTCGCGGCCGTGTCGCCGAGGCCGGCCGGTGTTTTGTGCCGTGGCGCGTCAACGGTGCGTGGAACTTGTCCGCTGGCACCGACGCTTGGCTTTTTCTGCAGGGGCCTGGCGGCCGCGGACTGATCGGCCATGGTGTTGTGGTCTCCGAGCAGCAGGACGCGGCGCAACGGGCGGCGGCGCAACAGGAATCCGGGCAACAGGAATCCGGGCAGGCGGTAGCCGGGCAGGCGGTAGCCGGGCAGGTGGCTGCCCGGATACCGGGCACCGTGCAGGACGATGCGCCGGTGTTTGTGCACCTGGCCGTCGATGCGCTGCTGCCGCCCGGTGAGCACATCGCCGTCGCCGTCCTCAAGGCTGCGGTTCCCGGGATCGAGTGGGAGGATGTCGACGCATTCGGGCTGGGCGTTGAACCGGCGGACGAAGCGGCGCTCAGGGCCCTGTGGCGCGACGCCGGGCCTCCGGCGGGCGCGGACCCCACCCAACACCCTCCCGGCACCTACCCGCAGGGCGCCGTTACCCGGGCGGAGGTGAACCGCTACGAACGTGATCCCGACGCGCGGCGGGCCTGCATCGCGCTCCACGGCACAAGCTGCGCAGCATGCGGCTTTTCCTTCGAACTCACCTACGGAGACGTCGGCGCGGACTTGATGCCCGTACACCACCTTGTCCCGGTGTCCCGTCTCGGCAGCCGCTATGAACTGGACCCCCTCACAGACCTCGTCCCGCTCTGCGGCAACTGCCACGCCGTGGCCCACCGGGGCGGGAGCACGGCCCGGACCGTCGCCGAATTGCGCCGGATCATCGCCGGCGCCGGATTCCTGCGTGACTCCGTCGTCACCGCCGAACAACTTGAGTCCCAGCGGCAGGCCCGGGAACTCCTCGGGCCGCCGGAAGCTTAACCAGGGAAAGCTGTCGAGCTGCTGTAGGTCCGGCCGCGGAGCATGCCCACTCTTGGCCCCGGCCCAAGCGCATCCCCGCCCCAACCGTTGGACATGCCCACTCTTGGCGGCGACCCGGGCGCATCTGCGGCCTATGTCCACCCCTCACCCCGGCCGCGGAGCATGCCCACTCGGACGCGTGCGAGGCAAAGCGACCACACCCCGTTAACCCACTCTTTTCTCCCCCGCAACGCGCCCTACCCCGTGCCGAAAGCCTGCCCCCGCAGTGTTGAGGGGTGAGGATCGCAATTGTGGCTGAATCATTCCTGCCCTTGATGAACGGCGTAACAAATTCCATCCTGCGCGTCCTGGAGCATCTTCAGGAGCGCGGGGACGAGGTGCTGGTAATTGCTCCGTCGACCCAGGACACCGGAGCCCCCGACGAGGTCTATGGAGCGAGCATCCACCGGCTGCCCTCGGTCCCGCTCGCCGGCTACACGAACGTCCGGGTAGCCATGGGCGGTGTTTACCGGGTCAAGCGAATCCTTGCCGAGTATGCACCGGACGTGGTCCACCTGGCGTCACCATTTGTCCTTGGCTGGCGGGCCGCGCAGGCAGCGCACCAGCTGGGGATCCCCACTATCGCCATCTACCAGACCGAGGTCCCCAGCTATGCCGGCCGCTACGGTGTGCCGTTCCTGGAGAACTGGGCGTGGAGCAGGGTGGAGAACATTCATCTGCTGGCCTCACGCACCCTCGTCCCCTCCAGCTTCGCACTCCAGCAACTCCGCGGCCGCGGCATCCCACGGATCGAGATGTGGCGTCGCGGCGTGGACACCCGGCGGTTCTCCCCGGACAAGCGCGACGCCGGCTGGCGGGCTTCCGTCGCCCCGGCCGGCGAGCGCCTCATCGGCTACGTAGGCCGGCTGGCGGCCGAGAAGCAGGTGCAGGACCTGGCGGTGCTGGCCGACGTGCCAGGCACCCGGCTGGTCATTGTGGGCGACGGACCGCAGCGGCAAGCCCTCGAGGACGCCCTGCCCAACGCCGTATTTACCGGCTTCCTCGGCGGTGAGGAACTGGCTCGGGCGGTGGCGTCCTTTGACCTTTTTGTCCACCCCGGCGAGTTGGAAACGTTCTGTCAGACCATCCAGGAAGCCATGGCCTCCGGCGTTCCGGTGGTCGCCACCGGCCGCGGCGGCCCGCTGGACCTGGTGGAGAACTCCCGCACCGGCTGGCTCTACGAACCCGGTGACCTGGTGGCGCTCCGGGACCGGGTGGTGGACCTGATGGGCGACGACGCCAAGCGCCGTGCGTTCGCAACCACTGCACATGCTTCGGTCCAGGGCCGTACATGGTCCATGCTTGGCGCCGAACTTGTCGCGCACTATCAAGCGGTCCTCGCCGCCGCGGAGGACCCCGGCACCTCCCACACCTCCACATCGCACGGCACCCGCGAACACGGCACCCGCGAAAGAGCCGCCCGGTAAGAATTTCAGCGACCGGCTGCGGAGCCGGGCTCCCGCCTGCTCTCCCACCGTGCTCCCGCCGGCTTCCCGCAGCGGCTCCCGCCGGAGGCAGCCGGTGCGGGCAGGGTGAAACGCCGGTGTCCCCGGCCTGGTGTTGGTACCCCGGTGATGCCCCTATGATTTTCTGAGGGCAGGACTCGTCGATGGAATACAGGTGGTCGCAGATGTTCACGGTGAAAGCCGCGTGACGGCGTCCGCGTACCCGGCACCGAGCCCCGAAGCCATTCTGGAGGCGGGTCCTGACGCCCTGCTGGTGGTGGCCGAGGACGGCACCATCTTGATGGTCAACGCAGCCGCCGAACGTATGTTCGGCTACTCCCGGGACGAACTGCTGGGACACGACCACCGTGTGCTGCTCGCCAAAGGATTCCGGAGCGGATTTCACCGACTGTTCTTTGTGCTCCGCGAGGACGCCTGGCCGCCCCCGGTCGAGGCCTACGCCGTCCGGCGGGATGGCAGTGAGTTCCAGGGCGAGCTGACCTATTCCCTGCTTCCGCACGACGCCGGGACCCCAGCCGCGGGACCGGCCAGCATGGCCGTCACCATCCGGGACACCTCCCGCCGGGTGCAGACGGATGCCGGGCTCCGAGAAGCCATGTCGCTGCTCAGTGCCACACTGGAATCCACTGCTGATGGCATCCTGGTGGTCAGCGCCGAAGGCCAAATCGCGGGAGTCAATAACCAGTTTGTCTCCATGTGGGGGATCCCCCGGAACCTGCTGGCCAGCCAGAACGACGAAGCCGTGATGGGCTACGTGCTGGACCAACTCAAAGATCCTGCCAAATTTGTCGAAAAGGTCACCGCGCTCTACTCCGACCCTGCCGCGGAAAGCCACGATGTCCTGGACTTCCGTGACGGCCGGACCTTTGAGCGCTATTCCCGGCCACAAACGGTTGCCAATCAGGTGGTGGGCCGCGTCTGGAGCTTCCGCGACGTCACCGCTGCCCGGCTTGCCCAGGAACAGATCACCAAGGCTATGGCCGATCTGGCCGAGCAGTCGGCCCAGCTCAAGGCCCTCGCGTTCCAGGACCCGCTCACCGGCCTCTCCAACCGCAAGCTCTTCAACGACCACCTCGCCGCCGCCCTGCTCGGGCCGTACGGGACCGCCGTCGACCTCCTGCTGCTGGACCTTGATGATTTCAAGGAGGTCAACGACATCCTGGGCCACCACGCCGGAGACCAGATGCTGATCGAAGTGGGCCGGCGGCTGCGCGGCTGCGTACGCCCGAACGACGTTGTAGCACGCCTGGGCGGTGACGAGTTCGTGGTCCTGCTGGTCGGCTCGCTGGACCCCGACGAGGTGGCCGGCCGGATCGTCGAGTCCTTGAAGGTACCGGTCTGGATTGACGGGACCATGCTGCGGCCCAGCCTCAGCCTGGGCCTGGCCTCCATCAGCGACGACGCCGTTGGCGCCTCGGAACTGCTGCGCCGGGCCGACGTCGCCATGTACGCGGCGAAGGCCGCCGGAAAGAACCGCTACCTGCGGTTCCGGCCCGAAATGCTGCAGTCCCTCGTGCAGCGCACCGAGCTGGAGACCGGCCTTCGACTGGCAGTGGACAGTGGCCAGATCACAGTGCTCTACCAACCGATCATCTCGGCCACGCTGGGCGCCGTGGTTACTGTTGAGGCATTGGCCCGCTGGGTGCGCGACGGCGAGACCATCCCGCCGGAGCGCTTCATCCCGGCCGCGGAACGCAGCGGACTGATTGTCGAGATCGGTACCGAGGTGCTGCTGAAGGCCTGCACCGAGCTGAAGCCTTGGCTGGCGGAGGATTCCGCACGTCGCCTGGCCGTCAATGTGTCCGGCGTTCAGCTCCAACATGGGGATTTTGCCGAACTGGTCCAGGCGGCTACCGCCTCGTGCGGGGTTGATCCGCGGCAGCTGATCCTGGAAGTCACCGAGAGTGTCTTTTTCGACGACGACGGCCACGTAATCCAGCAGCTCAACGCCCTACGAAACGCCGGGGTGGGGGTGGCGCTGGATGACTTCGGCACCGGCTACTCCTCGTTGGGCCGGTTGCAGGAGCTTCCGGTGGACACCCTCAAAATCGACCAGTCCTTCACCGCCATGATCCAAACGGGTACCGAAAAGCTGCCGATCCTTAGCTGTATGGTCACCATGGCCCACGGCCTCGGGCTGACCGTTACAGCGGAGGGCGTCGAGACAGCCGCGCAGGCCGAATACCTGATGGGGCTGGATTGCGAGTCCCTGCAGGGGTTCCTCTTTTCCGGCGCGGAGGCGCAGTCCGCGCTGAATTCGGCGATTGCGCGTTCTACCGAGGTCTTCGGCACGCTCCGGGGCGGCCGGGTCTCCGAAACCCGCTGAGCCGAACGCCGGTGTGGGTGGCACCGGCGGCAATTCCGCAGGAAAAGCCGCGATCTGCCCGGCCCCGGGGTGCTGGACACTGGCGTCGGGGACCATATGATTCAGTGAAACGCATTGCCCGCGGCAAGACCGTCGGACACCATCACCATCCGAAGCTTTGGGGGCCGGTATCGCCGTGGGACCTGGGATTGAAAAGACCTTGCTGGAGCAGGGGCCCGATGCCTTTATGCTGTTGACCGCGGACGGAACCATCGTGTTCGTCAACGCGGCGGCGGAGCGGCTCTTTGGATATCGGCGGGAACAACTGCTCGGCGGCGGGCACCAGATCCTGCTCTCCGACGACGAGCGCGGCGGTTTCCTGCGTGTGTTCGGCAGGCTGGGCAGGGGCAACCCAGCCGCGACGCTCCCGGTCGCGGCGGCAGGCCGACACCAGGATGGCCGCGAAATTTTCCTGGAGATCACCTGCTCACTGGTTCAGCACGACGGCGGCGCGGCCATGGCGGTCGCCCTCCGCGACGGAAGCCACCGCCAGGACACCGATGCCGGCCGGCGCCTGGCCGTCTCGCTGCTGGATGCCACGCTGGAAACCACCGCCGACGCGATCCTGGTGGTCTCCAACGACGGGCAGATCACCGGGGTCAACGATCAGTACCTCAAGCTGTGGAGCATGCCGCCGAATCTCGTTGCGGCTTCCGACCCGATGGCCCTGATCGACTTCATCGCCGGGCAGCTGGCAAACCCGGACTACTTCCGGGGGAGAGTTTCCCTGCTGTATGCGGACAAGCTGATGCAAAGCAACGACCTCCTGGAGTTCAGCGACGGCCGCACCGTGGAGCTCAACTCACGGCCGCAGGAGGTCGCAGGCGCGGTTGTTGGACGGATCTGGAACTTCCGGGATATCACTTCGCGCAGCCGAGCCCAGCACCAGGCGCGGCGCGCCATGGAAGAGCTCGCCGAACAGGCGGCCAAGCTCAAGGAACTGGCCTTCCGCGACCCGCTTACCGGCCTGGCCAACCGGATGCTGTTCAACGAACGCGCCGCCGCTGCGCTGCTGACCAGCGAACCGGTGCACGTGCTGCTGCTGGATTTGGACGACTTCAAGGAAGTCAACGACGTCCTGGGCCACCACGCCGGGGACGAGATGCTGGTGGAAATCTCCCGGCGGCTGCAGGGATGCGTCGGACCCCACGGCACCGTCGCGAGGCTGGGCGGGGACGAGTTTGTCGTGTTGCTCGTGGGCTGCCGGGACGCCGACGCTGTAGCCCAGCGGGTCGTCGGGGCCCTGAACGCCCCGGTCTCGATTGAAGGGACCCTGATGCGGCCGGGCCTGAGCCTCGGCGTCGCCTCAAGCGATGACGGGACCGCCACCTCCTCAGAACTGCTGCGGCGGGCTGACCTCGCGATGTACGCGGCCAAGGAAGCCGGCAAAAACTGCTACGTCCACTTTCGTCCGGAGATGCTCACGGCACTGCTGGAGCGCACCCAGCTCACCGCTGGGCTTCGCCGGGCGGTGGAACTGGGACAGATCAGGGTTCACTACCAGCCGGTGGTCTCCAGCGAACAACTTAAAGTCGTGCAGTTCGAGGCCCTGGCCCGCTGGGAATGGCAGGGCCAGCTGATGGCCCCGGACGGTTTATCGAGATTGCCGAGCGCAGCGGACTGATCCGGGAGATCGGAGCCGAAGTGCTGCGGCGCAGCTGCGCAGAACTCTCAGGGTGGCTTGCGGAGGATCCGGCCCGGTCCCTGGCGGTGAACGTCTCCGGCGTGCAGTTGCAGCACCGGGACTTCGCGGAGCGGGTCCTGGACATCGCGGCGTGTGGCGGCACGGATCCGCACCAGCTGGTCCTGGAGGTCACGGAGAGTGTGTTCTTTGATGCCCACTCCCACGTCATCGAGCAGCTGGAACGCCTGCGCGGTGCCGGGATCAGGGTGGCACTGGACGATTTCGGGACCGGCTACTCCTCGCTGGGCCGGCTACAGGAGCTCCCGGTGGACGTGGTCAAAATCGACAAGTCCTTTATTTCCATGCTGCGTTCCGGGGCCGAGAAGCTCCCCATCCTGACGTCCATGATTAACATGGCCAGCAGCCTGGGGTTGAAGGTCACCGCCGAAGGCATCGAAACGCCGGCGCAGGCCAGCTACCTGATGGAACGTGGCTGCGACGCCCTGCAGGGCTTCCTGTTCTCCCGGCCGGAGCCCGAAGCCCGGCGCGAACTCGCGATCCGCCGCTCAATGGCCGCCATCGAGGCACTCGAGGCGGCACCCGAGGCGGAGCCGCTCCCGGTCTAGCCGTGCGTTCCGCCGGCCTGCAAAGGCCTGCGCCGACACACTCCGCCCCCGCATGGGCCGAATCAGGCTACCGTGCCGTCGACCGCCTATGATTCAGTGAGGGCAGCGTCGCGTGATCTTCACACGGCCCCTGCCATCCGTATCGGTCGCTTCGAGGGCAGACAAAACAGCATGGACCCAGGGTTTGCACAATCACTTCTGGAGCACAGCCCGGATCCACTGCTGCTGCTCGATCCGGACGGATCAATCTCCTTCCTGAACCACGCGGCGGAGGAGCTCTTCGGCTACTCCCGGACGCAGCTGTTGGGCGCTGATGCGTCCTTGCTGCTGGCCGAAGTATCCCGTGAGGAGTTCCATGGCGTGCTCGCCGGGCTGGACGCCGCAACACCCCGCTCCGCAGCGCCCTTCGCCGGCTCCGGCCGCCGCTTCGACGGAAGCGCGCTTCCGGTCGAGATCACCTGCTCGCTGATCCCCGCGGCCGCAGGCTCATCAGTGTCTGCTGCGCCGTCCGTCGCATTGGCGGTCCGCGGCACCGGCCCCCGGAACGGGCTGCCGCCCAGCCGCCCAGGCTACGTCTCCGGAACAGCTCAGACGGCGCGGAGCCGCCCGGGTGCCACCGCGTCCGTTCGTATTCCCTCCGCCGTCGCCGAGCACGACGACGAGCTCAGGGCCGGCACGCTGCGGGACCCGCTCACCGCGCTGCCTAACGGCACCCAGTTCAACGACCGCCTGGCCGCTGCCCTGCGCCGTCCGGACCCGGTGGATGTGCTCCTGCTGAACCTGGACGATTTCAAAGGCCTCAACGACATACTGGGCCGGTCATCGGCCGATGAACTCCTCGTCGAGGTCGCGAACCGGCTGCGCAACTGCGTACGCCCCCACGACACAGTTGCCAGGCTCGGCGGAGATGAGTTCGCGGTGCTGCTGACCGAGTGCCTCAACGCCGACGCGGTGGCGAAACGGATCGCCGATTCACTGTACGAACCACCGCGCGTTGGTGGCTCCCCTGTCCGGCCGGGCGTCAGCATGGGCCTGGCGTCCAAGTCCGCGCACACGCTGGACGGAGCCGAGCTGCTGCGGCAGGCCGATGCGGCCCTGAATGCCGCCAAATCCGATGGAAAAAACACCTGGCTGCGCTTCCGTCCGGACATGCTGCACGCCCCGGGCCACAGAGCCGAAGGCGAGGCCGGGCTCCGGCAGGCCGTGGAATTGGGCCAGATCTCGGTGCATTACCAGCCGGTGGTGTCGCCGGGGATCGGTTCAGTGGTCCAGTTCGAGGCCTTCGCGCGCTGGGAACTGCACGGCCGATTGGTGCCGCCGAACCAGTTCCTGCCGGTGGCTGAGCAAAGCGGCTTGATCCGTGAAATCGGCGATGAGGTCATGCGCCGTGCCTGCGCGGAAATCCGGCCCTGGCTGGCCGGCGATGCCAGCCACAGCGTCGCGGTAAACGTCTCCGGCCTGCAGTTCCAGAACCGCGAGTTCGGCACGGATATTCTCGCGATCGTGGCCGCCACCGGCGTGAGCCCGCGCCAGCTGACGCTGGAACTGACCGAAAGCGCGTTTTTTGACGCCGGCAGCGATGTGCTCCGCCAGCTCCGGCAGCTCCGGGACGCCGGGGTCCGGGTTGCGATGGACGACTTCGGAACGGGCTATTCGTCGCTGCGCCGGCTCAAGGAGCTGCCGCTGGACATCGTCAAAATCGACCGGTCCTTTATATCGATGGTCGCCACCGGCCTGGAACACCTGCCGTTCTTCGACACCATGATCAAGGCCGCCCACGACCTCGGCCTGACGGTCACCGCGGAGGGCATCGAGACGCCCGCGCAGGCCAAATACCTGATGGACCGCGGCTGCGATGCACTCCAGGGGTACCTTTTCGCCAAGCCCGCCCCGGCCAGTGAACTGGCCGGGACCATGGAAAGCGCCCTGGCCGCAATCGACAGGGTCGACGCCGCCCGGTAGCCCCGGCGCGGTAGACCCGGCGCGGTAGACCCGGCGCGGTGACGCCCCGCCGGGTGACGCCCGGTTGAATCCGGTTACACCCGGGGATCGAGTTCCTCGAGCGGCTGGGTCACCATGGCCTCGCTGCGCTCCCACAGTCCGCGTGCGAGCTGCGCGTCGTAGGCCTGTTTGTTGGCCTTGGCCAGCGCCCGCTTGGCGTAGTAGGCCCCCGGCATCCAGTCCCGCCCCGGCGTCGACGTCGCGAGCCAAACAAGCGTGTCTGCGCCCTGTTCGGGGCTGAGCAGGAAACGGTTGAGGATGGATTTGTACGCGTGCCGCATGGGGCTGGTCGACTCGGCCGCGAAGTTGGTGGCCACCACGCCCGGGTGGAAGGCCGCCGTGGAAATTCCCGCGGCACCGTAGCGGGTGTTCAGTTCGCTGGTGAAGAGGATGTTGGCCAGCTTGGCGGTCCCGTAGGCGCGGTTGGTCGAGTAGCTTCTGGCCGCGTCCAGGTCCGTCAGGTCCAGCCTGCCGAAACCGTTGGCGGCGCTGGCGGTGTTGATCACTGTCGCGTTGCTGGCCGTGAGCACGTCCAGCAGCTCGGTGGTCAGCAGGAACGGTGCCAGGTGGTTGATCTGGAAGGTCTTTTCGTGCCCGTCGACGGTGAGCTCACGCTTGCCCATGATCCCGCCGGCATTGTTTGCCAGGACGTCGATCTGCGGGTACTTCGCCTTGAGCTGCGCTGCAAGCCGGCGCACCTGCGCCAGGACGCCAAAATCCGCGACGAAGTAGTCAGCACCGATCTCCGTTGCTACCCGCTCGGTCTTCTCCACGGAACGTCCGACGACGACCACCCGCTCCCCTGCTTTGGCAAGGGTCCGGGCAGCGGAGGCGCCGATCCCGTCACTGGCGCCGGTGATAACGATGGTGCGCTGGGTCATGGGAATCCTTTGAGCGAAAGCGGGAAGCGGCGCTTTTGGAAACAAGCCCACCGAACCACAACGATGCCGGCACCGCCAATGTTCCCGCTGAGCCGGGTGGGGTTCCCGGTGGGGGTGTTTTTGGGTGGGGTGTTAAATGCGGGAGGACCCCCAACGTGGTTGGGGGTCCTCGACCGTTTAATGATGTTCCGGCGGTGACCTACTCTCCCACACCCTCCCGGGTGCAGTACCATCGGCGCTGTGGGTCTTAGCTTCCGGGTTCGGAATGGGACCGGGCGTTTCCCCCACGCTATGACCGCCGTAACTTTGTGTCCGCACCGTTCCGCGCCTGGGCGTGGTGGTGGGAAATCTGTGGTTACAACTGTGGTGTTGTTGTGTTGTTGTGTTTTTGTTCCTCACGCAACGGGTTTGTTGGTTGGGAACCACATAGTGGACGCAAGCAGTCTTGTTATCTTTGTACCACCCTTGATGGGCAAACCTCTTTTGAAGGATTGGTTTGTCCAGGTGGTGTGT
>NZ_JASIST010000029.1:0-632 GCF_030063265.1 Pseudarthrobacter sp. PH31-O2 | reverse complement strand
ATACAGGGCATTTTAATCGCGTTGAAATAATGAGATGATTGTTTCCATTGATGTTGATGCACAAAAAACGTTTACGCCACTGTGTCCTGACGAACTGCCCGTGAACGAGGGGCATTTGATTGTCGAGGAGTTGAATGCTCAAGCCGCTTTGGCGGATTTGCGCGTGATGACGAAAGATGCGCATCATATGGTAGCGAAATGGCTTGTGGATAACCCTGTTGATATGTTGAAGCCGACAGGTTTGCCTGATGCGGATTTGACTTGGGTGGCTCATGCGATGGTCGGTACGCGCGGCTATGAATTATTGGACGGACTGCCTTCTGCTAAAGAATATGATTATTGCGTTTGGAAAGGTGTTGATCCTGAATTGCATCCTTACGGCGCGTGTTTTCACGATATTGAGGAAAAACTAAGCACAGGGCTGATTGAATGGCTGCGTTGTCAAAATACGGATACGGTTATTATCGGTGGGTTAGCTACGGATTATTGTGTTAAAACAACGGTTTTGCAGTTACTTAAAGGTGGTAATTGGCAGGTTATCGTCAATGAAGCGGCTTGTCGGGGCATTGCGCCGGATACCATTGAAACGGCATGGCAGGAAATGAGTTCTGCCGGTGCAGTCATCTTAAAAA
>NZ_JASIST010000028.1:0-1269 GCF_030063265.1 Pseudarthrobacter sp. PH31-O2 | reverse complement strand
GGCAAAGTCATATGGTCCTAGCAACGCTCTGATTGATGGAGCGTTTTATGGTCAAGTTGTTTCCTCCGAATGCCCGCACCGAGTTCGTTGACCTGGTGTGTGGCGGGATGTCGATTCTCGCGGCCTCCCGGCGCGTCGGAGCCACACATGGGACCGGCTGTAACTGGTGGGCCCAGTCTGGCCAGATGATGACTGTGAACATGGGCGCCGTTGGGGGTCTTTCGGATCCTGCACCGACGGCGGAAGGCCCGGGCGGGCGGGCGTTGAACCTGGCTGAGCGGGGGATGATCCAGATGGGACGGCGCAGTGGGCTTAGTTACGCAGAGATTGGCGCGGCGATTGGTCGGGACAAGTCTGTGGTCTGGCGGGAGGTGAACCGTAACGCCAGCGCGGACGGGGTGTATTACGCCTCGGTCGCCCATACGCGGGCGCATCAGGCCCGGCGCCGGCCCAAACCGCTGAAGCTCGTGGAGGACGAGGCGCTATGCCGGCTGATCGCGGCGTGGATGGATGATGGGTGGAGCCCGAAACTGATCTCGACGATGTTGGCCTTCTACTTCCCCGACGATCAGACTATGCAGGTGAGCCACGAGACGATCTACCAGGCCCTCTACGTTCAAACCCGCGGAAGTCTGCGGGCAGACCTGGCGGGGAAACTCAGCCTGAAACGCAAGCAACGCGTCCCCCACGCCGCGGACCGGCACAAGAACAGCCCCTACAAGGAGGCGTTCAAGATCAGTGAACGCCCCGCCGAAGTCCAGGACCGGGCCGTCCCCGGACACTGGGAAGGGGACCTCATCATCGGCTGCGACGGGACCGCGATCGGCACCCTGGTGGAACGCGCGACCAGGTTCACGATCCTCCTCCATCTTCCCGGGGACCACACCGCTGAGACTGTCGCTGCCGCGATGATCCAGGAGATGGGAAATCTCCCCGATCACCTGCGCCGCTCGATCACCTGGGACCGCGGCACCGAACTTGCCGAGTACGCCCGGATCCAAACCGCTCTCGAGACCACGCTCTACTTCTGCGACCCCCACTCGCCCTGGCAGCGCGGGACAAACGAGAACACCAACAGGCTCCTGAGGTTCTGGTTTGAGAAAGGCTCGGACCTCTCCGTCCACACCCCGGAGGATCTCCGCCTGGTCGCCGCGAAACTGAACCGCCGGCCCCGACCCACCCTCAACCTCGAGACACCGGCCAACCGGCTGAACCAGCTGCTGCACGCAGCCTAAAACCCCGGCGTTGCTAGGACCATATGACTTTGCC
>NZ_JASIST010000027.1:0-2493 GCF_030063265.1 Pseudarthrobacter sp. PH31-O2 | reverse complement strand
TGTTTTCGTTGATGCCGCGCTGCCAGGGCGAGTGTGGGTCGCAGAAGTAGATGTCGAGGCCGGTGTCGATCTTCACGGTTTTCCAGTCCTGCATCTCGATGCCTTGGTCCCAGGTCAGGGAATGCCGCAGCGACTCGGGGAGTGTCTTGATTTTCGCGGTCAGTGCATCACGCATCTGCTCGGCCTTGTACCCGTCCGGCAGGTGTACGAGCATCGTGTAATTAGTGGTCCGCTCGACCAGCGTTCCAATCGCGGACTGATTCCCTTTGCCGATGATGAGATCGCCCTCCTTACGATTTTGTTGTGGGTGATTTCGGAGCTGTCGTAGTGTTTGGATCACCCTCGGGTGGCGGGTATGGCCCAGATCTCCCTGCCGCTTGGACGGCTCACTGGGAATGGCCGCCCGCTGCCCGCCGATGACTCGACCGCTGATTGAGACTTACGACATTGATCGTTGGGTAAGGACGTGCCGGCGTGGTTATCGACAGGGACCAACAAATTGGAGCTGATCGAAGGGACCGAAAGACATGCCGGACGTGTGGGCAGGAATCGACTCGGGCAAGAGCGCCCATCATTGCGTTGTGATCGATCAGTCCGGGACGGTGCTGCTGTCGAGACGGGTTGAGAATGACGAAACCGCGCTGCTCGAGCTCATCGCCGCGGTCGCGGAGAGCGCGGCCGGTGGTGAGATCTGCTGGGCTACGGATCTAAACGCCGGCGGCGCAGCGCTCCTGATAGAGCTGCTGGCAGCACACGCTCAGCACCTGCTCTATATCCCTGGGCGGATCGTGCATCACGCCGCAGCGACGTATCGTGGGGATGGAAAGACCGACGCGAAAGATGCCAGGATCATCGCGGATCAGGCACGCATGCGCACCGACCTGCAACCCGTTCGCAGTGCGGACCAGATCAGTGTGGACCTGCGGATGCTCACTGCCCGCCGCACCGATTTGGTCTGTGACCGTGTCCGGGCGATCAACCGGCTCCGGGCCACCTTGTTGGAATACTTCCCCGCACTCGAGCGGGCCTTCGACTACTCCAAGAAGGCTCCTCTGACCCTTCTGAGCGGCTACCAGACCCCTGAGGGTATCCGCCGGATGGGACTGGCCCGACTCGCCGGATGGCTCAGGAAACGCGGCTGTCGGAATAGCGCCAAGATGGCTGAAAAAGCCGTAGCCGCCGCGAATGCCCAGTCCACCGTCCTGCGAGCCCAGTCCATGGGCTCGGCCCTCGTGGTCCGGCTGGCCGAGCAGATCCACGCAACCGATGTAGAGATCGCCGATGTTGATGCCCAGATCACGGATCTCTTCGGGCAGCACGACAGCGCCGATGTTTTGCTGAGTATGCCAGGATTCGGACCTGTACTCGCCGCAACCTTTCTCGCGAACATCGGCGGCAACCTGGACGGATTCGACTCTGTAGACCGGCTCGCCAGCGTCGCCGGCCTGGCTCCGGTCCCACGTGATTCGGGACGGATCAGCGGAAACTTGCACCGGCCGCGCCGCTTCAACCGCAGACTCCTCCGAACCTGTTACCTCGCCGCGCTCTCAAGCCTGAAAAACAGCCCCGCCTCCAGAACCTACTACGACCGGAAACGCGACGAGGGAAAGTCCCACAAACAGGCGCTCATCGCACTCGCCCGACGCCGCATCAACGTCATCTGGGCCATGCTCCGCGACCACACCGAATACCGTGAGTGAGACGGCCCCCACCATTTGCGTCCAGGCTGCTTGACAACAGCATTGAGATTCCCAATGCCCGGGCACGGCCCGGTCCTGAACTTCGGGGGGACGTTCGGAAATGTTGATCATTCCGGGGACCCGGTTCTTCCGCTGGCCGGCCTTCCTGCAGGGCTGCATGACCGCCCGCCCGGTGCGTAGACACGCGGCCAGATCACGGTTCAGAGCTCCGCGGGACTGAACGTAGAGGGACTGGTAAATGGTCTCAGGTGACACCCGCATCTCCGGCTCATCGGGGAACTCAACCCGCAGGCGTCCTGCGATCTGCTCAGCCGAATACTTCTTTTTCAGGTCCTCCTCCACCTTCGCACGCAACACCGTGTTCGTGTGCAGTTTCGCTGGTTTCGGACGCGAGGCCCGCTCATAGGCCAGTGCGTGCGCTGAGGTCCCCCGGTAGGGCATTCCTGCCACCGAGTTGCGCCGCAACTCCCTGGAAACCGTGGAGGCCGCTCTGCCGACCACGGCTCCGATCTGCCGCAGAGATTGTCCCTGGGCGCGCAGTATTGCGATCTCCTCGCGCTGGGCGAAAGTCAGGCAACGGCCCTTCAGATCACGGCCCCGCCGGGGCCTGACACCACCGGCCTCGGCCAAGACCCTACGCCCGGTACGCCGGCTCGTATTGATCGGAACCACGGCATCGGTGATGAAATCACCCGCCTGCATCCCGGCCCAAAAAACCTGCAAGAGATCAGGCCTCAAATGAATTGAATACCCCGCCATAACAACACCCATCCGCTAAGTGTTGCAATCACCG
>NZ_JASIST010000026.1:1367-2744 GCF_030063265.1 Pseudarthrobacter sp. PH31-O2 | reverse complement strand
TGTTAGCGGCCATGAAAAACTGCCCATAGGCGGCCACGGAACTGCCCACTGACGGCCATGAAAAGTGCCCGTTGGTGGCCATGAGATCTGCCCACTTCCTTACTGAACCCTGCTGCTTAAGCGGCGGGAGCCTCTCCCCGGGGTTTGATGACGGTGTCTAGTCGCACCAAAGTCGCCCGGGAAGAGGCCCTAATGAAGTTTGACGGAGAAATCATGGAAATACTTGCTGCGTATGATCTGACCGGATCGTTGCGCGCCGCCGCGGAACTCACCGGCTGCTCGCACCACACGGTCGCCAGGCACGTCGCTGCCCGCGACGCCGGCCAGCCGATCGCGGAACCGGTCTACCGGGGCCGGGTCACGGACGCGTTCCTGCCCAAGATCGAGGAATGGATCGAGGCCTCCAAGGGCAAGATCCGCGCCGACAAAGCCCACGATAAACTCCTCGCCCTCGGCTACGAGGGCTCGGAACGCTCAACCCGCCGGGCCGTCGCGCAGGTCCGCGCCGCCTGGCGTCTTGGCCACATCCGGGTGCACCGGCCCTGGATCACGGAGCCGGGCATGTGGCTTCAGTACGACTTCGGCGACGGCCCCGTGATCGAGGGGAAGAAGACCGTTTTGTTCGTGGCGTGGCTGGCATGGTCCCGCTTCAGGATCGTCATCGCGTTGCGGGACAGGACGGCGCCGAGCGTGTTCGCAGCTCTTGACCGCAGCTTCCGGGTCCTGGGCGGCGCCCCGACCTACGTCCTGACCGATAACGAGAAAACGGTCACCGTTTCCCATGTCGCCGGGGTCCCGGTCCGCAACCAACAGACGGTCGACTTCGCCCGCCACTACGGGGTGACGGTGCTGACCTGCCAGCCGGCGGACCCTGCGTCCAAGGGCGGCGTGGAGTCCTCCGTGAAGCTCGCCAAGGCCGACATCGTGCCCAAGGACACCAACCTGCGCGCCGAATACGCTTCGTTCGCCGAGATCGAAGCGGCCTGCCAGGTGTTCATGGACGAGGTCAACCACCGTGAGCACCGGGCCACCCGCCGGAAACCCGCCGCGATGTTGGCCGAGGAGGCGCCGCGGTTGCACCGGATCCCGGACGCCGCGCACACCGTCGCGTTCGGGCTCTCCCGCACCGTCCCGGAGAACACGCCGATGGTCACCTTCGAAAACGGGCAGTACTCCGTTCCGGCGTCTCTGCTCGGCGCGCGGGTGTTCGTCCGAGCCCACGGCGCCGGAGCCGACGAGCAGGTCATCATCGTCCAGCACGGCAGCGGTGGCCCGGTGGAGGTTGCCCGGCACCGGCGCGCCCGCCCCGGCAGCCCGGCGATCAACGACGCCCACTTCCCCGACCATAGGCGCAGGATCCCGGGCGAATACGCGGTG
>NZ_JASIST010000026.1:0-1271 GCF_030063265.1 Pseudarthrobacter sp. PH31-O2 | reverse complement strand
ATGAAGGCCCGGAGCGCCGCGGAAGCGGAGTTCCTTAGCATCGGGGACGGCGCCCGCACCTGGCTGCTCGAGGCCGCAGCGGCTGGCACCGGGCGAATGAACGTGAAAATGGCCGAAGCGGTCGCCCTGGCCAAGATCGCCGGGCAGTCCGAAGTCGACCAGGCGCTGGGCACCGCAGCCATCCATGGCCGTTTCGCGAACAAGGACCTCGCCTCAATCCTGAACGCCGCGGGTTCACGCACCACCACCCATGCCGCCGGGGAAACCCGGTCCCTGACCCAAGGCACCGCCGCGTGGGCGGCGATCGGCCGCCCACCCGCTGCCACCAGTTCCGCCGGCACGCTGGGAGAAAACGCATGAGCCCGGTCCCGGCCACCGCGCCAGTACTGCCGGCGGAGCTGGAGGCGCTGATGCGGCAGCTGAAGATGCCCCACGCACGGGCGCTGGCGCCGGAACTGATCGCGACCGCCCGCGCCCAGCGCTGGGAACCGGCCGAAGTCATCAAAGCCCTCTTCGTCGAGGAAGTCGCGGGCCGGTCCCGGTCCATGCTCGCCACCAGGCGCAAGGCCGCGGGCTTCCCGACCGGGAAGACCTTCGACACCTGGGACCCGGCGGCCTCCTCGATCCCGGCACCGACGCAGCAGGCGCTGCGGACGCTGGAATGGATCGGGCGGAAGGAAAACGTCGTGATCTGCGGCCCCTCCGGCACGGGCAAAACCTTCTTCCTCGAAGCCCTCGGCCAGCAAGCCGTCGAGGCCGGCCTGCGGGTCGCGTGGTTCCGGCTCGAGGACCTCGGCGCTCTCATGCGCGCCCACCGCTCCGATGACAGCGTCACTAAAGTCGTCGCCCGGATCCTGCGCGCAGATTTGGTGGTGGTCGATGATATAGGCCTCTTGCCGGTGGGCACCGACGCGGCCGAGGGCCTCTACCGCCTCGTCGACGCCGCCTACGAGAAACGCTCCATCGCGGTCTCCTCAAACCTGCATCCCGCCGGCTTTGACGAGCTCATGCCCAAAACCCTGGCCACAGCCACAGTCGACCGGCTGCTGCACCACGCGCACGTCTGCCAAACCTCAGGAGAATCGATCCGTCTCAGCCAGGCCCTGGCCGGAAAAGGAGTGACCCCAATGAACTAAACCCACACCCCAGCATGGCCAACGCCACCGAATACCCGGTGGGCAGATCTGGTGGCCATGAGTGGGCAGTTTTCATGGCCACCAGCGGGCGTTTTTGCTGACCGCCAGTGGGCACAAACTATTGGCCATTGACAC
>NZ_JASIST010000025.1:0-2785 GCF_030063265.1 Pseudarthrobacter sp. PH31-O2 | reverse complement strand
GTTTATCAGGGGGTCGGTCGCAAACTCTCCGCAACAGCGGCGGCGACTCGAATTACTCTACACGCCACCAGACCCCCACACAAATCCACCCCCCACACCACCCCCACACCCCCAAAAACCCCGCCACCACACCAAAAACAGACGCCCCGCCGGGCCCCCGCAGCCCACCTCGGCCAAACCCGCTACCTGTGTGCTCCGTCACCTCAAACCGGGGCACCTGCAGTTACGATCAGGAGATGATGGCAGAACACCGGCGCCAAGGACCAGGCATGCTCCATCGTCGTGTGTCCGGACCGGCCGCCAGTGGCCTCTCCCGTGGCGACGTAGCCTCCCGGATGAGCAGCGGCCTCGACAACCGTCTGCCGGACGCAACCAGCCGCAGCCTCTGGGAAATCGTCCGCGCAAACGTGCTGACCCTTTTCAATGCGATCGTGGGCACAAGCTTTATTCTCCTGCTCCTGCTGGGGAGCTGGCAGGACGCTCTTTTTGGGCTGGCTGCTGCCGGCAACGCCGTCATCGGTGTTGTGCAGGAGTATCGCGCCAAACGGTCCCTGGACCGCCTTGCCGTCCTCGAGGCCCCCCTGGCCCGGGTACTGCGCGACGGTACGGTGCAGGAGATCCCGACTGCCGACGTCGTACTTGACGATGTCCTGGTCCTGCGGGCCGGCGACCAGGTCACAGCCGATGCGTCAGTCCTTGAGAGCGGCGGGCTGGAGTCCGATGAATCCCTCCTCACCGGGGAGTCGGACCCCGTGGACAAGGACGCGGGGACTGAAGTACTCTCCGGCTCGATCATTGTCGCCGGACGCGGTACGGCGCGGGTGGTCCGGGTGGGCGCTGAGTCCTTTTCCAGCAGGCTCGCCGCCGATGCGAAGCGGTTCTCGCTGGTCAACTCTGAGATCCGCAACAGCCTCAACCGGATCCTGCGCTGGCTGACCTGGGCGCTGCTGCCGGTTGCCCTCATCGTTGCCAACGGTGAAATGCAGTCGAGGGGCGGCTGGGAAGCCGCCATCGCCAGTGGGGCCTGGACCTCCGCCCTGGTGGGGGTGATTGCAAGCGTCATCGCCATGGTTCCGCTGGGACTGGTGCTGCTCTCGAGCGTTGCTTTCGCCGTCGGCGGCGTCCGGATGGCGGGCAACAAGGTTCTTATCCAGGAACTGGCCGCGGTCGAGGGCCTGGCGCGCGTTGATGTCCTCTGCCTGGACAAGACCGGGACACTCACCGAAGGCAGCATCATCTTCGACGGCGTTCACGAGCTGGCCGGATCCGCTGAACCCGGGTGGGAGCACGCCCTGGGCTGGTTCGCTGCGGATCCGGAGGCAAACGCGACGTCGCGCTGCCTGGAGTCGGATTTTGAGCACGACGGCGGAACGCCGGCGGTCTCGTCGGTCCCGTTCTCTTCCGCACGGAAGTGGAGTTCCGTGACGTTCGACGGCGGAGGGACAAGCCCGTGCTCCTGGATCCTGGGCGCCCCGGAAATTGTGCTGGCCGACAGCTCCGGCGGCGGCAGCGCGGCGCCGTCGACCGAGGACGCCCTGGGCAAGGCCGGACGGCTCGCCGCTTCCGGGTTGCGGACCGTCGTCCTGGCTTACGCGGACGGCACCGCCATGACTGCCAAGGACGCAACACTGCCGGCACGGGTGAAACCCGTCGTTGTGCTCACGTTTCGGGAACAGATCCGCGCCGATGCCCGACAGACGCTGGACTACTTCCGCAACGAGGGTGTTGAACTGAAGATCATCTCGGGGGACGATCCCCGGACGGTCGCTGCGATTGCGCGCTCCGTGGGCCTGGACGTCGGGGAGGGCTACGATGCCCGGCAGCTCCCCGACCACCCGGCGCTGCTGGAAGAGGTCATGGAGGGCAATAACGTCTTCGGCCGGGTCAGTCCGAAGCAGAAAAAGGATATGGTGGCAGCACTTCAGCGCCGCGGCCATACAGTCGCGATGACCGGCGACGGTGTCAACGACGTGCTGGCGCTAAAAGAGGCAGACCTTGGCATAGCAATGAACTCCGCCGCGCCTGCCACAAAGGCCGTGGCCCGGCTGGTGCTGCTGGACGGACGCTTCGACCGGCTGCCCGGTGTGGTGGCCGAGGGCCGCCGGGTGATCGCCAACGTTGAGCGTGTGTCGAAGTTGTTCCTCAGCAAGACGGCCTATTCGATCGCGATCGCGGTCGGCTTCGGCCTCCTTAATCTGCAGTTTCCCTTCCTGCCGCGACAATTGTCTTTCACCGACGGCCTCACGATCGGGATCCCCTCATTCTTTCTAGCGCTGATGGCCAATCGCCGCCGCTACCGGCCGGGGTTCCTTCGAAGGTCTTTGTCGTTCTCCATCCCCGCCGGACTCGTCGTCGCCGCCTCGCTGCTGGGCTTGAACCTGTACGCGGGTTCCCTCGGGGCTGCCGGGGCCGCTCCGGAGTCGCTGCAGTCGGCGTCGGTCCTTACCCTCGCGGTGATCGGGTTGTGGATTCTCGCGGTGGTCTCCCGCCCGCTCGATGCCAGGAAGCTGGCAGTGCTACTGGGGATGTGTGCCGGCCTAGTGCTCCTGCTCAACGTGCCACTGGCCCAGGACTTCTTCCACCTGGCCTTGCCTCCGGCCGACATGTTGTGGGCAGCCGTCATAGCCGCGGTTGGCGGCGGGCTGGCCGTCGAGCTCTTGGCGTGGATTGATGGGCGGCGGTTTCCCCGCTGAGCCGGGTGGGGTTCCCGGTGGGGGTGTTTTTGGGTGGGGTGTTAAATGCGGGAGGACCCCCAACGTGGTTGGGGGTCCTCGACCGTTTAATG
>NZ_JASIST010000024.1:0-3638 GCF_030063265.1 Pseudarthrobacter sp. PH31-O2 | reverse complement strand
CCTGGAAGGCACCCGGGTGCTGATCTCCGACACCGCCGCCGGCCTGCTGAACAAAACCTTCAAGACCGACGCCGTGAAAGCCGACATGCTCGTCGGCATCGCCAAAATCACCGTCAACACCAAGTAAAACCCACCCGCAAAAGCCGGACGCCACGGACCCCAGGGTCTGTGGCGTTTCGGTTCCAGGAAAGGGCGGCCCTGGCGGCCACGGAACGGTTAAAGGGATCAGATATGCAAAAGCCTGACGGGCAGAAGCTCACCGAGGCGCTGGCGGCAAAGTTTGCCTCGCCCACACGCAGCACA
Organism: Pseudarthrobacter sp. PH31-O2; assembly: GCF_030063265.1. NCBI lineage: Bacteria > Bacillati > Actinomycetota > Actinomycetes > Micrococcales > Micrococcaceae > Pseudarthrobacter > Pseudarthrobacter sp. PH31-O2. The sequence goes on along the minus strand of NZ_JASIST010000024.1, from coordinate 3,335 downwards.
CGCCTGACCGTTGTTCTGGGCCGCTGGCTCGGGATTACCTTCACCGTTTGCTTCCTCACCGGCCTCTTCAGCCACGGACTCCAAAATCCGCCGGCGTGGATGTTCTTTCCTACCAGCCCGGTATGGATCTACCAGCTCACCCAGGGACTGCACGTAACGTCAGGGATTGCCGCGATTCCGCTGCTGCTGGCAAAACTGTGGTCGGTCTTCCCCGAGCTGCTGGCTTGGCCCCCGGTGAAGTCGGTGGTGCACGGCCTTGAACGGGCCTCCATTGCCCTATTTGTCGCGTCCTCGCTGGTGCAGCTGGCCACCGGGCTGATCAATACATACAAATGGTATCCGTGGCCGTTCCCGTTCCGGGAGACACACTACTGGCTGGCATGGGTCATCTGGGGCTCGCTCCTGCTGCACATTGCCCTCAAGCTCCCGGTCATCGCCGCCCACTGGCGCAGCAAGCGTGCGCAAGAGACCGCCGTCGTGGAATCGGCTGCACCCGCCGTCGCTGGAGTCTTGGAGTCAACTCCCGAGCCCGGCACATCCGGACCGGGCCGCTGGACCCGGCGTGCATTCCTCACTGCTGTAACCGGCGCGACCGGAGCCGTGGTGGTTACAACGGCGGGACAGTCCTTTTCCTGGCTGGCACCAGCGAACTTCTTTGCCCCGCGCAAAATGGGTACCGGCCCCCAAGGCGTGCCCGTGAATCGAACTGCCGGCGATGCCAAGGTCGCCGGCCTGGCGATGTCCCCGAAGTGGGCGCTGATGGTCAAGTCTGCTGATTCCACACGTTCCTTCACCCTCGATGAGCTTAGGGCGATGCCCCAGCACACCCACGAGTTGCCCATCGCATGTGTGGAGGGGTGGAGTCAGTTGGCCCAGTGGCGGGGCGTGCGCGTCCAGGACCTGGTAGCGGCCGTCGGCGCCCCCGCGGGATCCCGGCTTCGGTTCACCAGCCTGGAGCCGGAGGGCGCCTACCGCACCATGACCATGCCTGCCGAGTACACGCAGGACGAGAAGACCTTGGTGGCCCTGGAGCTGAATGGGTCCGTGCTTGACCTGGACCATGGCTATCCCGCCAGAATCATCGCCCCCGGCCGTCCCGGAGTCCTGCAGACCAAGTGGCTGCAGAGTATGGAGATCCTGTGAAACGTGCAACTGCTTTCAAAACCGTCCGGGCCGGGCTGGGCATGGCGGGCTTGGGCATCATTGCCTACGGGCTGCTGGGGCTGCCAACCCAGCTGGGTCCGGCGCAGCTGGTCGGCCTGCTGACGTGGATGGCCGTTGCCGTGCTCATCCACGACGGCGTTATTGTGCCGCTCTCCACCCTTGCCGGGGCGGCCCTGACCCGGACCGGTTCGAAACTGCAGCCGGCGTCCGCCGCCGTCCTGCGCGGCGCCCTGCTCACCGGTGCCCTGGTGACCCTGGTGGCGGGGATCCTGCTCAAGGCGAAGTCGGTAGCGCAGTCCGTCACGGTCCTCGAAGCCGACTACGCCATGAACCTGGTTTGGTTCTGGGCCCTACTCGCCCTGGCCTCCGCCGCCGGCATCCTGATCCTGGAACGCCGGGCCCGCTTCGCAAGATCCAACCACTAGGCGGGTGACACGCACCCGCCGCCATCCGGCGTCGACGATTCGAGGCCGGCGAGTGCCGCCAGCTGAAGTTCCCGACGGCGCCGATGCCAAACTCCGGCTGCGACGGCCGCGGCTGCGAGTACAAGGACCGCTTGATGCACCGGAACCGTGAACGGGTCCTCGAACGGCAGCATGTAGATGGCGTCCAGGGCCAGGATGATGGCCACGTATTCCCAGCGCCGGCTCAAGACAATAAACGGTAACAGCATCAGGGCATACCAAGGATAGTTCGGGCTGACAATCAGCAGCGTCAACCCGATCATGACTGTCTGCTGTTCCCAGGCATTCCCGGGCCTGGTGCGCCGCAACACCCAAAGCGCGACGGCGGCCAGCGCTGCCGCGCTCAGCAGCTGCGGCCACGGACCGGCCGAGACCAGTTGGGCCAGCCCGAACCGGGTGCCACCACGCTGGCTGTAGCCCTCCTCCTTGAGGTAGCCGGGCAAGAATCCCAGCACTCCTGCCCCTGCAACTGCCAGATAGGGAACGTAGAGGAGGACGAAAGTCGTCAGCGCTGCGGCAATGAAGCGCACAGGACGCTTGAACAACAAGGCGGGGGCGGCGATCACCGGAATGAGTTTGGTCGCGACCGCGGCGCCGAACGCCACCCCGGAGCGCAGCGGCTTGCCTACGGTCAATAGCAGTCCTGCGGTCAGGATCAAAGCGCCGCCGAGCAGGTCAACGTGGGCGTTGTTCACAGCCTCAAGCTGCACGAACGGGCTCCAGGCCCAGACGGCCGCCAGGTGCAGCGGAAGGCTGCGCCGGGCCAGGGCAGTGATGAGCATCAGCGTCACCGCAATGCTGACAAGCAGGCCCCCCACTTGGAATGGAAGATATCCGACCGAGTCAGGGACGGCGGCCCGCACGCCGAAAAAGTAGATTTCCGCGGTGGGCGGATAGATCGTGGGCACGTGCGGGCGGTTAATGGCCGTACAAAGCGGAGCCCCCGAGGGGTAGCCGTTGGCCGGGACGGATTCGGTGCCGAACAGGTCGCGGGCGCACCCGGGCCGGCCGTCATCGTTGTTGGCTCCCGGGACGAACAGCCATTCCGGCCGCAGGGCCGCCAGCGTCTCATCGACCGGAACGAAGGAGTAGGGGGAGATGCCGGCCTTTTGGACGATACCGTCCCAGGCGTACCTGGCGGAGTCGTTACTGGTCCGCGGCGGCGCACTTACGGCCACCAGCCCCAGCAGTACAGTGCCCGCAATGATTACGGCGCCCACTCGGCGCCGGGGGACATGGCGCAGCAGGCCAACTGCCCCAATAAGCGCGCCCCAGGACAACAGTGTGCCGACAATCGGTGCTGATTCGAAGGGGTTCTGCGGGACCACCATCCACCACAACAAGCCCGCGAGCACGAGCAGCAGCGCTACCAGCCGAGCCGCGGCTCCGGGGAGGATCCGCTTCGCTTGGTTGTTGGGTGAGGTACGGGCCATGACGCTCACGCTGCCTTCCTGTCCGCCCCGGGGCCGGGGGAGAACCGGCACAGGACGCGGCCGGGCAGGTACTGTTTGGCGATGGCCGCCACAGTCAGATCCACGCTGTTGATCATCCTTTGGGCAGCCGGGGCAGCCGGGAGAGCGCCCACGGCAGGGCACCGCGCTCGTTCAGACACGGGAGAACAACATCCACCAGGGCTGCGGTCATTTCAAACATCCTTATCAGGAGACGGATCAGGCAGCGCTGCTTCGCCCTGTAATCATTACGGTA
>NZ_JASIST010000023.1:0-4005 GCF_030063265.1 Pseudarthrobacter sp. PH31-O2 | reverse complement strand
CTACAATCATGAACGGCCCCACGGATCCCTGGACGGCATGACGCCGAAGCGCTACTGGGAAACCTGGACGCAAGAAAACCAATTAGCTATCGCATAGACGCTGGACTGCTAACGGGGGCCCAACCAGGAAGAAGACCGCAACGAGGACAAAAAAGCCGACAGTGCAGTCAGTTCCAGCCAGAATTCGGCCGGTTTGATCTTGCCCATTGTCAGTCCCCCATCACTACAGGCCGAGTCTATAGTCCGCTATCCGCCATGTTTCACGCAGTCGCCCGCCGCAGCGTCTCACCGGGAATCACCTGAGAGCTTGAGAAGTGCACCCAGTCATCGGTCCGGCCCTCATCGAAAAGGCGGCGTGCCGTCATCTGGCACTCCTGCATGTCTCGTCGTGTGCCGCGCGGGTCGTAGCCCACGGCACCACCCAGAAGAGTCGAATTCACCTGGCGGGTCAGGCCAGGCGCGGTCATCACCTCGTACATGGTGTGTCCGCGCAGGCAGGGCCACTTGCCAGTTGGGACCTCGACCAGGCGAAGGTAGGTGTATCCATGGGCGAACATGGTGTTCCCCATCTGCTGGAGCAGCGACCATGACTCATCAGCGCCAAGTGCGAAGTCGGTCATCTTCTGCAGTAGGTCCTGATACTGCTGGTTAAGCGCCCTATCCACCGACCCGTCCGTCTTCTGCACGTACTTGTCGCCGAGTCCACCAGCACCTCCCTGGAGTGTCAGGCGGACCCATGCACGGATTTCCTCAACATCTTCGGCTGCAGGATTGGATAGAAGATACTTCGCCCGTGCCTCATAGTTCTCGGCCACCTGCGGCTGACGGATGACGGATGAGTCGAATCAGCCCGGAAAACGTCAGCATATCGAGGGCCAGCGAATTTACGTCAGTCGTCTACGACTCCATTTCAGGTGTTATGCGCTGAGGCGCAGGTCGAATGCAATCTCTGCAGTGTCCCACTCCGCACCGAGAGACGCTGCGGTCGGATTCTTCAAGAACTCTTTCAGCGCCTCATCTACGGTCCCAATGTCGCTGACATAGCAAGTGGAAATAGAGCCCTCTATTCGTCCGATCGGGACCTCTACCGATCTGTCCCCTGCTTGCCCGTGGCTTTGCAGGACCGCCAATGAGAAATCATTTTCCGCATCATGGTTGCGGTGGCGCCCCAGCTTCGATGACGGGGTTCCGGCGACTTCGAAACGGGCGGGACCATGTTCCACTAGTCGCACCAGCGCCCGCAAGCCGATCCTCAACCGGACGATCGTGAGAAGCTGAGCGAATGATTCTGGAGCACGCGGTGCTCCCCGTCCGTCCACACTGGGCTCAAAGCCGTCTAACGTCAACTCCTGGGCCCCCTAACCAATCCGCCACGGCCCGCACGGCGGCGGCCCGCTGGGCCTCGACGTGGTGGCGTAGGCCGAATCTTCGGCCAAGAATGGAGTTACAGATGTCTTCCTTCGGAACGGTACGACAGGACTGGAAACCCGGAACGCTGTCTTCTGCCCAGACCGATTACGAGGGTCTTCGCGTGGTGATCTTCGGCGGTACCGGCGGCCTCGGCCGGGCCATCACCCAGTCCCTGCTGCGCAAAGGGGCCGAGGTCACCGTCGTCGGAAGGACGCTCAAGGACCCTCCTCACCCCAAGAGGTCATTTATCCCGGCAGACCTGTCGTCCTTGAACAACTCCCGCCAGATGGCCCGCGACTTGCCGGCCGAAACCTTCGACGCAGTCCTGCTCACCCACGGGATCTTTGCGGGACGGACCCGCCAAGAGACACCGGAAGGCGTAGAGAAAGATCTGGCCACGAGCGCGATGAGCCGGTGGGTCGTTGCCCAGGAACTGGCGCCACGGCTGGGCCGGGGAAGGCCTTCGCCCCGGCAGAAGCCGCGCCTTTTTGTCTGGGGGTTTCCCGGCGGCGAACGCGCGCTGGACCTCACGGACGTGCAATTGACCCGAAACTACCGCTGGCAGACGGCCCACAGCAACACCGTCGTGTTCAACGAGGCTCTGGTCCACCATGCTGCCGCCCGGTTTCCGGACATCAACGTGTTCGGTATGAATCCCGGCATCATCAAGACCAACATCATGGCCGGTGTCCTCGGCCAAGCGACCTTGAAACTACGAGCACAGCAGACCCTCATAGGTCTGCTGTTCCAGAGCGCGGAGGCCTACGCCGAAAAAGTGGTGCCCCTCGTGGTCCACCCCGCTTTGGAAGACAGATCAGGCGCACTATTCAATCGGCATGCCCAGCCAATAGAACCCAACCCTTGGCTGATTTCCGACAACCACCTTGACCACGTAGTCGCAGCGGCGGAATCCCTCTCAGCCCGAATCCTTGGTTAGGGCACTTATTCATTCGATGAGAGAGGCCAGGAAGACCTGCCACGTCAGCAGGGATTTCGCCGCGAGACTCAGCACCAGATACGTTTTCTCACCGAACGCATAGTTGGCCCACGGGCCTATTTCCCGGTACTGAAGCCACTGAGTGAGTCCGAAGCAGAAAAAGAGAACGCCCTGAATCGCCAAGATGACGAAGATGTACTCCGGAGCGTCGGAGTACAGCGGGATGTTAAGGCCCATCGCCACCCACGGAGTCACTCCAACCAGCGCACCGAACCAAAACGGAACCATCGTGGTCGATGTTCGGCCCGGGGGGTTCATTCGCTCTTGAAGGTATCCGAACAGAATCATTGCGACGTTGGCGCCGGCGACGACGAAGAGGGCGTTGATAGTCACGATGCCCCAGTAGAGTGCGATCACGATGACCATGAGCGTCGCGCTCAACGAGTACTCGACCCACCGGAACCGGTTGATGCCGCGCCGGAGGTCACGCTCATAGATTTTGCGGCCGAGCGTCGCCGTCAGCAGGTGATCAGTGCCAGCCAGTGCGAGGAATGCCACGAGAACATACCCGATGGTCAGCTCGAAGAGCGTCGAGGTTACGAGGCCTCCCTCCTCTCCTGCTCCGGGAGGACCATCAACATACGAAGCGAGCACTGGAATTGCGAAGTCGTTCGTCAGGAAGAGAAGCGCGGCAGCCTGGCCGAGGTGCAGTACTGCTAGTGCGATGTTCCACCGCCGTAAGCCTCGAAGGCGTTCGGGAGTCACGCCCGTCGCAATCGACGGCGATGTCAAGGACTGAGTCACGGCGTTGCCCCTTGGTTCGCTGGTAGGGATGTTGTTGCTGCGCCCTCTAATTGAACGGCCGTTGAATTAAAATTTCAAGAGATCGCTACGATTGCATGTCAAGGACCACGACTAGGCCGGGATGTGCCAATGACCACCGCACGAGCAGGTCGCCGAAGGGGAACCAGCGAAAGCAAGCAACAGATCCTCGTAGCCGCGCGCTCTCTCTTCGCCGAGCACGGGTATGAGCGGACTACTATGCGGATGATCGCCGAGCGAGCGGGAGTCGATCCGAGTCTTGCGATCTATTTCTTCTCCAGCAAAGAGCACCTGTTCGCGGCGTCGATGCCCGCACCGAGCGAGGAAGCTCTCGCTGCACCAAAGCTCATGGCAACTCTCCCACGGGCGGAGGCTGCGCGGGCTATAGGTCGCCGCATCCTCGAGTCGGTCAACTCGCCCGAGGCCAGCAACATCCTCGGAATGATGAGGGCAGCCAGTTCGAAACCCGAGGCTGTAGCGCAGCTCCGCGAGATCTTCATCAGTCGAATGATGCTGCCCATGATGACCGAACTCGGGCTCTCGCGCCCCCGGGAACGGGCCGTGCTGCTCGCGGTCATCGTCACCGGAATGTCATTCCTGCACGAGCTTCTGGAGATCAAAGAGGAGTGGCCGGACCTCGAGGAGAACGCCGAACTCGCACTACTCACACAGACTATTGAACTCGTCCTCACCACAGACCTGGATTAGACTGGTTGGGCCCCCGTTAGCAGTCCAGCGTCTATGCGATAGCTAATTGGTTTTCTTGCGTCCAGGTTTCCCAGTAGCGCTTCGGCGTCATGCCGTCCAGGGATCCGTGGGGCCGTTCATGATTGTAG
>NZ_JASIST010000022.1:0-4488 GCF_030063265.1 Pseudarthrobacter sp. PH31-O2 | reverse complement strand
AACCACGGCATCGGTGATGAAATCACCCGCCTGCATCCCGGCCCAAAAAACCTGCAAGAGATCAGGCCTCAAATGAATTGAATACCCCGCCATAACAACACCCATCCGCTAAGTGTTGCAATCACCGCGAGAACCCAAGGATCCCTCACCGGACAACCCGCATGGTTCCCGAGTTGCTAGCTGAACTCTGCGAGGACTACATGTGCTATTCCGATGCTGCGGGAGAACTGATGCCTCGCGGCGGCCGCCATCCCTCCTGTGTCCTGATTGCCTTTTGAATACGCAAGGTGATCTCTCGCAACTGGCGTCTTTGAGCGGCCGTTAGCGGGTCAAGGACCAGCCTTCTGACGGTGTCGACATGACTCGGAGTTGCCTCATTGATCACCTTGCGGCCGGCGTCGGTGAGAGTTGCTCGGGTGGATCTCCCGTCCCTGGGGTCCTGGGAGCGCCGAACCCAGCCCCGGCCTTCCAGCCGTGACACTGCGCGAGACAGTCGCGACAGAGAGCTGTTGGCAAAGCCGGCCAGATCACTCATGCGAAGTGTCCGATCAGCTGCGTCAGCCAATGCGAAGAGGATGCCGTACTCGAAGTGTGTTAGGTCAAAATCTTGCACCAACGGCGCATCGAGCGCAGGCGGCAACCACTCCAAAACGGTAGCCAGTCCCGCCCATGTCTCAAGGTCCTCACCGGCTAGTTCTACTGGAGGGCTGCTATCAGTCATACGACCAGAGTACGAGATACAGCCGGGTTTAGCTGCACATTTAGTTGACTGAGCAATCATTTACTTGTAGCATTTGGTTTCCCAAGCAAGTAAAAAATGTGAGGCAACACAATCATGGACATGCAGTTAGCGGCCAATCGGGCCTTCATTAGCGGCGCTACCCAGGGCATTGGCTACTCGATTGCGAAGGCGCTGCTTCGAGAGGGCGTGTCTGTCATCATCAACGGGCGCGATGAGAGCCGGGTCGAAAGCGCGGTGGGCAAACTTAGGGCAGAGGTGCCCGGCGCGATCGTCTCAGGCATTGCTGCTGACTTTCGCAACCCTGCGGAGGTACAGCACCTGCTGGGTTCGCTCGAGGACATCGACATCCTCGTGAACAATGTCGGACTCTTCGAAGTGAAACCCTTCGGGGAAATCTCCGATGATGACTGGGGGCGCTACTTCGATGTGAACGTTATGAGTGGCGTGCGGCTGTCACGCGCAGTACTTCCCAAAATGGTGGACGCCGGATGGGGCCGGATCATATTCATCGGCAGCGAATCGGGAGTAAACATCCCTGCCGACATGACCCACTACGGCGTGACCAAGGCAGGACTACTCGCCTTGAGCAACGGACTTGCCAAGCTCACCCGTGGTACCGGCGTTACGGTCAATACAATCCTTGGCGGACCCACCTATTCAGACGGCGTCGCCGAAACAATCGAGCAAATTGCGAAGACGCAGCAGCTCGCGACAAGTGAACTCAAGGCGGCCATCATCGGTGGAAATCAGACCTCGCTCCTCGAGCGGTTCATAGAGCCTGAAGAAATCGCAAACCTGGCAGTCTTCCTCGCAAGCCCACTCTCATCGGCAACAAACGGGGCCGCCATGCGCGCAGATGGAGGCGTACTCACTTCGATGCTCTGACGAACACGGTCATGCAACGACGAGTCGAGGCCCGCAAGGGGATCCTTGGGTTCTTGCGGTGATTGCAACACTTAGCGGATGGGTGTTGTTATGGCGGGGTATTCGATTTATGTAAGACCGGATCTTCTGCAGCTGTTTTGGGCTGGGATGCAGGCCGGTGATTTCATCACTGACGCTGTTGTGCCGATCAATACGAGCAGGCGGACTGGGCGCCGGGTCCTGGCCGAGGCCGGGGGTGTCAGGCCACGCCGCGGCAGGGATCTGAAGGGCAGGTGCCTGACTTTCGCCCAGTGTGAGGAGATCGCGGTGATGCGCGCCCAGGGATACTCGCTGCGCCGGATCGGGGCCGTGGTCGGCAGATCTGCCTCGACGGTGTCCAGGGAGCTTCGGCGCAATTCGGTGGCCGGGTTGCCTTACCGGGCGACGTCGGCCCATGCTCTGGCGTATGAGCGGGCTTCGCGGCCGAAACCGGCGAAACTGCACACGAACACGGTGTTGCGTGCGAAGGTGGAGGAGGACCTGAAAAAGAAGTATTCGGCTGAGCAGATCGCAGGACGCCTGCGGGTTGGGTTCCCCGATGAGCCGGAGATGCGGGTGTCACCTGAGACGATCTACCAGTCCCTCTACGTTCAGTCCCGCGGAGTTCTGAACCGTGATCTGGCCGCGTGCCTGCGCACCGGGCGGGCGGTCATGCAGCCCTGCAGGAAGGCCGGCCCGCGGAAGAACCGGATTCCGGGGATGATCAATATCTCCGAGCGTCCCCCCGAGGTTCAGGACCGGGCCGTGCCCGGGCATTGGGAGGGCGACCTCATAATCGGCAAAGGGAATCAGTCCGCGATCGGGACCCTTGTGGAGAGAACCACCAACTACACGATGCTCGTTCATCTTCCGGATGGCTATAAAGCAGAACAAATGCGTGACGCCCTGGCAGCGAAGATCAAGACGCTCCCCGAGTCGCTGCGGCATTCCCTGACCTGGGACCAAGGCATCGAGATGCAGGACTGGAAAACCGTGAAGATCGACGCCGGCATCGACATCTACTTCTGCGATCCGCACTCACCCTGGCAGCGCGGCATCAACGAAAACACCAACGGCCTGCTGCGCCAATATTTCCCCAAGGGCACCGACCTGAGCATCCACAGCGCGACAGACCTCGACTGGGTCGCCCAGGAACTCAACGACCGACCGCGCAAAAGACTAGAGTTCAAGAAACCGATCGAACTGATCGAAAACCTCCTGTTGCAATGACCGCCTGAATCCGCCGATCCTCTACCGAACACCTCAGCGGATGGCGAGAATTGCTCCGTGCGATCGCTGCCCGGTGGTTGTCCGTGCGTGCGTCTCGACCACATTAAAGCCCGCAGCCACCAGTTCGTCGCAGAGATCCCCTACCGGCCACTGGTATGCCGGGACGACCGCGTGTTCGAACCTCTCGACGACGTGACCATCGAAGAAGCCGATCAGCAGGGCGCCACCAGGTTTAAGGACCCGACTGAACTCAAGGAGAGGAGTGCGGATCGTGCCTGGCTCATAGTGAATCAGTGAGTACCAGGCGAGCACTCCACCCATTGACCCTGTGCCGACGTCGAGGGCGTCGAGGCTGCCTGTCCGAAACGGGATGCCGGGATAAGCACCGCGGGCGTGCGCAATGAACTCCGGAACCAGATCCACGCCGACTGCAGGGACCCCCGCTTCCCTGAGGAAGTTGGTCCAATGCCCCGGACCGCAGCCGGCGTCGATGACTGCACCCTCGATGCCATCCGCCCACGTCGCCACCAGTTGACGATCTGAAGGGTGCGCAGCACCGAGTGAAGCGAAGCGTTCGACGTATTCCACGGCCCGACGCGAATACGCTTCGCTGACAACGTTGATCATGCATTCGAGTGTAGGCAAGCTACGGACACGTGCCTGGTCGCCGATCCCTCTGCGGGAATCTGCGAGACTCGCCCGATGACTAAGTCGCGGCCCACTACATGTCCGGTTTAAGGAACGGCATACGGGACGTATCGCCCACCAGCAGTGAAGTCGTGTAAGACTTCCTTCATGGAACGAGTGGATCCGCAGTCATGTCGAGATGAAAGCTCGAATCTTCAGCAGTTTCTGGATTACCAGCGAGCGACACTTCTCCTCAAGACCCAGGACCTGGGACGCGCTGATCTGAACCGTCGACTGACAACCTCGACGTTGACTCTTGGGGGTCTGCTCAAGCATCTGGCTCTCGTTGAAGACGACTGGATTCAAGTTAGATTCTTGGGCAAGGATGAAAAGGAACTTGAGCCTTGGGGGAGTGCTCCGTGGGATGGAGACCGGGACTGGGAATTTCACAGCGCTGCCAATGATGACCCGCAGGAGCTGCGGGACCTATACAGGGATGCTTGCGCGCGAAGTCGCACCGCATTGCTCAACTGTTCCCTCGATGATTTGTCCGTGGGTACTGACCGGGACGGAAGCCAGTGGAACCTGCGATGGGTTCTTACGCACATTCTGGAAGAAACCGCCCGGCACAACGGTCATGCTGATCTCCTGCGCGAAGCAATCGATGGAAGTGTAGGAGAGTAACCGGTCGTTCCACATTCGCTCACATGATTCTTAGCACTGCGGTGAGTCAGACCATTGTCCGGAAACCGATCCACAACCGGGCGCGCGGTTGCCCGCCCCGGCAAACCCAATTTGGGCCCGTCACAGAAACTCACCGGTGAGTCTGCCGTGCAGAGCGGCTCAAAGCAAAGCCCGCTGGTTGGGTCCCCAGATAGAAGTCCAGTGTCTGTGTGAGTTTCGTGTCCGAGAATGGACACAGGAGGAAATTCACGAATCATGGCACGCAGACATACCCCCGAGCAGGTCATCGCTAAGGTCCGGCA
>NZ_JASIST010000021.1:1784-5478 GCF_030063265.1 Pseudarthrobacter sp. PH31-O2 | reverse complement strand
GGTCTGGTTTTTACAGCTGGTTTCAAATTTTGTGCAGCTGATGCGTCCCGTTTTCCCGGGGGTGTTGGTTGTGTCTGTTTTACTTCAACGGAGAGTTTGATCCTGGCTCAGGATGAACGCTGGCGGCGTGCTTAACACATGCAAGTCGAACGATGATCCCAGCTTGCTGGGGGATTAGTGGCGAACGGGTGAGTAACACGTGAGTAACCTGCCCTTAACTCTGGGATAAGCCTGGGAAACTGGGTCTAATACCGGATATGACTCCTCATCGCATGGTGGGGGGTGGAAAGCTTTATTGTGGTTTTGGATGGACTCGCGGCCTATCAGCTTGTTGGTGAGGTAATGGCTCACCAAGGCGACGACGGGTAGCCGGCCTGAGAGGGTGACCGGCCACACTGGGACTGAGACACGGCCCAGACTCCTACGGGAGGCAGCAGTGGGGAATATTGCACAATGGGCGAAAGCCTGATGCAGCGACGCCGCGTGAGGGATGACGGCCTTCGGGTTGTAAACCTCTTTCAGTAGGGAAGAAGCGAAAGTGACGGTACCTGCAGAAGAAGCGCCGGCTAACTACGTGCCAGCAGCCGCGGTAATACGTAGGGCGCAAGCGTTATCCGGAATTATTGGGCGTAAAGAGCTCGTAGGCGGTTTGTCGCGTCTGCCGTGAAAGTCCGGGGCTCAACTCCGGATCTGCGGTGGGTACGGGCAGACTAGAGTGATGTAGGGGAGACTGGAATTCCTGGTGTAGCGGTGAAATGCGCAGATATCAGGAGGAACACCGATGGCGAAGGCAGGTCTCTGGGCATTAACTGACGCTGAGGAGCGAAAGCATGGGGAGCGAACAGGATTAGATACCCTGGTAGTCCATGCCGTAAACGTTGGGCACTAGGTGTGGGGGACATTCCACGTTTTCCGCGCCGTAGCTAACGCATTAAGTGCCCCGCCTGGGGAGTACGGCCGCAAGGCTAAAACTCAAAGGAATTGACGGGGGCCCGCACAAGCGGCGGAGCATGCGGATTAATTCGATGCAACGCGAAGAACCTTACCAAGGCTTGACATGAACCGGTAATACCTGGAAACAGGTGCCCCGCTTGCGGTCGGTTTACAGGTGGTGCATGGTTGTCGTCAGCTCGTGTCGTGAGATGTTGGGTTAAGTCCCGCAACGAGCGCAACCCTCGTTCTATGTTGCCAGCGCGTGATGGCGGGGACTCATAGGAGACTGCCGGGGTCAACTCGGAGGAAGGTGGGGACGACGTCAAATCATCATGCCCCTTATGTCTTGGGCTTCACGCATGCTACAATGGCCGGTACAAAGGGTTGCGATACTGTGAGGTGGAGCTAATCCCAAAAAGCCGGTCTCAGTTCGGATTGGGGTCTGCAACTCGACCCCATGAAGTCGGAGTCGCTAGTAATCGCAGATCAGCAACGCTGCGGTGAATACGTTCCCGGGCCTTGTACACACCGCCCGTCAAGTCACGAAAGTTGGTAACACCCGAAGCCGGTGGCCTAACCCCTTGTGGGAGGGAGCTGTCGAAGGTGGGACTGGCGATTGGGACTAAGTCGTAACAAGGTAGCCGTACCGGAAGGTGCGGCTGGATCACCTCCTTTCTAAGGAGCACCTACAGTCACCTTGCCTCATGTATGTGAGTGTGGAGGGGTTGTCAGGAGTACGCCCGTTGCGCAGACGCTAGTTCTGCGGCGGGTGCTCACGGGTGGAATATCAACAAGTAGCGGCCGCTGGTTTTTCCTGCGGCACTTAGTACGGTTCTGCACTTGTGTGGTTCCTGGAACGGTGTGCGGGGGGTGCTGGTGGTTTAGTGTTTGGCACACTGTTGGGTCCTGAGGCAACAGGGGCCGGGTTCCGCGGTTTTCGCTGTGGTGTCCGGTGCTGGTGTTTCTGGTTGTTCCTGGCTGCATCGATCGCACGGTTTGGTCCCTTTGTGGGGGTTGCGTGTGGGGTGTGTGGTACGGGGTTGTTGTTTGAGAACTACATAGTGGACGCGAGCATCTTTTATAAGAAGCAATTTCCAAGAATATGAACCTGGATCTGACCTGGGCGCCTTTGGGTGTGTGGGTTGGTTTTCGTGGTTCTCTCGAAAATTAGCGTTTTTGATCTTTTGTGGTCAAGTTTTTAAGAGCACACGGTGGATGCCTTGGCATTAGGAGCCGAAGAAGGACGTAGGAATCTGCGATAAGCCTGGGGGAGTCGATAACCGGACTGTGATCCCAGGGTGTCCGAATGGGGAAACCCCGCCAGGGGCGCGAGTTGCCTGGTGACCCGCATCTGAACACATAGGGTGCGTGGAGGGAACGCGGGGAAGTGAAACATCTCAGTACCCGCAGGAAGAGAAAACAATAGTGATTCCGTCAGTAGTGGCGAGCGAACGCGGATCAGGCTAAACCGTTCCATGTGTGATAGCCGGCGGGCGTTGCATGGTCGGGGTTGTGGGACTTCCCATTCTGTCTCTGCCGGGACAGTGGGGTGTGTAGTGCAGGCATAGGTGAACGGTCTTGAAAGGCCGGCCAGAGAGGGTGTGAGCCCCGTAACCGAAATGTTGTGCACCGCCCGGGGAGTATCCCAAGTAGCACGGGGCCCGAGAAATCCCGTGTGAATCTGTCAGGACCACCTGATAAGCCTAAATACTCCCTAATGACCGATAGCGGACCAGTACCGTGAGGGAAAGGTGAAAAGTACCCCGGGAGGGGAGTGAAACAGTACCTGAAACCGTGTGCTTACAATCCGTCGGAGCCAGTCTGATTCTGGTGACGGCGTGCCTTTTGAAGAATGAGCCTGCGAGTTAGTGTTACGTCGCGAGGTTAACCCGTGTGGGGAAGCCGTAGCGAAAGCGAGTCTGAATAGGGCGTTGCAGTGGCGTGATCTAGACCCGAAGCGAAGTGATCTACCCATGGCCAGGTTGAAGCGACGGTAAGACGTCGTGGAGGACCGAACCCACTTCAGTTGAAAATGGAGGGGATGAGCTGTGGGTAGGGGTGAAAGGCCAATCAAACTTCGTGATAGCTGGTTCTCCCCGAAATGCATTTAGGTGCAGCGTTGCGTGTTTCTTACCGGAGGTAGAGCTACTGGATGGCTAATGGGCCCTACAAGGTTACTGACGTCAGCCAAACTCCGAATGCCGGTAAGTGAGAGCGCAGCAGTGAGACTGTGGGGGATAAGCTTCATAGTCGAGAGGGAAACAGCCCAGACCACCAACTAAGGCCCCTAAGCGTGTGCTAAGTGGGAAAGGATGTGGAGTTGCGAAGACAACCAGGAGGTTGGCTTAGAAGCAGCCATCCTTAAAAGAGTGCGTAATAGCTCACTGGTCAAGTGATTCCGCGCCGACAATGTAGCGGGGCTCAAGTACACCGCCGAAGTTGTGGATTTCAGATATTAGCTAAGCCGCCCCTTGTGGGTTGGTTCAGGCGTCTGGAGTGGTAGGGGAGCGTCGTGTGGGCAGTGAAGTCGCGGTGTAAACCAGCGGTGGAGCCTACACGAGTGAGAATGCAGGCATGAGTAGCGAAAGACGGGTGAGAAACCCGTCCGCCGAATGATCAAGGGTTCCAGGGTCAAGCTAATCTGCCCTGGGTAAGTCGGGACCTAAGGCGAGGCCGACAGGCGTAGTCGATGGACAACGGGTTGATATTCCCGTACCGGCGAAAAACCGTCCATGTTGAACAGGGGATACTAACTGCCCGA
>NZ_JASIST010000021.1:0-1688 GCF_030063265.1 Pseudarthrobacter sp. PH31-O2 | reverse complement strand
ATACCTGCCTGACACCCCTTGTGGGTGAAGGGTTTTGGTGGAGCGCGGGACCTGATCCTGGGAGGCAAGCGTATTAACAGGTGTGACGCAGGAAGGTAGCCGAGCCGGGCGATGGTTGTCCCGGTCTAAGGATGTAGGGCGAACGGTAGGCAAATCCGCCGTTCATGATGCCTGAGATCCGATGGGACTCCCGTAAGGGGGGATTCGGTGATCCTATGCTGCCTAGAAAAGCATCGACGCGAGGTTTTAGCCGCCCGTACCCCAAACCGACACAGGTGATCAGGTAGAGAATACTAAGGCGATCGAGAGAATTATGGTTAAGGAACTCGGCAAAATGCCCCCGTAACTTCGGGAGAAGGGGGGCCCCCATCGTGATGGACACAAGCTGTCCGGAGCGTGCAGGGGCCGCAGAGACCAGGGGGAAGCGACTGTTTACTAAAAACACAGGTCCGTGCGAAGTCGCAAGACGATGTATACGGACTGACTCCTGCCCGGTGCTGGAAGGTTAAGAGGACCGGTTAGCCGCAAGGCGAAGCTGAGAATTCAAGCCCCAGTAAACGGCGGTGGTAACTATAACCATCCTAAGGTAGCGAAATTCCTTGTCGGGTAAGTTCCGACCTGCACGAATGGAGTAACGACTTCCCCGCTGTCTCAACCATAAACTCGGCGAAATTGCAGTACGAGTAAAGATGCTCGTTACGCGCAGCAGGACGGAAAGACCCCGAGACCTTTACTATAGTTTGGTATTGGTGTTCGGAGTGGCTTGTGTAGGATAGGTGGGAGACGTTGAAGCCCGGACGCCAGTTCGGGTGGAGTCATCGTTGAAATACCACTCTGGTCACTTTGGACATCTAACTTCGGCCCGTAATCCGGGTCAGGGACAGTGCCTGATGGGTAGTTTAACTGGGGCGGTTGCCTCCTAAAAAGTAACGGAGGCGCCCAAAGGTTCCCTCAGCCTGGTTGGCAATCAGGTGTCGAGTGTAAGTGCACAAGGGAGCTTGACTGTGAGAGAGACATCTCGAGCAGGGACGAAAGTCGGGACTAGTGATCCGGCGGTACATTGTGGAATGGCCGTCGCTCAACGGATAAAAGGTACCTCGGGGATAACAGGCTGATCTTGCCCAAGAGTCCATATCGACGGCATGGTTTGGCACCTCGATGTCGGCTCGTCGCATCCTGGGGCTGGAGTAGGTCCCAAGGGTTGGGCTGTTCGCCCATTAAAGCGGTACGCGAGCTGGGTTTAGAACGTCGTGAGACAGTTCGGTCCCTATCCGCTGCGCGCGCAGGAAATTTGAGAAGGGCTGTCCTTAGTACGAGAGGACCGGGACGGACGAACCTCTGGTGTGTCAGTTGTACTGCCAAGTGCACCGCTGATTAGCTACGTTCGGATGGGATAACCGCTGAAAGCATCTAAGCGGGAAGCTCGCTTCGAGATGAGATTTCCATACACCTTGTGTGTGAGAGGCCCCCAGCCAGACCACTGGGTTGATAGGCCGGATGTGGAAGCGAGGACTAACGACTCGTGAAGCTGACCGGTACTAATAGGCCGATAACTTACACCACACACCACCTGGACAAACCAATCCTTCAAAAGAGGTTTGCCCATCAAGGGTGGTACAAAGATAACAAGACTGCTTGCGTCCACTATGTGGTTCCCAACCAACAAACCCGTTGCGTGAGGAACAAAA
>NZ_JASIST010000020.1:4602-5957 GCF_030063265.1 Pseudarthrobacter sp. PH31-O2 | reverse complement strand
CGTTATCTAGAGTCCGGTCAGACGTGGCCATGACGTCCAGCACGCGGCTCAGTGGATCGGAAATCTTCCTGGTGGACGTAGTTATCTTGAGCCGTCTATCAAGCGGCCCCGCCTGGGCGCCGTTCCGCCGTCGATGCCCGTGCTCGCCCGAGGGCGTGTTCCAGTTGCTTCCGGAGTTGCTGGTTCTCGGCGGTGAGGTCCCGGGCGCGCGCGTTGGCAACTTCGAGGCGGCGTAGCAGGGATGCTTCTGTGGAACGTTGGGGCGCGGGCAGGCGCGAGCCCTCCGAGTCGCGCTGAAGGTCACGGAGCCGTCGAATCTCGACGCAGATATCGGGCTGGGTGTAGAGCCAGGACCGTGAGACTTGCGCTTTCTGCGCGACGATCTGAAAGGTGACTGCGCCGCCTTCGCGGTCGAGGTCGCGAAGAGCCTGGGTGGCTTTGGCACGTGTGGTCTCGTGGCGCTGTTGGGCGGCGGTGATCAGGTGATGACTGTTATCGGCATGCATCAGGTGCTGCTTCGTAGTCCTCGTCGTTCTCCAATGTGGTGATGATTTGGTCGAGGTTTCCCAGGACCTGCTGGTTCATCTCGATCAGTCGTTGCTGGCCGCGGGCTTCAGCCGCAGTGATGATCTGCACGACCTGTTGACGATGCTTCCGGTGCTCGGGCAGGAACTCCGAGGTGGTGATGAACATAGGACAACTCAGGCACGCGTTCGCGTGCGGGCAGGACTTCTGGACTGGCAGCCCACAGAAACCGTTGGGCAGGGCCTGGGTCGCCCGACCGACCCGCTGCTTGGCCCATGCCGCCTCTGCCAGCGGCCCGTCGGGGTCGAGGGTGACGGTCTCGCCCTTGATGTTGACCTTCCGCGCGGCTTCCCAGTGTCGGCGGATCGTAGTGTCGCTGAGCCGGGCGTAGTGGGCAGTCATGACGTGGGAGTCGTGGTCCAGGATCCGGCGGACTACTTCTTGGGGGACGTCTCGGTTGATTAGCCTGGTACCCAGGGTATGCCGGAAGCTGTGCGGGACGACACGAACTGGTTGGCCGTGCTCGTCACGGACGGCGCAGCGCTTGAGCCAACGGTGCAGCGCCTTCCGGTAGACGCCGTCACTGACTGACTCCTGGCCGTCGTCGCTGTGGGTAGCTCGCGGGAAGAGCACCGGCGCACCACCCGGCCAACGCTCCCGAAGGCGGCATCGCTGCGCAGTGATGGCGTCGGCGAGGTCGGCGTCGATAGGCACCAGAGCCTCGCGCTTCATCTTGTGGTTGAGGTAGCGAAGGTAGGGCGCTCCCTCACCGTCGTAGACGATGCAATCGGTCGGCAGGCGGACGGTATCGGTGATGCGCAGCCCACACC
>NZ_JASIST010000020.1:0-4505 GCF_030063265.1 Pseudarthrobacter sp. PH31-O2 | reverse complement strand
CCCCATCAAGATCTGCGTGATCAGCGTGTAGCTGGGGTTGTTCCACTTGGCGAGGTTGTTCGGGTTCTCCAGCTGGGCCATCACGGTTTCGCTCAGCGCGCGCGGTTGCCGGATGGCTTCCTTGGGGAAGTCCTCGCTGTAGAACATCACCGCCGAGGGAAGAGAGTCATCCCAGCCGTGCTGTCGGATGGTGGTGAAGAACAGATTCAGCTGCCCGATCAGCATGCGGTGTTTCACGGTGCCCGAGCATCGGGCGTGCAGGTGGGCGAGGTAGCGTTCCAGCGCCTCCCGGTCCAGCTGTCCCAGCTCCTGGACCGAGGGTGCCGCAGCGGTGAGGAACTGCCCGAAAGAGGTGATCGCCCGGGTGCCCGAGGAGACGCTGACCACTCCGAGTCCCGTGGCCAGGCGCCAGCGGGCCCATCGTTTGGCCAAGGCCTTGAGCCAGGGCTGTGGGATGTCCTCGAAGGTGATCCTGGCCAGGCGTTTGTCCTTTATGCCGAGCTCACGCAGCCGCCAAACATCCCGGCCATACTCCGTGTCCCAACTACTCGTCTGACGGGACGTTCGGCGTCGCTCGCTCCCCGTCCTCGGTAGTTGTTCGGGTATCAGCGCGCTGGGTGTGCTCACAGTTGTACCTCTCTGCCGGTGAACCAGCCCGCTTCCTCCAGCGTGCGGCGGGCGTCCTCAGCACTCAGATGCCCGTAGACGGCGGCAGTAGTGGTGATGTCGGCGTGCCCGAGCAGCTTGGAGACGATCTCGATCGGCACACCGTCACGCAGCATCCGGGTGGCGACGGTGTGGCGGTACCAGTGCGGGTCGAAGTCGATCCCTGTACGTCGGCGCAGCCGTTTGACCAGGTCGTAAACGGCCGTGTAGGTCAGCGGGTGACCGTGGGGTCGACCCCACAGGTTCACAAAGACGTAGTCGGAGTCCAGCTCGCCGTACTCCAGATACAGATAGTCGGAATAGAGCCGGACCAACTCTGCACTCACCGGAACCGTCCGCGGGTTGCGTGACTTGGAGCGTGCACCGTTGCCGTTGACCCGACGCTGGACCGTGATCTGGGACTCGGCCGCGGCGATGTCCTCATGTCGTAGACCCAGCGCCTCCCCGATCCGCATCCCGGTGTCAAAGAGCACGGCGAACAGGAACCGGTCCCGCAGATGGCCACAAGCATCGAGGATCGTCTGCACCTCCGCGGCGGTTAGTACACGCGGGAGCTTGCGCTGCGCGCGAAGCACGATGGCGCGCCGTGGCTGAGGTTTGCCCTTGCTGATGTGATGCAAGAACGGCTTCCAACCCGAGCTGCGGCCTCCAGCCGGCTGCCACGTCCTCAGCAACTCCCCGAGGTCGATGCCGTGGCGCGCGGCGTGCTGATAAAACGCGCTGAGAGCAGAGAGCTTGCGATTGACCGTCGCTTCAGTGCAGTGGTGTTCCACCGACGGCAGGATTGAAACCGACCCGTCGCGCAAGGGCAGCGGACGGCGCAGCCAGGCGACGAACTCGGCAACGTTCTCCAACCGCACCTCACGCCAGTCCAGGGCCTGGCCGCTGAGGAACTCAAACCAGTCCTTCAAATCGTGGGCGTAGGCCTTAACCGTGTTGGGCGACCGCTCAATCTGGGTCAAGTACGCCAGGTACCGTTCGATCGGAGCCACCGGGGTACCGTCATCGCCCAGCACCGTCCATGACTCCACGCCATCGATCGGGGAAAGCACACGCTGTACAAACATCAGTCCTCCGTGCGGGGCATCATGACAGCCGGCATCCACAGCGGCTTCTGGCACCTGCAAACATTCTGCGGTTTGGCCGAGCTGCCCAATCTCGATCGCCGGTGGGGACGGTCCGTCGTCATCCTCTGCGTTTCAGGGGTCATCGGAGCCTTTCTGGGTGTTTGCGCGGATCCAGCCCCTTCTCATCGGATGGAGAAGTCAGCGAGAGCGTATAGGCCTCGGACGATTCAGTGCTGCTGCATGGCGCAACGCTGATCAGTTTGATTTGGCTCTGACCATAACTACGCCTGGATAGCTAGACGAGTAACAACGCGGGCGAGAGCGCTTGCGCGAGTCTCGGGCGTGTAGGCCTTCAACATCGGCAGGATGAGGAGATATCTGTCAGAGCGACTAAGACCATCGAAGGCAGCAGACGCCAGGGGGCTGCCTGTCAGCGCCGCTGTCAGCTCTGCGGGCACACTGGCGGAGCGTTGCGATTCGTACGCTGCTTCCCATCGTCCATCGGCCTTGGCTTCATCGATTTCCTTTATCCCGGGTGGCCGCATGCGCCCTGCCTGGACCAGTGATTCAACCCTGCCGACGTTAATCTTTGACCACGGGGTCCCTGGCCGGCGGCGCGAATACCGTTGAAGAAACGACACCTCGTCACAGGCTTTGCGTTGACCGTCAATCCAACCGAAGCACAGCGCCAATTCGCCCGCCTCGGCAATCGTGATTAGCGGCACGCTCGCATGTCGCTTGCCGATACGCAACCACGCCTCGGTCCGTTTGTCGTGCTGGATTGTCAGCCATAATTCCCAGTCAGATGCGTCGGAGAATTCAAGTGCGTTCACGGTTTCGCCCCAAGCGATGAGGAGAGCACCTCAAGATAATGGGGGCTGGTCATGACGCCCAGCACGTTGCCGAACGGATCGATCACCGAGGCCGTGACAAAACCAGTGTCACCACGCGTTGTTATGGGCTGGTACACCGTGGCACCCATCGCCAGGAGCATCTCCACGGTTCCGTCAAGATCATCAACATGCCAGTGCGTGACCGCACCTCCTGGCTCAATTGACGCCTGCCCAGTTGTGGCAGGCGATGGACGGTACCGGAGATCAATGATGCCAAGCTCGTGCTGGTAATCACCTATGCGAAACTCGGCGTAGACAGGTTCCCCGTCTGGGCCGGATCGCTCGAAATAGGGGTCCAGGCCCAGGAACTGCGCATACCAGGCGGTGGCCCCCGCAACATCCTCGGCCCAGAAATTGATCGTGCTGAATCCCCGCAAGCTCATGGTTTATCCCTCGTCATAGATTGGTAGCTTCTTCCGATCAGCGTATTCTCAATTGCGGAATGTGGCGTTCCTCAATAGCCGAAAGAGGTCAGAACATGTTGGACACATCCGTTCGCTTGCTTCGCCTGCTCTCGCTCCTGCAAATACGTCGTGACTGGTCCGGCGCTGACCTCGCCAACAGGCTGGAGGTCACGACCAGGACCGTACGCAACGACATTGAACGATTGCGCATCCTTGGTTACGAGGTGCATTCCAGCCCTGGAATCACCGGAGGGTATCGTCTAGCTCCCGGTTCGACGCTGCCGCCGCTGCTCCTTGACGACGAGGAAGCGGTCGCCGTAGCGGTTGGCCTGGCCGCAGCAGCTTCCGGCTCGGTGACCGGGATCGAAGAAACTTCCCTGCGCGCGATGGCCAAACTTGAACAAACTCTTCCAACCCGGCTGCGGAAACGCGTGGATGCGCTCCGGCTAACTACCGTCTCAGCAACCGGCCGTGGGCCAACCGTTGAAGCGGGGATACTCACATTCATCGCCGGAGCCTGCCGCGACCACCGTCAAATGGTCTTTCATTACCTGGGCCGTGACAGCACAGCCAGCAATCGACGGGCTGAGCCTCATCGGCTCGTCTACACAGGCCGCCGTTGGTACCTCCTCGCATGGGACTGCGACCGTGACGACTGGCGAACCTTCCGAGCGGACCGCATTGGCGAACCCTCGCCAACTGGGCGGCGGTTCACCCCGCGTGAGCCACCGGAAGATGCTGCCAACCATGTCCTGCGCGGGGTCGGCTCACGGGCATGGAAACATCAGGCCCACATCCAGCTTCATGGCTCCGTTGACGCCATCGCTGACATTCTTCCGCCGGAAGCCGGTCTGCTGCACCCTATTGACGAACACCACTGCCTTCTGGAAACTGGCAGCGACTCCCTGCACGATCTAGTTCGCTACATCACGAACCTCAACGTCCCATTCACGGTGCTCGATCCACCAGAACTTCGAACCATCCTGCGTGAACTAGCCGACCGCTACATCAAAGCAGCCACCGAGCCGGCACCGACTCGTCTCTAAAACGGGTGTTCAGACAAGAACTCGGCACCGTCCCGCAAGCCGGTCGTTCGCATGGGCGCTTGCAGAGGTCTTAGGTAGTTTTCAAATCGGTGTGATTCCGCAGGCGTCATATTCCCGTATGTTCCGCCCGCAAAAAATGCCCGGTGAAGCGGGTGCTAACCGGTGCGTTCGGCGGCGCGTGATTCGTCTGTGCGTGAATGTCCGCACGGGCTTGCGCCGGGCCTGCTGCCACAGCATTTGCGCTGAGGTGTAAAGCCGTCGTGCTGTCAGTCTTAGTCGTCATGTGCTCCAAGCGACGAAAAGCGGTAGTGTTCCGGTTTTCGACTAAACCTTTGGTAAAACTTGGACCGTATGATCGCCTCATGGACACAGTCCACGAAACGAAACCGCAGGTCAGGACAAGTTACCGATCCTCGACCCTAGATAACG
>NZ_JASIST010000001.1:471343-888503 GCF_030063265.1 Pseudarthrobacter sp. PH31-O2 | reverse complement strand
GCGGCCACACCGTAAGCGGTGCGGTCCTGACAATGAATCCAGCGGGTCCGGCTTGGTCTGTCAGGAGTACTTCGGGAACACCCCCCACCCCGGATGGGTCACCCGGGAACCGTCACCAACCCGTTACTTATCTCGGGCCCAAGGCCCGGGCCGCCGCTCCGATAACCGCCCCGTCAATTCGGCCCTAGCGGCAGGGCCAAAGGACCTTAGAGGGTGCCGCCCGGGAGGTCTAGTCTAGGGATAAATCCTGAGTTCAGGACATTCTTTTGCTTCGGCTCTTTAGGCGGGCACAGCACTTGCCAAAGAACGCCGGGAGCGCCCGCAAAGTCTCTATTCACCTCGCGCTGGAGTTGACATGGGTAGTGTTGGTTTGCTTTACGTTGGAGCAGTTCTGTTTATCAACGGGCTGATGCTTTTGGGGGTCATCCCGGGGAAGTCTGCGGCAATCCTCAATTTTTTTGTTGGCACCATGCAGGTGGTGTTTCCGACGATTATCATCCTTCAGGCCAACAACGATCCCACTGTTATCTTCGGTGCGGCCGGTCTGTATCTGTTCGGGTTTACCTACTTGTATGTAGGGATCCTGCAAATGACAGGAATCAGCGGCGAAGGCCTGGGCTGGTTCTCGCTGTTTGTGGCAGCCTGTGCCGTTGCGATCGGAGTCCTGCAATTTACCTTGGTGGCGGACCCGGTCTTTGGCATCATCTGGTTTGTCTGGGCCGTCCTCTGGTTCCTCTTTTTCCTGGTCCTCGGGTTGAAGAAGGATTCGCTCACCACCATGACCGGTTGGTTCACCGTCTTCATCAGCCACCTGACCGGCACCATCCCCGCGTTCTTCCTGCTTCTTGGCCGTTATGAGACCAACAACGGGTATGCGGCCCTGGTTGCCGCGATTGCCGCGGTGGCCCTGGCCGCGGCCTACTTCCTCGGCCGGAAGGCGATGCGCAACAGGGCCCTGGCGCCCCAGCCCACCAATGTGGCCCGGACCGCTTAAACATCCCGTAGGGGGAATAGTCTCCCACCCGGACAAGAGAGGACCCGGCCATGGCCACCTACGAATACCGTTGCCCATCCCATGAGGTTTTGTTCGAATCGCAGCACCCGATCGGAGAGGCGCCGGAGACCGCAGTATGCCCGGCCTGCGGCGGCGTATCCCGCCGCGTCATCAGCAGTCCCTACCTTTCACGGTCCGGGTCAGCCGCGTTCAAACTTATCGACAGCACCGTGCGCAGCGCCGCCGAACCCCAGGTGGTGAACTCCCGCATTCCGGGCGCCCCCAAGAGGGTCCAGCCATACACCTCCAACCCGTTACATCAGAAACTACCGCGGCCCTAGGAATCTAAGAAGCGGAACCTAGTCAAAGGAGACACAATGCCCGCAAAGATATTTAACCTTGACTCGTCAAAGAAGTTCGAGGACCAGGAGAAAATAGGCCATAACCGATGGCATCCGGAAATCCCTGCCATTGCCACGGTCAAGCCTGGTGAGTCGTTCCGGGTGGACTGCCGGGAATGGTTCGACGGCGCGATCGTCAATGACGACTCGGCAGACGATATCCTGAATGCTCCCCTGCTGACCGTCCATAAACTCAGCGGCCCCTTCGCCATCGAAGGCGCAAAACCAGGGGACCTGCTGGTGGTTGATATTCTCGACGTTGGTCCCATTCCGCAGGAAGATTCCGGCCCGCTCGCCGGGCAGGGCTGGGGCTACACCGGTATTTTCTCCAGAAACAATGGTGGCGGATTCCTGACCGATCAGTTCCCGGACGCTTATAAGGCCATTTGGGATTTCACCGGACAGATCGCAACATCGCGGCACGTTCCCGGCGTTTCCTTTACCGGGCTGATCCACCCGGGACTGATGGGCACGGCGCCGTCGGCTCAACTGCTCGCGAAGTGGAACAAGCGCGAAGGTGACCTCATTGCCACCAACCCCAACCGCGTCCCACCCCTGGCGCTGCCGCCCGAGGCCGGGCACGCTGTACTCGGACACCTGCCCGAGGCGGATTTTAGCCGGGTCGCAGCGGAAGCGGCCAGGACTGCCCCGCCGCGTGAAAACGGTGGAAACCAGGACATCAAGAACCTGTCCAAGGGCAGCCGGATCTTCTATCCGGTCTTCGTTGACGGCGCCAACCTCTCGTTGGGTGATCTGCATTTCTCCCAGGGCGACGGCGAAATCACCTTCTGCGGCGCCATCGAAATGGGCGGTTTTATAGACCTCCGGGTGGACATCATCAAAGGCGGCATGGACACCTACGGCGTCAGCGAGAATGCCATCTTTATGCCCGGCAACGTCGACCCGCAGTTCTCGCAGTGGCTGGCCTTCTCCGGAACGTCGGTGACACTTGACGGCGAACAGCGCTATCTGGACTCGCACCTGTCCTACCAGCGGGCTTGCCTCCACGCCATCGATTATCTGAAGAAGTTCGGCTACAGCGGAGAGCAGGCCTACATGATCCTGGGAGCCGTGCCCATTGAAGGCCGGCTCTCCGGTGTTGTGGATATCCCCAACTCCTGCTCGACTGTCTACATCCCCACAGCCATCTTCGACTTCGATGTCACACCGTCGGCTGCGGGCCCGCACAAGATAGATCCCGGCATGGGCGTGCCCATGTCCCGGAACGGCTGATCGCCTGGGCCGGGGCGCCCGCGGCGCCCCGGCCCACAGCACACCCAGCGTCACCCGGCCCGCCGCCGGAGGGAGCCGGACCGCCATCTTGGGCACGCTGGGTTGAGGCCTGCGCGGGCGCCGG
Source organism: Pseudarthrobacter sp. PH31-O2 (assembly GCF_030063265.1). Classification (NCBI taxonomy): domain Bacteria; kingdom Bacillati; phylum Actinomycetota; class Actinomycetes; order Micrococcales; family Micrococcaceae; genus Pseudarthrobacter; species Pseudarthrobacter sp. PH31-O2. The sequence goes on along the minus strand of NZ_JASIST010000001.1, from coordinate 885,751 downwards.
CTCGCCCGTCAGCCGCAGGTCCGGGATCCGCCGCCCCGCTACTCTGCTGACGGCCGTTGCCGCTGCCGTTTTGTCGCCGAGCGCTGTTCCTTTGCCGCGAGTCGCCGGCGGTTGGAACCCCGCGTCGGTTTGGTGGCGCGGCGCCGCGCAGCCTCGGGCGCAAGGCCGCCTGCTATGAGGCCGGCGAGCTTTGCCAAGGCGATTTCGCGGTTGCGCAGCTGGGAACGCCGCTCGGAAGCGGTAACTGTGATGCTTCCGGCGATGAGGCGGGAATCCAGCCGGGTGACCAGCATCAGTCGTTGATCGTCCGAAAGCACCGCGGAGGCGACGACATTCCACGTGAGCTCGACGCGGCTGTCCGAGGTGTTGACGTGCTGACCTCCCGGGCCGGACGAACGCGAGAACCGCCAGCCCAGTTCCGCCGCGGGAATCGTGAGCGCGGCCGACACCTCCAGATCCATCCGCTAAGCCTCGCACAATATCGGCGCAGTTGGAGCCTCGCCATGGGCGAATCCACGGTCCCGGCAACGGCGGTCGGTGTCCGGGCCTGCGCCAACCAGCGAGCGGGTGTTATGCCCGACAAACACTTGCACAATACGTTAGCCAAGGCTAACGTATTAATTGTGCCTGATCTTCTGGAAGTTGCCACGGAGCCAACCAGGCGGGCACTGCTTCGACTCTTGGCAGCGGGGGAGAAAACGGTAACGGAGCTCTCCGCAAACTTTCCTGTGAGCCGCTCTGCGATCTCGCAGCATCTGTTGCTTTTATCCGATGTCGGTCTCGTCTCGGCCCGAAAGGACGGCAGGAACCGGTACTACGGTTTGGACTCCTCGGGGATGGTCCGGCTGCGTGAACAATTCGACTCCTTCTGGACCAACGAACTGGATCTGCTGGTCGCTGACGCCGGCCGGCTCCGCCCACCTTCACGGCAAGGGAAGAACTGATGTCCTACACAAAAACTGTTTTCCTCCCGGTTGACCCGGATACCGCCTTCTTGCTCATCACGGAGCCTGAACGGCTTCGCCGTTGGAAGGCCGTCGCGGCCAGGGTCGAGCTTCGCATCGGTGGAAGCTATCGCTGGACCGTTACCCCGGGACATGTGGCGCTGGGGACGTTTGTGGAAATCGAGCCGGGTAAACGTGTCATCTACACCTGGGGATGGGAGGGGGACACCCAGTTGCCGCCGGGTGCCTCGACTGTGACAGTGACCCTGGAAGCGGTCGACGGCGGAACGACTGTCCAGCTGATCCACGACGGGCTAACCGCGGAGCAGGAGATCGGCCACGCCCAAGGCTGGAACCACTTTATGGCGCGACTCGTACTTTTGGCCACGACCGGCGACGCCGGTGACGATGACTGGGCGGCAGCCCCGGATCCGATCGATGAGCTTGCCAGCGCCGAAGCCACCCTCGCCGTAGTCCAACGCATTCTCCGCGGACTCAAGGACTCTGACATGGGAGCCCGCACGCCCTGCGCAGGCTTCACCGTGGAAGGCCTCCTGAACCATCTCTTCGGGTCGATTGCATCGATCGGCAGTGCACTCGGTGTTTCCGTTCCTGCCCAGCCGACGGCCCCGCCCGAGGTTAGAATCGCCGACGCAGCGCAAATCATCCTGGAAGCTTTCCGGGCCCGGGGCCTGGCGGGAAGCGTGGACATGGGCTTCGCGGAACTTCCCGCCACGATGGTGGCAAATATCCTGAATGTGGAATTCCTGGTCCACGCCTGGGACTTTGCGAAGGCCACCGGGCAGGAGCTCACCGTCTCGCCGGTACTCGCGGACTACGTGCTGGGCCTTGCCCGGAACACGATCAGTTCTCACCAGCGCGGCGGCGACTTCGCCCCGGGGACGCTTGTCGATGAGTCGGCGGCGAGCATGGAGCGCCTCGTTGCGTTCACCGGCCGTGAGGTCGCCGGCATCTGATAAGCCAACTCACGGCAGGAGCACACAATGCCAGGGCGGCCGCATCTGCTGCATCCCTTGCACAATCCCGCCTCCTAATAGTTCGCACGGGCGGGGCGGTCTCAGCGTCCATGCCGGGCCGTTCGAAAGGCGAACGCAGATGAAAGGACATGTTATGAGCAAGTTCATCTATCTCTACAAGGGTCCGGCCACACCGATGGACCAGTTCACCCCGGAGCAGTCAGCGGAGCAGACTGCCGCCTGGGGCGGCTGGGTGGAGAAAATCGGGCCGGCCCTGCTCGATATTGGCGCACCGTTTACGCCTTCCCGTACAGCGGTGGTGGACGACGGTGCCGTGGCGGACTCTTCGGATCTGAACGGCTATTCGATAGTGGAAGCCGAAAGCCTCGCGGCGGCTAGAGCCCTGGCGGACGGACACCCCTTCCTGTCCGAGCGGAAAGGGACGTTCACCTTGGAGATCTTCGAGCTCGGCGAGATGTAGCGCCGCAATGAGTGGTGCCCCGGCGAACCGAGCGAGCTGCGTGCGGGTTTCCTCCGCCCGCTTCTCTGGCTCTCATCGAGCAAGGAGACGAGAATGGCCTGGTGCCAGCCGCTCGCCCCGCCGGGGACGGCAACCCGATGAACGCCGCCGCCCTAACGATTCAGCGCATCTATCTGACGTTGACGCTGGGCAATACCCTTGCGGCCTCGTTCATATGGGGGATCAACACCCTCTTCCTGCTCGATGCCGGGCTGAGCAACCTTGAGGCTTTTGCCGCGAACGCCTTTTTCACCGCCGGGATGGTGCTGTTTGAAGTGCCCACCGGTGCGATCGCCGATGGCTGGGGACGCCGGGTTTCCTTCCTGCTCGGCACCGTCACGCTGGCGCTATCCACCTACCTCTATTACCTGCTGTGGCAGCTTTCCGCCCCATTCTGGTTGTGGGCAGTGGTTTCCGTTGTGCTCGGCTTGGGATTCACCTTTTTCTCCGGGGCGGTGGAAGCGTGGCTCGTCGACGCGTTGCGGTTTTCCGGATACGAAGGCGACCTGGAGACGGTACTCGGCCGGGGATTGATGGTCTCGGGCATCGCAATGCTTGCTGGCTCGGTGGCCGGCGGTGTCATCGCCCAGGCCACCAACCTCGGCGTGCCGTTTATGCTGCGGGTGGGAGTGCTGATGGTGATGTTCGTTGTGGCCTTTAGGCTCATGCACGACGTCGGGTTCACTCCGGAACGGAAGGGACACCCGCTTCAGGCGACCCGTGCCGTACTCTCCGCCTCGATTGAGAACGGCTTGAAGAATCCGCCCGTCCGGTACGTGATGTTCGCCGCGCCGTTCAGTGCCGGCGTCGGGATCTATGTCTTCTACGCGCTCCAGCCGTACCTGCTGGAGCTTTTCGGCGACCCGCACGCGTACTCCGTGGCCGGGGTGGCGGCGGCAATCGTGGCAGCTGCCCAGGTGATTGGCGGTTGGTTGGCGCCACGGCTGCGGCGCCTTGTGCAGCGGCGGACGACCTTACTCATTCTGAGCAGCGTTATGGGGGCGGTAATCCTGGTCACTCTTGGGTTTATCCAGGTGTTCTGGGTGGCCCTGGTGCTGCTGGCACTCTGGGCCCTGGTAACGTCCGCGGGCACCCCGGTGCGGCAGGCTTACCTCAACGACATGATCGCCTCGCGGCAACGGGCAACAGTGCTTAGCTTTGACTCGCTGATGGGATCAAGCGGCGGTGTGGTGGTGCAGCCGATGCTCGGCCGGGCAGCAGATGTGTACGGCTACTCCGCGTCGCTGGCGGTCGGCGGCATCATCGGGCTAGTCGCCGCGCCTTTCCTGCTGGCCAGCCGCCGCCAGCGCCACCGGGCCGATCAGGCCGCCGCGCCGACCGATTCCGCGCAGTAGTGATTCCGTGCAGTAATGATTCCCGCGGCCCGCCCGTGCTCTGCGTTGATCACCAGCAGGCAATAGTCATTTTGGCGCGGATCCAGGGACCGCCCCGCTTTCTGGCAGGTCCCGGACACCTTACGTTGAGCAGCCCTTCGGGCCTAGAGTTGGGCTTCAATAACGACGGCGACAGGAGAGTCACATGATTACCCTGCAGATCGAACACCAGGTCCGGGACTTCGGCATGTGGAGGAGGGCTTTCGACAGTGACCCGCTGGACCGGGCCGCTTCGGGAGTGCGGTCGTTCCGGATTTCGCGGCCGCTGGACCAAGAGGACTACGTCATGCTGGAGATGGATTTTGATACCCAGGAAGAGGCTGTGGATTTTTTGGGCCGTCTGCAGAACGACACCTGGAAGACCGGTGTGACGGCTCCGGCGTTGGTTGGAGAGCCCTCGACCAGGATTATAGAGATGGTAGCCATTAAGAAGGTGGCAGCCCGCTGAGGCGCCACAGTTAGTCTTGGAGTATGACTGCCACAGCTTCCTCACCTGTCAGCTTTGACGGCCGTTTTGCCCGGGAGCTGGGGGAGATGTCCATCCCCTGGCAGGCGGACGAGGCCCCGGACCCCCGGTTCGTGGTCCTCAACAAGCCCTTGGCCGGAGAGCTTGGCCTTGATCCCGCCTACCTTCGCGGTTCCGATGGGCTGCGGCTGCTGATCGGCAATCTGGTCCCCGACGGTGCGACTCCTGTGGCACAGGCGTATACCGGCCACCAGTTCGGCTCGTTGGCCCCTCGGCTGGGCGACGGGAGAGCGCTCCTGCTCGGCGAATTGATGGACGTGGAAGGCCGTCTCCGCGATGTTCATCTCAAGGGCTCCGGGCGCACCCCTTTTGCCCGCGGCGGCGACGGACGGGCAGTGCTGGGGCCGATGCTCCGCGAATACATCGTCAGTGAAGCGATGCATGCCCTGGGCATCCCCACCACACGGTCCCTGGCGGTAGTGGCCACCGGGCAGCAGGTGCAACGCGAAACGATGCAGCCAGGGGCCGTGCTGACGCGGGTGGCAAGCAGTCATCTGCGGGTGGGCAGCTTCCAGTACGCCAGGGGGACAGGGGACATCGGCCTGCTGCGGCGGCTCGCCGACCACGCCATCACCCGCCTCCATCCCGCCGCGGCCGCAGCCAGGCACCCCCATCTGGCCTTGTTCCAGGCAGTGATCAGCGCCCAGGCGTCGCTGGTTGCGCAATGGATGTTGGTGGGGTTTGTTCACGGCGTTATGAATACCGACAATATGACAATCTCCGGCGAGACCATCGACTATGGCCCCTGCGCCTTCCTGGACGCCTTTATTCCGGCGACGGTCTTCAGTTCGATTGACGAGACCGGACGTTATTCCTACCGCAACCAGCCCGCCATTGCGGAGTGGAACCTCACGCGGCTCGCAGAGTCCCTCTTGCCGCTCTTCCACGACGAGCAAGAGCAGGCGATCGCCCTGGCGCAGGAGTCGCTCGCCGGGTTCCGGCAGCAGTACGGCGCTGCCTGGTCGGCCGGGATGCGGGCGAAGCTTGGCTTGGCTGCCGGCGTCGAAGACGATGTGGCTGCCACGATGGTGGACGAGCTGCTCAGCATCCTGCAGGCCGGGCGTGCCGACCACACCGCCTTCTTCCGAAGCCTTGGTGCTGCCGCCCGCGGCAACACCGGGCCGGCGAGGTCTCTGCTTCCCGACCCGGCGGCTTTCGATGCATGGGTGGAGCGTTGGAGTGCCGAAGATCCGGACGCGGATGCAATGGACCGGGTCAACCCCGCCTATATCCCGCGCAACCACCTTGTAGAGGACGCCCTCGCGGCCGGTACCGGCGGCGACCTCGCACCGTTAGGGCAACTTCTGGCCGCGGTGACCAACCCCTTCGTCGAGCGCCCGGGCCTGGAACGCTTCGCTGCAGCGCCGCCGGTCGAGTTTGGCCCCTACCGGACCTTCTGCGGAACCTAGCACCTCGCCACCGGCCGGTCTGCGGGTTCATTGCTGGCGTCCGGCGCCAGGTCCTCCGCGGCCCTGCCGGTTACTGGCGAGTCCGTTTCAGCGGCGACACCGAGGATACCCCCGTCAGTATTTTGACTACCCCCGGGGGTATCTGGGAGACTCGTGGCGTAGAACGGCCTTCGGCAGAATCGGCCGCTTGCCAGATACCCCCGGGGGTATTAGTGTTAAACCTAGTTCACGGGGACACCCCGACACATGACGAAGGAGAGCACATGCTTCTGGAACGCATTTACGACGAGGACCTTGCCCAGGCCAGCTACCTGATCGGCTGCCAGGCCAAGGGCGAAGCGGTAGTGGTGGACGGCCGCCGCGACATCGCGGTGTACCAGGCACTTGCTGCGAAAAACGGCATGAAGATCGTGGCCGTGACCGAGACCCATATCCACGCCGATTACCTCTCCGGCACCCGTGAGCTCGCCGCCGCTACCGGCGCGAAAATCTACGTTTCCGGGGAAGGCGGACCGGACTGGCAGTACGGATTCGACGGCGAACGGCTGCTCGATGGCGACAAGATTGTTCTTGGCAACATCAGCATCCAAGCGCTGCACACCCCGGGCCACACGCCGGAGCACCTGTCCTTCCTTGTAACGGACGGGGCGTTCAGTGACCATCCCGGGTACCTGCTCTCCGGCGACTTCGTCTTCTCCGGCGACCTGGGCCGGCCGGATCTGCTGGATGAGGCCGCCGGCGGTGTGGATACCCGATTCGCAGGAGCCAAGCAGCTCTTCACCAGCCTGCGGGAAAAGTTCGTGACCTTGCCTGACTACGTCCAGGTCCACCCTGCCCACGGGGCGGGCAGCGCCTGCGGAAAAGCCCTCGGCGCAATCCCGTCCAGCACTGTCGGGTACGAACGGCGCTTCGCCTGGTGGGCCCCGTACCTCTCGGCGAATGACGAGCAGGGCTTCATTGACGAGCTACTCGAGGGCCAGCCGGACGCGCATGCGTACTTTGGCCGGATGAAGCGCGAAAACCGGCAGGGACCGGCGCTACTGGGCGCCCGCGCACCGCTGCAGGAGCTCACCCTGGCGACGGTCGCCACCGATCTCGCCGCCGATACTGTGACATTCGTTGACACCAGGCCCAACGACCAGGTTCATGAAGGTACCGTCATCGGCTCTGTGAACATCCCGGCCGGGAAGTCCGTGGCCAGCTTTGGAGCCTGGGTGGTCAACCCGGAAACGGACAAGAACCCGCTGGTGTTGCTGGCTCCGGACCAGGCTTCCGCGCAGGAGATGTGGGACCATCTGGTCCGCGTCGGCATTGACTCGGTGGCCGGCTATGTCACCGGCTTCGAGGGTCTGCCCGTCAGCATTCCGAAACTCATCCAGCCGGAGGAACTCGCGGGCTTCGACGCGGCCATGGTCCTGGACGTCCGCAACCGCACCGAACACGCGGCCGGACACATCCCCGGCTCGCACCAGCTCAGCGGCGGCCGGGTGATGTGGAACCTCGACCAGCTCCCCGCCGAAGGAACCATCGTGAGCTACTGCCAGAGCGGCGTCCGGAACTCCGTCGCGGCCAGCGCCCTGCGCCGCGCGGGCTACGACGTCGTGGAACTGGACGGCAGTTACGCCGCCTGGGTATCGCGGCAGCCGCTGGATGCCGTCTCAGCGAGCTAGCTTCACACCCTGACACCGCCGTCGGCGGCCCTGGCGACAGGGCCGCCGTCGGTCTTCTGCTCAAACCACGTGAGGCATGCTGATGTCCGGCACCACCGATTCACGCCTGCAGCGGCGCAGCCCCAGCGGCATCACGTTGGGGCTGCGGCAGAACCTTGCGCAGTTTATGCTCCTCGTCGCAGTTAATGCCCTCGTCGGAGGAACCCTGGGCCAGGAACGCACAGTGCTCCCGCTGCTGGCCGGGCAGGTCTTCCACCTCGGCCTCTACACCAGCGCGTTGACGTACATCCTGGCCTTTGGCCTCGCCAAGGCCGCCACCAACTATTTCGCGGGCACCCTCTCGGACCGCTACGGCCGCAAACCCATTCTGATAGCCGGCTGGATAGTTGCTCTGCCGGTTCCGCTGATGCTTATTCTTGGGCCGAGCTGGGGCTGGATCGTCGCCGGCAACGTGATCCTGGGCATTAGCCAGGGCCTCACGTGGTCCACCACAGTCGTGATGAAAATGGATCTGGTGGGACCATCCGGGCGCGGGCTGGCGATGGGCCTCAACGAAGCCGCCGGCTACCTCGGCGTCGCCGGCACCGCCCTCGCCACCGGCCACATCGCCGCCACCTACGGTCTGCGGCCCGGGCCCTTCCTGCTCGGCGCCGCCTACATCGCTCTCGGCCTCGGGCTATCGGTCTTTGCCGTGAAGGAAACCCGGGACTACGCCGGGGTCGAAGCCGCCAATCACACGGCCCACCGCAAAGCGGCCGGCGCCGAGCTGAGCAACCGCCAGATCTTCGCGTTCACCAGCTTCCAGGACAAATCCCTGTCGTCGGTAAGCCAGGCCGGCATGATCAACAATCTCAACGACGGCCTCGCCTGGGGACTCTTCCCCGTTATGTTTGCCGCCGCCGGACTGACGATCGAAAAGATCGGTCTTCTCGCTGCGGCCTATCCCGCCGTCTGGGGTGCGGCGCAACTCTTCACCGGTGCATTGTCGGACAAATACGGGCGCAAAGGGCTGATCGTCGGCGGCATGATGGTCCAGGCCGCCGCCCTGGCAGTGATCGCCGTCGGCCATGACTTCGCCACCTGGCTGACCGCCGCCGTTCTTCTCGGTCTCGGAACTGCCATGGTTTACCCGACCCTGCTTGCGGCTATCGGAGATGTCGCCCATCCCCGGTGGCGGGCCAGATCGGTCGGCGTCTACCGGCTTTGGCGCGACGGCGGCTTCGCTGTCGGCGCACTGCTCTCCGGCATCGTCGCGGACGCCATGGGCATCCCGGCCGCCGTCGGCGTCGTTGCAGGACTCACAGCGCTGTCCGGACTGTTTGTGGCTGTGCGTATGCGCGGCGCCGACCATCACGGCGGCCGGGTGCCCGCACCAGTCCGCGGCCCGAACGCGGCGTGACACAATCAACACAGCGCCAGCGATGGCCTCCCGTGGACTGCTGCGGTTAGCGGGCCGTGCGGACCGGAGCGAAAGGAGCGCCGTGATCAGCCCGACCCACCCTCACTGCGGAAGCAACAAAGAGTCAGCGGCCGGAACCGCCAGCAACCCGGCGTATCCTCAACTGCGTCTCAATATCGAGGCCCTGGACAACAACATCCGAGTCATGGCGGCCTGGTGCCAGGAGCGGGGAGTTGAACTTGCTCCCCACGTTAAGACAACGATGTCCGCGCCAATCATCAACCGCCAGGTGGCTGCCGGGGCCGTTGGCGTCACGGTTGCCACCCTGGATCAAGCGCAATTGGCCATCGGCTGGGGACACCAGCGCGTCCTCGTCGCCAACGAGATCGTTGATCGGCACGGCCTCCTGCGCCTCCGTACCCTGCTGGAGGAGGATTCCGGTCGGCACATCTGCTGCTTCGTGGATTCTGCTGCCGGTGTTGCGGCGGCAGCCGAAGTCTTCGCCGGGGCCGCCGCAGGCCTTGAGGTGCTGATTGACGTCGGCACTCCCGGCGGGCGCACAGGCGTCCGGAACCTCCCGCAGGCGCTGCGCCTGGCCGAGTTGATCCATGGCACCGCGGGACTCCGGCTCGTCGGTGTTGCCGGCTACGAAGGGGTAGTACCCAACAGCCGGACCCAGTCGACGCTCGACGCCGTCGACCGGCACTGCCGGCTGGTGCGGGACGCGTATTATGCTGCCGCGAAATACTTCGACACAGTCGCTCCCATCTACACCATGGGCGGCTCCGCCTTTCCGGACCGCGTTGCCGCTCACCTTCCCGACGACAGCCAAGTGCCCGGCACCCGAACGATCCTGCGCTCCGGCTGCTACGTCACCCACGACCACGGGACCTACGCAAGTGTCAGTCCGGTTCCGGGGCTGGTGCCGGCACTTTCGGTCCGGGCCGTCGTAGTGTCCGTTCCCGAGGCGGGAACCGCCGTCGTCGGCGCCGGCAAACGGGACCTTCCCTACGACGCCGGAAAGCCGGTCTTCCTGGCGGCCCTGACTGCGGACGGCGGCCCACGAGACGGCGCAACAGCCCTGGTGCGGACCCTTTTTGACCATCACACCGTCCTGGCCGAAGCGGAGGGCCTTTCCGTCACGGATGTGGTCGACTTGGGGATCTCCCATCCGTGCTCTGCTTTCGATCGATGGCCAGAGTATGTGGTCACCGACGGCAACGGACAACCCACCGGGGTATGGCACACCGACTTCAACAGATCGTCCCTGGCATCGCCCCCGGGCAGCTAGGGCGGTGTGCTGGCTCGCCGGCCCAGGGGCACAGCTAGCGGCCGAGTCCGCGGCCCAGCGCCCGGGACAGGAGGAGCCGGACGGACTGGGCTACTGACTCGCGCCGGCACGGCCCGTTCCAGATGATGAAATTAGCGTGACGCTGCGCTCCGGGGCGGTCATTGAGCAAGGTGGCGTCCCTGATCGCCTGGAGTGTCCCGGCTGCCAACGGAAGCGGCGCTTCGTCTGGATGCCAGGTCGAACCGAGCGGGAAGTCCCGAAACGGGCGGGCTGGCATTTCGATGTGCGCACCAAGAACAGCAGCGACCGGATGGGCCGCAGCGAAATCGCAGAGCGTACGCAGCGAATGCTGAAAGGCCGGAAAGTCCTGCACGTAGAGCCGTCCCGGGTAGACGGTGTCCCCGGTGAGCAGGATGCCGGTGTCCTCGTCATAGACGGCGATGGCGGACGGATGATGGCCGGGGACGGGGATCAGTTCAAGAATGCGTCCGCCGAGGTCAAACCGGGCCGTGCCGTGCGGCCAATCGTGGATTCCGAAAAACGCGGCGACGTGCTCGGCACTGTGTCCCACGAGCCTTGTCCGGTGCCGGCCGGTAAACTGCCCGTCTGCGGCAATGTGATCTCCATGGGCGTGGGAGTGGGCAACAACGAGTTCGTAACCGTCGTGGGGGTGTTCGTGCAGCCAGCGGTCAATAAGGGTGTCCACCGTTGCACGCAGCGGAAACCTGGTGGGGTCCGCCGTCGCGCCCGTATCAAGAAGGAAGGCGCGCTCGTCGCCGAACAGCAGGTACAGGAACGGAGCTTCGAAATTGTCGGTGATGTTTTGCCGGAGCACTATGGTGTTCGGTGCGGCCCGGTGGACCTGGATTGGCGGTGCGGTGCGGCTGGGCCGCGATCGGGTTCCCTCGTACCAGCGCACGTCAAGATCGAGTTCGGTCATGGCGTTCCTCGGTGGTCATCGCTAGGTTTCATGTAGGTACATTACTGTCAGCTGGCTACCGGGCGGGGACGCACTCCCGCTGCCGGGTAGTGTGACGAGGCCGGAACAACCAGGGGGCCGACGACGGCTGGGGCAGAGAACCCCGGTCTCAGAGGGTTCTCAAGCGTCGCCGACCCCGTCTCGCACCGGGCCTCGCGGCTCCGGCAAGCAACTGGGGCCAGCCACCTTGAGCAATGTGGGAAGGGCGCCGCCCCTACTACTATTGAACACCCTTCCGGTCGAATCGGGGAGACCCGCTGGTGTCCGGAAGTGTTTTGTCGGCTGGCGGTCCGAGCGCGACAGCAGGGCGGCCCGGACGGCGCCTTTCACGGCGACAGCACGTCAGGGGTGGCGCCGAGCGCACACTCCTGGTCGCTGCATTGACGGGCGCGCACCCGCCAATCGGGCTGCTTGGAAGCCACGGACCGTTCATCTTTCCAAATCGGAATGACCCGTGAGCCGCATTCCGGACACGGCGGCTCCACGTGGGCACGCCTTTGCGCTTTGTTCATGATTTCCCCCAAAGAAACTTCCCCGAATCTAGCCTTAACGCCAACGAATGTACAAATCAATTGCTGTCCGTAATTCTTTGGCAACAGTCCCGCACTGGCTCGTGCCCGGGCCTTATCGGGGCTAATCTCTGGTGAGGGGGAATACCAGGGCACTCCTGTCTGTTGAACACCTATCCGACAAGCATTCCGTAGAAGAGAGAAACACCCCAGTGGCAACCGATTATGATGAAGTACGCTCCGACGTCAAGGAGTCGCAGGACAGGTCCCTGGAGGCGCTGCAATCTGAGAACGCTCCGGACGCCCGCAGTGTGGTGCGTGACCTGGATGAGGCGGATTCGCTAGACGGTTCGATTGCGCCGGGCGGAGAGTTCGTCGCCGAGGAACTAGTCGTCCAGGTCATACCCCAGGCGCAGGATGAATTCACCTGCTACTCCTGCTTCCTGGTCCGGCACCGCTCCCAGATCGCGCGCGAGAAGAACGGTCACCTGTACTGCGTTGATTGCGAGGGCTAGGCGCGGGCAGCAGTCTCTGCGCATGACAGTCCTGGACTGGCTGCGGGATTCCGATCCTGCCATTCGCTGGCAAGTGCTCCGAGATCTCGACGGCGCCACAACCGGCGTTGTGACAGCTGAGCGATCGCGGGTGGCCACTGAGGGGTGGGGTGCCCGGTTGCTGGCACTGCGCGGGGCGGACGGCCAATGGGCCGGGGGAGCCTATTTCCCGGCCGCCGCCGTTGGGACCGACGTTCCCGCCGCCGGGTGCCAGCCCTGGACCGCCACCACGTACAGCCTCCTGCAGTTGCGGGACTTCGGCGTCGACCCGAAAAACGACCAGATCCGCCGCACCGTCGAACTCGTGCGGGAAAACTGCCGCTGGGAGGAAGGCGCCCAGCCCTATTTCACCGGTGAGGTGGAGCCCTGCATCAATGGAATGGCAGTCGGGCTCGGCGCCTACTTCGGTGAGGACGTCGACGGCGTCGTGGCCCGGCTACTAGGGGATCAGCTCAACGACGGCGGCTGGAATTGCTGGGCGGCCGACGGTGCCGTGGTTTCGTCGGTTGCAACGACGATCAATGTCCTCGAAGGCCTGCTCGCTCACGAGCAGGCAACCGGAGGTTCAGCTGAAACCAGCGAGGCCCGGCGGCGCGGCGAGGAGTATCTGCTGGACCGGCGGTTGTTCCGACGCAAAAGCACTGGCGAAACAGCCGACCCGGCCTGGCTGAAGTTCAGCTTCCCGACGCGCTGGCACTACGACGTCCTTCGCGCCCTTGACTACTTCCGCTCCACCGGGAATCCGCCGGACCCGCGGCTAGCCGACGCAACCGAGTTGCTTGGCTCGAAGAGGCAGCCGGACGGCACCTGGCTCCTGGAAAACACGCATCCGGGGCAGGTCCATTTCCAGCTCGAAGACGGCGACGGGCGGCCCAGTCGGTGGAACACCCTGCGGGCCTTGCGCGTCCTTAAGTGGTGCGGAGACGGAGTGCCGGCCCAGGCCCGCCTGCCGGTCTCATTCAGCGACGATCCTATGCTGCCCCGCTCCACCTGGTAGCTGTTGTGATCCTGCGGATTGTCCGGGCGCGGGAATGGAATTTTTCGCTTCGTTTATGCCGTTCATGACCCTCCGCCAGCGCCGGGCCGGAAGGCGCTGGTTCCCGGACAGGGCTTTGCGCGCTTCCCCCGGCGCACAGGTCGGTGATCAGGCCCATGCCTGCGCATTCGCGCACTCGGCGATGCCGGCGACGGCTTTGGACTTGTCGTTGAACGCCGTCGATACTGCCACAACGGTCCCGTCCGGTGCCCGCAGGCGGAATCGGAAGTGCGACTCTGCGTCGATGAACAATTCAAAAGAGGCGGCCATAACAATCCTTCCGGTCTGCGGTTCCTCCCCGGTCGTCCACACTGCAGAAGACTCACCGGCTCATCGCTGCGTTGATCTTCCACTGTCCTGGCCGAACAACCACTGAACAACCACTGACTCTCGTCATCTCGTGATCAACAGTCTCTTGCAGGCAACGGGACGCCGCAAGAGATGGCATGTAAACCCTGGGTAAAAGCTGAGCCACGACAGTCCGCCGTCACGCCCATCACTCAGGTGACAGGCGTTGCCAGCGTCCACTGCTGCGCATATCCGGACCCGCGGCCCACCAGGGTCTTATTTCGACATCTGAATGCCGCGCATTGACCAGCCGTCCGTAATATTAAAGAGTATTCAGTCCGCAACTTGCCAAGTTCATTGATAAGGACTAATGGATGACACTCGAATCATTGCCCGTCCTGGACTACTCCCTCTTAAGTGCAGGTCACCGGGAGGCCACGCGTTTTCGCGATGAGCTGCGCAACGCCATGCACGAGGTTGGCTTCCTCTACCTGGCCGGACACGGCATCCCGCAGGAGCTGACGGACGCCATGCTCGACGTGTCCCGGCGCTTCTTCGAACTTCCCGACGAACAGAAGCTCGCCGTCGAAAATGTCCACAGTCCGCAGTTCCGCGGATACACCAGGGTCGGCGGCGAGCTAACCGACGGCGCTGTTGACTGGCGCGAGCAGATCGACATCGGCGTCGAGCGGGCGGCTGTGAGCCCGGGACCCGGCGTCGCCGACTATTGGCGCCTTGAGGGACCCAACTTGTGGCCGGACGCCATCCCGGAAATGCGGGACATCGTCCTGGCGTGGACCGAACGGCTCAGCGCCATTTCGCTGGACCTCCTGCGAGCGCTGGCTGTGTCCCTGGGGGCGCCGCAAAACACCTTTGATGCGGCCTTCGCGGCAAGGGCATTTCCGTTGCTCAAAGTGGTGCGGTACCCGGGGGAGTCCGACCCGGAACCCAAGCAAGGTGTGGGCTCCCACCGGGACGGCGGTGTCCTGACGTTGCTGCTTGTCGAGCCCGGCAAAGGTGGCCTGCAGGTCGAGTACCAGGGGCAATGGATCGATGCCCCGCAAGTGCCGGGCACGTTCGTCGTTAATATCGGTGAGATGCTCGAACTGGCGACAAACGGGTACCTCAAGGCCACGCTGCACCGGGTAATCTCGCCACTGCGCGGCACGGACCGGATATCACTGCCCTTCTTCTTCAACCCCGCGCTGGACGCGACGATGCCGCAACTCGCCGTGAGCCCCGAGTTCCAGGCCAAAGCCCGCGGCCTGTCGGTGGATCCGACGAACAGCCCGATTCTGGAAACGTACGGTGACAATGCCCTGCGCTACCGGGTGCGGGCCCACCCTAACGTGGTCGCTGCCCACCACTCTGATCTGACGAACGGCTGACCTGCCCGGACCTGGCCGCGGTTGGAAGCCCAAGCCCGCCTACCTCACCCGGGCAGCAACGAGCCCGCCCTGCGCCGGCTTAGGCATGCCGGACATGGTGCGCTGGCCCGCCGGGTCCAGGGGAACGTCCGGCTGCACTCCGGCCCCGGCTTTGTGGGCACAATGGGAACGTGACTTCTCCAGCCGCTCCGCTGCCCGCTGCTCCCGGCCCCTTCAATCTGGGAGTCATCGGGGCCGGCTTGGCATTCGCACACTCGCTCGGTGAGCTGGCCCGGGCGCTGCAGGGCGGGGGGCCCGGCGCCGCTGCTGTGGTGCAGGCGCCGCCGGGCACGGGCAAAACAACCCTGGTGCCGCCCTTGCTGGCCAACCTGGCGCTGGGCGCTGCCTGGCGGCCCGGCCCCGGGCCCGCCCCGGGCATCATCGTGACCCAACCCCGGCGCGTCGCCGCCCGGTCCGCGGCGAGGCGACTGGCGGCTCTGGACGGCAGCCGGGTTGGGGACCGCATCGGATACACAGTCCGCGGGGAACGGCAGACGAGTCCGGGCACCCTGATCGAATTTGTCACCCCGGGCATCCTGCTGAACCGGCTGCTCGCGGATCCTGGACTGGAAGGTGCCAGCGCCGTCATTTTGGACGAGGTGCATGAACGCGGCCTCGAAACCGACTTGTTGCTCGGTATGCTCACGGAAGTGCGCCAGCTCCGGGGCGACCTCGGACTCGTCGCGATGTCCGCCACCCTGGACGCGCCCCGCTTCGCCGCCCTGATCGGTTCGGCGGGTCATTCCGGAAACCACGACGGCGGCTTGCCGTCACCGGTGGTTGACTGCCCGTCC
The DNA here is from genome assembly GCF_030063265.1 of Pseudarthrobacter sp. PH31-O2. Lineage (NCBI taxonomy): Bacteria > Bacillati > Actinomycetota > Actinomycetes > Micrococcales > Micrococcaceae > Pseudarthrobacter > Pseudarthrobacter sp. PH31-O2. The sequence goes on along the minus strand of NZ_JASIST010000001.1, from coordinate 870,034 downwards.
GCACTGTATCCGCTCGAGGTGGACTGGGTGCCCGCCGCGGTGCCGCGTCTGGATGAACGCGGGGTCACGCGCGCGTTCCTTGACCACGTGGCGGACACCGCGGCATCGTCGCACTCCCACGCACTCGCGGCGGGCCAGGACATGGACGCACTGGTGTTCGTGCCGGGAGCGTGGGAAGTGTCCTATGTTGCCGGCCGGCTCCGTGGCAGGACCGGTGCTGACGTCCTTGAGTTGCACGGACAGATTGGACCCGCAGAACAGGACCGCGCCGTCTCCGGGCGGGAAACCGGCGGGCGCCCGCGGATCATCGTGTCGACGTCGCTCGCAGAATCCTCCTTGACCGTCCCGGGCGTCCGTCTGGTCATCGACTCAGGCCTGTCCCGCGAGCCCCGTCGGGATGTGGGCCGGGGGATGTCCGGCCTCGTGAACGTTTCCTGCTCCCGGGCCTCCGCCGAACAACGGGCCGGCCGGGCTGCGCGCCAAGGCCCCGGACGCGCGGTCCGTTGCTACGACCAAAAGAGCTACGGTGCAGCGCCGGCCCACCAGACGCCGGAGATCGCCGTCGCGGACCTCACCGCCTCCGCCCTGATCCTGGCCTGCTGGGGTTCGCCTGGCGGCCGCGGCCTGTCCCTGCCCGACGCCCCTCCGCAGGCTGCGATGGACGAGGCCGTCGAGGTGCTGCGCGAACTCGGCGCGGTGGCCCCGGACGGCCTCGCCACGAATCTCGGCAAGGAACTGGCAAGAGTTCCTGCCGATCCCCGGCTTGCCCGCGCCTTGCTGGACGGCGGGGCCGTCGTCGGAATCCGTGCCGCCGCGGAAGCCGTCGCCGTCGTCGCCGGGGACCAGCGTGCCCCCGGCGCCGACCTGCCGCGGCTGGTAGCCGCGCTGCGCGCTGGCCGGGAACCAGCATCCCGGCGCTGGCTGGAGGATGTCCGGCGGATGGAGTCGGTCGCTCGCCAGAAGAAGTTCGGCGCCACAACCCTGCCGCAGGCGGCGGTAAGCGCCACTGAATCAGTCGGCTTCGTCGTTGCCCTCGCGTTCCCGGACCGCGTCGCTCGGCGGGTCGCCGGTGACGGCCCGGAGCGCTACCTGCTCAGCTCCGGGACGCGGGCCGGTCTCCCCACCGGAAGTTCCCTGGCCGGTCACGAATGGCTCGCTGTCGCCGAAGTTTCCCGGGCCCAGGGACGCGATGCGGCCGGCACCGGAGCCGTCATCCGTTCCGCTGCGCCGCTGACGGCGGACACGGCGGAGGCCGCAGCCCGGCACCTCCTCACCGAGAGCGTGGAAGCACGGTTCAAGCAAGGCAGGGTCACCGCCCGCAAGGACCGCCGGCTGGGCGCGATCGTCCTGTCCTCCACTCCCGTGCGTCCCTCTGTTGCTGAAGGGCGCACAGCCGTGGCCCGGGAGCTGGAAAAGGAAGGACTTGGAACCATTGGATGGTCGACGGCGGCGGACGCACTCCGCCGCCGTCTCGCCCTGCTCCACCGGGAACTGGGTGGGCCTTGGCCGGATGTTTCCGAGCCGGCGCTGCTGGCCCGGCTCGAGGAGTGGCTGGCGCCGGAGCTTGAGGCGCTGGCCGGCGGCGCCGCCACGAGCGGGATCGAGCTGACGGAGCCGCTGCGGCGCCTGCTGCCATGGCCCGAGGCCTCCCGTCTAGGGGAACTCGTTCCCGAACGCCTTGAGGTGCCGAGCGGTTCGTGGGTCAGGATCGACTACCCCGCTGATGGGGACGGCAGTGGCCGCCCCGTCGTCGCCGTCAAACTCCAGGAGTGCTTCGGCTGGGACCGGACGCCGCGGCTGGTGGGCGGCCGGGTACCCGTGCTCTTCCATCTGCTGTCGCCCGCCCGGCGGCCGTTGGCTGTTACCGATGATCTCGCCTCGTTCTGGTCCGGGCCCTACGCACAGGTCCGTGCCGAGATGCGCGGACGCTACCCCAGGCATCCCTGGCCGGTGGATCCTTGGACGGCGCCGGCGACCTCACGGACCAAAAACCGGAGCTGAGGAACGGGCTGTCCCATGCAGGGTCAGGAGTGGGTGGCTTCCTCGGCGAGGGCGGAGCGGTGCGGGAGGGGCGGCCGGCACTGTAGACGCACGAACACCACAGCGGCGAACCCTTGGGAACGAACCACATCGTCACCAGTTGGCTTTGGCCGGTAGTCCGCCCGACCGTGGCACCCGATCCGTTGCTGACGGGGTCAACGGTTTCGGTAGTAGTCTCTCCAGATCAGGCGGTGCACGGGTACCTGCCGCGGCAGCGACCTCAGGCCGGGAATGAACGGCAGTGCGGCCAGCAACGCGGTCAACACGAGCATTGTGACCACAACAAGGGCATCGGCATTAGGCGAGGACTTGAATGGTTCCACCTGATAGAGGAGCGAGAAAAGCCACAGCCAGGACTGCCCGGGCGTGTCGCCGGTCTCGTTCATGACGCCCCACTGGTCCCCGGTGAGGTGTTGGCTGGCCGCAAGGTCCGGGAAATAGGTGCCGTCGCCGAGAAACAGCAGGCTGCGGGTGTAGTCCATGTTGTAGAAGTTGCCGCCACCTTCCAGCACGCCGTCCAGATTGCCGTTCCGTGCCATGTCCAGCAGCGCGCCGGTCAGCGCAGGAACCGGGCCGTAGTCGCCCGCGGCTACGCTGGCCGGGGCGTTGTCCGGGGCGGCGTCGAGGGCATCGGAATAGGCGGCTGTCCAGTCGGAGCGTTGCTGATCCGTGGCGGCAGTCCAATCGGCTACGGCGGCCGGCGGAGAGGGCAACGTCTCCAGCGGCGCAATCACGAAGTCATTCGCTGTATCCACCCGAATGCGGACGCCCGAGAGGCTTTGCAGGTCGATGGGACCGATTTTCTGCGCTGCATCCGGAGTCGCGTTGTACGGCGGCCCGTACCCTGCGGTGTCGCTGGTGCTGCCAAGTTCCTTTGCGGCGGTGGCGACGAAATCAGCCGGGGCGGCAATCGCCCACCCCTTGAGACTGACACTGGGCTCATCAGGTGACCCGAAGATGGCGGACACCCCGAGCACAAGAAGGCCAACCACGACAACGCCGATGGTCAGTTCCTTGACGAGATCGTACTCGCGGACGCTGCCCGTCCAGGGCCGACTGGCGATGTTGTTCGCCTTACGCCAGGAGGTGCTGTTGTTCTGCCTCGTCACCGCGCGACGTCCTTGGTCTTGGTGGACTCCGGAGGTTCAGTGGGCTCCGGGCTGTTGTGCATCAATTGGGCGTCGCCCTCGCCTGCCTCCAGCGGGGGTGTTACACCGTGCACCCGGACCAGGAGGACGTGCAGAATAACGATGGCCCCGACGGCCAGGGGAAGCAGGGTGATGTGCCAGACGAAGATCTGCCCGAGGTTGGCCACATTAAACCAGGCGCCCACCCCGACGGCGTTCAACGCGTCCTTGGCTTCGAAAGCGATCCACTGGGAATCGAAGTTCGTCTGAAGCAGATACCCGGTAAAGGCAGCGACGATGGAAACGACAAAGGCGACTACTCCGGTAATCCAGGTCAGGACCCGGCCTCCGCGCCAGGCCGCCATCCAGAATTTCAGCCACAGGTGCACCACCATAAAGATGAAGAACAGTTCCACGCTCCACAGATGGGTGCTGTTGACGAAGCCGCCCAATGCGGACACGTGATACCAGTGGGGCCCGTTGAATCCCAGCACGACGCCGGAAATGATGATCCACAGCAGCGAAGCTATTGCCCCCATGCCGAACACATAGGCCCACGACATCACATAGCTGGGCTGGTCCTCGGGCAACAGCTTCTCCGGCGGAAGCTTCCCAAGCAGCCACCGGCGGGCCCGTCCGGTCCAGGTATGAGCCTCGCGTTCCTCCGGCAAACCGTGCGCCGTTGTGGCCCGGGCAGTCATTTGCGCCGATTCCCGCCGGGAAAGGGTAGGACGAGGGCAACGACGAACAAGATGATCATTACGATGATCACGACCAGGTTTCCTGACTGAATAGTAAAGCCATCCCAGCCAAAATAGGTTCCAACCCCTAGCGTGCCAACGCCTGCGGCCAGCCATCCGGTCATTGGATGCTCGATTCTCTATCTGTTTCGGATCCCGCATTAACGCAACCACGGGCAAAAATCCGTAGCTAGAGTCTTTCGCCTCCAGTGATCCCGAATGTCCGCAGCACCAAGTGCCACATGAAATGCGGAAACTACAGGCCACTGCGGCCATCCGTTCGCCTCTTCAGTTGTCCTGGGTCCGGGGGTAGGTTGTCCCCATGGCCAAGGAAGAAGCCACCATCACAGTCAGCCGCCCCGACGGCGATCGGGACATACGGATTTCGAGTCCCGGCAGGGTGCTGTGGCCGCAGCTCGGGCTTACCAAACTGGACCTCGCCCGGTACATTGTCGACGTCGGGGAGGCTTTCCTGGCCGCAAACGGCGGCCGCCCCCTCACACTCCAGCGGTTCGGCGGCACTATCGACGGCGAGCAGTTCTTCTCGAAGAACCCGCCCAGGGGCGCCCCGGATTTTGTCGGCTCTGTGACGGTGGTGTATCCGAGCGGACGATCACATCCCCAGCTTGTGCTCGATGAGGTTTCCGCTGCAGTCTGGGCCGTGCAGATGAATACTGTGGTCTTCCACCCCTGGGCTTCCCGGGCCGGCAATCCGGACAACCCGGACCAGCTCAGGATCGACCTCGACCCACAGCCGGGCACCGGATTCGATGACGCTATTCCCGCCGCGCAGGAACTGCGTACCGTGTTGTCTGAGGCCGGGCTGGATGCCTTCATCAAGACCTCCGGCAATCGGGGACTCCATGTCTTCTCGCCGATTGAACCCAGCAGGGAGTTCCTTGAGGTGCGTCACGCCGTGATCGCTGCCGCCCGTGAACTGGAGCGGCGTATGCCGGAGAAGGTCACCACCGCATGGTGGAAAGAAGAGCGCGGCGCTCGGATCTTCGTGGACTTCAACCAGGCGAACCGCGACCGCACCATGGCCGGGGCCTACAGCCCGCGGGCAATCCCCGGGGCGACCGTTTCCTGCCCGATCAGCTGGGCGGACCTCGAGCACGTCAGCGCCCAGGACTTCACCATCGCCACCGTGCCGGGACGGCTCAGGGCCACCGGAGACCCGTGGGCGGATATGCACGCGAAGCCGGGCACCATCGACGTTCTGCTCCAGTGGTGGGAACGTGACCTGGCGGCAGGGCTGGGGGAGCTGCCCTTCCCGCCGGATTTTCCCAAGATGCCCGGCGAACCGATGCGGGTGCAGCCCAGCCGGGCCAGGAACAAGGAGTAACGGCTCAGATACCCCGCATCCCTCGGCCGGTGAACCCGCCAAGCCGACGCAACCGGTCGTCATCAAGGCCCCGCTTCCGGAGGCGGTCCGGTCCCGCAGGACGCTGGGCTGAGGGGTAGCCGATATCGGGGCAGAACGCCGCGCCGGGAACACACTCGGCCCACCGGAAGGACAAGGCCGCCGCTACCGGGACGGCGTCAGGGCCATCCGGCCCCTGTCCGGCCGTGGCGCGCCGAATTAGATTGGAAGTGGAACGTCGTGCTGGAAGGGACCAAGATGATGGCGAAGCGAACCGGGGTGGCAGCGCGGCTGGCCGAAGTGCTGGCCATCGTCTTGGGCACGGCCGAGATCCCGTTGCGGCTGAAGGCATGGGACGGCTCGGAGGCGGGTCCGGTCGGCGCCCCGGTCGTCGAGTTCCGCACGCGGCGGGCCCTGCGACGAATGTTGTGGTCCCCGGGCCAGCTCGGACTCAGCCGCGCGTATATTTCCGGTGACATCGACGCGCCGGGTAACGTCTTCGCCAGCTTCGGCGCCCTCAGCTCCGCCGGTAAGTTTGCGGAGCCCGGACCTTTCCGCCCGCTGACGGTCCGGGAGTTTGGGACGATTCTCAAAAACGCCGCCCTGCTTGGCGCCCTGGGGCCGAACCCGGCGCCGCCCCCGGAAGAGGCAAAGACCGTGCGCGCCGGCCGGCGGCACACCCGCAAGCGTGACGCTGCGGCGATCTCCCATCACTACGACGTCGGCAATGACTTTTACGCTCTGGTTCTGGGCCCGTCGTTGGTATATTCCTGCGCGGTGTGGCAGGACGGGAACACCGGGCTGGAAGCGGCGCAGGACGCCAAGCTGGGACTGGTCTGCCGGAAGCTGGGACTGCGCCCGGGTATGCGCGTGTTGGATGTCGGTTGCGGTTGGGGGAGCTTTGCCCTGCACGCGGCCGAGAACTACGGGGTCGAGGTCGTAGGCGTCACGCTCTCGCGTGAACAGGCGGCCATGGCAGCCAAGCGGGTGGCAGACGCCGGTTTGACGGACCGGGTGGCCATCCGGGTCCAGGACTATCGCGACGTAGACGACGGGCCCTTTGACGCGATCAGCTCCATCGGTATGTCTGAGCACGTGGGCCGCGAGCAGATGGCCGGCTATGTTGCCAAGCTGCACGGGCTGCTCCGGCCGGGCGGCCGGCTGCTCAACCACGCCATCTCCTGGAACGCCGGCCCCACCGCGCCGGATCCGGACTCGTTCATCCCACGCTACGTGTTCCCGGACGGTGAGATGCTCGGCCTCGCGGAGATGGTTGGAGCCCTCGAGTCCGGCGGACTCGAGGTCCTCGACGTCGAAGCCCTGCGCCGGCACTATGCGCTGACACTCCGGGCCTGGGTGCAGAACCTCGAGGATCACTGGGGTCAGGCCACGCAACTCGCAGGCGAAGGCCGGTCCCGGGTGTGGCGGCTCTACATGGCCGCCAGCGCACTGGGCTTCGAAGCCGGAATCACCGGCGTTAACCAGGTACTGGTGCAGCGGCCCGGCGGCGCCGAGCCGCCGCTTCGCCGGACCGCGTGGCTCTGAGCCTTCGCACGCCTCAGTTGGCCTGGTGGGCTGCGATGAAGTCCGCGGTGGGTCCGGCCAGTGCTGCCCCGACCTCGTCCGGGCCGCGTTTGGTTCCCGCGACATCGAAACTGTGGCCGCCGCCATCGCGCCACTGAAGCACCGCCGACGGGCCAATCCCGGCCACCACCGCCGCCAACAGCTCGGGCGTGGCAAACGGGTCACGGGTGCCCTGCAGGAAGAGCATCGGAAGGCCCAGCCCGTAGAGGTGTTCATCCCGGAGTTTTTCCGGCTTTCCCGGCGGATGGAGCGGGTAACCAAGGTAGACGAGTCCTGCTGCGGGCATTCCGTCGGCAACCGCCATGGAGGCCATCCGTCCGCCGAAGGACTTGCCCGCTGCCCAGAGCGGCTCGCCCGCGGAGCGGGAAGCCGCCTCGGTCATGGCCGCGCGCCAGGCCGCCATGGCCGCCGGCGGCCGGTCGGGGAACGCCCGGCCAGCCTCCCGGGAGGGGAAGTTAAAACGAAGTGTGGCTATGGACAGCTGGTTCAGGGCGCGGGCAAAGCCGGTGAGGAACGGATGCTCCATGCCGGCCCCGGCCCCGTGGGCGATAACCAGTGTGGCACTCGGATTCTCGGGGCGGGCATAAAGGCCCGAAACGGAGGATCCTCCCACAGGGATGGCGACGGGGAACTCGGTGACGGTCATAACTCCATCATGACGGCTGCAACGCCGCGGACTACTTCGGCAGGCGCGGCTCGGTCGCTACGCTGTTGTTATGAGCAATACCGAGGTGGCGCCGGAGGAGATTATTTGTGCTGAGGACGTCGGCTGCGCCGGGGTGGAGATTCTCGTTCCGCGCCGGGTCCCGCTGGGCGGTCCGCGGGCCATGGACGTACGAAGGACACTGCCGCAACGGCGCAGGAGCCTCATCGGCGCGTGGTGCTTTCTGGACCACTACGGCCCGGACCGGGTTGGCGGGTCCGGGGGCATGCGCGTGCCGCGCCATCCGCATACCGGGTTGCAGACGGTCAGCTGGCTGTTCACCGGTGAGATTGAGCACCGCGACTCGGCCGGATTCCACGCGGCCGTGCGTCCCGGCGAGGTTAACCTTATGACTGCAGGTCGCGGTATCAGCCATTCCGAGTTCTCCACTCCCGCAACGGATGTCCTGCACGGCGCGCAGCTGTGGGTGGCGCTGCCGGACAGGGAACGCGGGATGGAGCCGACTTTTGAGCACTACCGCCCCGAACCACTGACCGGACCCGGCTGGATGATGCGGGTCTTTCTGGGATCCATCGCGGGAACAACATCGCCGGTCACCACCCACACCCCGCTGCTCGGCGCCGAGATCGTGCTGGACGCCGGAACCAGTCTCAGCCTGGACACCGATCCAACCTTCGAATATGGCCTGTTGGTGGACGCTGGAACCCTCATCCTGGACGGGCGCCCGGTCCTGCAGGACCACCTCGCCTTCGTGCCGGTCGGACGGACGTCCCTGACGCTGGTGGCCGGAGACGAACCGCTGCGTCTGCTCCTGATCGGCGGTGAACCGTTGGGCGAGCAGATCGTGATGTGGTGGAACTTCGTGGGCCGCAACCATGAAGAAATCGTCGAGTACCGCTCGCAGTGGCAGACGGAGATCGGCGCCGGGGATCCAGCTGCTGCCACGGGGACGGACCCGGCCGCACCACGGTTCGGCACGTTCCCCAACGGGGAACCGGCACCGCTGCCGGCCCCTGCGCTCCCGAACGCCAGACTCCGCCCCCGGGACTAAGCCTCGTCGGTGCACAGCACAGCACAGCCCGGCCCCCGCCACAGCAGTGCGTAGCCGCGGCCTGCCGTGCACTGAACCGGGACTGGACGGCCGGTTCAAAACCAGGCTGCGGGCTGCGTCCTCACAAGCCTGGCGCTGGCGAACCGCCAGCCGGCTGGAGCCGCGCTTCGGCGGCGAGAAGGGACTCGATCATTGATGCGGGCACCGGCGGGGAGAGGAAGTAGCCCTGCCCCATCCGGCAGCCCAGGCGGCGGAGCAGGGCCAGTTGCGCGTCGTCCTGGATGCCTTCGGCGATCGCGTCAAGGTTAAGTTTGTGGGCCAGTCCCAGGATGCCTTCGAGCAGGGCCGCGGATGCTGTGTCGGAAGCGCTGGCGGAGAGGAATGAGCGGTCGATCTTGAGGATGTCCGCAGGCAGCTCGGCGAGAGTGCTCAGCGAGGAGTAGCCGGTGCCGAAGTCGTCGATGGCGATCCGGACCCCGAAGGTCTTTAGCCGGTGGAGCGCCTGGACACCGCCGTCGATGCTGCTGGCCAGAGCCGTTTCGGTGACCTCCAGCACAATTTTGTCTGCTTCCGCAGCGGGATCCTCGAGAACACTCTCTATCCTGCCGAGGTTCCGCGGACTGGACAATTGCAGGGAGGAGAGGTTGATCGACACCCAAAGGTCTTCGCAGTGACTGATCGAGGCCCGCCAGCGGGCGCCCTGCCGGCTCGCCGTGCTGAGCACCCAACCGCCGATCGCCTCGATATCACCGGTTTCTTCGGCAAGGGCGATGAACTGGTCCGGCTCCAGCAACCCCAGTGTGGGATGGTTCCAGCGCACCAGTGCCTCCACGCCGAGGATTCTCCCGGTGTCCAGGTCAGCGACCGGCTGATAGGCGAGTTGCAACTGCCGCTCGGGCACTGCCGCGGCCAGCGCGGCACGCAGTGCCGCACTGTGCGTCATCCTGTTATAGCCCTCGGCATCGAAGCTCTGGAACCGCCCCTTGCCTCCTTGTTTTGCCATGTACATCGCGAAGTCGGCCTGCCGCAGCAGATCCGCGGGCTCCCCGGTTTCGGGCCGGTGAAGGGTGGCCCCCATGCTGACTGAAACCTTCAACCGGACGTCTCCGACGGCGAATGGCGACCCGAGAACGTTGTGAATCCGCTCCGCGATCGCGGCCGTGGCGGACCCGTCGGCGTCGTCCGCTACGACGATCGCGAATTCATCGCCGCCGAGCCTGGCGGCGAGGTCGCCGGAGCGCACGCAGGCCCGCAGCCGGCCGGCCAGTTGGATAAGCAGCGCGTCGCCACCCTCGTGGCCCAGCGTGTCATTGACATCTTTGAAGTCGTCAACATCGACGATCAGAAGTCCTTCGTGCCGGGGCTTGCCTTCGGAAGCGGGCTCGAAGGAGACCGCGAGACGCTCAGTCAGCGCCGCCCGGTTGGCCAGCCCGGTGAGCGGATCGTGGGTGGCCCGGTGCGTCAGGGCCAGATGGCTGTTGTGGACAGCAGCGGCCATGGAGTTGAAGGCTTCTGCCAGTTCACCCAGTTCGTCGCGCCGGACGACGTCGATGCGGTGGCTGTAGTCCCCGGCCTGCAGTTTGAGGACACCGACGTGCATGCCCTCGACGGGCCGGATCAGGAACTTGACCAATCTGCCGCGGAAGTAGATGACGGCAGCCGCGGCCAAGGCGAAAAGGGCGCTGCGCGCTGCGATCACTGTCTGCTCCAGCTCAGCACTGTAGGCCAGACCGGAGTCCATCGCTTCAAGGGCCGACTGCTGGATCTCACCCAGCAGGACGCGGACCCCGGAGCCGGACATGGCAAGGGCCGGTGCGCCGGTCAGGCGGCTTGCCGTGACGCCCTGTACCTGGTTGCCCCACAGCCCAAGTGCTGCGAGACCGTCCTGCCACTGCGCTTGGGCTGTGGCGGCGGTCCCGCGCATGTCCCTCTCTGCCGGCAGGACCTGGATCGCCTCGTCGAAGCGGCGGGACACGTCCAGTTGCTGGCGCAGGAATTCCGTGCGGTCAACCGGAGCATTGGACAGCAGCCGCTGCGCGGCCTGTTCGTGGGTATCAACTGCAGTGCGCAACTGCGCGACTGTCTCTAACGCGCTGTGGAGTCCGGCGGAAGCGTTTTGAACCTGGTCACCGACGGCCCGAACTCCGGCAACCGTAGCGACGGCCCCCAGGAGGAGCGCCACCAGCATTACTGCGAACGCCCTGGACCATTCAGTCTTGAGGCTCCAGGTGCGCCCGGGGCGTCGGGTCGCGGTGCCTGCGGGAACAGCTTCGGTACCGGCATTGCCGGTGCCGAAGCTGTTGCGGACAACGTCCCCGTCCGGGGCAGCCCCGGCCGCCACCGCAGGCCTGTCTTCCGGCGTCGTGGTCCAGTTCCGCATGATTCCGCCTCCGGCTCCGCACCGGCACGCGCCGAATCGTCAAGGAAAAGCGTATCGGAACGGGCCGCGCAAGCCATGACCTGCGTCGCTATCGGGAAAATGTGACGCGGACAGTCCGTCAGTTCATGCAGTCAGCGCAGTACGAGTGGCCGGATTTCTCGCGGGCCAGCTGCGAGCGGTGCCGGACCAGGAAGCACGAATAGCACATGAACTCGTCGTCTTTCTGCGGAATGACGGTGACCGTCAGTTCCTCGCCGGACAAGTCAGCGCCCGGCAATTCCACACCTTCGGAGGTGTCCGCCTCGTCGAGTTCGCGGGTTACGCTGCGCGCGTCCGGTGCGTTCGCGGAGCGAAGAGCCTCCAGCGAAGCGTTGCGGGTCTCCGCAACGTCGGATCGGACTTCGTCATAATCGGTTGCCACCTGGTTGATTCTCGATTCCATAGTTCTGAGTTTCCCGGGATTGAACGGTACAGCATCCACGTGCGCAATAGCTGCGGGCGGGCGCCCCCGGGGCAGTGACCCTCACGACACCTCCGGCTGGCCGTCACCTACATCCCGGGTGTGTAAGGATCTTCGCCCGGATGTCATCTGCCGTTTACGCCGGGGTCTTAGCCTGATTACTTAGGCACCAGCCGCCGCAGAGGAGACGTTATGGCAGATATAACCGCAGTTCTAGGAAGGCTTACGCCCGAGGAAGTTCAAGGCCTCCGGGCCTGCGGGCCGGCCGGTCACCTGCCCAGGGATCTCACGGATGCGCTTGACCGGGCAGCAGGCGGTCCTGGCTCCGGGCGGGGCTACTACGTTCCCAGCGGCAGTGTCAGCGACACGGGCAGGCCCCACCTGGTGCTGCGCAGCGACGTCTCCGATTGGCTGTTTGGAAAACCTTCCCTGCTGCCGCAGGGCACCAAAGAGAACTAGGCAACACAGCGTGCGTGCCAGCACCCTGGATCAGGGGTGTCCGTGGCTGCAGCCCGCAGGGTTCTCCTACTGGGTGACCCGGATGAAGAGCGGATCCATCGGCTGGCCGGCAGCGTACTGTCCGTCGAAGAGTTCGGATCCTTCCGGAGATATGACGACGTCGATGTGATCCCACACCAGGGACCCGTCGGACTGGTTTGGTCTTGCAGGGCTGAGGAAACCAATAGTGGCGCGGTCCTGGCCGCCGCCGTCGCCGGTGCTGATGGAGAGCACTCCGCTGCCGCCCGTGAAGGTGATCCAAGGGTCCAGCAACCTGACCAAGAGCATTCCATGGTGGCCGGCGAGCCGGACGTCTCCGCGGAAGCGCAGCACTCCAGTTCCGCGCGCAACGTCGTAGTCGCAGGAACCGGGGCCGAAGCAGAAAAGCGAGTCATCGGCCTTGGCAGCCCCGCTGGTTGCTGAAACGGACCCATCAGCCAGGCTGGCGATGTAATCGATGAAGCTGCGCTTGACGCCCCAGCTGAGGCCCAGCGGGGGCAGTCGATCGGCTGGATCGGACGCTCGGTTCACGAAGGTTCTCCTGTAGGTGAAAGGCTGGTCTCCTCTGAGCCTATCGGCGGATTGCCCGGCAGCTGAACTGTGGCGCCGGGTTGCCCGGCTCCGGCGCTGTGTTGTGCCGCCGCAGCCCCACCGGTCCGGCGCTGCGGTACCTGCCCTACGTTGCGGGTACTCAGAATTCGCCCGCCTAATACTTGGGGCCACAAGGACGTATACCCGACTTTCCACGGAACAAAGGATCGGGTAGTTGCACTTCTTGTTGCACCCGGATCCGCGTGCAACGGTTTACCTAGAAGGCCGGATGGAATTGAGTCTCAGGGGCGGATCCGAATAGCTCCTTTCGGCGCTTCCAGGCGCGATTAGTTGATAGTTGGGGAGGGGATCAACGTGGAGAATCCGAGCGAACCCACGGTGGCAATTTCGGTCCGGCTGTTCGGATCGTTCGAGGTCCGGCGAAACGGCACCGTCCTCAAAGCAGCGGACCTGGGAGGCTGCAAGCCGCGCCACATCCTGGAGATTCTCCTGCTGAACCTTGGCACACCGGTGTCAAAGGCCCGGCTTGTGGAGATCCTGTGGGGACCCCGGGCCAGCGGCGGCGCCGTCGCCACACTGGAGAGCTATGTCAGCAGCCTCCGGCGCGCGATCCAGCCAGGCAACACCAAGTCGGGCCCGCTTCGTACCGCAAACTCTGGCTACCTGCTGGACCCGCAGCTGGTGACACTGGACTTGTTTGAGTTCCGCGAACTGCTACGCACGGCCCGGAACTCTCCGCCGGCCCAGGCGCATGCACTCTCGATGCGGGCCCTGGAACTGGCGAGGGAACCGCTGCTGGGCTTTGAACTCGCGGCCGACTGGGCGGAGGAGGCCCGGACCCGCCACGAAGCCGACAAATTGGGGGCCCAGATTCTCGCGGCTGAAACGGCTGCGTTCCTCGCTCGGCCCCAGCTCGCCATTTCACTGGCGCAGGCCGTAATCCGGTCCGAGCCGCTCAACGAACGTGCATGGACGGTCCTTGTCGCCGGATACGAGCAGGCGGGCCTGCCGGTTGAGGGCCTCTCAGCGTATGAGCGCTGCCGCCGGCTGTTCGACCGTGACCTGGGCTGCGCTCCGGGGCCAGCCTTGCAGACTGCCCACCTGAGGCTGCTGAGGCAACAAGCCGAGGGAAACGCGGAGCTCTCGGAAGTCCTGGCAGCGGTGCTCTATCTGGGGGAGCGGCTGCATGGCTCCAAATCGGTGCAGCCTGCCGCGGCGGACTCCCGGCGCCTGCAGGAGAACGCCGGCCGGGTGCTCGGCTCTTTTATGCAACAGGCGCTGGCCATGGCGGTCTGAAGTCCGCTGCGGTGCCGCCGCTTCGGGAACGCACGTGAATGAAAAGCCGCGTCGCATGCCACCGATGAGCAGGAACGGGCGTTAGCTTCATCACGCGACGGGCATTCACCGAAAATCCGGGGGCTGCGGGCCCCATACTGGAAAAGGCCCAGCGGACCTCTTTCCTTTCCGCCCGCACGAGGACAGTTTATGAAAACGATGAGTATTGCAAAAAACGCCGTCACCAGCGAGTACTTCCCCGCGGCAGCAGTGCTCGCCGGCGTGGCGGTGTTCTGGATCCTAGGACTCTGCGGGGGCCTGTCGCTGTTGAGCGACCACCAGACGCCGTTGACCACGCTTAGCTGGCTTTTGTTCGTTTATGTCGCAGCCGTCCTCACGCCGCTCGCGGGACTTCTCGCGGCTCTGGACTTGTCACGCCGCTGGCTGCGCCACCGGGCGTCGGGCGTCGCGGGGAACGCCGAAACGGCGTCAGCTTAGCCCCCGGGCCGCGCTACTCGAAGCGTGCGGGGTCACCCATGCCGCGCCGGACGATTTCGGCAGTGCCGCTGGAATAGTCGATGACTGTGGTCGGCTCCGCGCCGCAATCGCCGGAGTCGATGACGGCGTCGACCACGTGCTCAAGCCGTTCCTTGATTTCCCAGCCCTGGGTCAGCGGCTCTTCCTCGTCCGGCAGCAACAGCGTGCTGGAGAGCAACGGCTCGCCAAGTTCGGCGAGCAAAGCCTGGACAACCCGGTTGTCCGGGATACGCACCCCCACCGTCTTCTTTTTCGGGTGCAGCAGGCGCTTGGGAACCTCTTTGGTGGCGGGCAGGATAAAGGTGTAGCTTCCCGGCGTGACGGCCTTGATGCTCCGGAACACGTCGTTGTCGATCTGCACGAATTGGCCCAACTGGGCAAAGTCCTTGCAGACCAGCGTGAAGTGGTGTTTGTCATTGAGGTGGCGGATAGTCCTGATCCGGTCCAGCGCTTCCTTGTTGCCCAGCTGAGCACCGAGCGCGTAGCAGGAATCGGTGGGGTACGCGATCAGCCCGCCGGACCGGATCATTTCCACCGCCTGGCTGATGGAGCGCGCCTGGGGGTTTTCTGGGTGAACATCGAAGTATCTCGCCATGGCACGAGCTTACCGCCGCCGGTGGCTGGACCGCCTGCCGCAGGGCCCGTGAGTCATCTTCCGGTCCGCTGGCGGCAGGGTCGGATCGATCCCACGCGGGTGAATGCCAGCTCCGGGCTCTTATACAGCGAAAGCCGCGAACATAACTGCCATCGAAACCGCGGACACAAGTTCCAGGAACGGCGCGCCGCTGCCCGTCCGGTTGCGGCGTCGGGCGCGCCGGAGCAGGAGCACGCCCCACACGGCGCCGGCCGCCCCGAAGGCTACCGCCAGGACGGGAGCGGACAGGCTTGTCCATTCCGGCAGCGCGGCCGGAAAGGACCCTGCCAGCGACGGCCGCGCACTGGAGCCACCGTGGTGCGCCGCCAGGTCCGCAAGGCCGGCGGCCGTCGGAGCGGCCGGTGTCCGGTGGGTGCCGCGTAAGTCCATGACCGCCAGCATGTAGGCCATGGCAGCCATGGTTAGGGCGTTGTACAGCAACCTGCCACGGCTGGCTTCGCCCTCGCGGCGGCCGTGCCATGGTCCGGCGGCGGTGACGTTCAGTACGGCGAGTACCATGGGGCGCCGGGAGACGGCGCGGAGCACGAACCACCAGGCGGCAAGGCCAAAGACCATAATCTGGGGGAGCGCGGGCCACCGGTCCCCGGAAGCAAGCATGGCCGCCATGGCCGCCAGCATCGCGGCATGGAGGCAATATTCAACCCTAGTGGCCGGTGGCGACTTGCGGCTGGCCTGAAAAACCGCGAACAGCGACGCTGCCAGCAGCAGTGCCGTCAGCCCCCAGCGCGCGACGTCGTTAGCGATCAACGGAGCCCGGTCAATGCTGCTCTTCGTGGTGAATGCGTTCCTCGAGTTGCCGAAGTGCTGCCCCGCTGCCGCCCCACTGCTTGGCAATGAACTCGGCAGCGATGGACACCGCTGTCTCCTCGGGAGTCCGCGCGCCAAGGTCGAGTCCCACGGGGCTGTGCAGCCGCGCCAGCGCTTCCTCGTCCACTCCCGCCTCACGCAGCCTCGCGACCCGATGGTCATGGGTCCGGCGCGAACCCATGGCACCAATAAAAGCCACGGGCCGGCCGCGCAGGGCAACGTCCAACAGTGGAATATCGAACTTCGGATCGTGGGTCAGAACGCACATCACGGTGCGCTCATCCACCAGGTCCTGTTCCAGCTGCTCGGCGAGGTAGCGGTGCGGCCAGGCGTTGATGACCTCTGCGGCGTCGGGAAAGCGGGCGGGCGTAACGAAAATGGCCCTCGCATCGCACACCGTGACGCGGTAGCCGAGAAAGGTCCCCAACCGGGCCAGCGCAGAAGCGAAATCGATCGCGCCGAAAATGAGCATTCGCGGCGGCGGCGCGTAGCTCGCGAAGAAGACCCGCATCCCGGTGTCCAGCCGCTCGCCATCGGGGCCGTAGCTCAGGATGCCGGAGCGTCCCGCGGCGAGCAGGCCCTGGGTGTCATCGCCCACGGCATGATTTGCCCGCCCGGACCCGAGGTCGCCTTCGAAACCGTCGGACCGCACAATCAGGTGCCGGCCCAGCCAGCTGCTGTCCGGGTGTTCGATCACTGTCGCGACCCCGACGCGCCGTCCGTCGTCGATGTCCTGCCTGACGGCGTCGAGTTCGGCGAAGCGTTGCCGGGAAACCGGCTCCACGAAGATGTCGATAATCCCGCCGCAGCTCAGACCGACGGCGAACGCGTCGTCGTCACTGATCCCGTAGCGCACCAGGACGGGAGTGCCGTCCTGCCTGACCTGCGTGGCCAGCTCGTACACAGCACCTTCGACGCAGCCGCCGGAGACCGAGCCGGCTGCCGTCCCCTCAGCCGTGACAAGCATGGACGCCCCAGGGAGGCGGGGGGCTGACTCGAACGTGCCCACCACCGTGGCGAGGCCGGCGGTGTCACCCCTCCGCCAGCCCGTCATCATGGCCGCCAGGACATCACGCACGGTCGGACTTCAGCCTGCCAATCGCCCGGATCAGGCGGAACGCCGAGAGCCGCCCGGCCACGTAGGAGATGCACGCCACCACGGCTACAAGTGCCAGCACCTTGACAGGGCTGGAGAGCTGATCCGTTGCAATGCCCTTGGCGAGGCTGAGTGCGTCCAAACTGCCGGCGGTGGCAGATGCCGGGGCGGTTGTCGGGGCAGGCGCGCCCGCTGCTGGCACGGCGCCCGGCCGCAGTCCCGGAAGTTCCGACGACGGCGCCGGGGCCACCGCTGCGGCCCCGGCTTCCGGGGCGGCCACCGGTCCGGGGACCCCGTCTGCCGGAACGGTGCCGGGCGCGGCGGGCGCGGCGATCATGGCCTGCAGATTGCTGGCGAAGAGGGTCATCATCTGTTCGGTGACGCTGCCGATCACACCCTTGCCCATCGCGGCGGCCTTGCCGGAAAGCGATAGCTCGGCCTTGACTGTCCCTCGGGTTGTGCCGCCTGCCTCTTCCGTCAGAAGCAGCGTCACTGTGGCTTCGGCGGTGCCCTGGCCGCGGGTTTCCTGGGCTTTTCCGCCGAGTACGGCACGGTGTTCGCCGGCATTGCGCTCGATCACGTTGAGCAGGCCTTTGTACTGCATGTTAACCGGGCCCAGTTTCACGCCCATGCCCACCTGGTAGGCGTCGTCGGAGAGTTTGTTCAGGATTTTGGCGCCTGGGACGCAGCCAGCCACACGTTCAAAGTCCATAATGGTGTCCCAGACGGTGCCGATCGGTGCTACGACCGCAAAGGTGCTGTCTATTTGCATCAGTTCCCTCTTCCCTTGAGTGATGGCTGGCTGTCGCCGCGGATTGCGGCCGCCACCGCAGCCAAAGCCGTGTAGCTGTGTCCGCTGACGAAGGCGTCACAGTATGGCAGCGCGGCCGCCATGCCGCCCGCCAGCGGCTGGTATTCCGGGGCTGCCTTGCGCGGATTGACCCAGATAATCCGTTGGGCCAGGCGCCGCAGCCGTGCCATCTGCGCCGCGACGTTGTCGGGGTCCTCCTGCGCCCAGCCGTCCGAGAAAATGACCACCACCGCGCCCCGTGCCAGCCCGCGGCGGCCGTGGTCATCAACGAAGTGCCTGATGCTGTCGGCAATACGGGTGCCGCCGGCCCAGTCCGGGGCGGCCTCCGCGGCGCGGGCCAGGGCCTCGTCCGGGTCGCGTAGCGCCAGCTGCCGGGTCAGACGCGTCAGCCGGGTGGAAAACCCGAAGGCCTCGGCGCCGGCTGTTGCCACGGCTCCCTGCAGCAGTGAGATGAAGATCCGCGCGTACGGTTCCATCGAACCGGAGACGTCGCACAGCATCACGAGCTTCCGGCGCTGCTCACGGCGCCGTGCGTACAACAGCCCCGTCGTGTCGGTGCCGGAGCGCCGCGACGCGCGGACCGTGGCGCGGACGTCCAGCCGGGCGCTGCTGTGGGTGGACTTGCGGGTGCGGCGGCTCAATCTCGTGGGGGTGGCGAGCAGCAACCCGGACGCCAGCCGCCGGATTTCCAGGACTTCCGCGTCGGTCAGCTGAGCGAAAGCCATCGCGTGCAACTGCTCATCGGTGGAGGCCATGGCGAGGACTGCTTCCCGTTCCGGGGCGTGGTTGTCCCCGTCGCTGTCCGGTCCCGCGGCGGCAACCGGCGGCGTCGCCCGCGGGTCGGCCGGCGCGTTGCCCGGGGCACGGTCCTCGGCCGGGGAGGGCCTGGTGCGTGCCTGCTCCGGGGGGCCGGGCGGCGGGGCGGCCGGGGCGGTGGTGCGCGGCGGTGCAGCGGGGTCGAATCCGGCGCGGAATACGGCAGCGAAGACGGCATCGAACGCGGGAAGCTGTCCGTGAGCTGACACCAAGACCACCCGGGATGCCCAATAGAGGGTTTCGACGTCGGCCGGAGGGACCAGGCGGAGAGCCTCGGCCAGCCGGACTGCCCGGTCCGGAGAGCACGATAGCCCGGCCCTGCGCAGGGCGGTGACAAACGCAGCGGACAAGGCGGCCGCCTCCACTGCGGGGGGCACGGGGGCCGTATCCTGGACTGTTCCGGCGGTCAACGCGCTCACCCGCCTGCACCGGCCACAAGCCAGTTGGCCCCCCGGGCGCCAACCAGTTCCAGGTCGTCGCGGTTCTTGACGATCGACCCGAGGGTTCGTTCCGCTGTCGTCGAGTCAATGTGCTCGATGCCAAGCACGGCGAGGGCGGACACCCAGTCGATGGCCTCGGAGATCCCCGGCGGTTTCGCGAGGTCCAGCGTGCGTAGCCTGGTGATCATGGCGGCGGCCTGCAAAGCGAGCGGGCCGCTGCTGGCAGGCACACGGCGGCGGACAATTTCAGCGATCCGCTCCGGACCGGGGTAATCGATCCAGTGGTACAGGCATCGCCGCGTCAGGGCATCGTGCAGGTCCCGTGTCCGGTTGGAAGTCAGAATAACGATCGGGGGATGGGTGGCCCGGATGGTGCCCAGTTCCGGGATCGTGACGGCGGCTTCGGCGAGCAATTCGAAGGTGAAGGCCTCGAATTCGGCGTCGGCGCGGTCGATCTCGTCCAGCAGCAGCACCGCCGGGCGCGGTCCGGGATGTTCGATCGCCTGCAGCAGCGGCCGGCGCAGCAGGTACTCCGGGCCGAAGAGGTCGGTCTCGGTCACGGAGGCATCCCGCACTTCGGCAAGCCGGATGCCGAGGAGCTGCCGCTGGTGGTTCCACTCGTAGAGGGCCTCGCCGGCGTCGATCCCCTCGTAGCACTGCAGCCGGTACAGCGGCGTATCCAGCAGTCCGGCAAGGGTCTTCGCCACCTCGGTCTTGCCGACGCCCGCTTCGCCCTCCAGGAGAAGTGGCTGAGGCAGCCGGACGGCCAGGAACAGCGCGGTGGCCAGTCCGACGTCGGCCAGGTAGTCGCTGCTGTCCAGCGCCGAGACCAGGGACGCAACGTCGGGGATCCGCCGCTGGATATCCTCCTCCGCGCCGGCGCGCGCAGCGGCGTTCACAGCTCGCCCTCCAGCCCGGCCAGGACCCGCCGGTAGTCCTCGTCGGTGTCGACGTCGAGCGGCACGGGTCCCGGAACGCGAAGTTCGACCGCGTCGTCGGACCGCTGCTCCAGCAGCTTCCAGACTGCCTTGTCGCCGTGCAGGGCGGCCAGGTCCGGGAGCATCCGACGGGTAAACGCCAGGGGGTGGCCGACGCCGTCGTCGTAGCGGCAGACGGCGATGCCGGGGGCATTTTTCCACCATGATCCGTATCAGCGGCCAGGAGCCGCAGCAGGGCGCGGGCGTCGACGGAACGGACACCCGGCTGGTCACCAAGCAGCAGGAGCACGGCGCCCGTTTCCGGGTGGAGAGCAGCGATGCCGGCGGCGATCGAGGAGGAACAGCCCGCCCCGAAGTCCGGGTTGAGCACAATCTCGCAGCCTGTGGTGTCGACCGTGCGCCGGACCTCCCCGGCAGAGCCTCCCAGGACCAGCACGGTCTGCTCAAGGCCGCAGTCCCGGGCGACAGCAAGCACGGCGTCGAGGAGCACCCCCGTCCCGTAGGGAAGCAGCTGCTTGGCCCGGCCCAGGCGCCGCGACGCTCCGGCCGCCAGGATCAGCCCCGCCGTCCGGTGCCGTGCGGGTGGACGTTCAGGGGGTGAGGTCATAGTGCTCCGGATCTTTGCGGAAGGCGGCACGGCAGCCGGGTGAACAGAAGTAGACGGTCACACCGTTGTGCGCAAGGTGGATCGAGGAGTCGGCCGCCGCAACGGACATGCCGCAGACCGGGTCGATCGCGGTGGGCGGAACTTCCGCTGCCGTCGCCGGGTCTGCCGTCGCCGGCTGCCGTGATGTCGACCGCTCCTGGATGAGCTGCGCCAGGATCGAGAGCGCGATTTCGCCGGGAGTGCGGGCCCCCAGCTGCAAGCCGGCCGGGGTGAACACCCGCGAACGCTGCGCCGGGTCGACGTCAAGGGATTCCAGTACCGCTGCGCCCCGGGTCCCACTGGCCACAAGCGCGACATACGGCACCCCGGCACGCAGTGCGGACTCAAGCGCGGCCTCCTCCGCCTTGCCGTGGGAGGCCACAATCAGCGCTGCGTCGTCTCCCCGCGGAGCCGCGGATTCGCCGTCCGTGAGTTCCACTGCCATTCCGACGCCGGAGCCGAGGCTCTCGAGCGCCTGGGCCACGGGCGTTGTACCGACCACCAGAACCCGGGGCGCCGGGATGCGCGGCTGAAGGAAGATCTCGATCGCCCCGCCGCTCAGGCAGGGGTTGGACACCTCAACAGCCCCCTCCTCAGCACTGCGGGACGGCTCGCCGGGGACAACGCGCAGCAGCAGGGGTTCCTGCGAGGCCAGGACCTGCAGGCTGTACTCCCGCACCGAGGACTCGACGCAGCTCCCGCCGACGAAGCCCTGGATCTCGCCGCCGGGCAGGATGAGGGCTGTATCCCCGGCGTGGGCGCTGGTGGGGTGCTGGGCCCGGACCACAGTGGCGTGCACAAACGGCTCACGGCGGGAGGCGAGGTCATTCGCCCGGGCCGCGAGGGAATCTCCAGTCGGTGCCATGTCAGATCGGCGGCCTTGCCCGGCCCTGCATGGCGGCCCAGACCCGGGCCGGTGTGCAGGGCATGTCCATGTGAACCACCCCGTAGGGGGCCAGTGCGTCGACGACGGCATTCACAATCGCCGGCGGTGAGCCGACGGTGGCGGACTCGCCGATGCCTTTCGCCCCAATGGGGTGGTGCGGGGACGGCGTGACCGTGAATCCGGTCTCCCAGTCCGGCACCTCCATCGCGGTGGGGATCAGGTAGTCCATAAACGATCCACCCAGGCAGTTGCCGTCGGCGTCGAACTCGATGATCTCCATCAGGGCCATCCCGACGCCGTCGGTCAGCCCGCCGTGGACCTGGCCCTCGATGATCATCGGGTTGATCCGGGTGCCGCAGTCGTCGACGGCGATGAAGCGACGGACCTTGACGTGCCCGGTGCCCGGATCGATGTCGACCACGCAGATGTAGGCTCCGAACGGGAACGTGAGGTTCGGCGGGTCGTAGGTGACCTCGGCGTCGAGGTTGCCATCAACACCCTCGGGCAGCGTCATGGTGCCATGGGCAGCCATGGCGATTTCCGGGATGGTCTTCCCGGCGCTGGGATCTCCTTTGACGAACCAGCGGCCTTTCTCCCATTCGAGGTCCTCGGGCCGGGTCTCCAGCATGGCTGCGGCGATCAGCTTCGCCTTCTCCCGCACCTTGCGGGCGACGAGGGCGACGGCGCCGCCGCTCACCGGCGTCGAGCGGCTCCCGTAGGTGCCGAGGCCGAACGGCGTCTGGTCGGTGTCGCCGTGGACGACGTCGATGTCTTCCGGCGGGATGCCCAGTTCTTCGGCGACGATCTGCGCGAACGTCGTTTCGTGGCCTTGGCCCTGGCTTTGCACCGAGAGGCGGACCACTGCCTTGCCGGTGGGATGGACCCGCAGTTCGGCACCGTCGGCCATGCCGAGGCCCACAATGTCGAAGTGCTTGCGGGGGCCGGCACCAACGGTCTCGGTGAAGAAGGAGATGCCGATCCCCATCAGTTCGCCCCGGGCGCGCTTCTCCTGCTGCTCGCGGCGCAGTTCGTCGTAGCTGGCGAGCTGCATCGAGAGCCGCATCGCGGGCTCGTAGTTGCCGGAGTCGTACACCCAGCCGGTCTTATTGGCGTAAGGGAACTGTTCGGGCTTGATGAAGTTCTTCAGCCGCAGTTCCGCCGGGTCCATTTCCAGTTTGCGGGCCAGGATGTCCACCATCCGCTCGACGAGGTAAACGGCCTCCGTGACGCGGAACGAGCAGGCGTAGGCGACGCCGCCGGGTGCCTTGTTCGTATAGACGCCAGTGACGGAGCAGTACGCGGCTTTCAAGTCATAGCTTCCGGTGAAGATGGAGAAGAAGCCGGCCGGGTTCTTAGTGGGCTGCGCAGTGGCGTTGAACGCACCGTGGTCGGCCAGGACGTTGGTGCGCACCGCGAGGATCTTGCCTTCCTTGGTGGCCGCAATCTCGCCCTGCATGATGTAGTCGCGGGCGAAGGAGGTGGACATCAGGTTCTCGGAGCGGTCCTCCACCCATTTCACCGGGCGGCCGGTGACGATCGAGCCGACGACGGCGAGGATGTAGCCGGGGTAGATGCCGACCTTGTTGCCAAAGCCGCCGCCGATGTCCGGGGACACCACACGGATCTTGTGCTCGGGGATCCCGGCGACGATCGCGAACAGGGTGCGGTGGGCATGCGGGGCCTGCGTGGTTTCGTACAGGGTCAGCTTGCCGTCGACGGCGTCGAAGTCGGCAATCGCGCCGCACGTCTCCATCGGGGCGGGGTGCACGCGCGGGTAGACGATCTCCTGTGAGACAACGACATCGGCGCTCGCGAAGACGGCTTCGGTTTCGGCTTTGTCGCCCATTTCCCAGTCGAAAATGTGGTTG
The DNA here is from genome assembly GCF_030063265.1 of Pseudarthrobacter sp. PH31-O2. Taxonomy (NCBI): domain Bacteria; kingdom Bacillati; phylum Actinomycetota; class Actinomycetes; order Micrococcales; family Micrococcaceae; genus Pseudarthrobacter; species Pseudarthrobacter sp. PH31-O2. Next base: position 846,800 of record NZ_JASIST010000001.1, on the reverse strand, counting down.
TCCGTCCGGCCCTCGATCTCGTCGCGGATCACGGGGGCGCCGGCGTCGAGGGCCTTCCGGGCGTCGATGACCGGGGGCAGGACGTCGTATTCGACGTCAATCAGCTCGAGCGCGTCGCGGGCTGCGTAGCGGTCCTCGGCCACGACGAAGGCGACTTCCTGGCCCTGGAAGCGGACCTTGTCAGTTACCAGGACTGCCTGGACATCCGCCGAGAGCGTGGGGGCCCACGCGAGCTTGAGGCCAAGCAGGTCCTTGCCGGTAATGACGGCGAGGACCTTGGGGTGGGCGAGGGCATTGGTGGTGTCGATGGAGACCAGCCGGGCGTGCGCGACGGGGGCGCGCAGGATGGCGCCATGCAGCATGCCGGGCAGGACAATGTCGTCCAGGTAGTTGCCTTTGCCCCGCACAAAGCGCGGGTCCTCCTTGCGCTGGATACGGCCGTAGCCGATCGGGCGGTCCGAGTCACCGGCCGCCGGATTGGACGGCCGTTCGTGGATGACTGTCATGCCTTCACCTCTGCGTCTTCCGTGTGCGCTGCGATGTCCTCAACCACGGTGTCGGTTCCGTCGATGACCTCGTCGACCGTGGCGTCGCTGTCGGCGCCCGCCGGGTGGGAGGCTGCCCACTGCACCGACCGGACGATCGTGGCGTAGCCGGTGCACCGGCAGATCTGGCCCGAAATGGCCTGCCTGATCTCGGTGCTGTCCGGGTGCGGGTTCTTGTCCAGCAGGGCACGGGCGGTCAGCATCATGCCGGGAGTGCAGAAGCCGCACTGCAGCCCGTGTTCCTCCATAAAGCCCTGCTGGACAGGGTCAAGGGTTGCGCCGCTGGCGAGCCCTTCGACGGTGCGGATGTCGTGTCCTGCCGCCATCGCCGCGAGGACCGTGCAGGACTTCACCGGCTGGCCGTCCATCAGGACCACGCAGGTGCCGCAGTTGCTGGTGTCGCATCCCCAATGGGTGCCGGTCAGGCCCAGGACCTCGCGGATGTAGTGGACCAGGAGCACACGGGGCTCAATGTCGTTGGTGACTTCGTTGCCGTTGACGGTCATGCTGATTTGCATCCGCTTCAGCCTTCCTGTGTCTGGGCGGCGCGGGCACAGGCCTGCCGCAGTACCCGCCGGGTGAGTTCGTCGGCGAGGTGCCGTTTGTAGTCAATCGGGCCGCGCTGGTCGGCCACCGGGTCGCAGGCTTCCGCGGCGATCCGTCCGGCCGCCACGAACAGTTCCTCCCGTGGCTGCTGGCCGCGGAGCAGTTCGGTTGCCCCGGCGACAGTGTGGTCGAGGCCGAGGGCGGTGAGCCCGACGGCGGCATCAGTAATAGTGCCATCTGCTGCGAGCGTCACGGACGCGCCGGCGGCGCCGACAGCCCAGTCGCCCACTCGTCGTTCGACCTTTTCGTAGGCGCTGCCCGCGCGGGGGCGGATGGGGAAGCGGAGCTCGCACAGCAGTTCGTCCTGGCCCACCGCCGTCTCATAGGGCCCTCGGTGGAAGTCGGCAATGGCCAGGACGCGCTCGCCGGCGGGTCCCCGGATCACGGCTTCGGCACCCAGCACGTCGCAGACCGTGGACAGGTCCTCGGCCGGATCGGCCTGGCAGAGCGATCCGCCGATGGTTCCTCTGTTGCGCACGACCGGATCGGCGATCACCGCTTCGGCGTCGCGGACGATCGGGAAGAGCGCCGCGATCTCGTCAGATTCCAGCAGGGTCGAGTGGCGCGTCAGGGCGCCGATACGAAGCGTGTCGCCGTCACGAAGGACGAAGTCGAGCTCGTAAAGGTCGTTGATGTCGATCAGCCATTCGGGCCGGGAGAGCCGGAGCTTCATCATCGGCAGGAGGCTGTGCCCCCCGGCGATGACCCGCGACTCCGGCCCGTGGCGGGAGAGGAGCTCCAGGGCGTTGTCCACGGAAGTGGCCCGCACGTAGTCAAAAGGAGCCGGAATCTGCATTGTTCCCACCTCACCCCGGGGCGCTGGCAACGTCGCGCAGCACCGATTTGGGGCAAGTCTTGCCTCACCTGATACGCAGTGTCAATATCGTCATAAGCGAAAGGTTATGACGCTGTGGCCATGACATTAAGCCAGCTCCGCACGTTCGCCCTGGTCGCCCGCCTGGGGTCGCTGCACGCTGCCGCGGAAACCCTCGGAGTCAGTGAACCGGCAGTTTCCGCGGCCCTGGCGGCGCTCCGGCTGGACCTTGGCGACCCGCTCTTTGTGCGTGCCGGAGGGGGCATCGCGCTCACGCCGGGGGGCCGCGCCCTGGCGGACTACGCCCAGGACATAGTCGGCATGGCAGACCAAGCGCGCTGGCAGGTGGCGAACGCCAAGAACGACGCCGGACGGCTGAGGATTGCATCGACCGCTCCCTTTGCCGAACACGCTGCCGGTCGGTTGCTGGATCTCTTCACCCAGCGTGTCCCCGGAGCTGCGGTGGACGTAGTGGTCGAGTCCGCCGACGATCTGGCCTCGCTGCTGCAGGAGCGCGCGTACGACATCGCCCTCGGCGCCCGGCCGAGGTCTCCGGCCGGCACCGTCGGCATCGGAGCGGGAATGGAGTGCGTTGCGTTCCTGCGCTACCAGCGTGTTTTGGTAGCGGCGGCGGTACATCCGCTGGCCCGGCTGCACGGACCGGTTACGGCGGCCCGGTTGCTGGACCGGCCCTGGTTCGCCGGTCCGGCGGGGATCCAAAACAGCTCGGAGGAGGGCCGTTGGCTGGCCACGCTGGGAGTGGCGCCGGAGATCATCCGGCTCAGCAGCGAGACGGAGGCCCTGGCAGCGGTGCGGGCGGGGGAGGGCATCATGCTGGCGCTCGGCAACAATGTCCGAACCGAACTCCAGGGCGGCTCACTCGCCCGGGTACCCGTCGTCGGGACACCGGTCACCGGACTGTGGTGGGCGAGCACCCTGGACCACCGCCGGACCACCACCATGGCGCAGACGCTGCAGCGCTTCGCCGGAACCGCGGATGCGACTGCTGCGATGACGGCCCCCGGCGGTTCGAGGGGCTTGGAACGCCGGGGACCGAAGTTTCACGTCGCACTGTGGAGCTGAAGCTTCCCCGCCGGGTTTGACTGTCTCGCGTTGCGAAACACCGGGGTCGGTGCTAACCCTAGTGGGGGTAGATAATCACCCACCTACCGCTACGACGAGGAGCCATACATGACTTTGACCCGGGACGAAGACAGCTCACTGCGGCATTGGAGTGCCCGCCTGATTCAGGCGCTGCAGATTCTTGACCTGGAAGTAGACCACGAGAAAATCGTTCAAGTCGCAGACGAGTCACTCAAAGCCGTGGGGCCGCACGCCGATGCCGTCAGCGCATTCATCGTCGGATTCGCCGCGGGAACCGCTTCGACCGAGGGCCGCAAGGGGACCGATGAGGCCGTCCACGCCGCCGCCAACAAGGTTCTTGAGCTCTGTGAGCATGGCGAGTCGGGCGGACCCGACGAAGAGGGCTGGGCGAAGCGGGCACAATAGCCGCAGCAGCCGGCAAGCCAACACGGGAGCGGCTGCAAACCCCGTGGGAGCTGCGGGCAAACCCGCGGGACATGCCCACCCCTGGTTCCGGAGACTGGACATTGTTCCATGATGTCCAGTGGGCCCGGTCAGGGCTGGGCATGTCCCGCGGGAAAGCCTTCTACCGCAGCTGCGCCGCGCCGGATGCCGGCGAGCTCGAACTGTTCGCTGCCTGGTCCGGGCTGGGCTCAAGCCTGACGATAACGGCCTTGGACACCGGCGTGTTGCTGCCGTCGGCCGTATGGTCCAGGGGCACCAGCACGTTGGCCTCCGGGTAGTAGGCGGCGGCGCAGCCCCGTGCGGTCGGGTAGGACACCACGCGGAACTTCCGGATAATACGCTCCACGCCATCCCGGTACTCGCCCCGGATGTCAACCAACATTCCGTCGGCAAGGCCCAGCTCCACGATGTCGTCCGGGTTCACGAAGACCACATCGCGGCCCTTCTTGATACCCCGGTAGCGGTCATTGTGCCCGTAGATGGTGGTGTTGAACTGGTCATGGGAGCGCATGGTCTGCAGGATCAGGGTTCCCTCCGGCTTCTGCACGTGCTCCAGATCGTTGACAGTCAGCACAGCTTTGCCGGTCGGGGTGGGGAACGTCCGGGAATCCCGCGGTCCGTTCTCGAGAATGAAGCCACCTTCCTGCCTGATCCTGGTGTTGTAGTCCTCGCAACCGCCCACGACCTGCGAAATGTGGTCACGGACCAGGTCGTAGTTCTTCTCGAAGCCGTCCCAGTCGGCCTTGATCCGGTCCCCAACCAGCGCTTTGCCGAGCCGGCTGACAATCGCCGTCTCGGACAGCAAGTGGTGCGAGACCGGTTCAACGCTTCCCCAGGAAGGGTGCACGGCGCAGACGGTATCCTCCACGGAGACGAACTGCGGTCCGGACTCCTGGATGTCAATCTCCGTCCGGCCCATCGTGGGCAGGATCAGTGCCTCCGCGCCTGTCACAGCGTGGGAGCGGTTGAGTTTCGTGGATACCTGCACGGAAAGCTCAGTTCCCGCCATGGCCGCTTCGGTGGCGTTGGTGTCTGCCATGGCGCCTACAAAGTTTCCGCCGAGAGCCATAAAGAACCTGATCCCTCCATCGCGCATTTTGTTGATGGTTTCCACGGCGTCCACACCGTGTTCCCGGGGCGGTTCGAAGCCGAACTCATCGCCGAGGGCGTCCATAAAGGACTGCGGCATCTGCTCCCAGATACCCATGGTGCGGTCGCCCTGGACGTTGCTGTGCCCCCGGATAGGGGAGGCTCCGGCGCCGGGCTTGCCCATGTTTCCACGCAACAGCAGCAGGTTGATGATCTCCTTAATGGTTGCCACGCCCTTCTTCTGCTGCGTGATGCCCATGGCCCAGGTGATAATGACTTTCTCGGCTTTCAGGTAGCGCGACGCGAGTTCGTCAATTTCTTCGGTTCGCAGGCCGGTCGCAGCCAGGACCGCTTCCTCGTCTAGGTAGCTGAGGTGTTCCTTGAGCTCATCGAGTCCTTCGCAGTGCGCGGCCAGGAACTCGTGGTCCAGCACGGTGCCGGGGTTTTGTGCCTCAGCGTCGAGCACACGTTTGGAGATTGCCTGCAGCAGCGCCATGTCACCGCCGATGCGGATGTGCAGGAACTGGTCAGCGATTTCCGTGCCGCGGCCAACGATGCCTTTGACCTTCTGCGGGTTCTTGTAGCGGCGCAGCCCGGCCTCCGGCAGGGGATTGACAGCAACGATTTCGCCGCCGTTTTCCTTGCAGGCTTCCAGCTCGGTAAGCATCCGCGGGTGATTGGTGCCCGGGTTCTGGCCCATGATGATGATCAGGTCGGCATTGGCGTAGTCGTCGAAACTGACGGTTGCCTTGCCAATGCCGATGGTCTGGCCCATGGCCCAGCCCGAGGACTCGTGGCACATGTTGGAACAGTCCGGCAGGTTGTTCGTGCCATAGCCGCGGACCATCAACTGGTAGAGGAAGGCGGCTTCATTGGACGTGCGGCCGCTGGTGTAAAACGCTGCCTCGTCGGGTGAGTCCAGGCCCTTGAGCTTGTCCGCGACGATCCGGATCGCCTCCGGCCAGCTCACCGGCTTGTAGTGGTCCTCGCCGGCCGGTTTGTGGACGGGCTCGGTAAGCCGGCCCTGCATTCCCAGCCAGTATTCGGAGCGGGTCCGCAGTTCGCTGACGGAATGCTCCGCCCAGAACTCACTGCCAATGACCACCGGAGTCGCCTCCCAGGTGACAGCCTTTGCGCCGTTTTCACAAAACTCGAAGGTCTTGCGGTGCTTCGGGTCCGGCCACGCGCAGCTCGGGCAGTCGAAACCCTTCTTCTGATTCATCGCCAGAACGGTCTTGCGCGTCCGGTTCACACCCATGTGCTCGATGGCAGGCACCATGGAGTGCATCACTCCGGGGATGCCGGCGGCCCAGTCCTTTGGACCGTCTCCGACCACGAGGTCCTTGTCGTCGTATTCCTCGACCTGGGGGTTCTTGCTGGTCACGTGAACTTCCCTTCTGCAACCACCGCCTGTTTAGGCTGCGCTTCACTGATACCAAGCAGACTACCTTTTTGTCCTGAGACGGGCCTAGTAGTTGGCCCGGAGCGCCGGAAGGAATTCACCGTCGACGGCGGCGCCGCGGTTACGTAGCATGTGCGGTAGGCGGTGCGGCCAAAGTGAATCAGGGAGAGCCGGCCCGAATCCGAAAGGGTCTTAGATGCCGGAGCAAAAGGTAACGCTGGCGGGCTTCACCGAGTCGACCTTCAGCCACGGCGGCATCCACCACCAGGTGTTCCGGGCGGGAGCGGGCCCGGCGGTGGTCCTGATCCACGAGGTCCCCGGGATCCACCCGGGCGTGTTGGACCTGGCGCGCAGGCTGATCGAGAGCGGATTCACGGTCTATCTTCCTTCCATGTTTGGGCGTCCCGGCGGAAAAGCGGGTGAGGGAATTGTGAAGTCAATAGCGAAAGTATGCGTCTCGCGCGAATTCGCCGTCCTGGCGAACCGGAGCAGTCCCGCCACAGGTTGGCTGTGCGCCCTTGCCGCTACCGCCCATCAGGAGTGCGGGGGTCCCGGCGTCGGGGCGATCGGCATGTGCATGACCGGAAGCTTCGCGCTGGCCATGGCCCTGGAACCCGCAGTCCTCGCCCCTGTTATGAGCCAGCCAGCGCTGCCCGCGGGCCTGACGGCACGGCGGCGGGCCGCTGTAGGTTTGGACGACGTCGAACTGGACCGGGTGAAGGACCGGACCAGCCAGGGGCTGCGGCTCCTCGGATTGCGGTTCAGCAACGACCGGGCGTGCCCGGCAGAGCGATTCGAAACCATGCGGCGCGAATTCGGCGGGAGCTTCGAAGGGATAGAAATCGATTCCTCGCCGGGCAACCCGCTCGGAATCGCCCAGTCCGCACATTGTGTGCTGACCGTGGACCTGGTGGACACCCCGGGCCACCCGACCAGGGCGGCCCTTGACCGGACCATCGAATTCATCAGCGAGCGCCTGCTCCCGGGCCGTGCCGGTATTACAACACCCAATGAGGGGCCATGAAACTGCGCACAGCCGTGTGGACCGCAGCAGCGACCGCCGCCACGGCAGCGGCCGGGGGCCTAGCCACCGATCCGGACAGCCGCTGGTACCGGGGGCTGCGGAAACCGGGCTGGCAGCCGCCGGTTATAGCCTTTCCAGTGGTCTGGACTGCCCTCTATGCGGATCTCGCGGTCAGTTCCGCCGCCGCCCTGGACAGCGGCGAGGCGGAGGATCCGCCAGACGGCAGCATCGCAGCGGCGGAGACCCGTGCCTACCGGGGCGCCCTGGCAGTCAACTTGGTTCTTAACGCGACATGGAGTTGGCTTTTCTGGCGTGCCCGCCGGCCGTGGCTGGCAGCGGCGGAATGCGCTGTGCTGACCGCAAGCAGCGCCGATCTGGTGCGTCGTACATATCAATTGAACCGCGGTGCAGGCGTGGCCCTGGCCCCCTACGCGTTGTGGTGTGGGTTCGCCGCCGTCCTGTCGGCGGCTATCGCGCGTCTCAATCCTGGTGCGGCCGGCGGCCGGCAGTAATCCTTCGCCTCAGCGCACTGCCGCGAGGGTGTCCCGGATCTCGCGGCGCAGGACCTTGCCGATCAGCGAGCGGGGGAGCGTCTCAAGGACCACCACCCGGCGGGGTACCTTGTAGGCGGTCAGGTGTTTCCGGGCAAAGACCAGGAGCGAGTCGGTGTTAATGCTGGTGCCGGCGGCCGGCACGACTGCGGCGACCACGTCCTCGCCGCCGCCGGCGCGGGGCAGTCCGACGACGCAGACTTCGGCAACCCCCGGGAACGTGGCCATGACGTCTTCAACTTCGCTGGGCGAGACATTAAAGCCCCCGGTGATGATGAGTTCCTTGATCCGGTCACGAATGGTCACGAAGTAGTCCTCGTCCACGGAGACGATGTCTCCGGTACGGAACCAACCGCCGTCGAGCAGGGCCTCCTCGGTCTCCACCGGCCGGTTCCAATAGCCGGCGAATACCTGCGGACCGCGGATCAGCAGTTCACCCTCCTCGCCCGCCGCACGGTCCAGCGCGACGTTCCTGGGATCCACCACCCGGATGTCGGTCAACGGGAAGGGTACCCCGACGGTGCCCGGCTTTCGGCTGGCGCCGAAAGGGTTGCCAATCGCGATCGGAGACGTTTCGGTGAGTCCGTAGCCCTCGATCAGGTAGCCGCCGGTCGCTTTTTCCCAGGTCTCCACGGTCGCCGTAGGCAGGTTCATCGCGCCGGAGATGGCAAAGCGGATGCTTCCCAGCCCAACGCCGCGTTCCGCCGCGGCCGCAGCGATCCGGTCGTAGATCGGCGGCACGGCCGGCAGGAAAGTCGCAGGGGACTTCTTGAGCGCCTTGAACACCAGATCGACGTCGAATTTAGGGAACAGGACCAGTTTCGCGCCGATACTCAAGGCAAACGTCATGCAGAGCGTCAGCCCGTAGGCATGGAACATCGGCAGCACCGCGTACACGGTCTCCCGGCCGTCCTTGAGCCCGGGCACCCAGGCCCTGCCCTGGGCGGCATTGGCTTGCAGATTGGCGTGGCTGAGCATGGCCGCTTTGGGCAACCCCGTGGTGCCGGAGGTGTACTGAAGGACCGCGACGTCCCGGGGTGCGGGGCGCGGATGATTCTTTTTGAGTCTGCCGGCGTCGAGGAGGTCCCGCCACGGCAGTACCGTTCGCGGGGCGGCTACGGGCCGGGCCTTCGGCTGCTTGCTGCCCACGGAGAGGGCGGCGCGGGCCTTACGGGCCGCCGGAACCGGAAGCCTCAGCGCCAGCCGCTGCAGCAGCGGCATCGCCGGAATGAGTTCCACCGAGACGATGCTGCGCAGCCCAACGTCGGCCGGCAACTGGCGGACCCGTTCCACCGCTTTATCCCAAACAATTGCGACGACGGCCCCGTGATCCTCGAACTGGTGGCGCAGCTCCCGGTCCGTGTACAGCGGATTGTGCTCGACCACAACGGCGCCCAGGCGCAGCACGGCATGGAAGGCAATGATGTGCTGCGGGCAGTTTGGCAGCACGAGGGCGACCCGGTCGCCGGCCTTGACGCCGAGCTTCTCCAGACCGGCGGCGGCCCGGCTGATCAGCGTGCCGAGCTCGCGGTAGCTGGTGCGGGCGCCGAAAAACTCCAGCGCGGTCTTCGACCCATAACGCCGCACCGACTTGTCCAGGAGGTCGACGAGCGAGCCTTTCGGGAGCGCCAGGCGGGACGGTACGCCCGGCCCGTACGCGCGGGTCCAGGGGCGTTCGCTCCACGGCTGCCCATGTTCCCGGGCAGTATCCGCCGAAGCTGGGCCGGTGGACGAGCTCGACGTCGATGTCTTTTTCATGATCAGTCCTTGCCACTGCAATCCACAGGTGTTCGCGCGCCAGGAGGCCCGCCCAAAAAATCCTACCGGTGCCTGCGCGGTGCGGCTGCCGCGCCCGTGACTTTTGGCCCTATGGCCGGCCGCGGTGCGGGCGGAAGCTGAGGCTACATCGCTTGCGCGGGTCAGCGCCGCCCCGTCGTGTTGATGCCGGTCATTCCAGGCGGGAACGGGAACACCATGACGCACCAGCAGCCAACCCTCCGCTTCCTCGGAGCCACGGATACCGTCACAGGTTCCCGCTACCTGCTGGAAGCCGGCGGTAAACTGGTCCTGGTGGACTGCGGACTCTTCCAGGGCTACAAACGCAGCCGAGAACGCAACCGGACACCGTTTCCGGTCCCGCCGGAATCAATCGACGCCGTCGTCCTGACCCATGCGCATCTGGACCACACCGGTTACGTTCCCGTCCTGGTGCGCAATGGATTCGCCGGTCCGGTGATCGCCACTGAAGGCACCACCGACCTGTGCAAGCTGCTCCTTCCCGACAGCGGCTACCTGCAGGAGGAGGAAGCCCGGTACGCCACCCACAGGGGATCGGCCGGGCACAACCCGGCGCTGCCGCTCTACACCGCAGCTGACGCCGTCGCTTCGCTCAACAGTTTCACTGTCCGTGCTTTTGACGATCCACTGGACCTCGGCGGCGGGATGGTGCTGACGCTCCTGCCGGCGGGCCATATCCTCGGCGCCGCGCAGGTCCACGTGCGGATGGGCTCCCGGTCGGTGCACTTCACCGGGGACCTGGGACGGTCTGATGACCCGCTGATGTTCCCGCCACGGCCCCTGCCAGCGACCGACGTACTGGTCACTGAATCGACCTACGGGAACCGGAAGCACTCCACCGTGGCTCCGGAGAAGCAACTGGCGGACATTATTAACCGGGTCGCGAAGCGCGGCGGCGTGGTGCTGGTCGCGGCGTTCGCCGTCGGCCGGGCCGAGACGTTGATGCTGCACCTGTCCCGGCTCCGCAGCAAGAACCTGATCCCGGACATCCCCGTGTACCTGAACAGCCCAATGGCGATCGATGCCTCCGGGATGTATCAGCGCCACCCCGAAGAGCACCGGCTTGGCGAGCAGGAATACCGGAACATGTACAAAATCGCCCGGCTCACCCGCTCCGTTGATGAATCCAAGCTGCTGAACCTCCGCGGCGGCCCCATGATCATCATCTCCGCCAGCGGAATGCTCACCGGCGGAAGGATCCTGCACCATCTCGCCGCCTACGGGCCGGATCCGAAGAACGCTGTGATCCTCAGCGGATACCAGGCCGGCGGCACCCGTGGCGCCGCCCTCGCGGCCGGCGGGCGCGAGCTCCGCGTTTATGGTGAGGACATCGTGGTCCGCGCTGAAGTGATCCAAATGGAAAGCCTCTCTGCGCACGCGGACGCCGACGGCATCATCGCGTGGATGAAGGCCGCCGAAACAGCACCACGGATGACTTACATCACCCACGGAGAGCCGGACGCCTCCGATGCCCTGCGCCTGCGGATCAAGCGTGAACTCGGCTGGCGGGCCCGGGTTCCCGAGCACCTCGAAACGATCTCCGTTGAGGAGCCCTGGTGACCTCGGGCACCGCGAAATCCGCGGTATTGGCCGAAATACACTCGCTGGCCCGGCCCTTGACGACCGACCGGGACCTCAACGGGCTCGTCCGGCGGGCCGGGGACTGCCGGTTCGTCGCGATTGGCGAAGCGTCCCACGGAACACACGAGTTCTATACCTGGCGCGACACCCTCAGCAGGCGCCTGATCGAAGAGGAGGGCTATAACTGGATCGGTGTCGAGGGGGATTGGCCCGATTGCTGGCGGATCAATCGCTGGGTGCGCGGCGAGACCGGGGAGGACCAGGGGGTCCATGCCCTGCTCGCGGGATTTGGACGCTGGCCCACCTGGCTGTGGGCGAACGAGGAAGTTGCGGCCTTCCTGGACTGGCTCCGAAGCTGGAATATCCGCCGTCCGATGAGCCGGCGGGTCGGTTTCTACGGGCTCGACGTGTACTCGCTCTGGGATTCGCTCCGAGAAATCATCAGTTGGCTTCGGGACAACGAGCCCGGCGCGGTACCCGCGGCCCTGCGAGCCTGGCAGTGCTTCGTGCCCCACCACGAAGACCCGCAAAGGTACGCCTGGAGCACGAGGCTGGTCCCGCAGTCCTGCGAGGCTGACGTCATCGCCCTCCTCACCGAGGTCAGAAGCAGGGTGTCCGGCCCGGGCGGGCACGACGAAGGAGCGTTCGACGCGGTGCAGAACGCCGAGGTGGCAGCCAACGCCGAGCACTATTACCGGATCATGGTCCGCGGTGACCGCCAGTCCTGGAACATCCGGGACCACCACATGGCCGATACCATCGACCGGCTCAGCAAACACCTGGGTGCCGACTCGAAGGGACTCATTTGGGCGCACAACACCCATGTGGGGGATGCCCGGGCTACGGATATGACGCAGGACGGGCTGGTGAACGTGGGGCAATTGCTGCGCGAACGGCACGCTGCCGAGGGCGTGCTGCTGGTGGGCCTCGCCTGCCACCGGGGCGGGGTAATCGCGGCGGACGCCTGGGGCAGCCACGAGCTGGTCTTGCCGGTTCCGGCCGCGCGCCCGGGCAGCCACGAGGATTTCCTGCACGAGGCACTGGGGGCGGCAGCGGTGCTGGAGTTCAATGCCGACAGGAACGGGCCTTGGCTCTCGAGCTGGCTTGGCCACCGGGCGATAGGTGTCCTCTACCACCCTGAGCGGGAGCTGGGGAATTACGTTCCGACCCGGATGGGTGAGCGCTACGACGCGCTGGTCTGGTTCGAGCACACCCGCCCGCTGCGACCGATTCACCATGAGGCTCCGCCGCGGGAACCGGAATTTGCAACTGAGCCGACCGGCTTCTAGTCCGGGCCCGTTTCACGTCCCGGCGCGGATGAGGCACCGGTGCGCGGGGCTTAAGCCCCTAACCGGCGGAGCAGCCCCGGCGGAGAATAAGGTGTCGGCGGACTCCCGGTACTGCCGCCCGGATCACGCGAAGCAGGACAGACCCCGCTACGGAAAAGAGCACGATTCAGAATGAAAAAGCCAATCGTCGTCGGTATCAACGGATCAGCCGGAAGCAAGGCCGCGCTGGCATGGGCCCTCGAACGCGCGGCCCGCGACAAGCTTCCCGTCACGGTGATCCACGCCGTGGATGACCGCTGGATGACCCCGGATTTCCAGTACCACGAACTCATCAGGCAGGCCGGCACGGAACTGCTCCAGGAGGCGAAGGCCAGCGCCAGCGGACAGGCCCCCAGTGTCAAGGTCGACGTCGAACTCGGTCACGGCAGCGGCAGCTCGGTGCTGCGGGACGCCGCCAAGGAAGCATCGTTGGTGGTCGTGGGCGAGCACGACAAACACTGGTTGGACGGCGGCCCCATGTCGGATCGTGCCCTGCAGATCGTCTCCGCCTCCGAAGCTTCCGCAGCTGTCATTCCGCTCAAGGCCGGCGCGGGGAACCACGGCGTTGTGGTGGGAGTGGACGGTTCCGAAGAATCCCTCCAGGCCGTGAACTTCGCGGCCGCGGAGGCAGACCGCGGCAGTGACGAGTTGACAGTCGTCTTCGCCTTCCGCAGGCCGGCGCGCTGGATCGAAACCCAGCTGCCGGAGAGCGGGCTCGCGGAATCCATCCTTGAGGAGGACCGGGTCGTCCTGGCGGAATCCGTCGCAGGGCTGGGCGATAAGTATCCGGACCTGATTGTCCACCAGCGCCTGGAGACCGACACCGAACCCGCCAAAGCCCTGGTCGAAGCCGCCAGGGACGCACGGCTCCTCGTGGTTGGCAGCCGCGGCCACGGGGGCTTTTCCCGGATGCTGCTCGGCTCCACAGCCCACGCCGTCCTCCTCAGCTTGCCGTGCCCGACCATCGTTACCCGGGTCCACAAGGTTAAGCACAAGGACTGAGCGGCGCAGCGGACCTTTTAGCCTGCCCGCGCCGGGTGGGAGGAACCTCTGGTGCAGCCCGTCCTGGATTTTATTGGCCACTATTGGTGGCTGGTCTTCCCGCTCAGCGGAGTGTTCGGCGGTTGGGCACGTTCCTGGTCCCAAGCCAGTGAACGCCGGCACAAGCGGCGGGTTGAGCTCTATACGCTTCGCAACCAGGCCGCGGAGGCGGAACAGGCCAGCCGGTCCGAGGCCTGGAACCTGGTGGAAAGCCACAACGCCGTCAACCGGCGGTGGCTCGACTATGAACTCGACGTGGGCAAGCTCATCGACTTTCCGGCCATGACCGACGTCCGCGAACCGCTAACGGTAGCGTTCCTGCGCGCCAAACGGACGGCCGACGCCATGCGACCCGAAGCCCCGGAGGACATCACAACGCTGTCGCGGTTAGCTGAGTACCGCGAAGCCGTACACGGCTTCGCCCTCGCCTTCGACGTCGCCGAGCGTGAGGCCCTGCGGATCAAGGACAGCAACTTCACCGGACCCGAGCGGCAGCGCCTCGCGACGGCCCGGAAGCTGCTGCGGATCGCGTCGGATGCTGCTGCCACACCGGCGGAACGGCAAACCGCGTACCGGCGCGCGCGCCGCGAACTGGACGGACTGATTGCGCTGCCTGACGTGACGGTTGCTGCGCTTGAGCAGAAGGCCGCCGCGATGATCGACGCCGCGCCGGCACCCGATCTCCAGCAGAACTGAGGAAAGGCGCTTGCGCCCCGCCCACTGACCCGGCCAGGGCGGCGCCGGGGCCAGTTTTGGGCCCTGCTACCCTTGCCCTTTACCCTTTAACGCGTCAAGCGATTTTGCTGAACCCCGCACGCCTATCCGGTGAATTCCGGATGAATGATGCGGCGCCGGCGGATGAAACTGCTGACCGACTACTCTGCAGATTGGGCAATAGGTGCAAATCACCATCATGGTGGCGCTGGTGATATCGCTGGCACTTTTTTTTGACTTCACCAACGGATTTCATGACACCGCCAACGCGATGGCCACCCCCATTGCCACCGGCGCCATCAAACCCAAAACGGCGGTCGCCCTCGCGGCGGTCCTGAACCTGGTGGGAGCATTCCTGTCCACGGAAGTGGCCAGGACCGTGTCAGGCGGAATTATCAAGGAAGGTGCCGACGGCATCCAGATCACACCGGAGATCATCTTCGCCGGCCTGATGGGCGCCATCCTCTGGAACATGATCACCTGGCTCAAAGGCCTGCCGTCGAGTTCCTCGCACGCATTATTTGGCGGTCTGATCGGTGCGGCCATCGCCGGGATCGGGATCCATTCGGTTAACTTCTCGTCCCTGACACAGAAGGTGATCCTGCCCGCCATCTTTGCGCCGATCATCGCCGGCGGTGTTGCGTACCTGTGCACCAAGCTTGCGTATGCGCTGACTTCCCGGCACGATCCGGATACCGGCAGCAAGCTCACCCAGAAGCGCGGCGGATTCCGGACCGGCCAGATTTTCACCTCCAGCCTCGTTGCCCTTGCCCACGGGACCAACGACGCACAAAAGACGATGGGCATCATCACGCTGGTGCTGATTGCTGCGGGCAGCCAGCAGCCGGGCTCCGGACCTCAACTCTGGGTCATCGCCGCCTGCGCCCTCGCCATCGCGCTTGGTACCTACTCCGGTGGCTGGCGCATCATCCGCACGATGGGATCCGGGCTTACCGACGTCAAGCCGGCACAGGGCTTTGCCGCCGAAAGCAGCACGGCTTCCGCCATCCTGGCCTCCTCCCATCTGGGGTTTGCACTGTCCACCACGCAGGTAGCGTCCGGCTCCGTAATCGGTTCAGGCTTGGGCCGGCGCGGGACCACCGTACGATGGGGCACCGCTGGGCGGATTGCGCTGGGTTGGCTCTTCACCCTTCCGGCTGCGGGGTTGATGGGGGCGCTCACGGCACTGCTGGTGAATACCGGCGTCGGCGGCGTGGTGATTGCCGCCGTGGCCGGCACTGCGGCCGTGACCTACATGTTTGTGCACTCGAACAAGTCGCGGGTCGGACACCACAATGCCGTAGAAGTTGAGGAAGCCGGCACGGCCGTGCACTTCCGCAAGAAAAAGGCACGCGCCGCCGCCGGCACCAACAACAACCCGAAGGGCGAGCTCTGATGAAGTGGCTGGAACTGGTTCAAGTCGCCGGCGCAACGCTAGTCGCTGCGCTGACCGTTGTGGTCCTTTACTCCTTGGGAGTCCGCCTCACGGCCATCGCCGGCGACGTCGATGAGCGGAAACCGGCATGGGTCCGGCCGCTCGCGTACGTCTGCTTCGGTCTTTGCGGGCTGGCCGTCTTGTTCGGGTTGTACCTGATCATTCCCTACTTCAGCAAATAACCGGCAGGTGGGCGTCCGGGGCGGGTCCGGCTACGCTGGGGCCATGCCTGGATTCCAGTATTTTGTTGCGTCCTCGCTGGACGGATTCATCGCCACCGCCGACGACGAACTGGACTGGCTGCTCCAGTTCGACGGCTTCGCCGGGGGCAAGGAAAGCTATGAAGCCTTTATGGCGGAGGTGGGCTGCATCGTGATGGGCGGTGAGACCTACGCCTGGCTAAGGAAGAACGAACCCGGCCGCTGGCCCTACCCAACGACGGCGTGCTGGGTCTTCACACGCCACGAACTCTCCGCCCCGCCCGGTGCGAACGTGACGTTTGTCCGCGGTCCCGTGGCCGAGTTCGTTGCTGATCTCGAGGCCGAAGCGGGAGACCGGAATGTCTGGATCGTCGGGGGCGGCGTACTCGCAGCCCAATTCGCGGATGCCGGCGCGCTGGACGAGATCATTATTTCGATAATTCCCGTTGTCCTCGGCAGCGGCAAGCCGGTGCTGCCGATGTCGGGGCCGACGGCACCGATGGAGCTGCTTTACGCGCACACCATGGGCCGGGGCATCATGGAACTGCGCTACCGTTTCGGGCGCGCCCAGGCATAGAACCGCTGCGGCGAGGCGCCGGGCTGCGGGGCTGCTACTCGGCGATGTCGCGGATCAGGTTGGTGATGCGCGCGGTCGAGAGCCTGCGGCCCTGCTCGTCCGTCATCACGATCTCGTGCGTGGTCAGGGTGCGGCCAAGGTGGATGGCAGTGCACGTGCCGGTCACCGTGCCCGCGGTGATTGCCCGGTGATGCGTGGCGCTGACGTCGATTCCCAGCGCCTGCCGCTGCGGCCCGGCATGCATTCCGGCAGCAAAGGAACCAAGCGTCTCGGCAAGCACCACGTGGGCACCGCCGTGCAGGATGCCGGCGACCTGGGTGTTGCCTTCCACCGGCATGGTGCCAACAGTGCGCTCGGGACTCATCTCCACGAAATGGATGCCCATCTTCACCACCAGGGCGCCCACACCGTAGTGCCCCAGCCAATCGTGCATTTCCTCGGGAATCCCGGCTGCCGCCAGCTCGGCCGTGTACGGGCCCGGCGTGAAATTGTCCGTCATGGGAACTAGGCTGGCACCTGTGAGCGAAACTACCAAACCGGCCCTTGCCCCCTCTGCCGCGGATACCCTTCCGGCAACGGAGACCGAATCAGCGATTGCGGCCAGGCCCGTGCCCTCCAGCCGGGCCGCGGAACCGGTTTCCGCCACTGCGGCGCCCGTGGTTCCGATCACCGGTCAGCCCCGGCTGATGGTCCTCGACGGCCACTCCATGGCATTTCGTGCGTTCTTCGCGCTGCCGGCTGACAAATTCTCCACCGCCACGGGACAGCACACAAACGCCGTACACGGCTTTACGTCCATGCTGATCAACCTCATCAAGGAGCAGAAGCCCACCCACGTTGCCGTCGCCTTCGACGTCTCCGATGACACCACCCATCGCAAGGCCGAATACAGCGACTACAAGGGCGGACGCAACGAAACCCCCCGCGAGATGAGCGGCCAGATCGACCTCATCGACAAGGTCATGGGAGCTTGGGGCATCAAGACCATCAAGATGCCCGGCTACGAAGCTGACGATATCCTGGCCACCCTCGCCACGATGGGAGACAAGGCCGGTTTCGAGGTGCTCCTGGTTTCGGGGGACCGGGATGCCTTCCAGCTGATCACTGACAACGTCTTTGTGCTGTACCCGAAAAAGGGTGTCAGTGACATTCCCCGCCTGGATGCCGTGGCCATCCAGGAGAAGTATTTCGTCACGCCAGCCCAGTATTCGGACCTCGCCGCGCTGGTGGGAGAGTCCGCGGACAACCTTCCCGGCGTTCCCGGCGTCGGCCCCAAGACGGCAGCGAAGTGGATTAACCTTTACGGCGGCCTGGAGGGGGTTCTGGCGAACATCGACTCCATCGGCGGGAAGGTGGGGGATTCCCTCCGCGAAAACGTTGAGGACGTCAAGCGCAACCGGAGGCTGAACAGGCTCCACACCGATCTGGAGCTCCCGGTGACGCTGGAAGAACTTTCGGAACCGCGGCCGGACCAGGCTGCCATCGAGGAGTTGTTCGATACCCTCGAATTCAAGACCATCCGTACCCGGCTCTTCGCCCTGTACGGCAGTGAGGTCGCTGAGCCGGAGCGCGAGCGCCTCGACACTCCGGACTTCGTGGTCCCTTCGAACGCTGCCGAGCTGGCTGCTTTCCTCGACTCGGGGGCCGGCAAGCGTTCAGCTGTCGCCGTCGACCTCGTGCCGGGCCGGATCGGCGAGGATGCCGCTGCCCTGGCCATCGTCCGTGCGGACGGGGCTGCCTACATCGACCTCGCCGGCCAGGACGCCGCCGCCGAGAACGTCCTGGCCGGCTGGCTCAGGGACGCGGCCGCGCCCAAGGTCATGCATGGCTACAAGGCGGCACTCAAAGCTCTCTCCAACCGTGGCCTGGGCCTGGACGGCGTGGTGGACGACACCGCAATTTCCGGGTACCTCATTCAGCCTGACCGCCGCAGCTATGAGCTCGCCGAACTCGCCCAGCACCACCTGAACATCGGCGTCGCGACCGAGGCGGCCAAGGCCGGCCAGCTTGAGTTGGCGTTCGACGGCGATACTGCCGCCGCCGGCGCGCTCGTCCAGGTGGCCGCCGTCGTCCAGGCACTGAGCCGCTACTTCGAAACGGAGCTGCAGGAACGCGGAGCCCAGGACCTGCTGACCACCCTCGAGCTGCCCGTCAGCCGGGTCCTTGCCGACATGGAACTCGCCGGAATTGCCATCGACATGGCGCGTATGGACGAGCAGTTGGCGGATCTGGCCAAGGTCATCGACAACGCCCAGGAGCTTGCGTTCGCCGCGATTGGCCACGAAGTAAACCTGGGGTCGCCGAAGCAGCTCCAGACGGTCCTGTTTGAGGAGCTGGGACTGCCGAAAACCAAAAAGATCAAGTCCGGGTACACCACCGACGCCGCGTCGCTCAAGAACCTGCTGGAAAAGACCGGGCACGAATTCCTCGTCCAGCTAATGGCGCACCGCGAGTCCTCGAAGCTGCGTCAGATGCTGGAGTCGCTGAAGAAGTCCGTCACCGACGACGGCCGGATCCACACCAGTTACGCGCAAAACGTCGCAGCCACCGGCCGGATCTCGTCCAACAACCCCAACCTGCAGAACATCCCCATCCGCAGCGAGGAGGGCCGCCGTGTGCGCAGCATCTTTGTGGTCAGCGATGGCTACGACTGCCTGCTCTCGGCCGACTACTCGCAGATCGAAATGCGCATCATGGCGCACCTCTCGGGGGATGCGGGCCTGATTCAGGCCTACAAGGACGGCGAAGACCTGCATCGGTTCGTAGGTTCCAACATCTTCCATGTACCCACAGACCAGGTGACCAGTGCGATGCGTTCCAAGGTCAAGGCCATGTCCTATGGCCTTGCCTACGGACTAACCTCCTTCGGGCTCTCCAAGCAGCTCGAGGTTTCCGTCGATGAGGCGAGGACGCTGATGAAGGACTACTTCGACCGGTTCGGCGCCGTCCGCGACTATCTCCGCGGCGTCGTGGAGCAGGCCAGAATCGACGGGTACACCGCCACCATCGAGGGCCGACGCCGGTATCTTCCGGACCTCACGAGCACCGACCGCCAGCTGCGCGAGAACGCTGAGCGCATTGCGCTGAACTCTCCGATCCAGGGATCGGCAGCGGACATCATCAAGCGTGCGATGCTCGGGGTCTCCGGTGCGCTGGCCGAACAGGGACTGAAGTCGCGGATGCTGCTGCAGGTCCATGACGAACTGGTTTTGGAAGTCGCGGCCGGAGAGCGGGACACCGTGGAAAAGCTCGTGACCGAGCAGATGGGGGCGGCTGCCAGGTTGACCGTTCCGCTGGAAGTCCAGATCGGCGTCGGTTCGAGCTGGTACGAGGCGGGGCATTGATGCCTGCGTGAATTGTGGATTTTGCAGGATACCCAGGGGGAAAGCACATGACTGAAAAGTACGAGATCAGGAGGTTCCGGGCGGCCCAAAAGGGCGAACCGGACTACGCGCTGGGCGTCTCCTGGCTGCGCGGCGTCGGCGTCGGCTTTTACGACGAGCGCCACAAGGACGAGTTCGTGGACAAGGTCATGGCCATGTACCGCGCCGACAACCGCGAGCTGACGGGGGTCTACCAGTGCGGCACAGTGGCCGCGCATTCCCTGGCTGCCGACATCCCCGTGGCCACCTGCGGGACCCTGCGCAAAAACCTCAATGTCGGTTACGGCCGGCAGCTCGAAGCGCAGCTGATCACCGCCGTAACCGTCCGGGGAACCCACCGCCGGCAGGGACTCCTGCGCCGGATGATGACCGAGGACCTGGCGGCGTCGAAAGCCGACGGCCTGGCCATTGCTGCCCTGACGGCGTCCGAGGCTTCCATCTACGGGCGGTTCGGCTTCGGCGTCGCGACGTTCGAGCGCAGCGTGAAGGTGGACACCGGCCCGCGCTTCCGGCTGCGGCACAGTGCGAGCGGCTCGGTGGAAGTCGCCGACCGGAAAGTCCTGCTGGAGCTGGCCCAGGGCGTGTTCGAACGCGTCCACCGGGTCACGCCCGGGTCTATCGATCGGCAGGACGCCTACCGGCAGCGCAGCTCGGGGACACTAGGCCGGGACGGGGCGGAGGACGAATCGATCCGCTGTGCCCTGCACTACGACGCCGACGGTGCTGTGGACGGTTATGTCGCCTACAAATTCTCCGGCTGGGACACCACGCCAGCCACCATGGAAGTCGTTGACCTCGTCGCTGCCACCACGTCCGGCTACCTCGAGCTGTGGCAGTTCCTCGGCAGCATCGACCTCATTCAGCGTGTTGCGTGGGCCGAAGCCCCCGTGGACGATCCGCTGACGTGGGCCCTTGAGGACCCGCGTTGCATCGAGTCCGCCGAGAACGCAGACATGCTTTGGCTCCGGATCCTGGACACGGCCAAAGCCCTCGGCGCACGACGCTACTCGACCGACGGCAGCCTGGTCCTGCACGTCACCGACACCCTGGGCTTCGCGGCGGGCACGTACACGCTGACTGTGACTGACGGTGAAGCCCGCGTGGAGTCCGCCCCGGACGGCACCGAACCGGACCTGAGCCTCGACGTCGCGGAACTCGGGTCCGTCTTTCTCGGCGCAGTCTGCCCGGTGACGCTGGCGGCTGCCGGGCGGATCCTGGAGCACGTTTCCGGGGCCGCACTGACCGCACGGCTGATGTTCGCCGTCGACCGTGCACCGCACTGCCTGACGCACTTTTAGGCGAATTGGCCCCGAGCCGTTGCACTTTGACCGGCGTTCCCGTATACGACTAGACTAAACGGGCGTGTACTACGTGCCCGCATCTTCAATCCACAAATCAGGATGACCCGGCAAAATGCCGTGCCTGCTCCCGTGTCGCCGACGTGGGCGCAGCGGTTGGCCTGACCGACTAACTATCCACAACGGAGCCCCTACTACATGACCATCACCTCCACCGAGAAGCCCGGTACACCCGTAGTCGCAATTAACGACATCGGTACCGCTGAGGACTTCCTCGCAGCTGTCGACGCCACCATCAAGTACTTCAACGACGGGGACCTCGTCGAAGGTACCGTCGTGAAGGTCGACCGCGACGAAGTTCTGCTCGACATCGGTTACAAGACCGAAGGTGTCATTCCCTCCCGCGAGCTGTCCATCAAGCACGATGTTGATCCCGGAGACGTCGTCTCCGTTGGCGATCTCGTCGAAGCCCTGGTGCTCACCAAGGAAGACAAAGAAGGCCGCCTGATCCTCTCCAAGAAGCGTGCTCAGTACGAGCGCGCCTGGGGCGACATCGAGAAGGTCAAGGAAGAGGACGGCGTCGTCACCGGCACCGTCATCGAGGTTGTCAAGGGTGGTCTTATCCTCGACATCGGCCTGCGCGGCTTCCTGCCGGCATCCCTCGTCGAGATGCGCCGTGTGCGCGACCTTGCTCCGTACATCGGCCAGAAGATCGAAGCCAAAATCATCGAGCTGGACAAGAACCGCAACAACGTTGTGCTGTCCCGCCGTGCATGGCTCGAGCAGACCCAGTCCGAGGTCCGCTCCACGTTCCTCAACAAGCTGGAAAAGGGCCAGGTCCGTCCCGGCGTCGTTTCCTCCATCGTCAACTTCGGTGCATTCGTGGACCTGGGCGGCGTGGACGGCCTCGTTCACGTTTCCGAGCTGTCCTGGAAGCACATCGACCACCCGTCCGAGGTTGTCGAGGTGGGCCAGGAAGTAACCGTGGAGGTTCTCGAGGTCGACCTGGACCGCGAGCGTGTTTCCCTCTCGCTCAAGGCTACGCAGGAAGATCCGTGGCAGACCTTCGCCCGCACCCACGCCCTCGGGCAGGTTGTGCCGGGTAAGGTCACCAAGCTGGTTCCGTTCGGTGCGTTCGTTCGCGTTGAAGACGGCATCGAAGGCTTGGTCCACATCTCCGAGCTCGCAGTGCGCCACGTTGAGCTGGCCGAGCAGGTTGTCTCCGTTGGTGACGAGCTGTTCGTCAAGGTCATCGACATCGACCTCGAACGCCGCCGCATCTCGCTCTCCCTCAAGCAGGCCAACGAGGGCGTCGACGCCGAGTCCACCGAATTCGATCCGGCTCTTTACGGCATGGCCGCAGAGTACGACGAAGAAGGCAACTACAAGTACCCGGAGGGCTTCGATCCGGAGTCCAACGAGTGGCTTGAAGGCTACGAGACGCAGCGCGCCGCCTGGGAGCAGCAGTACGCTGACGCCCAGACCCGCTGGGAAGCCCACAAGAAGCAGGTTGCCCAGCACGCTGCCGACGACGCTGCAGCTGCAACGTCCGGCGAGAGCGACTCCGGCACCACCAGCTACTCCTCCGAGCCGGCTGCAGCCGAGTCCAACACCGGTGGCGGCACGCTTGCTTCCGATGAGGCTCTGGCAGCACTGCGCGAGAAGCTGACCGGCAACTAATTGCCCGTGGTTCCCGGGGATCCAATCTCCGGGCCCTGGCAGTTTGTAGCCTAAATTAGCGCCATAGAAGTGGCCGCCCCTCCGGGGGCGGCCACTTTTATGTTGTTTTACAAGTGCCAGGTTTTCGGGCCGGCCCTGGCTGCTCCCCGTGGGGACATGCCCGGTGGTGGCTGCGGCCACTGGACATAACAGTATTATGCTCAGGCCTGGTCCCGAGGGCGGGGCATGTCCGGAGGTATCCCGCCGGGCCCGGTGGACATGTCCGTCGCAGACCGAGCCAGGCCATGCCGTTGGTGGCGGGCGGAATGGTTGACTTTGCAGCTGCTTAGCGTCGATGCTGTCCGGGTTAGGTCAACGGAACACAAGGGGGCGGCCACTATGGGTGGAACTGCAGGAAATTTCCAGGCAACCGAGCCAGCTGACAACCGGACTTGGCCAGGGGCAATCGGAGCCATCACCTTATTCGTCGAGGATCTGCCCGTGGCAAAACGCTTCTACCGGGAAGTGTTTGGTCTGCCGGTGGCGTATGAAGACGAGGCCTCGGCTGTGTTTAGGTTCGAGAACACCCTGATCAATTTGTTGAACTCTTCCGAGGCACCGGAGCTCATCGGCCCTGCCAAGGTGGCTTCTGCCGAGGTCGGCGCCAGGATGCAATTCACCCTCGAGGTGGACGACGTTGATGCCTTGTGCGCGGATTTGACCGGGCGCGGCGTCGAACTCCTGAATGGACCGGTGAACCGGCCGTGGGGTATCCGCACGGCAAGCTTTCGCGACCCCGGCGGCCACATTTGGGAAATTGCGGCGGCTCTCGCCTGAATCCGGGTGGACCATGTCCAGCCGCGGACCCGGGCGATGGGAACATCAGGATTATGTCCAAGGGCTTGGGCTAACAGGGGGCATGCTCAGCATCGGGGGGGTGCTGAACAGTGGGCATGTCCACCGGGGGGTGGTGAACGGCGGGCATGCTCAGGGTGGGGGAGTCAGCGCAACGCGATCCTGGCCTTGACCGGAACCGTTGCACCGGTGGCGGCTTCGCCTTCCTCGAGCTCGGCACCGGCTGACCTCAGGAGGGCCAGCGCCGCGGTGTTCCCTGCCGTTGTCTCGGCTTCCAGCACCGATGCCCCGGTCGCGGCGGCCCGGCCAATCACGAGACGAAGCGCTTCGCGTGCGATTCCGCGGCCGCGGAAGCTGCGCGCCAGCCAGATACCCGTTTCCAGCGCACCGGCTCCGGTCCGCCGCAGCCGGACCGCGCCCGCCAGTTCACCGCCGGAACTGACCGCCCAGCTTTGCTGCTGGCCTGGCCCGTCGAGTCCGGCGGCCGCTCGGTGGTATTCGCGGAACCAGCTGATCCGTTCCGAATTCCAGCCGGCGGCGCTGCCCAAGGGTGGGGTCACGTCGTCCGCATCCGCGTCCTGGATCGCCACTGACAGGAGCTGCTCGAGGACCGCCCCTGAGACATCAACGAGCAACACGGCGGGACGGGAAGGCTCAGCCGTGGGGGACATCGATCCACTCCGTTTCTCCGGGCACTAATTCGGCCGTTCCGGCAGACAGCGCGGCCAGCCGCTCGGCCGCCCGGGCCAGACCAGGCGGATCATCCGGCAGGGCAAGCCGAAGGATAGTAGCTTCCGCCGCGTAACTGGATTCTGCCATGACGTAACCCGCGGCGCGGAGCTCGTTTTCCAGCCGCCCGGCGGACGTGTGCGGAACGGCCACCCTGCAGATCCGCAGCCGGCGGCGCTGCACGAGGGGCGCCCGGTCCAAGGCAGCGGTCACGGCTTCCGAGTAGGCTCTGACCAATCCGCCTGCCCCCAGCAGGATCCCGCCAAAGTACCGGACCACCACAGCTGTTACATCACTGAGATCCGTCGCGCCCGGAGCGGTTTCGCGTTTGAGCAGCGCATCAAGCATCGGGTTGCCCGCGGTTCCCGACGGTTCGCCGTCGTCGTTTGAGCGTTGGACATCCCGGTCCGGACCGAGCACAAACGCGGAACAGTGGTGCCGCGCGTCGTGGAATTCTTTGCGCAGGGCGGCAAGGACCGAACGGGCCCCATCCTCGTCTGCGGTCCGATGCAGCACCGTAATGAAGCGGGAGCGTTTAACCTCAGTCTCGTGGCGGAACTCCCGGTCCGCCGCCAGCGAGGTGTACACGGTGGCCCTGCTCTCCGGGAAAACCGCATCTTCAGCCACCGGATCAGTTTAGTCTGGTGGAGTGCTGAAAATCGGGTTGACGGGCGGCATCGCCGCAGGCAAGTCAGTGGCCTCCTCGCGCCTGCGCGAACTGGGCGCCGTAGTGATCGACGCAGACGCCCTGGCCCGGGAGGTCGTCGAGCCCGGCACACCCGGACTCGCCAAGGTGGTGGAGGCCTTCAGCAAGTCGGTTTTGACGCCCGACGGCGGCCTGGACCGGGCCAAGCTCGGCGCCCTCGTGTTCGGCAACCCGGACCGCCTTGCCGTATTAAACAACATCATCCATCCGCTGGTGCGGGAGCGGGCTGCCGCACTGTCCGCCGCCGCCCCTGTGGGCGCCGTGGTGGTCCAGGACATCCCGCTCCTCGTTGAGACTGGCCAGGGTTCCAATTTCCACCTGGTGGTGGTGGTTGACGCCCCCGATGAGGCCCGGCTGCAGCGGATGGTGCAACACCGGCGGATGAGCCCCGCTGACGCCCGCGCCAGGATAGCTGCGCAGGCGGGCAGGCAGGCCCGGCTGGCAGCAGCCGACGTCGTCCTGGACAACTCCGGTTCCAAGCAGGAACTTCGGGACGCGGTGGACCGGCTCTGGAAATTCCGGCTGTCACCATTCGCGGAGAACCTGGGCAGGCACCGCCCGGCACCCCGGACCGGCGCCCCGCTGCCGGCGCACGCCAACCCCGAGTGGCCGGTGCAAGCCGCGCGGCTTATGGCGCGCCTGCGGACGGCTGCGGGGGAGGACATCCTGGCCCTGCACCATGTTGGTTCCACTGCCGTGTCCGGCCTCGGCGCGAACGACGTGCTGGACCTCCAGCTCGGCGTCGAGGACATGGCCGCCGCGGACCGGATCTCGCTGCTGCTCGCCGAAGCGGGTTTCCCGGCGCCGCCCGGTGCGGTTTCCGGCAACCCCCAACCCCCGCCCCCGGACCCGGCAAGCTGGCCGGAGCGCCTGCACGCCAACGCGGACCCCGGACGGGCGGTCAACCTCCACGTCCGGGCCGTGGGCTCGCCGGGCTGGCGGTTCGCGCTCTGCTTCCGGGACTGGCTGCGCGATGACCCGGCTGCCCGGGAGGAATACCTTGCCGAGAAGCGCCGGGCCGGCAGGTTGCACGGCGCAGATCGGAGCACCGCTGGCTACGCCTCGGACACGGAGGACGGGATGGCCGGGCACGCCCCGGCGCAAATGGAAGCGTGGGCGCGGCGCACCGGCTGGCAGCCTCCCTTGTAGCCGGGGCCCGAAGCCGGACCGGAACGTACCGCCCAAAGCTGAATCAGGGCGGAGCGTCGGGGCCCGGCGGTACATTAGGAACATGAGTCTTGCCCAGCAGATCAACCGTGTCGTGGCGCCTTTCGAGGTCATCAGCGAATTCCAGCCGGCAGGCGACCAGCCGGCCGCCATCGGGGAACTGACCGAGCGCATCAAAAACGGCGAGAAGGACGTGGTGCTGCTCGGCGCCACGGGTACCGGCAAGAGCGCGACGACGGCGTGGCTGATCGAGCAGGTGCAGCGGCCCACCCTGGTGATGGTGCAAAACAAGACCCTCGCAGCGCAGCTCGTCAACGAATTCCGCGAGCTGCTGCCCAACAACGCCGTCGAATACTTCGTCTCCTACTACGACTACTACCAGCCGGAAGCCTACGTGGCGCAGACGGACACCTTCATCGAAAAGGACTCGTCCGTCAACGAGGAAGTCGAACGGCTCCGGCACTCCGCCACCAATGCGCTGCTGACCCGCCGGGACGTGATCGTGGTCGCCACCGTGTCCTGCATCTATGGCCTCGGCACCCCGGAGGAATACATCGCCGGCATGGTGACACTGAGCAAGGGCGCCGAGATGAACCGCGATGACCTGCTGCGGAAATTCGTTTCCATGCAGTATGCCCGCAACGACATGGACTTCCACCGAGGCACGTTCCGGGTCCGTGGCGACACCGTAGAAATCATCCCGATGTACGAGGAGCTTGCGATCCGGATCGAGTTCTTCGGCGACGAGATCGAGAACATCTATACCCTGCACCCGCTCACCGGAGAAATCATCCGTGATGAGACCGAAATGTACGTCTTCCCGGCATCGCACTATGTCGCCGGTCCGGAACGTATGGGCCGGGCGATCAAGCGGATAGAAGACGAGCTCGCCGGACGGCTCCAGGTCCTGGAAAGCCAGAACAAACTTGTGGAAGCGCAGCGACTCAGGATGCGCACCACCTACGACCTGGAAATGATGCAGCAGATGGGCTTCTGCAACGGCATCGAGAACTACTCCAGCCACATCGACGGCCGCGCCCGCGGAACGGCGCCGCACTGCCTCATCGATTACTTCCCGGACGACTTCCTCCTGGTCATCGACGAGTCGCACGTTACAGTGCCGCAGATCGGCGCGATGTACGAGGGCGACATGTCCCGGAAGCGGAACCTCGTAGACCACGGCTTCCGGCTGCCCTCCGCGATGGATAACCGGCCGTTGAAATGGGACGAATTCCAGGACCGCGTTGGGCAGACCGTCTACCTCTCCGCCACGCCGGGCAAGTACGAGCTCGGCAAAGCCGACGGCTACGTCCAGCAAATCATCCGGCCCACCGGCCTCATCGACCCCGAGGTGATCGTCAAGCCGACAAAGGGCCAAATCGATGACCTGCTCGGTGAGATCAAGACCCGCACCGCGAAGGATGAGCGCATCCTGGTCACCACACTGACCAAACGGATGGCGGAGGACCTTACCGATTATCTGCTCGGTCACGGCGTCAAGGTCGAATACCTGCACTCGGACGTTGACACCCTGCGCCGCGTCGAGCTGCTGCGGGAACTTCGGATGGGAGTCTTCGACGTCCTGGTCGGCATCAACTTGCTCCGGGAGGGCCTGGACCTGCCCGAGGTGTCGCTGGTGAGTATCCTGGATGCGGACAAGGAAGGCTTCCTGCGGTCGGCAACGTCGCTGATCCAGACCATCGGCCGGGCCGCCCGCAACGTCTCCGGCGAGGTCCACATGTACGCGGACCGGATCACCGACTCCATGGCGAAGGCCATTGACGAGACCAACCGGCGGCGCGAGATCCAAGTGGCGTACAACACCGCTAACGGCGTCGACCCGCAGCCGCTGCGGAAGAAGATCGCCGACATCACGGACCAGATCGCCAAGGAGGACGCCGACACCCGCGAACTCCTCGCCGCGGCCGGCAAGTCGCGCGGCAAGGGCAAGGGCTCGGCAAAGGTCCGGGCGGACGGCCTGGCCGCGGCACCGGCCGAGGATCTGGTGGGCCTGATCGAGCAGCTCACCGAACAAATGCATGCCGCCGCCGGGGAGCTGCACTTCGAGCTTGCCGCCCGGCTTCGTGACGAGGTAGGGGAGCTGAAGAAGGAACTGCGCCAGATGCAGTCCGCCGGGCACGCCTAAGGTAGGGTAGGACGAACGTAGGGGAGTATCCCAAGCGCTACGATCGTCAACACGCATGGCACAGACGCCCTGCCGGGCGTAGCGGGCTGCAAGTGGTACCTGGAGGCAATGGCCCGGGTGCGAGAGCTTGGCCGGAGAGACTTGCACCGTTTAGTTGTACCCTGCGAAAGGTATCTTCGTGCCTGAACTTCCCCTCTGGTTTGAGATCGGCTCCTTCGTTGTCCTCGGCACCATCCTCGCCGTCGATCTGCTTCTCGTCCTCAAGCGGCCGCATGAGCCCTCCATGAAGGAAGCAGGCCTCTGGGTCACCTTCTACATCGGGCTGGCGCTCGTTTTTGCCGCAGCGATGTTTGCCTTCACCGGTCCCGAGTACGGCGGGCAGTTCATTGCCGGCTGGGTCACGGAGTACAGCCTCAGCATCGACAACCTGTTCGTCTTTATCATCATCATGGCCCGCTTTTCGGTACCCCGTAAGTACCAGCAGGAAGTCCTGATGGTGGGCATCATCATCGCGCTGGTCCTGCGCGGCATCTTCATCCTGCTCGGCGCACTAGTGATCGAACAGTTCAGCTGGATCTTCTACCTCTTCGGCGCCTTCCTGCTTTGGACCGCGTGGAAGCAGCTCCAGGACGACGGCGGTGACGAGGAAGACCGGGAAAACCCGCTCATCGCCCGGATCCGCACTGTCCTGCCGATGTCCCAGACGTTCGACGGCGGCAAACTCCGCACCATGGTGGACGGCAAAAGGGTCTTCACCCCCATGCTGGTCGTCTTTGTGACCATCGGCCTGACGGATCTGCTGTTCGCGGTGGACTCCATCCCCGCCATATTTGGCCTGACGCAAAGCCCGTTCATCGTCTTCACCGCCAACATCTTCGCCCTGATGGGCCTGCGTCAGCTGTACTTCCTGCTCGGCGGCCTGATGACCCGCCTCGTCTACCTGAAGCACGCCCTTTCCGTGATTCTCGCGTTCATTGGTGTGAAGCTGGTCCTGCACGCGATGCATGTGAACGAACTCCCGTTTGTCAACGGCGGCCGGCACATCGAATGGGCTCCCGAGATCCCGACTTTCCTCTCGCTCGCGGTAATCATCGGCACCATCATCGTGGCCGTCATTGCCAGCCTGGTCAGCTCCGGCACCACAACATCGAAGGTGGACCCCCGGCTCGAGGAAGACTCCCGCAAGAGCCTGATCGACGCCGAGTAGCTTCCACGGTTCGGCTAAGCTCGGACCGTGAAAACCATCGACTCCAGCCCGGCGCACGGTTCGGTCCTGGACCCGCAGCGGGTCCAGCGCCGAACCGTCTGGGTCCTGAGCACGGCTCAGCTGCTCAGCGGCGTGGGCAGCGGCGCCAGCCTGTCCGTCGGGTCCCTCCTGGCCGTCCAGCTCTCGGGCTCGAACGCGTGGGCCGGAGCTGTCACCACCACCATGACCCTCGGCGCGGCGGCGGCCGCGCTGCCGCTGGCAGGCCTGGCCGGCCGGCGCGGCCGGCGCGGCTCGCTGGTTACGGGCCTGCTCGCTGCCATGGCCGGAGCCCTGCTGGTCATCGTTTCCACTGTGACGGGAAGCTTTCCCGTGCTGCTGCTGGCAGCGGCCCTGCTTGGACTGGGCACGGCAGCCAACCTGCAGGCCCGCTTCGCCGCCGTCGACCTCGCCGCTCCGGAACGCCGCGGCCGAGCCCTGGCGATCGTCGTGTGGGCTGTCACAATCGGCGCCGTGGCCGGACCCAACCTGATCCGTCCCGGCGCCCTGGTAGGCAGTGCGCTCGGCTTGCCGGAACTGGCGGGCCCCTTTGTATTTTCGACGGCGGGACTGGCCCTGGCCGCGCTGCTGCTGCTCATTGGCCTGCGGCCGGACCCGCTGCTGCTGGCTGCCAGGCTGCGGTCCGAAAGTCAGCCGACGCCCACCGCCGCCGCCCGGCGTCGGAACAGCCTCCGGCACGGCCTGGATGCCATCCGGGCCTCGCCGCGGGCACGCTTTGCGCTGCTGGCGATTATTTCCGCGCACGGCTGCATGGCCGCCGTGATGTCGATGACGCCGCTGCACCTGCAACTGCTGACCGAGGGACCGCTCACCGGCATGCCGGCCGGCCATGCGCACGCCGCCAGCACCGATGTCCTGGTCCTGATCGGCTTCACCATTTCGCTGCACATCGCCGGAATGTACGCACTCTCACCGGTCATGGGCTGGCTGACGGACAAAACGGGCCGGCTGCCGGTCATTTTGCTGGGGCACGGCCTGATCCTGCTCTCGGTCCTCGTGGCCGGCTTCGGCCAGGCCGAACCGGCGCTGGTCGCCGTGGGCCTGATCCTGCTCGGATTGGGCTGGTCCGCTGCCACGATCGCGGGTTCAACCCTGCTGGCCGAAAGCGTCCACGCCGGTGACCGCGTCCTCGTCCAGGGTGTCTCGGACACGATGATGGGGGTCGCCGGCGCTGTCGGGGCCGGCTTCTCCGGGCTGCTGATGAGTGGAGTTGGCTACCGGGGCCTCAACCTGGCGGCGGCCGCCGTCGCCGCGGTGGTGTTCACCGTCGGCTCCCTCGCCGCCATGCGTGCGCGCCGCCTGACGGCGCCCTAACCCTGCGGTGCAGCGAACCGCCGGGTTAGGGCCTGACGGAGCGGGTCAGGCCCAGGAGTCGGCCGAAGATACCCTCGCCGTCGTCCGCAATACCGTCGTGGTGGAAGTCCGCGGACTCCCAAACCTGCAGTCCGCGGACAGCAGCCGCGGTCTCCAGCGAAAGCCCACGGTCAACATAGATATCGTCCGTGTAGACGGCGGCCGCCACTGGCACGCTGTTCAGAGCGAGCCGTTCGGCATCATAGAGCCGTGGCCAGTCGTCCTTTTCGGCGAGCAGCCGGGCAATGTTCCGCAGCGGCCGTAGTGCGGGATCCTGCTCGAAGTACCAGGGGTAGACCATTTCACCGGTCAGCAACGGCTCGGGGGCCTCCGGGGAGAACTCCGGGAAGTCCTGCAGGACACGCCAGGCGGCCCAGTCGGTGGACTCACCCTGGCCATAAATTGATTCGTGCATCAGCGCGTACAGCGGGTTGGCGGACCGGGACGCCAGCCCGCGGACCTGCTCCAGGAAGGCATCCGAAAGCCGCTCGCCGGCGGGTGTGCCGACGAAAGCGTCCTCCAGCAGGTGATGCAGGGCGTCCACCCTGGTGTTTCCGCCCAAAAATGACCCGACCATCTGGAAACGTTCCACGGTCAGGCGTTCGCCGTCGGGCAGCAACTCCGCCGTCTCACGAAGGTGCCGGGCAATCCGGCTGACCGCTGCCCGGTCCTCCGGATACCTGCCGAAATACTCGGCGTTGCGGGCCGCCACCCGCCCGAAGGTTTTTTGGTACACCCGGTCCGCGGGTCCGGAGAGCGGGGCCAGGCCGCCCGTAATCAGGGCCTCCCGCAGGCCCTCCGGAGCGAAGGAAAGATAGCTGAGGGCGCAGAAGCCACCGTAGCTCTGACCGTAGATCGTCCACGGTCCCGACCCCAGGGCAAGCCGGATGGACTCGGCGTCGGCGACGATCGAGTCAGCGCGGAAATAGCTGAGGTAGTGCGCCTGATCGGCGTCGCTGCCGCGCAGTGGAAGTGTCTTACGGTCTATCGCGGAGGACAGCCCGGTGCCGCGCTGGTCAAGCATCAGGATCCGGAAGTCCCTGGCGGCGGCCTTGCTCCAGCCGCCCAGCGCGGGAAGCCGGTTTCCGCGCCCGCCCGGCCCGCCCTGCAGGTACAGCAGCCACGGGAGCTGGGCGGCGGCTTCCTCGCTGTGGTCCGCGGAGACGTACTCGCGGGCGAAGACGGTGATGGTCTCGCCGGCCGGGCCGCCAGCGCCGAAGTGGTCCAGCGGCACTTCGAAGTAGTGCTCCGCCGTGCGCATCCCGCGGTAGGCGTGCCGCGACTTGATGGTGTGCGGGACAGTCGGCCGTGCGGCCGCCAGCAGGTCCGCGGCACCGGAACCGGTCATGGGCAGGTCGGCCGCAGGCCGTCCAGCAACAGGCCGGCCAGCAACCGACCGGTCAGCCACGGGCCCGGGCCTTGCTGGCGCCGGCAAAGGCCTCCAGCGCTTCACCGGTGAGCCGGAACGTGGACCATTCCTCCATCGGGTGTGCGCCGAGTTTTTTGTAGAAATTGATCGAGGGCTCGTTCCAGTCGAGGACGCTCCATTCGACGCGGGCGTAGCCGCGTGCGACGGCGGTCTCAGCCAGGTGCCGCAGGAGCGCCTTGCCGTGGCCTTCGCCGCGTGCCTCCGGGCGCACATACAGGTCCTCGAGATAGATGCCGTGGACACCCTCCCACGTGGAGTAATTCAGGAACCAGAGGGCGAACCCCCGCACCTCACCGGTCTCGTTCTCAGCCATGGCGGCGAACACCCGCGGGTTCTCGCCAAACAAGGCCTCGCCCAGCATCTCCGGGGTGTTCCGGACGGCGTCCGGCTCCTTCTCGTAGAGAGCCAGGTCATGGATCATCTGCAGGATTGCGGGGACATCGTTTGCCGTCGCGGGCCGGATTAGACTCATTATTCGAGTTTACTAGGGCCGCTTAGAGCCGGTTGACGTCCGTCACGCGCACGACGGCGGTGCCGGTCTCATCCGAGGCGGCAAGGTCAACCTCGGCTGAGATGCCCCAGTCATGATTGCCGGCTGGATCCTCGAAGATTTGCCGGACCTTCCACAGCGCGGGCTCTTCGGTGATCATTAGCAGGCCGGGACCGCGGGCATCCGGGCCGGTGCCGATATCGTTATGTTCGTCGAAGTAGTCGTCCAGCGCGTCCTCCCAGCGTTCGAGGTCCCAACCGGAGCCGGAATCGAGCCCGGCCAGGGCGGTAGCGTCCTCATCTGCGAAGAGCTCCACCCGGCGGAACATCTCGTTGCGGACCATTACCCGGAAGGCCCGCACGTTGGAGGTCAGCGACGGCGGCGGTGGCGGCGGAGCATCGTGAGGTGTTGGCGCCTTGCCGGAGGTGAGCTCCTCCCACTCGTCGAGCAGGCTGGAATCAACCTGCCGGACCAGCTCGCCGAGCCACGCGATGAAGTCCTCGAGGTCCTCGCGGAGGGCGTCCTGGGGGACCGTCTGGCGCAACGCCTTGAATCCGTCGGCCAGGTAGCGCAGCACAATTCCCTCCGAGCGGGCCAGCCCGTAGAACTGGACAAACTCGCCAAAGTTCATGGCCCGCTGGTACATGTCCCGGACGATCGATTTGGGCGCCAGTTCAAAGTCGCCGATCCACGGGGCGGCCCGGCGGTAAACGTCGAACGCCTCCCCGAGCAGCTCCCCGAGCGGCTGCGGGTAACTGACTTCGTCGAGCATCGCCATGCGCTGGTCGTAGTCGATTCCGTCGGCCTTCATCGCCGCGACGGCCTCGCCGCGCGCTTTCTTCAGTTGCGCTGAGAGGATTTGCCGGGGTTTCTCCAGCGTCGACTCAATGACTGACACCACGTCCAGGGCGTACGACGGCGACTCCGGATCCAGCAGCTCCAGTGCCGCGAGGGCGAACGGGGACAGCGGCTGGTTCAGCGCGAAGTTGGCCTGCAGGTGGACGGTCAGCCGGACGGTGCGGCCATCGGGTCCCTGCTCCTGAACCGGGATCCGTTCCACCACTCCTGCAGCCAGGAGCTCCCGGTAGATCCCAAGCGCCCTTTTCATCAGCTGCAGCTGGGAGGACCGGGTCTCGTGGTTCTCGGTGAGCAGCCGGCGGGCGGCCTGGAACGGGTCGCCCGGCCGCTCCATCAGGTTCATCAACATCGAATGGGTCACGGAGAAACTGGATGTCAGCGGATCCGGGACGGATTCCACCAGGCGCTTGTAAGTCGGTTCGCCCCAGGAGACAAAGCCTTCCGGCGGCTTCTTCTTAACCACCTGCCGGAGCTTCTTTTGATCGTCCCCGAACTTGGCCGTGGCTTTGGCCATGGCCTTGACGTTCTCCGTGACATGCTCGGGCGCCTGGACCACCACGGTCCCCGCCGTGTCGTAACCGGCCCGCCCGGCGCGGCCGGCGATCTGGTGGAATTCCCGGGAATTCAGCAGCCGGGTTCGGACGCCGTCGTACTTGCTCAGCGCGGTCAGCAGCACGGTGCGGATGGGGACGTTGATGCCAACGCCGAGCGTGTCGGTGCCGCAGATGACCTTAAGCAGCCCGGCCTGCGCGAGCTGCTCCACCAGCCGGCGGTACTTGGGCAGCATACCGGCGTGATGGACGCCGATCCCGTGCCGGACCAGCCGGTTGAGGGTCTTGCCGAAGCCGGCGGCAAAGCGGAAGCCGGCGATCAGCTCGGCGATTTTGTCCTTTTCCTCGCGGCTGCAGACGTTGACGCTCATCAGGTTCTGGGCCCGGTCGATCGCCTCCACCTGGCTGAAGTGCACCACATATACGGGCACCTGCTTAGTGGCAAGGAGTTCTTCGAGCGTCTCGTGTACAGGTGTCTGCTCGTAGTAATAGTGCAGCGGGATGGGCCGCTCCACCGAGCTGACGGTCGTCGTCGGGCGTCCGGTCAGCGCGGTGATTCCGGCTTCGAAGCGGCTAACGTCGCCAAGCGTGGCGGACATCAACAGGAACTGCGCCTGGGGGAGTTCCAGCAGCGGGACTTGCCAGGCCCAGCCGCGCTGCGGGTCGGAGTAAAAGTGGAACTCGTCCATGATCACGGCGCCGAGCTCGGCGTCGGCCCCTTCGCGGAGGGCGATGTTGGCCAGGATCTCCGCCGTGCAGCAAATAATGGGGGCGTCCTGGTTAACGCCGGAGTCGCCGGTGATCATACCGACATTCTCGGCGCCGAAAATATCGCACAGTGCGAAGAACTTCTCCGAGACCAAGGCCTTGATCGGGGCCGTGTAGTAGCTGCGCTGGCCGCGGGCCATGGCCTGGAAGTGAACCGCGATCGCGACGAGGGACTTTCCGGATCCGGTGGGGGTTGCCAGGATCACGTTGGCGCCGGAGGCAAGCTCCATCACGGCTTCGTCCTGAGCGGTGTACAGGGCCAGCCCGCGGGTTTCGGTCCACTCGACAAAGCGGGTGTAAAGCTCGTCCGGGTCAAGGCCGGTCCGGCCTGGGACCCGGGCGGCCGGGGCGGGGAGCTGATCAACGAGTTTCATTGCCTCCCAGCTTAGTGTCCGGCGCCGCGCAGCCGGGCCGGACACCTCTTGGGCTGCTGCCCGGGCCGGGGTTAGGCTTCGCACGGCGCGTCGTTGCCGGTGTCTGGAGGAACGCAGTGAAATGGGATCCCGCCAAGTACGCGAAGTTCGGGGAGTACCGTGACCGGCCGTACTTTGACCTGACTGCCCGGATCCATGCGGATGCACCCCGGAACGTCGTTGACCTCGGCTGCGGCTCCGGGGCCCTGACCGCCGCCCTCGCCCGGCGCTGGCCTATGGCGCAGGTGACCGGCCTGGACTCCTCTGCGGAGATGCTGGCCCGGTCCGATTCCGCTGCGGAGCCGCTGCCGAATCTCTCTTTCAGCCACGCGGACATTGCCGGCTGGATGCCTTCCGATGACACCGACGTGGTGGTGACCAACGCCGCGCTGCAATGGGTTCCGGACCACCGGGACCTGCTGGCCCGCTGGCTCGCCGCGCTCAAGCCCGGCGCCTGGTTCGCGCTGCAGGTGCCCGGGAATTTCCGCTCGCCTTCGCACACGCTGATGCGCGGCCTGGCGGAATCGGTGACATGGTCGGGCCGGCTCGCCGGTGTGCTGCGCCACGCGGACGCAGTGGGCCGCCCGGAAGAATACCTGAACATCATGCTCGACGCCGGCTGTGCGGCGGACGTGTGGGAGACCACTTACCTGCAGCTCCTTCCCGGCCCGGACCCGGTGCTCGAATGGGTGCGCGGGACCGGGCTGCGGCCCGTCCTGGCCGCACTGTCCGCCGCCGATGCCCGTGCTTTCGAAGCCGACTACTCCGCACTGCTGGCCCGGGCCTATCCTGCCGGCCCGCACGGCACAGTGTTCGGGTTTCGCCGGATTTTCGCTGTGGCCCGCACCCCGGGATGACCGGCCCTGGCGGGCGGCCCATCGGGCAGCCGGGCACCGGGTTACACTCGAGCACAGTGTGAGCGTGGTTACAATGGCGGGGCGGCCAGGGGGCAGCTGCCTTGAAATATCCCGATCGGCGCCCCGAGCTAGCGATGGAGGTTCGGTGCTTATTGGCCTGACACGACGCATTCTGGGAGCCCATAAAGGTTCCGTCTTGGCAATTGTGGCCCTGCAGCTCGTGCAGACGACTGCCAGCCTCCTCCTTCCTACCCTGAACGCCGCCATTATCGACAACGGAATCGTCCGCGGAAATGTCCCGGAGATCCTGCGGTTAGGGTCCTGGATGGCGGCGATTGCCGGCGTCCAGGTGGTAGCTGCCATCGGCGCCGGCTACCTGGGCGCTGTCACGGCTATGGAACTTGGCCGGAAACTGCGGGAAGAGCTGTTTGTAAAAGTACAATCCCTGTCCTCGCAGGAAATCGGCGAGTTCGGGGCCGCCAGCCTCGTGACCCGGGCCACAAACGACGTCGCACAGGTGCAAAACCTCATGGTTCTTGTGTTCACGATGCTGATCGCGGCACCGGCCATTTTCATCGGCGGCATGGTGCTCGCCGTCCACCAGGACATTGCACTCTCCGGCATCGTCGTCGCGGTGATTCCGGTGCTTGTGGTCATTATGGTCCTGATCGTGCGCCGCCTCGTTCCGCTCTACCGGCAGGGCCAGGAGCTCATCGACCGGATCGGCCGGGTGCTGCGCGAGCAGATCATCGGCGCCAGCGTTATCCGCGGATTCGTCAGGCAGGCGCATGAGATCCGGCGCTTCGAAGGGGCAAACAAGGAGTTGACCCGGAACAACCTGAGCTCCGCGTTGCTGGTCGCCGGGATGATGCCGCTGATAATGCTCGTGGTGAATCTCTCCTCCGTTGGTGTGGTTTGGTTCGGCGGGCACCGCATCCAGTCCGGCGAAATGCGGCTGGGAGCCGTGACGGCCTTCATCGCCTACATCCTGCAGATCCTGATCGCGATCATGATGGCGATGTACGTTGTGATGACTGCTCCCCGCGCGGCTGCCTGCGCCGAACGAATCCAGGCTGTCCTCGACACGGTGCCAGCGATCACGGACGGCCCGGCGGGAGCCGCGCCGGTGGGCAACACCGTGGAGTTCCGAAACGTCTCCTTCGCATACCCGGGGGCTGAGGTCCCCGTCCTTGACGGTGTCAGCTTCACAGCCCTTCCCGGAACCGTCACGGCGGTCATCGGCGCCACCGGCAGCGGTAAGAGCACCCTGCTGAACCTGCTGCCAAGGTTCCTGGATGCCACCGCCGGGACGATCAGCATCGGCGGATCCGAAGTCCGCGGGCTGTCCCTGGCGACGCTGCGCAGCCTGATAGCCTTCGTTCCCCAGCACTCCTACCTGTTCTCCGGGACGCTTGCCGAGAACCTGAGAATGGCCGCGCCGGCAGCCACGGACGAGGAACTCTGGCAGGTACTGGGGAATGCGCAGGCCGGTGCTTTTGTCCGGCGGCTGCCGCAGGGGCTGCAGGCACCGGTGACGGAGGGCGGAACGAATTTTTCCGGCGGCCAGCGGCAGCGGCTTTGCATCGCCCGGGCTCTGCTCCGGCGTTCGGCGGTGTACGTGTTTGATGACAGTTTCTCGGCGTTGGACTACGGTACGGACACCCGGCTCCGACAGGCGATGGCGCCGCTGCTGCATTCGGCCACTGTCCTGATCGTGGCCGAACGTGTTGCCACGATCGAGGACGCAGGGCTGATCCTTGTCCTCGAGGACGGCCGGCTCGTGGCACAGGGAACACATCAGCAGCTGATGGAGTCCTCGCCCAGCTACCAGGAGATCGCAGCCTCCCAGCTGGTGCTTGAGGAGACCCCGTGAAGCCGGAGCCGCCCCCCGACGCCGGGACCGGCACTCCCGCCGCCGGCGGGACCACAGAGCAACCCGTGCTGGACACACAACCGGACGGCCGGCGCGCTGCCCTCCCGTCAGCGCCTCCCGGAACGACCCCGGGCGCCGGCCGGCTTCGCTGGCGCACGGCAGGGCGGCTACTCGGGCTGCTGCGCCCGTCGAGGTTGCTGATGGCAGGCGTCCTCGCTGCCACCTGCGCATTTGTGGTGCTCAACGTGCTGGCGCCCAAAGTCCTCGGCGACGCCACCGACGTCGTTGTTGCTGGCGTCACCGGCGGAACCTTCGACCAGGATCAGCTGGCTGCCCTGCTGGCGGAGGTCTCGCTGATGTATCTGGGGGCCTCGGCCTTCAGTTGGATCCAGGGCACCCTGACGGCCGTTGCCGCGCAGCGACTCAGCAGCGGGCTGCGTGCGTCGGTGGAGGTCAAACTGCACGTCCTGCCGTCGGGCCACTTCGACGAGCAGCACCGTGGCGACGTTCTGAGCCGAGCCACCAACGACGTCGACAACATTGCCCAGGCGCTCAACCAGCTGCTCAACCAGCTCATTATGTCGCTGTTGATGCTCTCCGGGGCGCTGGGCATGATGCTGTGGATCTCCCCGGTGCTGGCAGTGATCGCGCTGGTGTCCGTCCCGGTGTCGACCCTCATCACCGTCCTGGTGGCCCGGAAGTCACAGGGCCATTTCACTGAGCAATGGGGCAGCACCGGGGAGCTGCACGCACAACTCGAGGAGCTATTCACCGGACATGAGGTGATCAAGGCCTTCGGCCGGCAGGAGGCAGCTGCGTCCAGTTTCAGGGACGCCAACGACCGATTGTGCCGCGCGGGCGCACGCGCCCAGTACGTGTCCGGCGTCGTTCAGCCGCTGATGGTCCTGGTTTCCAACCTCAACTACATCGCCGTCGCCGTCGTCGGGGCGCTTCAGGTGCTGTCCGGGGCCATGACGATTGGCGGCCTTCAGGCCTTCATCCAATTCAGCAGGCTCTTCAGCCAACCGATGGGGCAGATTGGCGGCATGCTGACCCTGCTGCAGTCCTGCCTGGTCTCGGCCGGGCGGGTCTTTGACCTCCTGGATGCACCGGAGATCCCGCCGGACCCGGACCCGGGCCGGCACGGGGCCGGAATTGCGCCGCCCCATGCCGCGGGCCGGGTCACGTTTGAGCGTGTGACGTTCGGTTACCGGCCCGGTTCACCGGTGGTCCAGGATCTGAGTTTTACCGTGGAACCCGGCCAGACCGTGGCAATTGTTGGCCATACCGGAGCCGGCAAGACCACTGTTGTGAACCTGCTTATGCGCTTCAACGAACTCGATTCGGGCCGGATTACTGTCGACGGCACGGATATCGCGGAACTGACACGCGACGAACTGCGGGCCAGGTTCGGGACCGTGTTGCAGGACTCCTGGCTCTTCACCGGCAGCATCCGGGAGAACATCGAATACGGCCGCCCCGGCGCGGGCGATGCCGCAGTGATTGCCGCTGCTCAGGCCAGCCATGTTGACCAGTTCGTCCGGGCGCTGCCTGAGGGGTACGACACGATGCTCGGCAACGACGGAGACTCGCTCAGCCGCGGACAGCGCCAGCTGATTTCGATTGCCCGTGCGCAACTCGCCGGGCGCAGCATCCTGGTCCTGGACGAGGCGACCAGCTCGGTGGATAGCCGCACCGAAGTCCAGATCCGCCGGGCGATGCGCGGCCTCAGGCAGGGACGCACCAGCTTCGTGATTGCCCACCGCTTGTCCACCGTGCGCGACGCTGATCTAATTCTGGTCATGGATCAAGGACGGATCGTTGAACAAGGAACCCACCGCCAACTCATCTCCAGGGGTGGGATGTACCTGAAACTGTATAAGGCACAGTTCGCCCGCCGCGAACAGGCCACCTCCGGCCGGGAGCCCGGACAGTGACCCCCACGGACGCATCGACGGTCCCGTTTCCCGGTGCCTGGCGGCCCAACCCCGGCAGCACGGTCCCGTTGTTTGATCAGCTCCGGCTCAACATTATTGAACGGGCCGACAACGGCGCGCTGGCGCCCGGGACCAAGCTCCCTGCCGTCCGCAGCCTTGCCGGCGAGCTGGGGGTCGCACCCCATACCGTGGCCCGCGCCTACAAGGAACTCGAGGCCGCCGGCGTTGTGGTCACCCGGGGCCGAAACGGCACTGTGATGTGCGCACGGGACGAAGCCTGGAGCTCGCTCTCCGCTGTGGCTGCCGGGTTCGCCGATGCCGCGAAAGCCCAGGGCGCCAGCTTCGCCGAGGCCGTGCAGCTGCTCGCCGCCGCGTACGACCGCTCCTAGGACCGGCGCTAAGTTGCCGCGCGGGATTTCGCGGCACGGGGCGCCCCGGAAATGGATCTTCGAAGAAGTTTTCGATTAGCATTGGTAGCGTGCCTAAAGCCGTAGCTGACGATCCAGCCGTAGATTCCCAGTCCGCAGTCCTCCCGACGGAGTCCGCAAAACCGGGCCGCGCAGACGATGCGCGCCCCGCGGTGAAGCGTCCGGACATGTCGCGGCTGGTGGTCAAAGGCGCGCGCGAGCATAATCTGCGCAACGTGGACCTGGACCTGCCCCGCGACTCCATGATCGTTTTTACCGGCCTCTCCGGCTCGGGCAAGTCGTCCCTGGCGTTCGACACTATTTTTGCCGAAGGCCAACGCCGCTACGTCGAATCCCTCTCCGCCTACGCCAGGCAGTTCCTCGGCCAGGTGGACAAGCCCGACGTCGACTTCATCGAGGGCCTCTCGCCCGCGGTGTCCATCGACCAGAAGTCCACCAGCAAAAACCCGCGCTCCACGGTGGGTACCATCACCGAAATCTACGACTACATGCGGCTCCTGTGGGCCCGCGTTGGCCGCCCACACTGCCCCATCTGCGGGGAGCCCGTCGCGAAGCAAACCCCGCAGCAGATCGTGGACCAGCTCCTGGAGCTGCCGGAAGGCACCCGCTTCCAGGTCCTGGCACCGGTTGTCCGGGGCCGCAAGGGCGAATTCGTCGAATTGTTCAAGGAGCTCACCGCCAAGGGCTACTCGCGTGCCCGGGTCGATGACACGCTGATCCAACTCAGCGACCCGCCCAAGCTGGGCAAACAGTTCAAACACACCATCGAGGTGGTGGTGGATCGCCTTGTGGTCAAGGACGGCATCAGCCAGCGCCTCACGGACTCGGTGGAAACTGCCTTGGGCCTTGCCGAGGGCAGGATCCTCGCCGAGTTCGTCGACCTCGAAGCTGACGACCCGGAGCGGGTCCGGGCGTTCTCCGAACACCTCGCCTGCCCAAATGAGCACCCCCTGGCGATCGATGAGATCGAACCCCGCTCCTTTTCCTTTAACAACCCTTTCGGTGCGTGCTCGGCCTGCAGCGGCATCGGCACGAAGCTCGAGGTCGATGAGGAACTGATCATCCCGAACGGGGAGTTGTCCCTGGCGGAGGGTGCCATCGCTCCGTGGTCGCTCGGCACGGCAACCACGGAGTACTGGAACCGGCTGCTCGGCGGACTCGCCAAGGAACTGGGTTTCTCCATGAAAACCCCGTGGGACAAGCTCTCCGAGGACACCCGCCAGACCGTGCTGCACGGCAAGGACCACAAAGTGGTGGTGCAGTACCGCAACCGTTTCGGCCGGGAACGCAAATACAGCACAGGCTTCGAAGGCGTCATCCAGTACGTCCACCGCAAGCACCTCGAAACGGACTCGGACAAGGCCCGGGACCGTTACGAGGAGTACATGCGGCAGATTCCGTGCCCGGCCTGCAACGGTGCACGCCTGAACCCGGCCTCGCTCTCGGTGCTGATCAACGGCAAGTCCATTGCCGCGGTCGCCGCGTTGCCAATGCGCGACTGCGCCCATTTCCTGGACAACCTGGTGCTGACCGGACGGGAGGCCCAGATTGCCAACCAAGTCCTTAAGGAGATCCAGGCCCGGCTCACCTTCCTGCTCGACGTCGGCCTGGAGTATTTGAACCTGGAGCGGGCGTCCGGCACTCTCTCCGGCGGCGAAGCCCAGCGGATCCGGCTGGCCACCCAGATCGGTTCCGGCCTGGTGGGTGTCCTTTACGTCCTGGACGAGCCTTCCATCGGCCTGCACCAGCGGGATAACCGGCGCCTGATCGAGACACTCACCCGGCTGCGGGACCTCGGCAACACCCTGATTGTGGTCGAACACGACGAGGACACCATCCAGGAGGCCGACTGGGTGGTCGATATCGGACCCGGCGCCGGCGAGCACGGCGGCATGGTGGTGCACTCCGGTTCCTATCAGGGGCTGCTCGAGAACACCGAGTCACTCACCGGTGACTACCTCTCCGGCCGGAAGCGGATCGAAGTCCCGAAAAAGCGGCGAAAGTACGACAAAAAGCGTGAGCTTAAGGTCGTCGGCGCCAAGGAGCACAACCTCCTGAACGTTGACGCTACGTTCCCGCTGGGTCTGTTCACCGCGGTGACCGGCGTCAGCGGCTCCGGCAAGTCCACCCTGGTAAACGAGATCCTGTACAAGGTCCTGGCCAACAAGCTCAACGGCGCCAAACAGGTGGCCGGACGGCATAAGTCCATCCAGGGCCTCGAGCATCTCGACAAGGTGGTCCACGTCGATCAGAGCCCCATCGGCCGCACACCGCGGTCCAACCCAGCCACCTACACTGGCGTTTTCGACAATATCCGCAAGCTTTTCGCGGACACCACTGAGGCCAAGGTGCGCGGCTACCTGCCGGGCCGGTTCTCCTTCAACGTCAAGGGCGGCCGCTGCGAGGCTTGCTCCGGTGACGGCACGCTGAAGATCGAAATGAACTTCCTGCCGGACGTCTACGTACCCTGCGAGGTGTGCCACGGCGCCCGGTACAACCGCGAAACCCTGGAAGTCCACTACAAGGGCAAAACGATCGCCGACGTACTGAACATGCCCATCGAGGAAGGCGCCGAATTCTTCGCGGCGTTCTCGCCGATTGCCCGCCACCTGAGCACCCTCGTCGACGTCGGGCTCGGCTATGTCCGGCTGGGGCAGCCCGCGACGACACTCTCCGGCGGCGAGGCCCAGCGGGTGAAGCTGGCAGCCGAACTGCAGAAGCGCTCCAACGGCCGCAGCATCTACGTCCTTGACGAACCGACCACAGGGCTGCACTTCGAGGACATCCGGAAACTGCTGCTGGTCCTGCAGGGCCTCGTGGACAAGGGCAACACCGTCATCACCATCGAGCACAACCTCGATGTCATTAAAAGCGCTGACTGGATCGTCGACCTGGGCCCGGACGGAGGGTCCGGCGGTGGCCGAATTGTAGCTTCCGGAACACCGGAACAGGTGGCAAAGTCCACCCAAAGCCATACCGCAGCCTTCCTGGCCGACATT
Organism: Pseudarthrobacter sp. PH31-O2; assembly: GCF_030063265.1. Classification (NCBI taxonomy): domain Bacteria; kingdom Bacillati; phylum Actinomycetota; class Actinomycetes; order Micrococcales; family Micrococcaceae; genus Pseudarthrobacter; species Pseudarthrobacter sp. PH31-O2. The sequence continues at coordinate 803,385 of NZ_JASIST010000001.1, read as the reverse complement.
CTGGCCTGAAGCCGGCCGGGGCCGGTGCTTCCACCGAAGCGCCGGCCTTGCCGCGTCGGATACATTCCTTTCGGGGCATACGGGTTTCTGGCATCGGGAGACTCGTGAGAAACTAAGCCGGTGACCCAAACAACAGTGCCCGTGATTTTCGACCTGGACGGCACTCTTGTCGATCCGGTGCACGGAATATCGGACGGAATCGCGGCGGCCCTCACAGAGCTCGGACTCCGCATTCCGGGTAAAGCCCGAATGGATGCCATGATTGGCCCCAAACTCAGCCATTCGCTCACCGAAATCGCCGGGGTGCCTGCCGGTCAACTGGACGACGCCATCCGCATCTACCGTGCGCACTATCTGGCCACCGGCATCGCCCAAAGCCGGCTCTATCCCGGTATTCGCGCGCTGCTGGAAACCTTTGCCGGCGCAGGCCGGCCCATCGCCGTCGCCACCCAGAAACCCGAGGGCCTGGCCCGGACAGTGCTGGAGCACCACGGGATTGCCGGCCTGTTCCTCACCATCCGAGGCTCGGCCGCGGATGAGGCAGCGGCAGCCGGGACCCAGTCGGGGAAGAAATCGATCGTTGCCGCGGCGCTCTCGGATTTCTCCGGCCGTGGCCTGGACACCCGCGGTGCCGTGATGGTGGGGGACCGTGCCCAGGACGTTGCCGGCGCCGCTGCCAACGGCCTTGACTGTATCGGCGTAGGCTGGGGATTCGCTCCGGCTGGGGAACTGAACACTGCCGGCGCCGTGGAGGTTGTGCACAGCAGCGCCGAACTCTACGGGAGCATTACCCGGCGGGACACCGCCGTGAATCCGGAGCCGCTGGACCCGGTTGCCGTGAACCCGAACCTGACGAACGACGCTGTAAACGAGGTGTGCACCGATGGCAATGTTTGATGCAATCCGCTGGACCACCCGGGGTCTGGTGACCTCGACCTGCCGGCCGACGGTCATCGGACTTGAGAACGTGCCCAAGCACGGTCCCTTCATCGTGGCCCCCAACCACCTCTCGTTCCTGGACAGCGTGATCGTCCAGGCGCTGATGCCCCGCCCGGTCGCCTTCTTTGCCAAAGCCGAGTACTTCACCACCGGCGGAGTCAAAGGCAAGGTCATGAAGTCCTTCTTCGAAGCCGTTGGCTCGATCCCGGTGGAACGGGGCGAGCAGGCAGCCAGCGTCCAGGCGCTCAAAACGCTGCTGGAAATCCTGGACTCCGGCAAGGGCATCGGTATTTACCCGGAGGGCACCCGCTCCCGCGACGGAATTCTTTACCGCGGCCGCACCGGCGTGGGGTGGCTTGCCTTGACCACCGGCGCCCCGGTGCTCCCGGTGGGGCTGATCGGCACCGAGCACCTGCAGCCGGCGGACAGCAAGTCGGTCAAGCCGCAGCACTTCACCATGAGGGTCGGCGAACCGATGTATTTCGACAAAACCGGACCGGACCACTCCCTGCCGGCCCGCCGGCAGGCCACCGACCGCATTATGGACGCGATCGCCGAACTCAGCGGCCAGGAACGTTCCACCAGCTACAACCAAAGCAAGGCAGTGGACTAGCGCAGCCGTCAAGGGCACTGCTGCAGGCTCAGTAGACTGGAATCGTGGCAGATCCAGCGGGTTACCGACCCCAGACAGGTGAGATTCCGACCAATCCGGGCGTTTACCGCTTCCGCGACCCGCACGGCCGGGTCATCTACGTCGGCAAGGCCAAGAACCTCCGCTCGCGGCTGAACTCCTACTTCGCCAACCCGGCCGGCCTGCTGCCTAAGACATATGCGATGGTGCATACCGCGAGCAGTGTCGAGTGGACAGTCGTCGGCAGCGAACTTGAATCCCTCCAGCTGGAGTACACCTGGATCAAGGAATTCAAACCCCGGTTCAATGTCATGTTCCGGGATGACAAGAGCTACCCGTATCTCGCCGTATCGATGGCGGAGAAATACCCCCGGGTGCAGGTCCTGCGTGGCGAGCGCCGCAAGGGGACCCGCTACTTCGGCCCCTACACCGCGGGCGCCATCCGGGACACCATGGACACCCTGCTGCGCGTTTTCCCGGTCCGCAGCTGCAGCCCCGGCGTCCTGAAACGGGCCGAAGCCAGCGGCAGGCCGTGCCTGCTTGGCTACATCGACAAGTGCGCGGCACCCTGTGTCGGGCGCATCTCGGCCGAAGACCACCGCGCGCTGGCCGAGGACTTCTGCTCCTTTATGGGCGGCGAAGCCAAACCCTTCGTGACGCGGCTCGAGAAAGACATGGCTGCGGCGGTCGCGGAACTGGACTACGAGCGGGCTGCCCGGATCCGGGACGACATCGTTGCGCTGAAAAAGGTCTTTGAACGCAACGCAGTGGTCCTGGCCGAGGATACCGACGCCGACGTTTTTGCCCTGCACGAGGATGAGCTCGAAGCGGCCGTGCAGGTCTTCCACGTCCGGGGCGGCCGGATCCGCGGTCAGCGCGGCTGGGTGGTGGAAAAGGTCGAGGACACCACCACCCCGGACCTGGTGGAGCATTTGCTCCAGCAGGTCTACGGCGAGGAAGCAGGACTGCAGGGCAGGCTGCCGCGGGAGGTCCTCGTCGCGACGGAGCCCAGCAACGCCGCCGAACTGGCACAGTGGCTCAGCGGGCTGCGCGGGGCCCGGGTGGACGTCCGTGTCCCGCAGCGCGGCGACAAGGCCGCGCTGCTGTCCACCGTCCGGGAGAACGCCGAGCATGCCCTCAAACTGCACAAATCACGGCGCGCGGGGGACCTGACCATGCGTTCCCAGGCCCTGCAGGAACTGCAGGAGGCGTTGGATCTGCCGATCGCGCTGCTGCGGATCGAATGCTACGACATCTCGCACGTCCAGGGCACCAACGTTGTTGGTTCCATGGTGGTGGTGGAAGACGGCCTGCCGAAGAAGTCCGAGTACCGGAAGTTCTCCGTCACCGGCGCCGCCGCAACTGACGACACTGCCGCCATGCATGACGTTCTCACCCGGCGCTTCCGGAACTATCTGCAGGAGAAAGCGGTCCAGGCAGACGCGGCCCGGCAACCCGGACACCAGGCGCTGCTGAACGCTGTGGCAGACGCCGCCGTCGCCCCGGCGGCCGGGACCACGGTGGCGGATACCACCACTCCGGCGCCGCGAACCAAATTTGCCTACCCGCCCAACCTGGTCGTCGTCGACGGCGGCAAGCCCCAGGTCAACGCGGCCGCCCGGGCCCTGGCCGAGCTGGGCATCGACGACGTGTACGTTGTCGGCCTAGCCAAACGGCTCGAGGAAGTCTGGTTGCCGGACAGTGACTTCCCGGTGATCCTACCGCGGGCCTCCGCCGGGCTGTATCTGCTGCAACGCATCAGGGACGAAGCGCACCGTTTCGCGATTTCCTTCCACCGGCAAAAGCGCGGCAAGGCGATGACCGTCTCCGCGCTCGACGGTGTGCCCGGCCTCGGTGACTCCAAACGCAAGGCGTTGCTCGCCCGGTTCGGCTCGGTGAAGAGCATCAAGGCGGCCAACATCGAGGAACTGACCGGGGCCAAGGGGATCGGTCCGTCCCTGGCTGAGGCGATCGTGCGGCACTTCTCCGCCGACGTCGAGAACGCCACAGTGCCCGCGGTCAACATGACCACCGGTGAAATCCTGGACACTTAGCTAGCGCCGGCAAACTTAGCTAGGGTTAGGACTTGGGATGAGGCGGGCCGCGACGGAACACTGCGCGGCCGCCACCCTTGAAGAGGCAGCGCACAACAGCACAGCAGAACGGGGCTTCACTGATGGCAGAGTCGACGGCAGGATCCGGTACAGAGCCGGACGGCATGACACCGGTAAAGCCCGTTGAGGCGGAACTTCTTGTCGTGACGGGCATGTCCGGAGCCGGCCGGAGCACTGCTGCGGACGCCCTGGAGGACCACGGCTGGTACGTCGTGGAGAACCTCCCCCCGCAGATGCTCGGCACCCTCGCGGAAATTGTCTCCCACGCCCCGGGTTCTATTTCCAAGCTTGCTGTTGTGATGGATGTCCGGAGCAAGGAGCTGTTCGCCGACATCCGTTCGGCCCTGCGGAACCTGGAAGCCAGCGGCGTCGGGTTCCGGGTCCTGTTCCTCGATGCCAACGACGACGTCCTGGTCCGCCGCTTCGAGCAGGGCCGGCGTCCGCACCCGCTCCAGGCCGGCGGCAGGATCCTTGACGGCATCGCCGCGGAACGCGAACTGCTCCACGAACTGCGAACCTCTGCCGACATTGTGCTGGACACCTCCGCGCTGAACGTGCACGGGCTCGCGACGGCGATCACCGAACTCTTCAGCGAAACGGGACCCGTGGCCCTGCGCCTGAACGTGATGAGCTTCGGTTTTAAGTACGGGCTTCCGGTCGACGCCAACTTCGTCGCAGATGCCCGTTTTATTCCCAACCCGCATTGGGTGCCGGCCCTCCGCCCGCACACCGGGCTGGACGAGGACGTCAGCGACTATGTGCTCAAGGCGCAAGGCGTCAGCGATTTTGTGGAACGCTACGTGCTGGCTCTTGAGCCGGTCCTGGACGGCTACCGCCGGGAGAACAAGCACTACGCGACCATTGCCGTCGGCTGCACCGGCGGCAAGCACCGCTCCGTCGCCGTCGCCGTCGAACTGTCCCGCCGGCTCGCGCAGTACCCGCGCGTCACCGTGACCACCACCCACCGGGACTTGGGCCGCGAATAATGGCGCTGCTCACCGGGCCGTTGCCCCTCGTCCCGCCGGCCAGCGCCGCGTTCGGCAGCCAGCAGGATAAGGGCCCTTCCGTCGTCGCGCTCGGCGGCGGCCATGGCCTCGCCGCGTCGCTCTCAGCGCTGCGCCTGCTGACCTCTGAGCTGACCGCCATCGTGACGGTAGCTGATGACGGTGGCTCCTCCGGACGGCTGCGCGAGGAGTATGGCGTGCTGCCCCCCGGGGACCTGCGGATGGCACTCTCGGCACTCTGTGACGACACCGACTGGGGCCGCACCTGGCGGGATGTGATGCAGCACCGATTCGCACCCGGCAAGGGCCGTGGCGGCTCGCTCGACGAGCACGCCATGGGCAACCTGCTGATTGTGACCCTCTGGGAACTCCTGGGCGACACCGTGGCGGGCCTCAAATGGGCCGGTGCGCTGCTGGGCGCGCGCGGCGAGGTCCTGCCGATGTCCAGCCTCCCGCTGACCATCGAGGGCCAGGTCCGGGTCACCGCCCCGGACGGCACCTCGGCGCTGCACACGGTGTCCGGGCAGGCCAAATGCGCCGTCGCGGGCTCACTGGAAAGCGTCCGGCTGTTGCCGGAGAACGCCCCGGCCTGCATCGAGGCACTCACCGCGATCGAATTGGCCGACTGGGTCATCCTCGGCCCGGGCTCCTGGTACACCTCCGTGCTGCCGCACCTGCTGCTGCCGGAAATGCGTGAAGCGCTGTGCAACACGGCAGCCCGCCGGTGCCTGACCATGAACCTCGCCACGGACACCAAGGAAACCCTCGGGATGTCCGCCGCCGACCACCTGCGGGTGCTCCGGCAGTACGCGCCGGACTTTACGATCGACGTCGTCCTGGCCGATCCGGCGTCCGTGGCTGACCTCGCCGACTTCGAACAGGCCGCCGGGATGCTCGGCGCCGAGGTGGTGTTGGGTAAAGTGGGGGCGTCGCGCCGCCATCCCATCCACGACCCCCTGCGGCTGGCAACGGCTTACCACGACATTTTCGGGAACAGGTAGGAAAGGTGCCATGGCACTGACAGCATCAGTCAAGGAAGAACTGTCCCGGCTGGACATCAAGAAATCCTCGGTCCGCAAGGCTGAAGTGTCCGCCATGCTCCGCTTCGCCGGCGGGCTGCACATCATCTCGGGCCGGATTGTGATCGAAGCCGAGGTGGATCTCGCGTCGACTGCGCGCCGGCTCCGGGCAGCCATCGCCGAAGTGTACGGACACCAGAGCGAGATCATCGTTGTGTCCGGCGGCGGGCTGCGGCGCGGCAGCCGCTACGTGGTGCGTGTGGTCCGCGACGGCGAAGCGTTGGCCCGGCAGACGGGTCTCCTGGACGCCCGCGGCCGCCCGGTCCGCGGCCTGCCCTCGGTCGTGGTGAATGGATCCGCGGCCGACGCCGAGGCCGTCTGGCGCGGCGCCTTCCTTGCCCACGGATCCCTCACCGAACCCGGCCGCTCTTCTGCCATGGAGGTCACCTGCCCCGGCCCGGAGTCCGCACTGGCCCTCGTCGGCGCCGCCCGTCGGCTCGGCATCCAGGCCAAGGCCCGCGAAGTCAGGGGAGTGGACCGAGTGGTTATCCGCGACGGCGACACGATCGCCGCGCTGCTGACCCGGATGGGCGCCCACGACGCGCTGATGGTCTGGGAAGAGCGCCGGATGCGCAAGGAAGTCCGTGCCACCGCGAACCGGCTGGCCAACTTCGACGACGCCAACCTGCGCCGTTCCGCGCAGGCCGCCGTCGCTGCCGGAGCCCGCGTGGACCGGGCCCTGGAAATCCTCGGCGACGACGTACCGGAGCACTTGAAGTACGCCGGTGAGCTGCGGGTCGCGCACAAGCAGGCCAGCCTGGACGAACTGGGCCGGCTCGCGGACCCGGTGATGACCAAGGACGCAATCGCGGGACGGATCCGCCGGCTGCTCGCCATGGCGGATAAACGGGCGCAGGACCTCGGCATCCCCGGTACGGAAGCGAATGTGACACCGGAAATGCTTGACGAGTAGCCTCTCCTCAGAAACAACTGCAGAATTCAGATGGGGCAGCGGGAATACCTCAGCCGGACCGGAGGCTATGCCCACTGGATCCCGATCCAGAAACTTCCGGGTGCAAACACATCCGGATGCACAATCCGAGACTTACCAAACGGACAACCAGTCCACGACATTGGAGGATTTTGTGACCGAGTACGTACTGCCCGACCTCAGCTATGACTACGCAGCGCTGGAGCCCCACATCTCCGCGCGGATCATGGAGCTGCACCACAGCAAGCACCACGCCGCCTACGTGGCCGGCGCCAACAACGCCCTGGCCCAGCTGGCCGAAGCACGCGAAAAGGGCGACTTCGCCAACATCAACCGCCTCTCCAAGGACCTTGCGTTCCACACCGGCGGACACATCAACCACTCCGTGTTCTGGAACAACCTCTCCCCTGATGGCGGGGACAAGCCCGAAGGCGAGCTGGCGGCCGCCATCGATGACGCCTTCGGCTCCTTTGACGCGTTCCGGGCGCACTTCACCGCCGCGGCCATGGGCCTGCAGGGCTCCGGCTGGGCGTTCCTGGCCTACGAGCCGATCGGCGGAAACCTCGTGATCGAGCAGCTCTACGATCAGCAGGGCAACGTCGCTGTCGGTACCACGCCGCTGCTGATGCTGGACATGTGGGAGCACGCCTTCTACCTGGACTACGTCAACGTCAAAGCAGACTACGTCAAGGCCTTCTGGAACATCGTGAACTGGGCCGACGTCGCCAAGCGCTTTGACGCCGCCCGCCAGAACGCCACCGGCCTGATCACGCTGTAGCAGGTCATGCGGCTGTAACAAAGCTCACAATTGGGCCCGTTCGGCCCAAATTGTGGACGGTCCGCCCCCGCACTTGCGGGGGCGGGCCAAGCTAAACGTAAGATGGATCACGGAAGGCGGTTAGCCTTCAGCAATGTGGCTGGTCGCCCTCCGATCTGGTAATCATCTCTGCCCAATGGCGTGCGGGATCTGTTAGTTGGCTTGAGCGCCTTCTCAACTAGTCGTGCTTGTAAAAGCACCAAGGAGACTGAAAACGTGACCACCCGTATTGGTATTAACGGCTTTGGCCGTATTGGCCGCAACTACTTCCGCGCCGCACTCGCCCAGGGGGCGGACCTCGAGATCGTTGCAGTCAACGACCTCACCAGCCCGGAAGCACTGGCGCACCTCTTCAAATACGATTCCGTCGGCGGCCGTCTGGCCCAGACCATCGAAGTCAAGGACGGCAACATCGTCGTCGACGGCAAGACCGTTAAGGTCCTCGCCGAGCGCGACCCCGCCAAGCTGCCCTGGGGCGAGCTCGGAGTCGACGTTGTGATCGAGTCCACCGGTTTCTTCACCAAGGCCGCCGATGCGCAGAAGCACATCGATGCCGGCGCCAAGAAGGTCCTGATTTCCGCCCCCGCCTCGGACGAGGACATCACGATCGTGATGGGTGTGAACGAAGGGCTTTACGACCCGGCCGCTCACCACATCATTTCCAACGCCTCCTGCACCACCAACTGCCTCGGCCCGCTCGCCAAGGTGCTCAACGACGCCTTTGGCATCGAGCGCGGCCTGATGACCACCATCCACGCATACACCGCTGACCAGAACCTGCAGGACGGCCCGCACAAGGACCTCCGCCGTGCCCGTGCCGCAGCCATCAACATGGTTCCCACCTCCACCGGCGCGGCCAAGGCAATCGGACTGGTCCTGCCCGAACTCAAGGGCAAGCTCGACGGCTACGCCATCCGCGTGCCGGTCCCTACCGGCTCCGCAACCGACCTGACCGTTATTGTGTCGCGAGAGACGACCGTCGAGGAAGTCAACGCCGCGCTCAAGGCCGCGTCCGAAACTCCCGAACTCAAGGGCCTGCTGACCTACACCGACGAGCCGATTGTCTCCTCCGACATCGTCGGCGACCCGGCATCCTCCATCTTCGACTCCGGGCTCACCAAAGTGATCGGCAACCAGGTCAAGGTTGTTTCCTGGTACGACAACGAGTGGGGCTACTCCAACCGCCTCGTGGACCTCACGGAGCTCGTCGCAGCCAAGCTGGGCTAGGGTAAGACTCATGACATTCCACACCCTCAACGAACTGATCGCTGATGGTGTCCGCGGGCGGTACGTTCTGGTCAGAAGTGACCTGAACGTACCGCTCGACGGCTCTTCAGTCACTGACGACGGCCGCATCAAGGCCTCCCTCCCAGTGCTGGCGAAGCTCACGGATGCCGGTGCCCGCGTGCTGGTTACAGCCCACCTCGGCCGCCCCAAGGGCGCCCCCGAGGACAAGTTCTCACTCAAGCCAGCTGTCGCGCGGCTTGCCGAACTCGCCTCCTTCAAGGTCTCCCTTGCAGGGGACACCGTCGGCAGTTCCGCTGCGGCCGGAGCGGCGGCGCTGCAGGACGGCGAGGCCCTGGTCCTGGAGAACGTTCGTTTCGACGCCCGGGAGACGTCAAAGGACGACGTTGAACGGGGCGCATTCGCCGATGAGCTGGTGGCCCTCACCGGATCCCACGGCGCGTTTGTGGACGACGCCTTCGGCGCCGTACACCGCAAGCACGCCAGTGTGTACGACGTCGCGACCCGCCTGCCCTCCTACCAGGGCGACTTGGTCCGCACCGAGGTCGAGGTGCTGCGCAAGCTCACCACCGACACGCAGCGGCCCTACGTCGTTGTGCTGGGCGGTTCCAAGGTCTCGGACAAGCTGGCCGTGATCAACAACCTCATCGGCAAGGCAGACACCATCCTGGTCGGCGGTGGCATGTTGTTCACCTTCCTCGCCGCCGCGGGCCACAAGGTGGCCGGCAGTTTGCTCGAAGAGGACCAGATTCCGGTCGTGCAGGACTATCTGGCGCGCGCAGCGGCCGCCGGGACCGAATTTGTGGTTCCCACCGACGTCGTGGTGGCAAATAAGTTCGCCGCCGACGCCGCGCAGGAGACGGTGCGTGCGGACGCGATGGAAGGCAGCAGCTTCGGCGCGCAGGGCATTGGCCTGGACATCGGTCCGGAATCGTCTGCCGCGTTCGCGGAACGGATCCAGGGCGCCAGGACGGTGTTCTGGAACGGACCCATGGGGGTATTCGAGTTCCCTGCGTTCGCCGCCGGGACACGGGCCGTCGCCGCGGCACTAACCGAAACCGGGGCGTTCACAGTCGTCGGCGGCGGCGACTCCGCCGCCGCGGTCCGGACCCTCGGTTTCGCCGATGATCAGTTTGGGCACATTTCCACCGGCGGCGGCGCCAGCCTGGAGTACCTTGAAGGCAAGGAACTTCCCGGCCTGAGCGTCCTGGACCGCTAAATCCTCCAGCCGGCAGGGCCCCTTCTCAAAGGACGGGCGCCCTGCCGGCTGTTTCACTGCTACGAACTTTTTGGAGACCACGTGACTACGTCAAGCAACGGAAAATTCGACCGGACGCCCTTCATCGCTGGCAACTGGAAGATGAACATGGACCACGTCCAGGGCATTACCCTGCTGCAGAAGCTGGCCTGGACCCTCTCGGACGCCAAGCACGACTACAGCCGGGCGGAGGTTGCCGTTTTCCCGCCGTTTACCGACCTTCGCGGTGTCCAGACGCTCGTCCAGGGCGATGAGCTGAAGGTTGTCTACGGTGGCCAGGATCTCTCGCCGGCCGACTCCGGTGCGTACACCGGCGACATTTCCGGGCAGTTCCTCGCCAAGCTTGGCTGCAGCTACGTCCTGGTCGGGCACAGCGAACGCCGCACCATCCACCACGAAGCTGACGAGGTCCTCAACGCGAAGACCAAGGCAGCCTTCCGGCACGGCATTACCCCCGTGCTGTGCGTCGGCGAAGGCCTGGAAATCCGGCAGGCCGGAACGCACGTTGACCACACACTCGCGCAGCTCCGGGCTGGCGTCGAGGGCCTCACCCCCGAGCAGGCCGCGGAACTCGTCGTCGCCTACGAGCCCGTTTGGGCCATCGGAACGGGCGAAGTTGCCGGTCCGGACGACGCGCAGGAAATGTGTGCCGCGATCCGCAGCGAACTGTCCACCCTTTTTGGTGCCGACGTCGCCGCCAAGACCCGGCTGCTTTACGGCGGTTCGGTTAAGGCCAACAACGCTGCCGCCATCATGAAAGAGCACGACGTGGACGGCTTGCTTGTTGGCGGCGCCAGCCTGGATGCCGCCGAGTTTGCTAATATTGTCAGGTTCGAGAGTCACCTGCTGACGGATTAGTCCGGACACCATCGTGGCCCCCGCAATCCAAATCTTCTGAAAGGCCGTCGTGGACGTTCTTCATGTCATTCTGCAGGTCCTCCTGGGCATCACCAGCCTGCTGCTGACCTTGCTCATCCTGCTGCATAAGGGTCGCGGTGGCGGCCTGTCCGACATGTTCGGCGGCGGCATGACCTCCGGCCTCAGCTCCTCCGGCGTCGCCGAACGGAACCTGAACCGCTTTACGGTCATCCTTGGCATCACCTGGGGCATTGTGATCATCGGGCTGGGTCTGCTGATGCGTTTCAGCGGTGCCGGCGACTCCTGACCCAACGGCCGAAAACTCAATAACGGGTCCTCTGGCCCTCCCGGCATCGGGAGCTCACCAACTACACTGTGGCTGATTGCATGCGCATTCCGTCCCTCGAGTAGCCAGGAGCTCCCGATGCTTCATTCTGCCTCCGGGTTCCGGGGAACCCGGGTAGGTGCCACAGAAGGGGCTCCAGCACGCCACGAGCCGCCTGCCAGCGCGGCCGCCCGGATACCACGCACCCGGTTCTCCTACCGTTGCGCCAAGGGCCACGAGACTGCACTGGTTTTCGCGCAGCTGCCCGACGAGCAGATCCCCGGTGTCTGGGACTGCCGGCACTGCGGCGGAACCGCAACCCGGGACGAAACCCAATTCTCACTCGATGACGTCCCGGCGGAAGGCTACAAGAGCCACCTCGAATACGTTAAAGAACGGCGCTCCAGCCAAGACGCCGAGGACGTCCTGGCCGGAGCGCTGGAGCGGCTGCGCGCCAGCCGATCCTTCCCGCCAGGATAGATTGGCAGGATAGGCGGTGGAAGAGAGCGGCCTAGGCCTTGCGCACCAACTGTTCCGGAACGTGCGAGGCCGCATTTTCGTCGATCAGCCACAGCGTCTCGTCCCGGCCCCTTGGACCTGCCGCCGGCACCTGTACCGGGTTGGCTCCGGCAAGGGCCAGTCCGACCGCACCGGCTTTGTCCTCGCCGGCAACGACCATCCAAATTTCCAGTGCCGTGTTAATGGCCGGCAGCGTCAGCGACACCCGCATCGGCGGCGGCTTGGGGGAGTTGCGGACCCCCACCACCGTCAGTTGCTTCTCCCTGACGCCGGCCTGTTCGGGGAACAGCGAGGCGACGTGCGCGTCCGGACCCACGCCGAGGAGCACGATGTCGAAGCGGGGGAGGACCCCGGGCCGCTCCGGCCGGTCGTCGGACATGTCCGCGGCGTGTTCCGCAGCCGCGGCCGCGGCCAGACGGCGGGAATAGTCCGCGGCAGCCTCTTCCGGAGTGTCAAAGTCCGCGGTGGAACCGGGGGTGTGGATTCGCTCCGGATCGGCGTTGATATGGGAGAGCAACGCATCGCGGGCCTGTCGGGCGTTGCGTTCAGGGTCCTCGGCTGCGAGGAACCGCTCATCACCCCACCAGAAATTGACCTTCGACCAGTCCACGGCGGGCGCAGCAGGCGACTCGGCGACTGCCTTGAGCGACCCGATGCCCATCGAGCCACCGGTCAGCACCACCGTCGCTTCGCCGTGTTTGTCCTGAATGTCCACGAGCTTGGTGATCAGGCGGGCCGCGATGGCGGCCATCAGAACGGTCGAGTCGGGATGGATGCTTACTCTGGGCTCAGCGCTCACTGGGACGGACACTCCTTAAGTTGGTACGTGGCAGTCCAATAGTAATCACTTCACCAAACACTTCGTCCGGATCGAGCCGACGCAGCTCCTCGGCCAGGCAGTCCTTCAGGCTGCGGCGCGGAAGGGAGATGCGCTGCACCGGCTGGCCCGGCTGGCTCAGTTCCGCCACTGTCTGCCCGGGCCGGAACAGCTGCACGTCCCCGCTGGACCGGGTCAGCCGGACACGCCGGATTCCGGTGCCGGCCGGGTCAGCGACAATTGTCACCGGGGCATCCAGTGCCAGCGTCAGCCATGCGGCGAGCAGGATAGTACTGGGGGAGTCCGAGGCGCCTTCGACGGCGACGGCCGTGACCGGTGAGCTGTCCACCTGGTCCAGGACCGCCGCCAGCTGGATTCGCCAGTTGGTCAGGCGCGTCCAGGCGAGATCCGTATCACCGGCTTTATAGGTGCGGCGGACGTTCTCGAGGGCCCGCTGCGGGTCCGCCTCGTTGCCCGAGTCCGTGATGCGCCGGTGCGCGATCCGGCCGATGGACGTCTCGCACGCATTCTTCGGGGCACCGTGCGGCCACCAGGCTACAATCGGCGCGTCCGGCAGCAGCAGCGCCGCAACGAGCGATTCGCTTTCCTCCGCGAGTTCGCCGTAACCGCGGAGCAAAATAACCTCGGATGCGCCGGCGTCACCGCCCACCCGGATCTGCGCGTCGAGCCGGGTGGGAGCCTTGGCGCCAGCGTCGGCAAGGACGATGATCCGGCAGGGGTGCTCGCGGCTGGCCTCATTGGCGGCTTCGATAGCCTCCTCCTCGAGCCCGGACTTGGTGACGACCACCAGGGTCAGTACCCGTCCCAGGGCGATCACGCCGCCCTGCTCACGCAGTGCCGTGATCTTCTTGGAGATCTTCGAGGTGGTGGTGTCGGGAAGATCTACGATCATGGCCTTCTCCAGGTTCGTCCGTCGCGGGCAAGCAGCTGGTCGGCGGAAGCCGGCCCCCAGCTTCCGGGGGCGTACGGTTCCGGTTGTTCAGGCAGGGACGCCCAGTATTCCTCGAACGGGTCCAGGATCTTCCAGGACAGCTCGACTTCCGCGTGGCGGGGAAAGAGCGGCGGTTCACCAAGCAGCACGTCAAGGATCAGCCGTTCGTAGGCCTCGGGGCTGGACTCGGTGAAGGAGTGGCCGTAGCCGAAGTCCATCGTGACGTCCCGGACCTCCATCTGCGTGCCCGGCACCTTGGAGCCGAACCGGATGGTGGCGCCCTCGTCGGGTTGGACCCGGATCACCACGGCGTTCTGGCCGAAGTCGTCCTCACCGTGGTCGGTGAAGAGCAGGTTCGGTGCGCGCTTGAGCACCACAGCGATCTCGGTCACCCGGCGGCCCAGCCTTTTGCCGGCGCGAAGGTAGAACGGCACTCCCGCCCAGCGCCGGGTGTTGATGTCGACCCGGATCGCGGCGAAGGTCTCCGTTTTGGAGTCCGCCGGGATGCCTTCTTCCTCCAGATAGCCAACAACTTGCTCGCCGCCCTGCCAGCCGCCGGTGAATTGCCCTCGGGCCGAGTGGGTGGACAGGTCTGCGGGGAGCCGGACCGCTGCAAGGACCTTCTCTTTTTCCGCGCGCAGGTCATCGGCGTTGAATGAAATCGGCTCTTCCATTGCGGTGAGCGCCAGGAGCTGCAGCAGGTGGTTCTGGAGGACGTCGCGGGCTGCGCCGACACCGTCGTAGTAGCCCGCCCGGCCACCGGTGCCGATGTCCTCGGCCATGGTGATCTGGACGTGGTCGACGTAGTTGGCGTTCCAGAGCGGTTCGAAGAGCTGGTTGGCGAAGCGCAGTGCCAGAATGTTCTGCACCGTCTCCTTGCCCAGATAGTGGTCGATCCGGAAAACGGAATCGGGCGGGAAGACGGATTCCACGATGTTGTTGAGCTGGCGTGCCGATTCCAAGTTGTGGCCGAACGGCTTTTCGATCACAACGCGCCGCCACTTGTCTCCGGCGGCCTGCGCCAGGCCATGTTTGGACAGCTGCCGGCACACCAGTTCGAAGGCGTTCGGGGGGATGGAGAGGTAGAACGCGTGGTTGCCGCGGGTTCCGCGCTGTTCGTCGAGTTCGTCGATGGTTTCACTGAGGCGCTTAAACGCTTCGTCGTCGTCGAACTCGCCCTGCACAAAACGGATGCCCTCGGACAGTTGGGTCCACACGGTCTCATCAAACGGGGTGCGGGCGTAAGCCTTCACCGCCGTCTTCACCTCGGCGGCGAAGTCCTCATTCTCCCAGTTCCGCCGCGCAAAACCGACGAGCGCGAAACTGGGCGGGAGCAGCCCGCGGTTGGCCAGGTCGTAGACGGCCGGCATGAGCTTTTTACGGGCGAGGTCTCCCGTGACCCCGAACAGGACCAGCGACGACGGTCCGGCAATACGGTTCAGGCGCCGGTCCCTCGGGTCCCGGAGCGGGTTCCGCCCCCGGCCCGTGGAATTGCGGTTGCCGTTGTGGTTTTCTGGCATGGTTGGGTGGGTGCCTTAGCTTTCGGTGGAGGGGACTGCCTGGCCGGCCAGCGCCGCAACGATTTCCCGCAACTGGCAGACGCCTGCGGCGCGGTCCGTGAGGTGCAGGCGCAGGACCGGGCGGCCGTGTTCCGAGAGGACTTGCGCATCGCCGGCGGCTTGGGCCGAGATCAACTCCCCGAAGCTGAAAGGCCGATCCGGGATGGCCAGGTCGGTGGCTGCCGCTGCGCTCACCTGCAGGAAGACACCGATCGCGGGTCCGCCCTTATGGAACTGCCCGGTCGAGTGCAGGAACCGCGGGCCCCAGCCGAACGTCACGGGGCGGCGGGTGACGGCTGCCAGTTGGTCCCGGACGTCCTCAAGGGGTGCGTAGGCGAGTCGGTCAAAGTAGGCCTGGACACTGAGGTAGCTGTCCGGCTCCAGTTCGCCGAGCAGCGCACTGAGAGCGCCGGCAGCGGTTCGGGCGCCGCCAAGCCAGGAACCTCCGCGGACCTCGATAGCACCGTCGGTAAAGGCCGCCGGCGTCGGCTCCGGCTGCGCGTCAAGGAGGCCGCGGGCGGCCACCTTGGCAGCTTCGACGTCAGGCTGGTCAAAGGGGTTGATCCCGAGGAGGCGCCCGGCGACAGCCGTGGCGAACTCCCACGTCATCATTTGGGTGGGCAGGCCGCCGGCAATCGCAACCTCGTTCTCACCGAGGTCGACGTCGGCATCGGCCGCCACAAGGCGGATGACGAGGACGTCCGCGGCGCCGAGGGTCGCTTCCGGGGAAGACGGTCCGGCGACAACCGGCAACACGCCGGTGCCGAGTTTGCCGGTGGACTCGGCGATGAGCTGTTCGGCCCAGTCCGCGAAGCCCTTGATCCCCGAGCCGTCCTCGGCAATAACGATCTTGTTGCGCAGCGGCTTGGTGCCGCCCAGCGCGGCGCCGAGGGCCAGACCGATGTTTTCCCCGCCGTCCTCGTTGAGGACCTCGGCGGCTTCCTCCGCTTCGTCCAGGAAAGCCTGGATATCCACCCCGGCAAGGCCGGACGGAACCATCCCGAACGCAGTAAGCGCCGAGTAGCGGCCGCCGACGTTTGGGTCAGCGTTGAATACCGCGCGGTACCCGGCCTCGCGGGAGGCCTTGTCCAGCGGGGATCCCGGATCGGTGACGATGATGATCCGGCTCTTCGCGTCGAGTCCGGCCGCGGTGAAGGCATGCTCGAAAATCCGGCGCTGGGAATCCGTCTCCAAGGTGGATCCGGACTTCGAGGACACCACAACAGCGGTTTCGGCCAGCCGGTCCGCCAGCGCGGCGGAGACCTGTTCCGGATCGGTGCTGTCCAGGACGGTCAGCTCGACGCCGGCGGTTCCGGCGATGACCTCCGGGGCCAGCGAGGAACCGCCCATGCCGCAGAGCACGATCCGGCGGACACCTTCGGCGCGCAGTGCGTCACGCAGGGCCAGGATGTCCGCCACCAGGGACTGGGAGACCGTGGCCGCCTCGACCCAGCCGAGCCGGACGGAAGCCTCGGCTTCGGCCTCGGAACCCCACAGCGTGGGGTCCTTGGCGAAGATCCGGGTGGCGACCTTGTCCGCCAGCAGGGCAGGCAGGTGCTGTTCGTGGGCGAGGCGGGCGGCGCCCGTGGCGTCGTAGCTGAGTGTGGTCATGGGACTAAGCGTCCTTCCGTGCAGCGGCGAGGGCGACCCCGACGTCGGCCAGCAGTTCCTTCCAGCTTGCCACGAACTTGTCGAGGCCTTCGGTTTCGAGGGTCGCGACGACTTCGTTATAGGAAATGCCGAGGGCATCGAGTGCATTCAGCGTGGCGTTGGCGTCGTCGTAGCCGCGGCTGATCGTGTCCCCCGTGACGGCGCCGTGGTCGAAGGTCGCGTCGAGGGTCTTCTCCGGCATGGTGTTCACAACGCCGGGGGCCACAAGCCCGGTGACGTAAAGGGTGTCGGGGTAGGCAGGATCCTTGACTCCGGTGGAGGCCCACAGCGGGCGCTGCGGGCGGGCCCCGGCGACGGCCAGGAGGCCCCAGCGTTCGGTGGAAAAGAGCTCTTCGTAAACCTGGTAGGCAAGGCGGGCGTTGGCCAGGCCGGCTTTGCCCTTGAGGGCCCGGGATTCGTCGGTGCCGATCGCGTCGAGACGCTTGTCAATCTCGGAGTCGACGCGGGAAACGAAGAACGACGCGACGGAGTGGATCGTGGCGATGTCGTGGCCGTTGCCTTTGGCTTGTTCAAGGCCGGTCTGGAAGGCGTTGATGACGGCACGGTAGCGCTCCAGCGAGAAGATCAGCGTGACGTTGACGCTGATGCCGGCCGCCAGGGTGGCCGTGATTGCTTCGAGGCCTTCGAGGGTCGCGGGGATCTTGATCAGGACGTTGTCCTTGTTGACCCGGGCGTAGAGTTCCTTGGCTTCGGTGATCGTACCGGCGGTGTCCCAGGCCAGACGCGGGTCCACCTCGATGGACACACGCCCGTCGATGCCGTTGCTGGCAGCCGCCACCGGGGCGAAGAGCTCGCACGCGTCGGCGACGTCGGTTGTGGTGATGGCGAAGACGGTGTCCTCAACGCTGGCCCCGGCCGCGGCCTGGGCGGCGATGACGGCGTCGTAGTCGTGGCCGGTGGTGATAGCCGCGTGGAAGATCGACGGGTTGGTCGTGACCCCCACGACGTTTTTCTCTTCGATCAGTTTGCGCAGGGTACCGGTATCGAGGCGCCCGCGGGAGAGGTCATCGAGCCAGATGGAGACGCCGGCGTCGGACAGCTGCTGCGTGGGGGAAGAAGCGGGGGTGGTGGTCATATTTCACTCCTGGAGTCTGGGGCCGCCGCCTGTTGGGGCGGCGGCCCGGAAGGTATGAAGTTCGGGTCAGGCCGTGAGGCCGGCGAGGGATTCCTTGGCTGCGGCGGTGACGGCTTCGGCGGTGATGCCGAATTCCTGGAACAGGCGCTTGTAGTCCGCGGAAGCGCCGAAGTGTTCAAGGCTGATGGAACGGCCGGCGTCGCCGACGAACTCCCGCCAGCCCAGGGCAAGCCCGGCCTCGACCGAGACACGTGCTTTTACGGCACTTGGCAGCACGGCTTCACGGTACGCGGGGTCCTGCTGGTTGAACCATTCCACGCACGGCATGGACACGACCCGGGTCGGGATGCCTTCGGCCTGCAGTGCTTCGCGGGCCCGGACGGCGAGTTGGACCTCGGAACCGGTGCCGATCAGGATGACCCGGGCCTGGGCGGTTTGGCCGTTGGCGGAGGCTTCGGCGAGAACGTATCCGCCCTTTGCGACACCGGCGGTTGACGCGAACGTGTCCGCGTCGGCGTCCCCTCCGCCGCGGGCCCAGGTGGGAATGTTCTGACGGGTCAGCACGATCCCGGCCGGGTTCTGGTGGTTTTCGAGCATAACCTTCCAGGCCGCGGCGACCTCGTTCGCGTCGCCCGGGCGGACGACGTCCAGGCCCGGAACGGCACGCAGTGACGCAAGCTGCTCGACCGGCTGGTGGGTCGGACCGTCTTCGCCGAGACCGATTGAGTCGTGCGTCCAGACATACAAGGACGGGACTCCCATCAGCGCACCGAGCCGGATGGCCGGACGCTGGTAGTCGGAGAAGATCAGGAACGTGCCGGAGAACGCCCGGGTCGCCCCGTGCAGGGTGATGCCGTTCACGATCGACGCGGCGGCGTGCTCACGGATCCCGAAGTGCAGGACGCGCCCGTACGGGTTGCCCTTCCACGCGTTTGTGGACCGGGACACCGGGATGAACGACGCGGAGCCTTCAATAGTGGTGTTGTTCGACTCCGCCAGGTCCGCCGAACCGCCCCACAGCTCGGGCATAACCGGGCCGATCGCGTTCAGGACCTTCCCGGATGCGGCCCGGGTTGAAACGTCCTTGCCGGCTTCAAAGACCGGCAGGGAGGCGTCGAAACCGGCCGGGAGTTTACGCGCCTCGACGCGTTCGAGCAGTGCCGCGCCCTCGGGGTTCCCGGCCTGCCACGCCTCGAAGGACGCCTGCCACTCGGAACGGGCCGCGGCGCCGCGGTCTTGCGCTTCCCGGGTGTGCGCCAGGACCTCGTCGTCGACCTGAAACGAGCGCTCCGGGTCGAATCCCAGGACTTTCTTCAGGCCCGCGACTTCCTCCGCGCCCAGCGCGGAGCCGTGGATTTTACCGGTGTTCTGCTTTTTCGGTGCCGGGTACCCGATGATGGTGCGCAGCGAGATGATCGAGGGCTTGTCCGTCTGGGCCTTCGCGGCGAGGAGTGCGGCGTGGAGTTCCTGCACGTCCTCCTTGTATTCGCCGGTCCGGGTCCAGTCCACACGCTGGGTGTGCCAGCCGTAGGCCTCGTAGCGGGCCAGGACATCTTCGGTGAAGGCGACGTCGGTATCGTCCTCGATAGAGATGTGGTTCTCGTCATAAATGACAACGAGGTTGCCGAGCTCCTGGTGGCCGGCGAGGGAGGACGCCTCACTGGTCACACCCTCCTGCAGGTCGCCGTCGGAGGCAATAACCCAGATGGTGTGATCAAACGGGCTGGCACCAGCGGGAGCATCAGCATCGAACAACCCGCGCATCCGCCGCTGGGAATAGGCAAAACCCACCGCGGACGCCAGACCCTGACCCAACGGCCCAGTGGTGATCTCCACCCCGGCCGTGTGCTGATATTCCGGGTGGCCCGGCGTCAACGAACCCCAGGTGCGCAACGCCTTCAAATCCTCCAGCTCAAGGCCATACCCGGAAAGGAACAACTGGATATACAAGGTCAGTGAGGTATGCCCGGGGGAGAGCACAAAACGGTCCCGCCCCAACCAGTCAGGTCTCTTCGGATCGTGCCGCATCAACTTCTGGAAGAGAAGGTAGGCGGCAGGCGCCAAACTCATCGCCGTCCCCGGGTGGCCGTTGCCGACCTTCTCCACGGCGTCGGCAGCGAGAACGCGGACAGTGTCCACGGCGCGCTGGTCCAAGCTGGTCCAAGACAGTTCTTGCTCTTCCAAATGTGGCACGAAAACCGGGCCCCTCTCTGTGCTGACGGCGGGTGGTTTGGTCAGTCCCGTCCGGGCACAGTTCGGTGCCCGCTGCGGTACGTACCAGCCGTTCACCATCGAAACGTTGATCTATCATTCAGTCGCGCGTGCAATCGGACATCCGCGGAAACTCCGGACAGGCACTTCAGTCACTGGAACGGACCGTGCAGGGCGTTCCGTGCGCGCTGATCTGCAGACAGCTTAGCCCCATTCCACCCTCGGACGGCCGCGAATCTCACTAAATGGACGGGATTTCCGGTTATATGAATCACGGGCCGCCGCGGCCGCCCGTGAGCCCGCGTTAACCTGTTCGAAACACCCGGGGCTGCCGGCGGCACCGTCGGGACCCGCGCGCCGTGCCGTCACGGTATGATGGATCGTGGCTACCCGTGGGGGTGCGGACGCGCCGGTAGAATGCGCGTGGGCCCCCGCCGACATGCAACCTGTGTTGCGGAAAAGCCGGACTGATCAGCCAGACAGAACAGAGTGACTGCCACCGTGAGCACAACAGATACGCCGCTGAACGCTTCTCCCGTCCGTGGGAGGATCGGCTTTGCCCGCAAAGCCAAGGCCTATTTGTCGCTCACAAAACCCCGCGTCGTCGAGTTGCTGCTGGTCAGCACCCTGCCGACCATGATCTACGCCGAACGCGGCTTCCCGTCGATCGGCCTGATCCTGGCAACGCTCGTAGGCGGCGCATTCGCCGCGGGCAGCGCAGGTTCCTTCAACTGCTACATCGACCGCGACATCGATAAACTGATGCACCGCACCGAGAACCGGCCGCTCGTCACGGGGGAGGTCACCCCGCGGGAGGCCTTGGTCTTCTCCTGGCTGTTGGGCGCCGCAGCGATCGTCATCCTCTGGTTCGGCGCCAATCCGCTCGCGGCCTGGCTCGGGCTTGGTGCAATTGTCTTTTATGTCGTTATCTACACCATGATCCTCAAACGCCGCACGGCCCAGAACATCGTCTGGGGCGGCGCGGCCGGCTGCTTCCCCGTGCTCATTGCCTGGGCTGCGGTGACGAACACGGTGCAGTGGCCTGCCGTTGTGCTCTTTATGGTCATCTTCCTGTGGACGCCGCCGCATTATTGGCCGCTGTCCATGCGCTACGGCGAGGACTACCGCAACGCCAACGTTCCGATGCTCGGCGCGATCGCCGGTGCGAAGGTGGTCTCGGTGCAGGTGGTCCTGTACGCCTGGGCCATGGTGGCATGCTCGCTGCTGCTGGTCCCGGCCGGCGGCGCCGGCTGGGTCTACACGGTGACGGCGGTCCTCGCGGGGGCGTGGTTCCTTTACGAATCGCACTCACTGCACAACCGGGCGCAGGCCGGGGACGTGTCCAACAAGAGTGCCATGAAGGTCTTCCACGGTTCAATCAGCTACCTGACCCTGCTTTTTATCGCCGTCGCGGTCGATCCGTTCATCGGCCCGGCGATCATGGGCCGCTAGCCGCCACACATCCTGACCTCCGCTTGACCTCCGTAACAACAACGCGGGGTCACCTGCCGCCCATCCCGGGCGGCAGGTGACCCCGCGTTGTTTGTGTGGTGAATTGTTACTTCAGCGGGCTGCTGCGGGCGAGGTCGGCGGCGTTGGTTGCCGCGCTCATCAGTAGGGCAGACCCGAGCATGTGTGCGGCGACCAGCAGCGCCGGGATGCCGTTGTAATACTGGGTGAAGCCGATGGCGGCCTGCAGCACGGTGACGCCGAGGAGCGTCACGACGGCGGTGCGGAAGGGTCCGGTGATCCGGTCCCTAACGATGAGGTACAGCGCGATCAGGGCACCGGCGGTCACCAGGTAGGCCGGAACAGCATGAATGTGTGCGAACAGGTCCCAATCCAGGTCGTTGCGCGGGGCGTCCGCGTCGCCCGCGTGCGGGCCCGCGCCGGTAACCACCACGCCCAGACAGACTGCAACGGCGGATAGCATTGCGACGGCAATCATCAGCGGGCGGGTGGCCCCCGGAAGCGCCACCAGCACTGCCACCTGGAATTTTCCCGTCCGCCCGTAGGCGCGGTTAACCAATAGGGTTGCGAGGACCACGAGTGCCATGGAGACCAGGAAGTGCAGGCCAACCACCCAGGGGTTCAGCTGGGTCAGGACTGTGATGCCGCCGATGATTGCCTGTGCCGGGATGCTGGCGAGCAGCCCGAGGGCCAGCAGGAAGAGGTCGCGGCGTTCCTTGCGGAGCTTCCACAAATACACCAGCATGGCTACCGCGACCGCAGCCAGTGCGAAGGTCAGGAGCCGGTTGCCGAATTCAATGATGCCGTGGATGCCCATTTCCGGGGTGTTCACAAGCGAAGAATCCGTGCAGCGCGGCCACGTCGGGCAACCCAGTCCCGACGCCGTGAGGCGGACCGCGCCGCCGGTCACGATCAGGAGGGTCTGGCCGATGAGGGACAGCACCGCCAGCCGCTTTACCGTCGCGTTAACGGTGTCGGGCAGCCAGGCGATAACCCGGGCGGCGGTTCGGGGCAGGCGGGAGTCCGTGCTCACAGTTTTCTCAATTCCATTTGAACCAACGGGTTGCTGCGCCGCCGGCGATCGCCGTCCAGAGCAGCAGGACAATTACGGGCGCGGGGTTGACACTGCCGGAAAGAAACGCATCCCTTAGAGCCTGTCCGAGGGCGCCGGAGGGCAGGTAGTGCACGATCGCCTGCGCCAAGACGGGCAGCCGTTCGGCCGGGATCACAATCCCCCCGAGGGCACCGAGCAGGATCCAGAGCAGATTGGTGATCGCGAGGGTCGCCTCCGGCCGGACCGTCCCGGCGACCAGCAGGCCCAGGGCGCTAAAGGACGCAGCCCCGAGCACCAGCACAGCCAGACCCGGGGCCCAGCCCAGCAGATTCGGTTGCCAGCCAAGCATCAAGGCCACTGCGGTGACGACCAGGACCTGCAGGGTCAGGACCACCAGGACCGCGAGGACCTTACCGGCTATCAGACCGGTTCGGCCCAGCGGAGTGGTGGAGAGAAATCGGAGTACACCGTAGCGGCGGTCAAACCCGGTCGAGATGCCCTGGCCGGTGAAGGCTGTGGACATGGCGCACAGCGCGAGGATGCCCGGCACTGCGACATTGATCCGGCTCGCGCCGAATCCGTCCAGCAACGGTGTTACGGTCAGGCCCACCATGGCCAGCAGCGGCAGCACTATCGCCAGGATCAGCTGTTCGCCGTTCCGGAGCATGGTGACGGTCTCGTACCGTCCCTGCAGGAGGATGCGGCGAAGCAGCGGTGCGGGGGCGCTCCCCAGCTGACCGGCCGGCGAGACGGTGCCCGGCGGAACGCTCCCCAGTGACGTACTGCCGGCGGCGGAACTTTCGCGGGTCATCGGACTTCCCTTCCGGAAATGTCGAGGAAAACGTCCTCGAGGCTGCGCGCTTCCAGGCGCAGCGAGCGTGGCATGATTCCCCGGCCGGCCCACCATGCGGTGATCGCCGCGAGGTCCTCG
Source organism: Pseudarthrobacter sp. PH31-O2 (assembly GCF_030063265.1). NCBI lineage: Bacteria > Bacillati > Actinomycetota > Actinomycetes > Micrococcales > Micrococcaceae > Pseudarthrobacter > Pseudarthrobacter sp. PH31-O2. The sequence continues at coordinate 779,925 of NZ_JASIST010000001.1, read as the reverse complement.
GCGGTCAGCGCACCCGTCGCGGCATAGCTGCCGGCCCGCGTTTCGGTGACGCTGACGCCACCCCGCAGCACACCGGTGAAATCCAGTCCGGGCTCGGTCTCGAACAGCAGCGTTCGGATGTGCTGCTCGCCGGCGCCTGCCGGGAGGGGGTGCTGCAGGAGTTCTGCAACCGTCCCCTCGGCAACGTTGCGGCCGGCGTCGATGATGTAGACGTAGTCGGCAAGCCGCTGGGCGTCGTCCATGAGGTGGGTGGTCAGGACGATTCCCATCCCGAGGTTCCGGAGTTCGGAGATGAGCTCGAACACCAGCTGGCGCGACTGCGGGTCCAGGCCGGCACTTGGCTCGTCCAGGAACAGGACTTCGGGATTGCCCACAAGGGCGGCGGCAAGAGCAAGCCGCTGTTTCTGCCCGCCCGAGAGCCGCCGCACCGACGTCCGGCTGAAAGCGTCAATGCCGAGGCGTTCAATAAGTTCCCCGACCGGGCGCGGGTTCTGGTACATGCCGGCGATATGCCTGAGCAGCGGGATGGGCCGGGCCGAGGGCGGCAGGCCGCCGTCCTGCAGCATCACTCCTACGCGGGCGCGCAGGCGGGCCCCCGCCGTGTCCGGGTCCTCGCCGAGCAGGCTGATGTTTCCCTGGGTGCGCTTCTGCAGCCCCTGGGCGCATTCGATCGTAGTGGTCTTACCGGCCCCGTTGGCCCCCAGCAGTGCCGTGACCTGTCCGCGTTCGGCGACAAGGGAGATCCCGCTGACCACCCGCAGCATTTTACCGTCGAGGGTGGGGAGTGGGCCAACATCCTTGACGAGGCCGCTGATGGTCAGGACGGGGGATTGGGGGGATCGCACCAGAACATTCTACGGGATGTAGTAGCCCGCATTCCGGCCGTCAGCCGGGGTGCGAAGGCGGGCTGCTGGCGCCGGCCGGCGCACAGCATCAGCGGGGATAGTCCTGCCTTACTGGATCGGGGGACTAAATTACGACATTATTGTGTTGTGTATTCCATGAGCCCACCCCAGTCTGTTGGCCCTGCCGGGCGAACAAGCCTCCCGCGCACGGTGCCAAGGGCATCGTCCGGGTCCGTGGCGGCCGATGCGTCAGTTGCTTTTCCGGCGGCGGATGCCGAAGAGCGCACCCGGGACCGGGTGCTGAATGCCGTGCTCGAACACGGCCCCATCAGCGCAACTGAACTCGGGGATCTGCTGGGGTTCACGTCCGCGGCGGTACGACGGCACCTGGACCACCTCTCCAGCGGTGGCGTGATCGAAGTTAAGCGGGCGGCCCGCTCCGGAGCGGGGGCAGGGCGTCCGGCGCGCCGTTACGTCCTCAGTTCACAGGGCCAGCAAACACTCGGAAACGACTACCTCGACATCGCTTCCCTGGCGCTGCGGCGCCTGGGCGAAATGGCGGGCCCTGAGGCCGTGCGGCAGTTCGCCGTCGAGCGTTTCGGCGAAATGGAGCGCCGCTACGCGCCCGAGATTGAGGCGGCCGGGCAGGACATCACTGCCCGGGCCCAGGCGCTTTCGGAGGCGCTGAGCCGCGACGGGTTCGTGGCCTCCACTGCGTCGATCGAGGCGCGGGCGCCGCTGCCGGCGGCTCTCTCCAGCGTGCAGCTCTGCCAGGGACATTGCCCCATCCAACAGCTCGCCGCGCAGTTCCCGGTGTTCTGCGACGTCGAGACCGACGTGTTTTCCCGGCTGGTGGGCGTTGATGTCCGCCGCTTGTCCACACTGGCCCGCGGCGGCCACGTCTGCACCACCCACATACCTACAGGCCGTCCGGCGGCCACGGTGCCTCACAGCACCGCAACCAACCCGGGCAGCCTGGACGAAGTATCCAACCATCTGCAAGAAAGGCCGTGATGACGGACCAACTATCAGAGAAGAAGGTTGCTGAATCCACTGTGATTTCGGAGATTCTGGAAAAGAATCCCGAGCTCCACGGAATCGGTACCTATGAGTACGGCTGGTCCGACAAGAACGACGTCGGCGCCAACGCCCGCCGGGGCATCAACGAGGACGTCGTCCGCGACATTTCAGCCAAGAAGAACGAGCCGGAATGGATGCTGGACCTGCGCCTCAAGGGTCTGAAGTACTTCGACCGCAAGCCCATGCCAACCTGGGGCGCTGACCTCTCCGGCATTGACTTCGACAACATCAAATACTTCGTGCGGTCCACGGAAAAGCAGGCCAACACCTGGGAAGACCTGCCTGAGGACATCCGGAACACCTACGAGAAGCTGGGTATTCCGGAAGCCGAGCGCAGCCGCCTGGTCTCCGGCGTGGCTGCACAGTACGAGTCCGAGGTTGTCTACCACCAGATCCGCGAGGACCTCGAAGCGCAGGGCGTGATCTTCCTGGACACTGACACCGCGCTGCGCGAGCACCCGGAGATCTTCCAGGAATACTTCGGCACCATCATCCCGGTGGGCGATAACAAGTTCGCGTCGCTGAACACCTCGGTGTGGTCCGGCGGCTCGTTTGTGTACGTTCCCAAGGGCGTCCACGTGGACATCCCCCTGCAGGCCTACTTCCGCATCAACACGGAAAACATGGGCCAGTTTGAGCGCACGCTGATCATCGCGGATGAGGACTCCTACGTCCACTACATCGAAGGCTGCACGGCGCCGATCTACACCTCGGACTCGCTGCACTCCGCAGTAGTGGAAATCATCGTCAAGAAGGGCGCCCGCGTCCGCTACACGACCATCCAAAACTGGTCCACCAACGTGTACAACCTGGTCACCAAGCGCGCCATCTGCGAAGAGGGCGCCACGATGGAGTGGATTGACGGCAACATCGGCTCCAAGGTCACCATGAAGTACCCGGCGGTCTACCTTGTCGGGGAAGGCGCCAAGGGCGAGACCCTCTCGATTGCGTTTGCCGGCGAAGGCCAGCACCAGGACACCGGCTCCAAGATGGTCCACATCGCTCCGAACACGAAAAGCTCGATAGTTTCCAAGTCCGTGGCCCGCGGCGGCGGACGTGCCGCCTACCGCGGTCTGGTCCAGGTCCGCGAGGGCGCGAAGCACTCGGCCAACACCGTCCGCTGCGACGCTCTCCTGGTGGACACCATCAGCCGTTCGGACACGTACCCCTACATCGACATCCGTGAAGATGATGTGACGATGGGGCACGAGGCCACCGTCTCGCGGGTCAGCGAGGAGCAGCTGTTCTACCTGATGTCACGCGGTATGCGCGAAGACGAGGCCATGGCGATGATCGTCCGCGGCTTCATCGAGCCGATTGCCCGTGAGCTGCCGATGGAATACGCCCTCGAGCTGAACCGCCTGATTGAACTGCAGATGGAAGGATCGGTCGGTTAATGACTGACATCACTACTGAAAAAGCCCGCATCGGCGCGCCCTCCGCCCAGCCGTTCATCAACGGTTTCACCGAGGAAGGCGAAAGCCTCTCCCCGCTGAACTCTGCGGAGTCCAAGTCGCCCCTGGCCGGCGAAGCCGTCAAGGCCCACTCGCACGGCGGCGGCGTTGGTATTCCGGACAGCTCGCGCGCCGGGCGCCTGACCTCCTACAAACTGGCGGACTTTAAGCCGCTGACCGGGATGGAAGAAGACTGGCGGTTCACCCCGCTCAAGCGGCTCCGCGGCCTGCACACCGACGTCCTCGACGGCGCTGCGCCGACCGTGAGCGTCACCGCCCCCGAAAGCGTTGTGGTCGAGACCGTCGGCCGTGAGGACCGCCGGATCGGCTCTGCCGCGATCCCCGAGGACCGTGTCTCCGCGAACGCCTGGGAGAATTTCACCGAAGCCACCGTCATTACGGTTCCGGCCGAGGTCCAGGTGGAGGGCGAAGTCAGCGTCCTGCTGACCGGCCAAGGTACCGAAGCTTCCGCGCAGCACCTGGTGATTGTTGCGGAACAGTTCTCCAAGTCCGTGATTGTCCTGGACCACCAGGGCACGGCTGTCGTCTCGGAAAACATCGAGATCCTCGTCGGGGACGGCGCGCAGCTGACGGTCATCTCGCTCCAGGAATGGAACGACGACGCCGTACACGCCTCGTCCCAGCAGGTGAAGCTCGGCCGTGACGCCAAGTTCAAGCACATCGTCGTCAGCCTGGGCGGGGATCTGGTGCGGGTGACGCCGTCGGCCCGCTTCACGGCTCCCGGCGCTGAAGTGGAACTGTTCGGCCTGTATTTCGCCGATGCCGGCCAGCACCTGGAGCAGCGCCTCTTTGTGGACCATGCAGTCGCCAACTGCAAGTCCAACGTGCTTTACAAGGGCGCCCTGCAGGGCCGCAATGCGCACGCCGTCTGGGTGGGTGACGTCCTGATCCGCAAGGAAGCAGAGGGCACCGACACGTACGAGGCCAACCGCAACCTGGTCCTCACCGACGGTGCCCGCGCCGATTCCGTGCCGAACCTGGAAATCGAGACCGGCCTGATTGCCGGGGCCGGACACGCCAGCGCAACCGGAAGGTTCGATGACCAGCACCTGTTCTACCTGATGGCCCGCGGAATTCCGGAAGAGGTGGCCCGCCGTCTGGTGGTCCGCGGCTTCCTGAACGAGATCATCCAGCAGATCCAGGTCCCGGCCATCGAGGAGCGCCTCACGGAAGCCGTCGAGCGCGAACTCGCGGCGACGGAAAACTAAAGCGCAGCACGAGAGAACACGGAAACCAGCAATGACTGAACAGCCACAAGGCGAGCTCGTCTGCAAAGCCAGTGAGATCCAACTCAAGCAGGCGCTGCGGATCCTGGTCGACGACTTCCCCGTCGCGATCGTCAAGGACTCGATGGGGGAGATCCACGCCATCGGTGATACCTGCTCGCACGCGGACATTTCACTCTCCGAGGGTGAGGTGGAGGGCTGCAGGATCGAGTGCTGGGGCCACGGCTCACAGTTCGACCTGCGCAGCGGCGAGCCGCTGCAGCTGCCGGCGTACGACCCTGTTCCTGTCTTTGCCGTCACCGTCCTGGACGACGAGGTCTATGTGGACTTCACCAACGTCCTGAACGGTGCCGAGGCCCCGAACTTCAGCTAGCTGCCTGCAGCCGGCCCCCGCACAAGAAACTTATCGACAAAGAACCGCACAGTGCCACAGGGCACCGTGCAGAGGAGAACAAGGCACATGTCTACTCTTGAGATCAAGGACCTGCACGTCAGCATTGACACCGAGCAGGGCACAAAGGAAATCCTGAAGGGCGTCAGCCTGACAATCCGCACGGGCGAGACCCACGCCATCATGGGCCCGAACGGTTCCGGCAAGTCGACCCTGGCGTCCACCATCGCCGGTCACCCGCGCTACAACGTCACCTCCGGCACCATCACGCTGGACGGCGAGGATGTCCTCACCATGAGCGTCGATGAGCGCGCCCGCGCCGGCGTATTCCTGGCCATGCAGTACCCCGTCGAAGTTCCCGGCGTCAGCATGACGAACTTCCTGCGCACCGCCAAGACCGCGATCGACGGCGAAGCACCCAAGCTGCGGACCTGGACCAAGGACGTCAAGGCTGCCATGGCGCAGCTGCGCATTGACGCCGACTTCACCCAGCGCAACGTCAATGAGGGTTTCTCCGGCGGCGAGAAGAAGCGCGTCGAGATCCTTCAGCTGGAGCTGTTCAAGCCGAAGTTCGCCATCCTGGACGAGACCGACTCCGGCCTCGACGTCGACGCACTGAAGGTTGTCTCCGAAGGCGTCAACCGCGCCCACTCAGAGGGCAAAATGGGCACCTTGCTGATCACGCACTACACCCGGATCCTGCGCTACATCAAGCCGGACTTCGTGCACGTGTTTGTTGACGGCCAGGTTGTCGAAGAGGGCGGCCCGGAGCTCGCCGACCGCCTCGAAGATGAAGGCTACGACCGCTACGCCACCGGCGCAGGAGCGGCCACCATCGCTGCCGCTTCCGCTGCAGCACAGGCCTAGTGAGGACTATACGATGACCGAACTCAATGTGGCCCGCACGGCCCTCGAGGATGTCGAAGAGGCGCTTATGGATGTGATCGACCCTGAACTGGGCGTGAACATCGTTGATCTGGGCCTCCTGTACGGACTGAAGTACTCGGACGACGATGGCGCCCTGCTGATCGACATGACGCTTACGACGGCTGCCTGCCCGCTCACCGATGTGATCGAGGAGCAGGTCGGCAAGGCCCTCGACGGGGTCGTCGACGAATGGCGGCTGAACTGGGTGTGGATGCCGCCGTGGGGTCCGGAACGGATCACCGAAGATGGCCGCGACCAGATGCGGGCCCTCGGCTTCAACATCTAAGTCTGCACCGCGTCCCGGACGTACAGACGACGGCGGGCCCACCCCCTGGGGGCGGGCCCGCCGTCGGCGTTTCACGGCCTGCAGGGTCTGCGGCTACGGGGTGGCGCCGGTGAAGGTGTCGCACTGCTTGATATCCCCGGACGTGTAGCCCCGGTAGAACCAGGTCTGGCGCTGGGCACTGGAACCGTGGGTCCAGGCCTCCGGAGTCACCTTGCCGGTCGCGGCCTTCTGGATCCGGTCATCACCGACCGCCGAGGCAGCGGACAGCGCGTCCTTGAGGTCTTGCTCCTTGAGCGGTTCCAGGAACGGCACCCCGGTCGCGGGATCCTTCGCGGTGGTGGCGTAGTGCACCCACAAGCCCGCGTAGCAGTCAGCCTGCAGTTCCACCCGGACGGCCCCGGATTCGGGTCCTTGGGGATCCTGCTGGGCCCGGTCCAGGTTCCCCAGGATGTTCTGGACATGGTGGCCGAACTCGTGGGCCACCACATACTCCTGCGCCAGCGGTCCGCCGGAAGAACCAAACCGATCCACCAGTTCCTGGAAAAAGCCCGGGTCAAAGTACGCGGTACTGTCGGCGGGGCAGTAGAACGGCCCCACCTCCGAGGTGGCATTGCCACAGCCTGTGCCGGTGGCCGCAGCGAAGATAACAGTCTGCGGTTGCGGGTACCGGGTGCCGGTTTCCGCCAGGTAGGCGGGCCAGAACGCGTTCAGGCTGTTGACCGTTCCCGTGATCCGGCAGTCGAGGCGGGCGTCCGCATCGGCACCTGTCAGGCAGGCCGCGGCGGCGCCCTGCCCCTGCGGCCCGGGGTCCTGCGTGCTGCTTCCGCCAAGGCCATCCAGCAGGGCGGGATTTACGCCGAGCAGGACCGCGATCAACAGGACGATGCCCCCGCCAATCCCGCCGCCGACCTTGACTCCGCGGCCCGCGCCGCGGCGGTCTTGTACCTGGGATGGGTCCAGTTGGACGTTGTCATTAAAACTCATGGAGTCACAATATCGTGGACCGGCTGCCCGGCACTCCCCGGCCGGTAAAGTTGATTCGATGCCGTTTATCAACAGACTCCAGCAGTGGGCCGATGACCGCCCCGACGGTACCGCCGTCGTGGTGGCCGGGCAGCGCCTGAGCTGGGAGGAACTGCGCGAGGCGGCCGCCGGCCTGGTGGACGGCTCGCCCGCGGTGACGGTGCTCTGTGAGGAGAACTCCCTGCACTTCGCCGCGGCGTTTACGGCCGCGGTGGCGGGGGAGCGGCAATGCGCGGTGCTGGACCCGGCCTGGCCGCCGCACCTGCAGGACGAAATCAGGAAACGGATTGGCGACGCAGTTCCGGCCGCGGATGCGCTGGTCGCCGGGTCCGCTCTGGTGGACGGGCCGGCCGGGTCCCCGTTCCTGATCGGCCTGACCTCGGGCACCACGTCGGTTCCCAAGGCATTCAGCCGTTCCCGCCGGTCCTGGCGGCTGTCCTTTGACGCCTCGGTGGAGTTCTTCGGCCTGGAACCGGGGGACAGGACCCTGGCGCCCGGCCCGCTGGCCGCCAGCCTGAACCTCTATGCCCTGTCCGAATGCCTGTATGCAGGCTCGGAGTTCCACACCCTGGCCAGGTTCGACGTCGGAGAGGCACACGCTGCCGTCAGCCACGACGGAATCACCCGGCTGGTCCTGGTCCCTACGATGCTCCGGCTCCTTAGCGAACGGGGCCTAAGCGGTGGTGTCGACGCAGCCGGCATCCGGAGCATCATCTGCGCCGGTTCGAAGCTGGACGCGCGGACCCTCGAGGCGGCACGCCGCTGGGCACCCAATGCCACCATCTTCGAGTACTACGGCGCCTCGGAGCTCAGCTTCGTCTCCGGCGCGGGCCTCCTGCCCGGGCAGCCCCCGGAACAGCTCGGAACCGGTATCGGCACGGCATTTCCCGGCGTCGCAATCCGCATCCTCGACGACGCCGGAGACCCGTTGCCCGACCGAAGCGTTGGCAACATCTGCGTGCGCAGCGGGATGGTCAGTGACGGCTACCTCTGGGGCGACGACGGCCACGCGCTGCAGAACGTCAACGGATGGCACACCGTGGGAGACCAGGGCTACCTTGAGGGCGCCACGCTGCACATGCTGGGCCGACGCGCAGAGATGATCATCACCGCCGGCACCAACGTCTACCCGCATGAGGTGGAGCTGGCTTTGGCTGCCATTCCGGGCGTGGCCGCCGCTGTTGCCGCGGGCCCTGCGGATGATCTCCGCGGCCAGAAGGTCGTCGCCGGCATTGTCCCCTCCCACGGGGGCGTGACAGCGACCCAGCTGAAGGCGGGCGTTGAGGGCGTGCTGGCCCGCAGCAAACGGCCGTTGCAGTACTTCCTCCTGGCGGAGCTTCCCCTGACGGACCGCGGCAAACTCAGCCGGGAACTGATGCTCGACTGGATCGCCCGCAACGACCCCCGGGTCCGGCGCCTTGACTAACCCCAGCCCACTGATTCTTCCCGAGGACCGGCAGCCGGTCATCATCGCCGCCAGGCGCACCCCGATTTGCCGGGCCAACGGAGTCCTAAAGACCGTGCCCGCCCATGAACTCCTCGCCCCCGTCCTCCAAAGCCTGCTGCGCGACACGGCCGTGGCCCCGGAAGCTGTCGAGGACGTTCTGATCGGCAACGCCGTGGGCGGCGGCGGAAACGTGGCCCGGCTAGCGGCCCTCGAAGCCGGGCTGCCCGTCAGCGTCCCCGGTCTCACAGTGGACCGCCAGTGCGGCTCCGGTCTCGACGCAATTGTGCTCGCTTCCCGCTTTGTGGCCGCAGGCGGCGGCGGACTGTATCTGGCCGGCGGCGTGGAAAGCATCAGCACGGCCCCGCTTCGCGCCCGCACAAATAGCGCCGGCGTCCCGGAGTTCTTCTCCCGGGCGCAGTTTGTCCCCCCCGGATACGGTGACCCTGATATGGGGCAGGCCGCGGAAAACGTGGCCTCCCGCTTCGGGATCAGCCGGGAGCGCCAGGACGCCGGTGCGCTGCGCAGCCACCACCGCGCCCTGGCTTCGGCAGCGGCAGGACTCTTCGACGCCGAGATAGTTGAACTCCCCGGGGTGTCCGGACCGGACGGTCCGCGCACCATCCGGAGCGACGACGGGCCGCGCCGCGGGTTGACAGCGGCTGTGCTGGCCCGGTTCCCGCCGGCGTTTGCCGCCGCCGGTACCGTCACCGCAGGGAACTCATGCTTCGACGCCGACGCGGCCGCCGCCGTCGTGATCACCTCGGTCGAACGGGCACGTTCGCTCGGCGCCCGCGACGGGCTTTTGGTCCGGGGCACGCAGACGGCGGGCGTGGATCCGGAACTCCTGGGCATCGGCGCGGCGGTGGCGGCCGCGCGGGTGCTGGGCCGCAGCCGCGTTACGGCCGCGGAGCTGGGCCTGGTCGAGTTCAACGAGGCATTCGCAGCCCAGACGATTGCGTGCCTGGACCGGCTCGGCATCGACCCGGAGCGCGCAAACCTCGATGGCGGGGCCCTGGCCCTCGGGCACGCCTACGGGGCGTCCGGCGCGGTGCTGGTCACCCGGCTGCTGGCCCAGGCCCGCCGCACCCCGGTGCAGGGACAGCTGGCGCTTGCCCTGATCAGCATCGCCGGCGGAATGGGAACCGCGGCGCTGCTGGAATACCGGAGTCTTCGGTAGTTGCGTCCCTGCCTCCGGTGGACATGCCCAACCGCCGTCGGCGCATGGACATGCCCAACCCCGGGCTCACCCGGTGGACATAACAGGTCTGGGTCCAGTGGCACGGGCCAGGGGAGGACATGTCCAGCGGCGGGTGCGGCTAGGGGAGGACATGTCCAGCGGCGGGTGGGGCTGGCTCGCCATGCCCCTCGGTCCCGGTCCCGGTCTCGGCTTCGCCCAGGCCGCGAGCAGCGAGCGCCTCTCCGGTTTGCCGGGCAAAGGCGACTGTGGTGATAAAGACCGGGAGGATCAGGGCACGGGGGTTGCGTTCGAGCCCGCGGGCTCGGGCGGCATCGCGGACGTCGCCATAGGCGCCGGCGATGAACGGGATGCTGCGGAGCATAATGGCGATGGTCAATGCGAAGCGCTCGGGATCCGCACCGAGGCGCCGGAAGGGCCGCGCCAGCGAAGCAACCCCGTCGAGCAGCCGCTGCACCGGGGTGGTGGCGGTGAGGATCGACGCCGCCACAATACAGACCAGCACGTTCAAGACAATCCGTGCCGCGGTAGGACCGCCCAGCTGCCACCACTGGAACACCCCGATCACCAGCAGCACCGGAAGCACCGGCCGGACCGCCTGCATCAGCCGCGACAGGCCTGCGCCGCCCAGCAGGAACACCACGGACAGCACTGCCAGAGCTGCTGCCGAAGCGGCCCAGTCCACAATCAGGAACGACGCAAGGCCGCAGCCGACAACCAGCAGGAACTTCAGCCACAGCGGTGCGCGGTGCAGCAGGGTATCTCCGGGCACATAGTTGGCGAGCAGGAACGCGTGGTTGCTCATAGCTGTTCCGCCTGCGGATGCCCCCGCCTCGGCCGGACCGGACCGGGGGCCGGAGCTTGAGTGGGTCGTGGCCAGGAGCCGAAGGGCCCGCCGGCGCAGAGCCCGCGGTAGTGCTCGACGGCGGCGGCAGGGCCGCCGTCGAACACCACCGTGCCGGCGTCGACCACAAGGACCCGGTCAAGGTCCAGCGCCAGCTCCAGATCGTGGGTGGAGAGGATGACCTGCTGGCTGAGCCCGGCCAGGGTGCGCCGCAGCAGTTCCCGGTTGCGCAGGTCCAGCAGGGTCGACGGCTCGTCCAGGACCAGCACGGCCGGATCCACGGCCAGGACCGCCGCAAGAGCCAACAATTGGCGTTCCCCGCCGGACAGCTCGTAGATGCTCTGGTCCGCCAGGGGCAACAGCCCAAAGCGCTCCAGCACCGCTTCGGCCTTGCTTCGCCGGTCCCGGGCATTGCGGACCGAACGCCGGAGGGAAAGTTCCACATCCTCTCGGCCGGTCGGCATGACGAGTTGGGACAGCGGATCCGTAAAGACAAAACCAACGCGCCGGCGTACTTCCCGGACTGCGCGGACGGTGTCCTGCCCGTCTACAGTGACAGTCCCGCTGCTTGGTTGCACGAGCCCGTTCAACAGCCGCAACAGGGTGGACTTGCCGGAGCCGTTGGCACCAATCACTCCGATCCGCTGCTCCGTGAATCGCAGGGTGAGCCCCTTCAGCAGGGTCTTCGGCTCGGCCCGGCCGTCGATGTCCACCCGCACCGCGGCCCGGTCCAGCACGATGGTGCTCATGGCCGCTGGGCCGCCTTGGCGTTGGAACTGCTGCCGGCCGCGGGGCCGGCCGGCAGAACGGTTTGGACCCGGCGGAGCAGCAGGTCCGGGAAGGCCTTGTGCAGGGTCAGCGCAATTGTCACGGCCAGCACGTTTTTGATCACATCTCCCGGGTAGAAGACCAGGTCACCGAGGAACGCTTTTTCGAAGTCAAGCTTTGCATTAACCATCACACCCAGGATGCCGAGGCCGTGGACGAAGATGATGCTGCTCACCATCGCAGCAGCAAAGAGAAGCGCCGGGCGGCCCCTGCCGGTACGGCCCGCGGTCCGCCGGAGCACCATTGCGCTGAGCCAGCCCACCGCCGTCGCGGCAAACACGAAGCCGATGATGTAACCCGCCGAAGGACCGGCCAGGACCCCGAGCCCGCTGCGTCCGCCGCTGAAGATCGGCAGCCCGGCGAGACCAAGGAGCACATAGAGCCCGACGGCGGCAAACGCCCTGCCGGGGCCGAGCGCGAGACCGGTCAGCATCACGGCGAGCGTCTGCACCGTGATGGGAACACCCAGCCCGGCCACCGGAACGGCGGCAATCAAGGCTGAGCCGGCCACCAGCGCAGCGAAAACCGCGATCAGTGCCAGGTCGGTGGCGTTCCAGCGGTTCCGTTGCCGGGCGCGGGTGGCGGCGTCGCTGCCAGTGGTCTCTGTCATGGGATTTCCTATCGCAAGTGACACGGGGACTGCTCCTGGATTTGACTCTACGGCCGCAGCGGCAAGGGTTTTTTGTAGATGCCCTACTAACCAGCGGACCGCCGGCTGGAGGCCCCCGCCAACAGCTGGCCACCGGAGATTCGGGCCGCCGGCGGCGTCCTTGTCAACAGCCGTAGGCTGGGCCGGTAGACTTGAAGCGGCCGTTCTCTCGGCCACACTGCCCCGGCCCCCACCAGATTCCACCGTTGTGCCGCGGCGTTCCCCGTTGTGAAAGGCCTTAGCTGCATTGATTACCGTCCAGGATCTCGAACTGCGCGCCGGCGCCCGCCTCCTTATGGACCAGGTGAGTTTCCGGATCGACAAAGGAGACAAGATCGGCCTTGTTGGTCGTAACGGTGCAGGCAAGACCACTCTGACCCGGGTACTTGCAGGCGAGGGCCAGCCGGCCGGCGGCAAGGTCACCCGCAGCGGCGAGATCGGCTACCTGCCGCAGGACCCCCGGACCCCGGACATGGAGCAGCTGGCCCGCGACCGGATCCTGTCCGCCCGCGGACTGGACATCGCAGTCGGCAAACTCCGGCAGACCCACGAGGACATGGCCAGCGAAGACGCTGAGGTCCAGCGCAAGGCCATGAACCGCTACGACCGGCTTGAATCGGAGTTCCTGGCCGCCGGCGGTTACGCGGCCGAAGCTGAGGCCGCGGCGATCTGCTCCAACCTCGCACTGCCGGACCGGCTGCTGAACCAGCCGCTCAAAACCCTCTCCGGCGGTCAGCGCCGCCGCGTCGAACTCGCCCGCATCCTCTACTCCGACGCCGAGACGATGCTCCTCGATGAACCCACCAACCACCTGGATGCGGACTCGATCGCCTGGCTCCGCGAGTTCCTCAAGAACCACCAGGGTGGTCTGATAGTTATCAGTCACGACACCGAGCTGCTTGAGGCCACCGTCAACAAGGTGTTCCTGCTCGATCCCAACCGCGCCCAAATCGACTTCTACAACATGGACTGGAAGCGTTACCTCACCCAGCGCGAGACGGACGAGCGTGCGCGCAAGCGGGAGCGCGCCAATGCCGAGAAGAAGGCCCAGGTCCTCTTCGACCAGGCCAACAAGATGCGCGCCAAGGCCACCAAAGCTGTGGCCGCGCAGAACATGGCCAAGCGTGCCGAGCGTCTGCTCGGCGGCCTGGAAGCCGTGCGTGCCACCGACCGCGTTGCGGCGCTGCGCTTCCCGGATCCGTCGCCTTGCGGCAAAACCCCGCTCACCGCCGACGGCCTCAGCAAGTCCTTTGGCTCGCTGGAAATCTTCACCGACGTCGACCTGGCCATCGACCGCGGTTCCAAGGTGGTCATTCTGGGCCTCAACGGCGCCGGGAAGACGACCCTGCTGCGGATGCTCGCGGGCGTCGACAAGCCGGATACCGGCGAAGTCGTGGCAGGCCACGGTCTGAAAGTTGGTTACTACGCGCAGGAGCACGAGACGCTCGACGTCGACCGCACGGTCCTGCAGAACATGCGTTCCTCAGCCCCGGACATGAACGACGCCGAAGTGCGCAACATCCTGGGTTCGTTCCTGTTCTCCGGTGACGACGTCGACAAACCCGCCGGTGTGCTCTCCGGCGGTGAGAAGACCCGGCTGGCCCTCGCCACCATCGTGGCCTCCAGCGCGAACGTACTGCTCCTCGATGAGCCCACGAACAACCTCGACCCGGCAAGCCGCGCAGAAATCCTCGGGGCCTTGAGCAACTACACCGGCGCTGTTGTGCTTGTCAGCCACGATGAAGGCGCCGTGGCGGCGCTGAACCCGGAGCGGGTTGTGCTGCTGCCCGACGGCATCGAGGACCACTGGAACGAAGACTACCTGGACCTGATTACCCTGGCGTAGGGCGGGCCGCACGTTACCGTACGGCCAGCACTGTGGCTTCGGTGATCCGCTGCAGCTCAACGTAGCTGATGGAGAACATCGAGTTGTGGTCTCCGGCACCGGCCCAAAGAACGGGGTGGGCCGCCAGCGACTGATCGAGCAGCGTCCTGATTTTTTTCGGATGCCCGACCGGTGCGACGCCGCCTACTTCCTGGCCCGTATGTTCGAGCACAAAGCCGGGCGAGGCCCGGCGGATCCTGCCGGCGCCAAGTTCCGCGCTGACCTTTGGGAGATCAACTTTCGCCGCCCCGCTGGCCAGGATCAGCAGCGGCACCCCTTCGAGGTCGAAGACCAGGCTGTTGGCGATGGCGGCGACGTCGCAGCCCAGGGCGGCGGCCGCGGCGGCCGCCGTCGGGACAATCGAGTCGAAAACCGTAACGGTGTCCGCGGCACCGAGCGCGTGCAATGCGTGCTGCACCCTGGCCACGGGCCCCGGCAGCGGGCCGTCCACGCCTCAGAACCCCTGGGCGTCCAGGAGGGCGTCTTCCTCTTCCTCCGCGGTGGCTTGCTTCCGTTTGCGGGGGACCGGACGACGGCGCACGGCAGTGCCGCTGGAATGGGTCGGCCCGCCGTCGGTTTGGGCGTCCTCGGCGTCAATGGCCGCGTTTCGTGCCTGCTGCCTGGCCGCGTACCCGAAGCCGATGAACATCAGCACGCCAAACGCGAACCACTGCAGAGAGTAGGAGAGGTGGGTTCCCTCGTCCGTGGAGGGCTTGGGGAAGGGGAAGGGCATATCCGCCGCGGCCGGGCTCTCTGACGCAAGCTGCCCGTAAGCGCCGCTGAGCAGGGGATACCCCAGCTGGGCGGAATAGGCGGCGAGGTCAATCGAGGCCAGCTGGCCGTCCGGGGCGCCGCGCTGGAGAGCGGGCTCGGCCGGCTTCAGGCGGGCGACGACTGTCACTGTGCCTTGCGGGGGGGCAGGAACCGCGTCGGGGCGTCCCGGGGTGTTGTTGCCGATCGGCAACCAGCCCCGGTCGATCACCACCGTCTCACCGGTGTCCACCCGGAACGGGACAACAACTTCGTAGCCCGGCTGGCCGTTGAGCGGGCGGTTGCGGACCACGCGCTGGCCACCGACGTCGTAGCTGCCCTTCAGTTCCACCTGTGTCCACTCGCGTTCGGGCGCCAGCGCGCTGAACTGGCCCTTGACCTCAGCGAAAGGAACGGGCGCGGCGGAATAGTTCGACGTGACGCGGTTGATGCCGGCCAGGGTCTCCGCCCGGCGATCCATCTGCCAGCGGCCCAAGCCGACGCAGGCCGCGGCAAATATGGCGGCCAGCAACAGGTACCCCAGCCATTTGCTGGAGAACAGAAAACGGTACATTCAGCTTGCCCTGCCTGCCGGGTTCAGTGCCACTGTGTCCTTCCAGAGCCCGCGGGCCTGCAGGTACTCCTCGAACCAGGGCCGGTGTTCTCCGCAGGCCAGCCAGATCTTGCGCCGGTCCGGGGTGTGGATTTTGGGGTTGTTCCAGCGGAGCTGCCATTCAGCGCCGCGCCGGCAGCCCTTCCGGGAGCAGACAGCTTCGGCCGGACCGGCCTCACCGCTGTTTCCGGTCAGGTCAAAGAGGTTCATGATGCGGCCCTTCCGTGTTTCCCGTCGCCGCCGGCGTTTCGCTCTGGAACCTCCGCGGACGCCTGCGTGAGGTCATCATCATCAACGATTTCGCCTTGCAGCAGCGTCATCGACGGGTCCTCCGGCGCCGGGGCAACCGGGCCGCCGGGACCGGTAGGGGCAGCCGGGCCGGCCGCCTCGCCCGGACCGGCGGGCGCTTCAAGCTGAGCCAGTGGCGCATAGTCCAGCAGCGAATCGGAGTGGATCTCGGCCGCATCGCTGCCGTTGGCCACTATAACGGCAAACCAGGGCAGGAACACGGCGCCGACGATCGGGAGGATCTTGAGCCAGCCGTCCACCACAAAAATCAGGACCAGGCACACCATGCGGATACCCATGGCGACGGCGTACTTGATCATCCGCTGGCGCATCTCTTCAGAGTGTGCGGCGGCGGCGTCAGTAATGCTGTGAACCTCGGAGTCACCGGACGGTAGTTCCGGATTCCCGTCCGCAGGTCCACGGGGTCGGTTTTTGAGTGTCAAGGCTGTCAGATCACGCTCCCAGGGCTCAGTTCAATTCTCTCACCAACGACGGGGCCGCCCAAACGCGGGCCCGCCGGGCGCTAAGATCGAAGGCAGGAAAAATCCCGCCCACCAGCGCGGCGCCGGCCGCCGCAGAATTCCGGAGCCCACCATGCCTGAAACAGCCAGCACCGGCCGCAGTGTCCTGATCACCGGCGGAAACCGCGGAATTGGCCTCGCCATCGCCGAAGCGTTCCTCGCCAACGGGGATAAAGTGGCAGTCACCTACCGCAGCGAAGCGGATCTCCCGGCCGGCATTCTTGGCGTTAAGGCCGACGTTACGGACGAAGCATCCGTGGACGCCGCGTTCGCGGACGTGGAGGCGGCCCACGGTGCGGTCGAGGTGCTGGTCGCCAACGCCGGTATCACCAAAGACACCCTCCTGATGCGCATGAGCGAGGACGACTTCACCTCTGTCATCGACACCAACCTTACGGGCGCTTTCCGCGTGATCAAGCGGGCCTCCAAGGGTATGATCCGGGCCCGCAAGGGCCGCGTGGTCCTGATCTCGTCCGTCTCGGGCCTCTTCGGCGCACCGGGCCAGATCAACTATTCGGCCTCCAAGGCCGGCCTCGTCGGCATCGCCCGCTCACTGACGCGCGAGCTGGGCGCCCGCGGTATCACTGCCAACGTTGTGGCACCTGGCTTCATCAACACCGACATGACGGCGGAACTGCCCGAGGCAACGCGGAAGGACTACCTGTCCAAGGTTCCCGCTGCGCGCTTTGCCGAGGCCTCCGAGGTGGCCAACGTGGTCCGCTGGATCGCCAGTGACGAGGCCGCCTACATCTCAGGTGCCGTCATCCCGGTCGACGGCGGCCTCGGCATGGGCCACTAAGCCGGATCCGGACGCGCCGTGGACCCGGCGGGAGCCGCGGCGCCCCCGGCGGTGGTGGCACCGGCCGGGTGGTTCCCGGACGGCACCATTGCGGCGGTGCAGACCGAAGTTCCGGGGAGTGATCCGCGCAGGAGCGGAACCCGTGCCGGCGTCCTCGGCCCTGGTCGGCACTAGCCTGCCGCAGCTTCTTTGTTGACCCCAAACAACTGAAATCACCCGCAGCGCTGGCATGATGGTCTGCAGACCCACCGTTTTTGGACGTTTGGAACAAAGGAGCTCGAATGGGACTGCTGGATAACAAGACCGCAATCGTGACCGGTTCGTCGCGGGGCATTGGCGCTGAGGTAGCCAAGTTCCTCGCCGCCGAAGGCGCCGCCGTCGTGGTGAACTACCGCCAGAAGGCGCCCCGCGCCAACAAGGTGGTTGCGGAAATCGAGGCGGCCGGCGGCCGCGCTGCCGCCGTCGGAGCGGACCTCACCACCCAGGAAGGCGTCCAGGCTCTCGCCAGTGCCGCGATGGAGAACTTCGGTTCCCTCGACATCCTGGTCCTCAACGCCTCAGGCGGGATGGAATCCGGCATGGAGGAGGACTACGCGCTCAAGCTCAACCGGGACGCCCAGGTGAATATGCTTAATGCCGCAGTGCCGTTGCTGCCCGAGGGTGCCCGCGTGGTCTTTGTCACGAGCCACCAGGCGCATTTCATCAACACGGTGCCCACCATGGAGAACTATGAGCCGGTGGCACGCAGCAAGCGCGCCGGTGAAGACGCACTCCGCGAACTCATTCCAAACCTTGCCGAAAAGGGCATCTCCCTTGTCGTCGTTTCCGGCGACATGATCGAGGGAACCGTCACGGCGACTTTGCTGGACCGCTCCAACCCGGGCGCCATCGAAGCCCGCCGCGCCGAGGCCGGACGGTTGTACTCCGTGAAGGAGTTCGCGGCAGAGGTCGCCAAGATGGCCACTGCCGACGTCGAAAGCGGGCACACCGAATACGTCGGCGGGGCCGACTACTTCGACAAGAGCAGCAACTGATGACTGGCTGCTTATGCGGTTAACGGCAAAGGCCGGGGCACCTGCCCCGGCCTTTGCCGCCGCTGCCGCGGTTCAAACGCCGGCGATAAACCGAACAGCGTCGAGATAGGGCAGGTTCACTGCGGCGTCCGCCACCGCCCGGACTGCAGGTTTGGCGTTGAACGCCACCCCGATCCCGGCCGCTTCGAGCATGTCCAGGTCGTTGGCGCCGTCGCCCACAGCAATTGTGTGCTCCATCGGGATGCCTTCTATGGCGGCCCATTCACGCAGGTATTTCTCCTTCGCCGCCCGGTCGATGACCGCACCGAGGACTTTCCCGGTCAGCGCACCATCGGCGATTTCCAGTTCGTTGGCGATCCAGTAATCAAGGCCAAGGCCCTCCGCGATCGGTTCCAGGATCTGGTTAAAGCCGCCGGAGACCACCGCCACCACATGGCCGGCGGCCCGGAAAGCTGCCACGAGCTCGGCCGCGCCGGGACTCAGCGCGACCTCGGCGCGGACATCGTCGACGACGTCGGCTGGCAGCCCGGCAAGCACCGCCACCCGTGCGTGCAGGCTCTGGGCAAAATCCAGTTCTCCTCGCATGGCGGCCTCGGTCACCGCTGCCACTTCTTCGCGCTTGCCGGCGTGCGCCGCGAGCAGTTCAATCACTTCCTGCTGAATGAGGGTGGAGTCCACGTCCAGGATGAGGAATTTCCGCTGCGCATTGCGGAGCGTGGCCGGCACGATCGCCGTGTCGATTCCGGCCGCGCCGTTTGCTGCAACTGCCCGGCGGAGGTCAGCGAGCGCCGCCCCGGACTGGCTCCCGGCAAAGCTCAGGTCCGCCATGTGAACATCAAAACGGCCGTCGCCGGTGCGGGTCTCCGCGTCCAGCGTCAGTCCCGCTGCCGCGAGCAGCGAACGGATCCGCTGCACCTCGGGAAGACTCAGTTTCGGGGCATAGCTCACGGCTGTCACTAACAGGTTCATGGCAGTAATCCTAGCGATCCGGCGGATACGGCTCCGAATTCGTTGCGTCCCGGTGACGCCTCGGCTGGCGGACAACACGGCCCCGGGGTACCGGTTATCAGTCGCCCGGTTTTTTGTCCTAGTGTCTACTCCTATGAGTGATGTTCTTGAAATGGCCGCCGTCAGCGTTGTACGTGGGGCAAAGACCCTCCTGGACAAGGTCGACTGGCAGGTCAAGGAAGGCGAACGTTGGGTGATCCTGGGTCCCAACGGTGCCGGCAAGACCACTCTGCTCCAACTGGCCGCCGCGCGGATACACCCCACGTCCGGGATGGCCGGCATCCTGGAGGAAATTCTTGGCGCCGTCGACGTTTTTGAGCTCAGGCCCCGGATCGGGCTGTCCTCAGCGGCACTGGCCAACCAGATCCCAGGACACGAGAAGGTCCTCAACGTCGTTGTCACGGCAGCCTACGGCGTCACCGGAAGGTGGCGGGAGGGCTATGAGAAAGACGACGAACGCCGCGCTTTCGCCCTCCTGAACGAGTGGGGCATGGGCCCGCTGCTCAACCGGAGCTTCGCTTCCCTCTCCGAGGGGGAGCGCAAGCGGGTCCAGATCGCCCGGGCCCTGATGACCGATCCCGAGCTGCTGCTCCTCGATGAACCCGCCGCCGGGCTCGACCTGGCCGGCCGGGAGGACCTGGTCTACCGGCTAAGCAGCCTTGCCCGCGACGAGGCTGCGCCGGCCATGGTGCTGGTCACGCATCACCTGGAGGAAGTCCCGCCGGGCTTCACCCACGCCATGCTGCTCCGCGACGGCGCCGTGGTGGCCAAGGGCCCGATTGAAGGCGTCCTCACGGCCGCGAACCTGAGTAAAACGTTCGGGCTGCAGCTGGACCTCAGCGTCGTGGCAGGCCGGTACACGGCCACCGCACGCCGCTGAACCGGCGGCTGAGCGCGCGTGGATTTCTTCAATAGCGTCTTCATTTTTTTCGCCGGACTCTGGGCCGGCACCATCAACAGTGTGGTCGGTTCCGGCACCCTGGTGACGTTCCCGGTGCTGATCGCGCTCGGCTACGCGCCCGTGACGGCGTCCATCAGCAATGCGATGGGCCTGGTCGCCGGGAACGCCGCCGGAGCCTGGGGCTACCGCAAGGAATTGTCGGGGCGAGGCAAACAGCTGCTTCGGCTGTTGCCCGCCTCGCTGCTGGGCGGCATCACGGGGGCGTACCTGCTGCTGCATCTGCCGGAAAAGGTCTTCCATTACGCCGCGCCGGCCCTGATTGTGCTGGCTCTGCTGATGGTGGTGTTCCAGCCGCGGCTGCAGCAGTGGGTCAGGGTCCGGGAGCAGAACCCCGAACACGCCATCCGGGACCGCAGCCACGGTGTAATCCTCGTGGGCCTGGTCTACCTCGCCGGTGTCTACGGAGGCTACTTTGTTGCCGCCCAGGGCATCCTGCTGGTCGGGATTCTGGGCATCTTTATGACCGGCACCATCCAGAACGCCAATGCGATGAAAAATATCCTGGTCCTGGGCGTGAACGTCGTGGCAGCGGCCTCCTATTTGCTATTTGCCTTCGGCCGGATCGAATGGGCCGTCGTCGGTTTGATTGCGGTCAGTTCACTGATCGGCGGTTTCGTCGGGTCCAAAGTCGGTCGACGGCTGTCCCCGGTGGTGCTGCGCGGCGTCATCTTCGTTTTGGGCCTGGTGGCCCTCGGTTTTATGATCGCCAACCTCTTCAAGTAGCCCGATGACCGTTGATAGCTTCCGCTGAAATGACCCGCCAGTGACTTTCCACCGCCTCGACTCCGCCGATGACCCCCGGGTCTCGGACTACACCCAGCTCACGGACGTGCACCTGCGCAAGCTCCGCGAACCCGCAGAGGGTATGTATATCGCGGAGTCTTCCCGGGTACTGCGCCGGGCCCTCGCCGCGGGGCACCGGCCCCGTTCCTTCTTCCTGGCCGACAAATGGCGTGCAGACCTCGCGGACATTTTTGAGCAGTACCCGGACGTTCCCGCCTACATCGGTTCCGCGGCCCTGCTGGAGGACATCACCGGTTTCCACCTGCACCGCGGCGCGATGGCTGCCATGCAGCGCCCCGAACCTGTGCCGCTGCCCGAGCTCCTCGCCGGGGCACACCGGGTCGCCGTGCTGGAGGACATTGTGGACCACACAAACGTGGGCGCGATTTTCCGTTCAGCGGCGGCCCTGGGGGTCGACGCCGTCCTGATCTCGCCGCGCTGCGGGGACCCGCTGTACCGCCGCAGCGTCAGGGTCAGCATGGGGGCGGTGTTCCAGGTGCCGTGGGCCCGGCTGGAGGACTGGCCGGGGGACCTGCGGGTACTCCGCAGCCATGGCTTTACCGTGGCAGCCATGGAGCTCACGGACGACGCCGTGGACCTGGACGATCTGGCTGCGCGGCAGCCGCAGAAACTCGCCCTGGTCCTCGGTACCGAGGGCGCCGGGATGAGCGCGTCCACTCTCGCCGCCGTCGATCTCGCCGTCAAAATCCCGATGCGCGCCGGCGTTGACTCGCTCAACGTCGCTGCTGCCTCCGCCGTAGCCTTCTGGGAGCTTCGTCCGCGCGGTTGAACAGCATCACCTGCCAGGCGGCGAAGGCGCCGGCTTTCCGCTATGATTGATAGCTGGCCGTCCGGTGCATTCCGCTGGCCATCCCATTCATACCTGGCAACTGGCAAAATCCAGTTGTGCGAACAAAGGTCCAATTATGAAGTCTGATACTCACCCGAAGTACGAAGCTGTTGTTTTCAACGACCTGGCTTCCGGCGTCAAGTTCCTGACCAAGTCCACCGTGTCTTCCAAAAAGACCATCGAGTGGGAAGACGGAAACACCTACCCGGTTATCGACGTCGAAATCTCCTCCGAGTCCCACCCGTTCTACACGGGCAAGCAGCGCATTATGGACTCTGCAGGCCGCGTCGAGCGCTTCAACGCTCGCTTCAAGGGCTTCGGCGGCAAGAAGTAACTTCTTCTCCCCAAGGTCTTTTGGAAAAGCCCGCACCGGTGACGGTGCGGGCTTTTTGCGTCCCGGGCAGTGCGGCGCTGCAGCGTGGTTGCGGTGCGGTCACCGCGTGGCAGGATTAAGGACATGACGTCCCCCTCCCCCACCCCGGCCCCCCCTTCCACCTCCCCTGACGACGACGGCCGCCGGCACGGGGAGTACAAGGTCCCCGGCGGCAAACTGGTGGTGGCCGATTTCGACGTCGTTGACGGCATGCTCGCGAACGTCTCACTCAGCGGGGACTTCTTCCTGGAACCCGATGAGGTGCTGCTGGAGATCAACCGGGCACTCACCGGCCTCGCCGCGGACACCAGTGCTGCGGACCTCGCGGCCGCGGTGGCAGCGGCCCTGCCGCCGGACGCCGTCCTGTTCGGTTTTTCCGCCAACGCGATAGCGGTCACGGTCCGGCGCGCCCTCGCTAAGGCCACCGGCTGGGGGGACCACCATTGGAACATCATCGCCCCGTCCGTGCTGCCCACCCGGATCAACGTTGCCTTGGACGAGGTGTTGACGGAAGAAGTTGGCGCGGGGCGCCGCAACCCCACCCTGCGCTTCTGGGACTGGGAAGAACCGTCAGTCGTGATCGGTAGTTTCCAGTCGTTCCGCAACGAACTGGATCCCGCCGGCGTCGAACGCCACGGCATCAGTGTGGTCCGCCGGATCAGTGGAGGGGGAGCGATGTTTATGGAGGCAGGCAACTGCATCACGTACTCCCTGTACCTGCCGCAGAGCCTGGTGGACGGCATCAGCTTTGCCGATTCCTACGGTTTCCTCGACGCCTGGGTGATGTCAGCCCTTGAGAAGGTCGGGATCAGCGCCTTCTACGTGCCGCTCAACGACATCGCCACCGAGCAAGGCAAGATTGGCGGTGCGGCGCAGAAGCGGCTCGCGAACGGCGGCATGCTGCACCACGTGACCATGAGCTACGACATCGATGCGGACAAGATGGTCGACGTCCTGCGGATCGGCAAGGAGAAGCTTTCCGACAAGGGCAGCCGGAGCGCAAAAAAGCGGGTCGACCCGCTCCGGCGGCAGACCGGGCTGAGCCGCGCCGAAATCGTCGCGGCCATGATCGATGTCTTCGCCGAACGCTACGCCGCGACTCCCTCGGAAATCACCCACGCCGAGCTCGCGGCCGCGCACCAGCGGGTTGAGGACAAGTTCGGCACCGCGGAGTGGCTGCACCGGGTGCCCTGAGCCCAGCTGCGCCCGGCGGTCCCGGGTCAGCCGCGGTCCCGGCCCGTACGGGCCTCCGCGGTACTGGCCTATACGGTGCGGGCCTGTGCGGTCAACGACCGGTGCAGGTGGCTGCGCTGTTCGATGATGATCCGCCGCAGCGCCCGCGGTGCATCCGGGTGGCCGGCAAGCCACTGGTCCGTCCGGACAATAACGGCGTTCGTATCTGCAGTGCCGGCGTCCAGATCCTGACCTGCCGGGTAGAGCCCGCGGACAATCCGGCTGGCTATTTCGATGCTGCGCCCGGCCCAGACGTCCTCCAGTGCGTCGAAATACCGGTCCGCGAACGGCTCCAGCAGCGGCGCCGGTGCCGTGGTGAAACCGGTGATCGTTGCGCTCAGCAACTGGTTGGACAGCGAGTTGCCATGCACCGCCTCGCGCCAGGCTGCCTCTTTCACAGCCGCCTCGGGGCGGGCTGCGAGGGCGGTGGCGTGCCCGGCCCTCCCGGCGGCGGTGTTGTCCCGGGCCAGCTCCGCGTCGAGCCGGGCGGGTGTGGCCTCGCCGTTGGCGGCCAGTGCGTGCCAGAAGTTCCAGCGGAGCTCCGCATCCACGGACAGGCCTTCAACGACGGTGCTGCCGTCCAGGATGCCGCGCAGCAGGTCAAGCAGGCCGCTGCTGTGGCGGCTGGTTGTGGCGACCGTGCGGGCCCACGCCAGCTGCTGGTCGGATCCCGGCGCGGCCCGCAGCAGTTCGTCCGCAGCGAGCGTCAGGAAGCCGTGGCGGACGGCGTCCCGCCCGGCCGCGGGGACGTAACGTTCGATCGCGGTGGCGGCGTTGCCCAGGACGGTCAGGAGCACGCCGATCCCGGACTCCGCGGGCCCGAAGCGCTTGACGGCGTCCACGTAGAGGGACGCCGGAGTGACCGCGTCTCGGGCCGAGTCCCACAGTGCCGTCCAGCACAGGGCACGGGCCATCGGGTCGCTGAGCGCGCCGAGGGAGGACCGCACGGTGGCTTCCGAGCGGGGGTCCAGGCGGACCTTGGCGTAGCTAAGGTCCTCGTCGTTGACCAGCAGCAGGGCCGGCCGTAGCTTGCCGGTGAGGGACGTCACCTCGGTGTGTGCCCCGTCGACGTCAATCTCGACGCTGTCGGTCCTGACCAGGGCACCGTCTTCGTCCGCGTTGTAAAGGCCGATCTTCAGCCGGTGTGGGCGCGGCTCCTGCCGGCCCGTGGCCGGGTCTTCGGCATCCTGGCGAAGCGTCACAGTACCGATGACGCCGTCGCGCTCCTCGATCTCACTGCGGAGGGTGGAAATGCCGGAGGTTTGCAGCCACTGACGGGCCCAGCCCGCCAGGTCCCGGCCGGAGGCGGCGCCCAGCGCGGCGAGCAGCTCGGCCAGGGTCGTATTCCCGTAGGCGTGATCCTTGAAATACTGGCGCGAGCCGGCCACAAAGGCCTCGAAGCCCACGTAGGCGACGAGCTGTTTGAGTACCGAGGCGCCCTTGGCGTAGGTGATCCCGTCAAAGTTCTGCTTGGCGGCCTCGAGGTCGGGGATGTCCGCGACGATCGGGTGCGTGGTCGGCAGCTGGTCCTGCATGTAGGCCCAGGCCTTGCGGTTGTTGGCGAAGTTCACCCAGGCCGTGGCCCAGTCCGTGGTCCGGTCCACGCCAAGGGTTCCCATGTAGTCGGCAAAGGACTCTTTGAGCCACAAATCGTTCCACCACTGCATAGTGACGAGGTCCCCGAACCACATGTGGGCCATTTCGTGCAGCAGCGTGTTGGCGCGGGCCTGGTACTGCGAATCGGCGGCCCGGGAGGTGAAGACGTAGCCTTCCGTAAAGGTCACCAGCCCCGGGTTCTCCATGGCGCCAAGGTTGTATTCGGGCACAAACGCCTGGTCGTATTTCCCCCACGGGTACGGGAAGTCGAAGAGCCGGTTGAAGAAATCCAGGCCGTTCCTCGTGAGCGCGAACAGCACCTCCGGGTCGAAGGACGGTGCCATCGACGCCCGGCAGTAGAGGGCGAGCGGGACAACCAGGCTGCTCCCGTCGGCCAGGGTACCCTTCCAGGAATCCTCGGCTTTGAAATATGGGCCGGCCAGCACCGTCGTGATGTACGTGGACATCGCTTTGGTCGGGGCGAAGTCCCAGCGGCTCACGTCCGGCTCGCCCGCCACGGGCGTCCGCCGGGTCTCGATGCCGTTGGAGGACACCTGCCAACGCGACGGCGCCAGAACGTGAAAGGTGAATTCGGCCTTGAGGTCGGGCTGTTCGAAGTTGGCGAACACGCGGCGGGCGTCGGCCGGCTCGTACTGGGTGTACAGGTAACATTCGTCATCGGCCGGATCGAAGAAACGGTGCATACCCTCCCCGGAGGTGCTGTACAGCGCGGTCCCGGTGACGGCGACCTGGTTCTCCGACTGCAGGTTCTCCAGCCGGATCCGGGACCCGTCCACAACGTCGGCAACGGCGAGCCGGTTGCCGTTCAGGGAAATGCTCTGCACCTCGCCGATGAAGTCAAGGAACGTTGAGCGGCCCGGTTCACGGGCGGAGAAGGTGATGACGCTGCGGCTTGTGTAACCGTCGACGTCCGCATCAGCGGCCGCCCGGACATCCAGGGTGACATCGTAGCTGTGGGTGGCAATCAGGGCGGATCGGTCGGCGGCTTCATCGCGGCGCAGGTTCTGGTTCGACACCCCGCTATCTAATCATGAGGAACGCGGCGCCAAGTCCCAGCGCCGCGATCAGCAGCCAGGACGCGAGGGCGGCCAGCAGCGCCCGTGCACCGGTGTGCAGCAGCTGACCCACCCGCACCGCAGAGCCGAGGCCGAACAGCGCCATCCCCAGGACCACGTCCTGGAGCACCGCGGCGCCCTCGAGGATGCCGGGGGCCAGCCAGCCCGTGCTGCGCAGGGCTGCGAGGGCCACAAAACCGAGCACAAACAGCGGTACGATCGGCGGCCGCTTGAGTCCGTCCCCGGCGTCGGCGCGGCTGCGGTGGTGCAGCCCCGCGGCGGCGACGATGGGTGCCAGCAGGATCACCCTGGTGAGTTTTACGACGACGGCGATGGCCAGTGCGCCCGCTCCGGCGGTCTGCGCCGTGGCCACCACCTGTCCCACGTCATGCACGGAGGCTCCGGTCCAGGCCCCAAAGACCTCAGGGCTCAGTCCCAACGGCCGAATCAGCAGCGGCAGCACACCGATGGCCAGGGTGCCGCACAGGGTTACGAGGGCCACCGGCAACACGGTGTCCGGCTGCCGGATCCGGCGCACCGCGGCCATCGCCCCGATGGCCGAGGCGCCGCAGATGGCAAAACCGGTCGCAATCAGCAGGGAGACCTGGGGTGGCAGGCGAAAGAGCCTGCTGATGACATACGTCCCGGCGAAGGCGGCCAGCACAACGCCGGTGATGAGCAGCAGTGCGGCCCAACCAAGACCGAGTACATCCACCAGGCTGACTTTCAGGCCCAGGATCACGATTCCGGCGCGCATCAGGTGTTTGCCGGCGAAGTCCAGCCCCGGCCGCCCGGGCCCGGCGGACCAGGCGCCCAGGCCGGGGATATTTGCGGCCAGGAGCCCGAACACAACTGCCAGCGTCATGGCCGGGAGCGCCGGCACTTGGGTGTGGACCGCGAGGGCCAGGGCGACGGCGGCCGCGGCGGCCAGCAGCCCCGGCAGCAGCCTGCTCAGGCGACCGGCAGCCGGGAGCGATGGATGAGGGAAGTGAGGCACCTATCCACTGTCCCGCAAGTGCCCGAAAAAAGCCGTCACCGCCACGTCGGCAGCACCGAGGGCAGCCCGCAGCCCGAGCCCGAACTGCTCCCCGCGCCCGGACGCGCCGCGCTCAGCGGGCGCGGAAATGATTTCGCAACAAAAAGGTGGTTGTCTAGTGTCCATGTCTGACCTATTCCTGGATTACTCGGTGGCCGCCGAACGCACCGGCGCCTACGACGAGATGTTTACCCCCGGGCAACAGCCCCGGCAGTCGTACGGGCAGGTTGCCGGCGCCCTGCGGGAACTTTCGCTGGCCGATGTCACTGCCCGGGCAGATTCCATGGCGCGGACCTTCCTGGACCGCGGCGTTACGTTCGACTTTGCGGGGGAGGAACGGCCCTTTCCGCTGGACATCGTGCCGCGGGTGATCCCGGCCGATGAGTGGACCGTGCTGGAGAAGGGTGTGGCGCAGCGCGTCCGGGCCCTCGAAGCGTTCCTCAACGACGTCTACGACAAGATGACGGTAGTGGCCGACGGCGTCATCCCGCGCCAGCTCGTCACAACCAGCGCACACTTCCACCGCCAGGTGCACGGCTTTGAACCGGCCGGCGGTGTCCGTGTCCATGTCTCCGGCATCGACGTGGTCCGCGACGCCGCAGGAACTTTCCGGGTCCTGGAGGACAACGTCCGCGTCCCCTCGGGGGTCAGCTACGTCCTGGAGAACCGCCGCGCCATGGCCAAAGGCCTGCCGGAGGCCTTTGGCCAGCAGCTCATCCGGCCGGTCGAGGAGTACCCGCGGCGGCTGCTCTCCGCCCTGCGCAAGACGGCACCGTCCGGCGTCGATGACCCGACAGTCGTCGTCTTGACCCCCGGCGTCTTTAACAGTGCCTACTTCGAACACACCCTGCTCGCCGGCCTGATGGGCGTCGAACTCGTCGAGGGCCGGGACCTGATCTGCCGCGGCAACCGCGTCTACATGCGCACTACCGCCGGCGAGCAGCGCGTGGACGTGATCTACAAGCGCATCGATGACGAGTTCCTGGACCCGCTGCAGTTCCGCGCCGACTCGATGCTCGGCTGTCCGGGCCTGGTCAACGCCGCACGGGCCGGCGGCGTGACAATTGCCAACGCCGTGGGTAACGGCGTCGCCGACGACAAGCTGGTCTACAGCTACGTCCCGGACCTGATCCGCTATTACCTCAGCGAAGAACCCGTGATCGCCAATGTGGACACCTTCCGGCTGGAGGAGAAAGCGGCCCGCGAAGAGGTCCTTGACCGGCTGGCCGAACTCGTAGTCAAGCCCGTGGACGGCTCCGGCGGCAAGGGACTGGTGATCGGTCCGGATGCTTCCCGGGAGGAACTTGAGGCCCTGCGCAAACGCGTTATCGCGGACCCCAGGGGATGGATCGCGCAGCCGGTCCTGCAGTTGTCCACCGTTCCCACGCTCAGCGGCGACAAGTTCGGCCCGCGGCACGTGGACCTGCGTCCCTTCGCCGTCAACGACGGCGACGACGTCTGGGTGCTGCCCGGCGGCCTGACCCGGGTGGCACTGAAGGAGGGCTCCCTGATTGTGAACTCCAGCCAGGGCGGCGGTTCCAAGGACACCTGGGTGCTGGCGGATTCCCCCGAAGTGCCGGTGGAGACCCTCCCGCGTCCGGCCATCGAGGTCCGCGAGCGGGTCTCGGTCTGGCCTGTAGAGAGCAACTGGCGCGACAGCCAGAAGGAGCAGCAGCAATGACCAGAGGCACCATGTCGATCGCTTTTCCGCTGACCCGTCCTTTTTATGTTTCCGATGCGCCGGAGGTAACCGCCCATGCTTAGCCGTATCGCCGAGTCACTGTTTTGGATCGGCCGCTATGTGGAACGGGCCGACGGAACCGCGCGGATCCTGGACGTCCACCTGGAGCGCCTGAATCACCTTCCGATGGAGGAACAGCGCAGCGTCGCGCAGGAGCTCCTTGCCGTGATGGGCGCCCGGGCACAGAGTGAGGACTTCGGCCTCCCCGAACTGCTCAACGCCCTCGCGTACGACAAACAAAGTGCCACGTCGATTGCCGGTTCACTCGGTGCGGCGCGGGAAAACGCCCGCCGGGCCCGGGAAACGGTGTCCTCAGGCCTCTGGGAAAGCCTCAACACGACCTACTACGGGCTCAACCAGCACCGCAAGGACGTTGTGGGCACCTACCGCTTTTGCAACTGGGTGCTGGAGCGGACCGCCATGGTCAGCGGACTCGCGGACACCACGGTCAGCCACGACGAGAGCTGGCAGTTCCTGGTCCTGGGCCGCTCGCTGGAACGCGCGGACATGACAGCGCGGATGCTCTCCACCCGGGACGTCCTTTCGGCCGGCATGTCCTGGGTGAACATGCTCCGCTGCGCCGGTGCCTACGAATCCTTCCTGCGGACCCGCCGGGCGGCTTTCGGCGATCAGCATGCCGCCGAGTTCCTGCTCTTGGACCGGCTGTTCCCCCGGTCCATCGTCTATGCGCTGCGGGACGCGGATGAGTGCCTCGCCATGCTGGACCCTTCGGCCCAGCGCGTTGGCTTTATCAACGACGCCCGCCGGATCGTGGGGCAGGCCCGGACGTTCCTGGAGTTCCACCGGACCGACGACCTGATGTCCGAACTTCCGGAGCACATGGAGCGCGTCCAGAAGGCCGTCTCGCAGGCCTCGGACGCCATTTCCCGTAAGTACTTCAATCAGGCAGACGAACTGGCCTGGGTGGGAGAAGTTTCATGACCCGGCTGAGCATCATCCACAAGACCGCGTACAAGTACAACAAGCGCGTTACGCTCTCGTACAACGAAGCCCGCATGACCCCGCTGACGGACCCCCAACAGGTGGTGCTGGAGTCCTCGCTGAAGGTTTCA
Source organism: Pseudarthrobacter sp. PH31-O2 (assembly GCF_030063265.1). Taxonomy (NCBI): domain Bacteria; kingdom Bacillati; phylum Actinomycetota; class Actinomycetes; order Micrococcales; family Micrococcaceae; genus Pseudarthrobacter; species Pseudarthrobacter sp. PH31-O2. The sequence continues at coordinate 750,089 of NZ_JASIST010000001.1, read as the reverse complement.
CCGTCACAGGCGGCCCTGAGCAGTTACCGCGACTACTGGGGCACCCGGGTGACCGCCTTTGACATGCAGATGCCGCACGAGCACCTGGAGGTCCTGTCCACCACAACCGTGGAGGTACACCGGGCGGAGCGGGTCCCGGCGGAGGCGGACATTGTGGGCTGGAAGGTTCTTGGCGCCGCGGAAACGCTCAACAAGTTCAGCGACTGGATTCCGCAGTCCCAGCTCACCGGCCCGGGCGCCGAAGTGCTCGGGATCATCCCCGGCGTGGTGGGGGACCGCAATCCGCACGAGGCGGCGATGGCTGTCTTTGGCTGGATGCGCGGGGAAATGACCTACATGAAGGGCACCACCGGAGTCACCACAAACGCCGCGGAAGCCTGGGGCCAGCGCCAGGGCGTCTGCCAGGACCTGGCGCACCTTGCCATCGGCGCGCTGCGCAGCCGGGGGATCCCTGCCCGCTACGTGTCCGGTTACCTCCACCCGCGCTCGACGGCGGAACTCGGCGAGCCGGTGGCCGGGCAGTCGCACGCTTGGCTGGAGTGGTGGGACGGTGAATGGCGCAGTTGGGACCCCACCAACCACAAACCGGCGGGCGACCTCCATGTCACAGTGGCGAGGGGCCGTGACTACCGCGATGTGGCACCGCTTAAGGGCATCCTGTCCGGCGGCGGAGGCTCAGCACTCAATGTCAGCGTCGAAATCACCCGGCTGGCCTGATTCCCGGCACCCCACCCGGTTGCCCTCTCAGTTGCGGCTGCTCCGGTAGCCCCGGGGTCAGCACAGCCGACGGGCATCCCTGGGGAGGGGCTATTCGAGTCCGGAGCGGGTGGCGTCATCCAGTGGTGTCCACCAGGTCAGGGGCGGAACCACTTTAAACCGGCGTCCGGTCACCGAGTCAGGGGTGATCCGGACAAAGTGTTCCTTTTTGCCCGCTTGCCAGGGGAACAGGAGCAGCCCCACGGTGTCCAGAACCTCCTCCACGTTCTGCACCGGGGCCGCCTGGCCCTTGATCACCACGCTCCACGCGATGCCGCTGTCGGCGTCCACCCCATCTGCCTCCACCGCCACCGGTGTGTCGCCGGTGGCAGCCTGCAGCTTGGTGCCGTCAGCCGTGCGGAAGACCAGGGTACCGTGGTCCACCTTGTAATTAATCGGGAATATGTCGGGATGGCCATCCACCCAGACGGCCAGCCTGCCAACGGTCACGCCGCGTAGCAGCCGCCAGCATTCGTGGTGGTCCAGGTTCTCAACTTCATGTGCCTGCTGGGTTTTTTCCGGCTTCGGGTCAGTACTCATGTCAGCGACCCTACGTCAGGTACTGGGCAGCCGATAGGGCAAAAGGTCACAATCCGAAGCTCCATCGTTGGGCTCCGAGGGCCGATGCGCCAGCATCAGGGTAGTCTGGCATCACCGTCGCCAGCGCGGACGACAGTTGTGTTCGTTGTATCGAATTGGGGCCATGAGCATGCATTCAGCAGGGAACCGTCCGGACCAGACCACCGCCGAGCCAGAGCCCATGATTGACGACACGTTCAAGGGGTTCGTTTCCCGGGCAGAGGAACTGCTCCAGTCCCAGGAACGGATGGCCGGCCTGTTGGAGGCCGTGGTCGCTATTGCCGAGGACCTCAGCCTGGACGCCGTCCTGGAAAGGGTCGTCCAGTCCGCCTGCCGCTTGCTCCGGGCCCGCTTTGGGGCCCTGGGAGTCATCGGCGATGACCGGGCCCTCAGCCACTTCATCACTGTCGGCATCGACGAAGAACTGGCCCACCGGATCGGACCCCTTCCTACCGGGCACGGGGTCCTGGGCCTGCTGATTTCCGATCCCCGCCCGCTCCGCCTTCATGACCTGCGCAGCCATCCTGAATCCTATGGATTCCCGGCGGACCATCCGCCCATGAACTCCTTCCTCGGCGTCCCGGTGCGGGTCCGGGACGTCGTTTTCGGCAACCTCTATCTGACCGAAAAGGAGGACGGCAGCGACTTCACTGCAGAAGACGAGGGTCTCGCCGTCGCTTTGGCGGCCGCCGCGGGGGTTGCCATTGAGAATGCCCGGCTCTACGACGACGCCCGGCGCCGGGCCCGCTGGCTGGAAGCCTGCATGGACGTCTCGGGGCTGATGCTCAGCAATGACCGCGACTACACCTTCGGCGGATTGGACCCCATCGCAAGCCGGGCCCTCCAGGAGTCCGGCTCGCAGCTCGCAATGCTGGTGGCACCCGCTGCCGGCGGCCGAGGCTATCTTGTCGCCGGGGTGGCAGGAGCGAAAAGTGCGCAGTTCTCCGGCCGGTCGCTCACACTGGATTTGCCCTTGCTGGAAAGTGTCCTCGACGGCGGCGAGCCTGTTGTACTCGATGACGCCTCCGCCCTGTTCGGCGGGATCGACGGCGGAATCACCGGCCCGCTGCTGGCGGTGGCGCTGAGCACCCAGGGCGCCCATCACGGACTCCTGATCCTGGTCCGGGACACGGATTCTTTGCAGTACGCCCGGACCGACATCGAGATGGGCGCCGTCTTCGGCTCCCACGTTGCCCTCGCCCTCGAACTGGCCCGCGTGCACCGGCTCCGGGAAGAACTGCTGGTATTCACGGACCGGGAACGCATCGCCCGGGACCTGCACGACCTGGTGATCCAGCGCTTGTTCGCGGCCGGACTGAGCGTCCAGAGCCTGACCCGCTTTACCAAGGACGAACTCGCGACCGATCGGATCCGCACCATCACCGGCGAACTTGACGAAGCGATCCGCAGCCTGCGGGACACGATCTATTCGCTCAAGAGCAGCAGCAGCGAAACCGAGTTGCTGAGCGGACGGATCCGCCGGGTGGCACGCAGCTCGGCGAAGTCCATGCCGTTCGCACCCAGCCTGACCATCACCGGACCGGTGGACGCCGTCACCCCTGATAAAGCGGACAATGTTGTGGCTGTGGTGTCGGAGGGCCTCAGCAACGCACTTCGGCATTCCGGCGCCGACGCCATCTCCGTGTCGGTAGGTGTCGTCAAAGGCAGGGTGACAGTGGTCATCACGGACAACGGAGCAGGCTTCACCGAACCCGGAAAACGCCGGGGTTTGGCCAACCTTGAGGACCGTGCCCGGATGCTGGACGGCAGCTGCACCATCACGAGCGCTCCGGACGCCGGCACCAGCCTTGAATGGTCCGTGCCGCTATAGCAGTAGCCGTCGCGGGCAGTGATCGCGGTTCGAGGCCCGCCGGCTAACGGACGCTGTGGGGTCGGTGTGCTTCCGCGTGGCTTCCTTGCGGTGCCGGCGACGCGGGGCTCGCGATAAACACCGCAGCCTGCGTCCGCCGTTCAAAGCCCAGCTTGGCCAGCAGTGACGAAACGTAGTTTTTGACGGTCTTCTCGGCGAGGAACATCTCCGCTGCAATCTGGCGGTTGGTGAGCCCACCGCCCACCAGCTCCAGTACCCGCCGCTCCTGCGGCGTCAGGGAGGCAGTCCTGGGGTCCACATCTTCGGCCGCCACCAAGCTGTCCACGATTCCGGCGGCGACGCCCTCCGCGAAGAGGGACTCGCCGGCAGCAGCCCGGCGCAGCGCCCCGATCAGGTCAGTGCCACCGATCTCCTTTAGGACATAGCCGCTCGCGCCCGCCAGAACCGCTCCGCGCAGTGCTTGCTCGTCGTCGTAGCTCGTCAGAATAATGCAGTTCAGCGACGGGTCCACCGAACGTACGTCGCGGCAGACCTCAATTCCGGTCCCGTCCGGCAGACGGGCGTCCAGGACGCAGACGTCAGGATGGAGGGCCGGAATGCGCCGGGTCGCCTCGACGGCGGAACCCGAGCTGCCCACCACCAGGAAGCCCTCACCCTCGAGGAGCTCCTGGAGCCCGCGCCGGACGAGTTCGTGGTCATCAAGGATAAAGACCCGGATAACGGCCGGTGCCCCGTCGGCTGCAGTGAGACCTGCGTCTGCCCAGGCAATCATGATTCTCCTGTCCGGCGGCTTATGCTGCCGTGTATGGTGCGGATACTCCGAGGCCCGCTCCGACGATTATGCCGGCGCGGGATTCCCAGACTCCCCATTGTCCGCTCCGGCCGCCGGTTCCGTTCCCAACGACTGCCATTCTTCTCCGTGTCCCGGGACCGGACAAGGGTCCTAGGTCCCGCCGGGACAGTTCCGGCGTGTGTTGCCCATGCCTTTTGGCCCTAGGCGCTGCTGCGGCCAGCAGGTCATGGTAGGCAGGACGTGCCAGTTGTATACCGAAGGGATCTGCCATGACCGAAGCCACCAAAGTCCGGACCATTGTGGTGGGAGTCGACGGTTCCGATGCATCGGTTGAAGCCCTGCGCCAGGCCCAGAGTCTCGCCGCAGCGCTCTCCGCGACGGTTGTGGCGCTGGCCTGCTGGGACGTCCCCCCGGTCTACGACGGATATGTCGCCATGGGCATCGACGACTTCGATGTCCGCGCCGATGAAATCCTGCAGGAAGCCGTGGAGAAGGCGTTCGGGGCGGACGTCCCCGCCAACCTCGAAACCCGACTCGTCCAGGGCCACCCCCGCCATACCCTGCTTGAGGCCAGCCGGAGCGCCGAACTGCTGGTGGTAGGGCGCCGGGGCCATGGCGGCTTCGGCGGACTGCTCATCGGTTCGGTCAGCTCCGCCCTGGTGGCACACGCCCACTGCCCGGTGCTGGTGGTCCATTCCCCGGAACCCAAAGCTGCGAGGTAGCGCCCGCAGGCTCCAGCCCGGCGGCAGCTATTCGAAAGCTACTCGAAAGAGGCCCGGCGGGGATCAGAGAGGCGGGTGTTCCAGAGATCCGGGTTCCTCACTGTGAACCGGCGACCCGTCAAGGCCTTGGGGGAGAGCCGCACATAGTAGCCCTTGTCGCCCGGCTGCCACGGCTCAAGGAGGCGGGCGTCGACGGCGTCCTTGTCCTCTTGGCTCTCAATCAGCTGCGCCTCGCCGCGGGCAACAACACTCCACGCCTGCTGTTCGTGGGCGTCGTAGCCATCGATCTCAAAGGCGATCGGCTTCGCCGTCATAGCCGCCCAGAGTTTGGTGCCACCGGCGGTGCGAAAGACGATCGAGCGGCGGTCCAGCGCAAAGTTCACCGGAAATATCTCCGGGTGCCCATCCACAATCAGGGCGATCCGCCCCACCACTTCCGTGTCCAGCAGGACCCAGCACTGGTCAATGGACAGCCCGAATTCGGGCGCGGGCGTCGTCTCTGTATTCATGTGCACCAACGTTACGGGCACTGCCGGGAACCCATTAGGGCCATAGGGCCCGGACCCTCCCGGCACCGGCGTGAAACCAGCCCGCGCTCACCACGGACTAGGCTTGTAGTCCTTCAGGAAGACGCCGAACTGGTCCTCGCCGGACTCGCCCACCACAATCGGGTCGTAGACCCGGGCGGCCCCGTCGACCAGATCCAGGGGAGCGTGGAAACCCTCCTCCATCAGGCGGACCTTGGTGTAGTGCGGGCGCTCATCGGTGATCCAGCCGGTATCGACGGCGGTCATCAGGATGCCGTCCGCGTCCAGCATCTCCTGGGCGCTGGTCCGTGTCATCATGTTCAGCGCCGCTTTGGCCATATTGGTGTGCGGGTGGCCGGGGCCCTTGTAGGCTCGGGCGAACTGGCCCTCCATGGCACTGACATTGACGATGTACTTCCGCCGGGCGGTTGAGCGTTTCATCGCCCCTCGAAGCCTGCTAACCAGCAGGAACGGCGCGGTGACGTTGCACAACTGGACCTCCAGCATTTCCAGGGGATCCACCTCGTCCAGCACCTGGGTCCAGCTGTTGATACTGGCCAGGTCCGGGACCAGGCCGCCGGCGTCGATGGCGGTGCCGGAAGCGATGCGCTCCAAGGATGCGGAACCCGCGGACAACGCCAGCGAGGTGATGGCGTCTCCAGCCAGCACCGGGTGATCCAGGACGGTGCTGGCGAGGGCCAGCGGGTGCTTGTCGTGGGCGTGGCCGAAGGTGACTAGTTCCGGGCCGCCATTGGCCGCCTGGAGCGCCGCGGGGAGGGGTTCATCCTCGGCGTCGACGAGCGGCTGATAGGCATTGCCGGAGCGCCGGACGGTTTGGGCTGCGTTGTTGATAATGATGTCCAGCGGACCCGCCGCCTCGAGCGAATCGGTCAGTGCCATCACCTGGGAGGGGTCGCGGAGGTCAATCCCAACGATCCTGAGCCGGTGCAGCCATTCGCTGCTGTCTTCCATCGCGGCAAAGCGGCGGGCAGCGTCCTTGGGGAAACGGGTGGTGATGGTGGTGTGGGCGCCGTCGCGGAGCAACCGCAGCGCAATGTACATACCAATCTTCGCCCGGCCGCCGGTCAGCAGGGCTGCGCGTCCGGTCAGGTCGGTCCGTGCGTCCCGCTTACTGTGGCTGAAGGCGGCGCAATCAGGGCACAGCTGGTGGTAGAAAGCATCCACCTGGGTGTAATGCTGCTTGCAGATATAGCAGGGCCTGGATTTGATCAAGTGCCCGGCAATCTCGCCGGTGGCCGAGGGCGCGAGTTTGTTACCGCGGGTTTCGTCGTCGATCCGGTCCGGGGCCGCCGTAGCGGTCTGTGCGATCACGGCACGGTCCGCTTCGGCGATCATGTCCCGCTTACTGACCCGGCGGTGCCGCTTCACGGCCTTGAACATCTTCCCGGTGGCGCGGCGCACCGAGACGTAGTCCGGGTGCGCCTCGTCGTAGACGTGGATGCTGTTCAGGACCTTTAGGCAGGCCCGGATTTCCTCGGGAGTCAGATCGGACGGCACATCGGGAGAGCTCATTGCCCCAATTTTACAGCCTGACGGGAGCCCGGACCGACGCCGGTACCGGGCTCCCGGCGCAGCAGCGCCGGATCAGTGGGCTTCGGTCGGCTGTGGAGCAGCCACGCCCACCGCGGCAGCCTGCACTTCGGCTACCTTGTGCACGGATTCACGAAGCGCGGGCCAGTTTTCCGTGGCAGCCTTGACTGCGTTCGGCACCAGGATCAGGTTGGCGGCGGCCAGGGCGCGTTCAGCTTCGCCGGGTTCGGGAACATGCTGGCCCTTCGACAGGACAGTGATGCCGGAGTCTGTGACTTTGAATCCGCGGGCCCGGTCCAGATCGTGGTCGAGGCCGATCGCGGCACCCGCCGGGACCTTGACGTTTTTGTCGATGATGGCGCGCTTGACGACTGCGCCGGAGCCAATGGTGACCTTATCCATCAGCACCGAGTCGAGGACCCGGCTGGAGGTGCCGACGTAGACGTCGTTGGAGAGAACTGAGCCCTCCACGATGCCGCCGGAAATCACGGTGCCGCTGGCAACGATGGAATCCATCGCTGTGCCGACAGTGTTTTTCTGGCCGCGGACGAACTTGGCCGGCGGGGAAATGCTTTGCCGCGTGTAGATCGGCCATTCGGAGTTGTACAGGTTGAATACCGGAACGGGAGAGATAAGGTCCATGTGCGCATCGTAAAACGAGTCGATGGTGCCCACGTCGCGCCAGTAGGTGCGGTCGCGTTCCGTGGAGCCCGGGATCTCATTCAGGGTGAAGTCGTAGACGCCGGCTTCGCCCTGGTCAACGAAGTAGGGAATGATGTCCCCGCCCATGTCGTGTTTGGTATCAAGTCGCTCGGCATCGAGGTGCAGGGCCTCGACCAGGGCGTCGGTGCTGAACACGTAGTTGCCCATGGAGGCGAGGAACTGGGTGGGGTCGGCGGCGAGCCCCGGGGTGGTGGCGGGCTTCTCGACGAACGCGGCAATCTTCCCCGGATTATCCGGGTCCACTTCGATCACACCGAACTGGTCGGCCATGTGCAGCGGCTGTCGTACGGCGGCCACTGTGGCCTTGGCGCCGCTGGCGACGTGCTGGTCGACCATTTGCCCGAAGTCCATCCGGTATACGTGGTCTGCACCGACGACGACGACGATGTCGGGATTGGCATCCTGAATGAGGTTCAACGACTGGTAGATGGCGTTCGCGCTGCCGAGGAACCAGCTTTTGCCCACTCGCTGCTGCGCCGGGACGGAGGCGATGTAGTTGCCCAGCTGGGTGGACATCCGCCAGGTTTCGGAAATGTGACGGTCCAGGCTGTGCGACTTGTACTGCGTAAGCACAACGATCTGCAGATAGCGGGAATTGACCAGGTTGGATAACGCAAAGTCAATCAGGCGATAACTCCCGGCAAAGGGCACGCCGGGTTTGGCCCGGTCCGCCGTCAATGGCATAAGCCGGTTACCCTCGCCACCGGCAAGGACAATGGCCAAAACTTTCTTATTCGGCATAGTGATCGCTCCTGAACGCCTTTGTACTTCCACAAACAGTCCGGCTCGCCCGAACGTCTTCACACTAGATCAGTTCCACCGTAACGACTACCTTGGAGTTTGTGCGTATAGACATTGTGACCAAAGAATTCCCGCCCGAAATCTATGGCGGCGCCGGGGTCCACGTGGCCGAGCTCAGCCGTGTGCTGGCCCGGCACGTGGATCTGCAGGTTCGCGCCTTCGGCGCGGCCCGTGAACCCGACTATCACGGCGCGAGCGTCACGTCGTACGCCGTGCCCGGGGATCTGGGCACGGCGAACGCTGCGCTGCAGACCCTCGGAGTGGATTTGCGGATTGTGCCGGATATTGCCGGCGCCGACATCGTGCATTCACACACCTGGTATGCCAACATGGCCGGGCACATCGCCTCGTTGCTGCACGGCATTCCACACGTGCTCAGTGCCCACAGTTTGGAGCCGCTGCGCCCGTGGAAGGCCGAGCAGCTTGGCGGCGGCTACGCCGTGTCCTCCTGGGTGGAAAAGACTGCCTACGAGGCCGCAGCCGCCATCATCGCAGTCTCCGAGGGCATGCGCCAGGACATTCTGCGCAGCTACCCGGAGGTGGACCCCGCCAAGGTCAAGGTAGTGCACAACGGCATCGATGTGAGCCTCTGGAACCGGGACGAAGGAGAGGACGTCGTCCGCGCCCTGGGGATTGACCCGGCACGGCCGAGCGTAGTCTTCGTCGGCCGCAATACCCGCCAGAAGGGCGTGCCCTACCTGCTTCGCGCGGCCGCCAAACTGCCGGCCGACGTGCAGCTGGTGTTGTGCCTTGGTGCCGCAGACACCCCCGAGCTTGCCGCCGAGACCTCCCGCCTGATCGCGCAGCTGCAGACCCAGCGCAGCGGTGTGATCCTGGTGGAGCGGATGTTGCCGCGCAACGAGCTGATCCAGGTGCTCAGCCACGCCACTGCTTTTGCCTGCCCGTCCATCTATGAGCCCCTTGGCATCGTAAACCTTGAGGCCATGGCTTGCGGTGCCGCCGTGGTGGCCAGTGCCACCGGCGGAATCCCGGAGGTGGTACAGCACGGCGAGACCGGACTGCTGGTGGACATCGAGCAAGTCACGGACGGGACCGGCACTCCGCTGGATCCGGAGAAATTTGTCACCGAATTCGCTGCCGCGCTGACCGAAGTTGTCACCGATCCCGCCCGGGCCCGCGCCATGGGCCAGGCCGGCCGGCGCCGCGCCGAAGAACACTTCTCTTGGGAATCCATCACCGAAACCACTCTTGCGGTCTACCGCTCGGTGCTCCCCACGAACTCCTGACCGCAGGCATCCGGCCACACACCACAACGGCGCCGCCCCCTTGCGGGGGCGGCGCCGTTGTGGTGTTCCGGACCGGGCAGGGACCTTAGGACTTTTTCCCGTGGCCCTTGCGTGCCAAGAGGATCTTCTCGTCCACGGGGGCATCCCCGTTGGCGCGCAGCCTGCGGAAGTACTCGCGGGCCTCATCCTGGCGGACCTTCTCAGCGCCCGTTGCGATCTCAGCGCGGAGGTGTTCCGGCCCGAACCCGAAGGCATCGACCAGGTCCAGGGCATGCGGACGGATCTTCACCAGCAGGCGGTTGATGTAGCCGCCCACGGTCCGGGCGCGCTGCATGGAGAGCCTGCCGTTCATCAGGTACCAGGACAGGTTGTCTTCAATCAGGGCCAGGCCGAAGAGATCGCGCAGCCAGGTCAGGACCTTTCGGGTTCCCGGGTCCGTGACCGTGCCAAGCGCCTCGGTAAAGGCTTCCCACTGCAGCAGCTCGGCGTGCGCCTGGGCGGCTTCGATGAGTTCGTCCTGGTGGCTGTTGAACAGGGCGGCGCCCTGCTGCTGGGGCAGCTTGTTGGCGCCCTTGAGCGCCGCGCCCACCTCGGCAACCATGGTTTGCACCCGGTCGGTCAGCAGTGCGCGCTGGCTGGCTTCGTCCTTAATCGCGATGGCCGCCTTCTGAACCGACCCGGAATCAGCCATAAACTGGGCGACGCCGCGCAGGCCCGTCCGGTGGATGGCGGCCCCCGTGGCCTGGCCCACCACATAGCGGGCGAGCACACCGAAGTTCACGGTGCGGAACTCCTTGGCATAGTCGGCCAGCAGCCGCTTGGCGACCAGCTGCAGCAACACCGTGTTATCGCCTTCGAAGGTGGCGTAGACGTCGAGGTCCGCACGCAGCGAGGCAAAGCGGTTCTCGATCAGGAAACCTGCCCCGCCGCAGGCTTCGCGGCATTCCTGCAGGGTGTCAAGGGCGTGCCAGGTGCTGAGCGGCTTAAGCGCCGCCGCGAGGGTCTCCAGATCCTGGCGATCCTCGTCAGTGTCGGCCCGGCCGGAGAAAACGTCGTCGAACTTCTGCAACAGCTGCTCACTGGCGAAACCGGCGGCATACGTGGTGGCCAGACGGGTGAACAGCCGGCGCTGGTGCCGCTGGTAATCGAGCAGTACTTCCTCATCGGTTGGCGAGGAAGCGTTGAACTGGCGGCGTTCTGTGGCGTACTGGATCGCCGTTTTCAAGGCAAGCTTCGACGCGGTCACGGCGGCACCGTCAAGGGAGACCCGGCCCTGGACCAGGGTGCCAAGCATGGTGAAGAAGCGGCGGCCCGGGCTGGCGATGGGCGAGCTGTAGCTGCCATCGTCATCAACGTTGCCGTAGCGGTTCAGCAGGTGGGTGCGCGGGATCCGGACGCTCGTGAAGTGCAGCCTGCCGTTGTCAATGCCGTTGAGTCCACCCTTGACCCCGTCGTCCTCGCCCCCGATGCCGGGCAGGAATTCCCTGGTTTCGGGATCCCGGAGGTTCATGTAGAAGGCGTGCACACCGTGGTTGACGCCCTGCGTCACCAGCTGGGCGAAGACGACGGCGGCGAGTCCGTCGACGGCGGCATTCCCGATGTAGTCCTTCCACGCGGCCCGGAAGGGCGTGTGGACCACAAATTCCGCGGTGTCCGGGTCGTAGGTGGCTGTGGTGGCGATGCTGGCGACGTCCGATCCGTGGCCGGTCTCCGTCATGGCGAAGCAGCCCGGGATGTCAAGGTTCATAATGCCGGGCAGCCACTTCTTGTGGTGCTCCTCGGTGCCGAGGTGGTTGACGGCGGAGCCGAACAGACCCCACTGGACGCCGGCCTTGATCTGCAGCGAAGGGTCCGCGATAACAAGTTCCTGGAACCCGGCGACGTTGCCGCCGTGCTCGTCGGCGCCGCCGACGGCCGCCGGGAAAGCACGGTGTACGGCGCCGTTCTCCACCAGGATCTTCAGCTGGCCGAAGACACGCCGGCGGTGTTCGGTATGGGTAAGCCCCTCCGTCTTGTGCAGTTCGGGGTGCCCTGCGAGCGCCCGTGCGGTCCGGCGGGTGTCGGCCCACTTTCCCAGCAGCAGCTCGCCGAGCAGTTCAACATCGACGACGGGAGCCGCCATCCCGGTTAAGTTCGCCGGCCGGGCGGACTTGCGCTCCGCAGCAGGTCGGGGCGTGGCAGGGACCGCGTGGCGGTCGGCGAGTTCGGTCATGTCGATTCCTTCTTTGGTTCTGACACTTGGGTTCTAACACTTGAATTCTGGAAAAGTCGGTACTGGAACTGGGGCCGGCCGGCTCACGGTGATGCCGGAGCCGCGCCGGCCGGCGCGGACACAGCGGTGGCCGGGCGGAGCTCCGGGGCTATGCCCAGGCACAGCCAGTCGGTGATCTGGCGTGCCATCGCTTCCTGGCCGGGCTTGGCAGGCGTAGCCGGGCTGGCAAGCCATTGCTCACCGGCGTTTCTGACCAGGCCGATCGCGGCGGTCGGCCAGTACCCGAGTACGGCTTCGCGCCCCGTCGAGTCGCCGAGGTGGCTGTGCATGGGCCGGGCGATCATGCCGCTAATGGCCGCAAAAAAGTGGCCCAGGGCGCCGGCTGCGGGGATGCTGGCGCCCCCGGCATCCGCCTCGCCGGGGGTGTAGCGCGTAACGAAGGTGTAGACGGCGGGGCTTGTCTCCGCCATCTGGAGGTAGGCGGAAACCATCGCAAGCAGTCCTTCGCGGGGCGTCTGGGCTCCCTGCGCGGCTTCCTGGATGCGGCGCTGCATCTGGCTCAGAACCACTTCGCCGACGGCCTGCTGCAACCCTGCCTTGTCCCCGAAGTATCGGTAGAAGACTGACTTCGACGTACCGGCCGCGGCGGCAATGTCCTCCATGGAAGCGTCGCTGCCGAGCCTGTGCACTGCCTTGCGGGCAGCTTTGATCAGCTCCCGGCGCCGCTCCTCGCGATGCGGCTGCCAGCGCGAGGCCCGGCCATCCACGCTGCCGCTGCCGGCGGCGTGGGTGCCGGAGGTACTGCCGCCGGGAAGATCAGGCTGGGGAATGTTCACGATACCCAGCGTATCAGGTACGCTGGGTATCGGTAACCCGCTTTGATCAAAGGAGACAGCCCATGACCGTCGACGGACAGTCCACACCCGGACCGCAGGAACCGACTCCCGCAGCCACGGCGCCGGCAGGAGGCACAGCGGGAATCGCCACCGCCCCCGCCGCGCGCACGGCGGCGCCGCAGCTCCGCAAGGCGGTCATCGTGGGCGGAAACCGCATCCCCTTTGCCCGGACCGGTGGCGCGTACACCAAGTCCTCCAACCAGGACATGCTGACGGCGGCGCTGGACGGGCTGATCGCACGGTTCGGCCTCCAGGACGAACGCATCGGTGAGGTAGCTGCCGGAGCCGTACTCAAGCACTCCCGTGATTTCAATCTGACCCGTGAAGCCGTGCTTGGCTCCGCACTGTCCGCAGAGACCCCCGCCTATGACGTGCAGCAGGCCTGCGCCACCGGACTGGAAACGGTCCTCGGCCTGGCCAACAAGATTAAGCTCGGCCAGATCGATTCGGCCATCGCCGGCGGCGTCGACTCCGCCTCTGACGCTCCGATTGCCGTCAGCGAGGGACTGCGCGAAGTGCTTCTTGACCTCAATCGTGCCAAGACGCTGCCCCAGCGCCTGCAGGTCCTGAGCCGGCTCCGGCCCAAGGATCTCACCCCGGACGCCCCCGGCACCGGCGAACCGCGCACCGGCCTGTCCATGGGCGAACACCAGGCGCTCACCACCGCGCAGTGGAAGGTCACACGGGAAGCGCAAGACGAACTGGCTTTTAACAGCCACCGCAACCTGGCCGCTGCCTACGACGCGGGCTTCTTCGATGACCTGCTCACTCCGTATCGCGGCCTTACCCGCGACTCGAATCTGCGCTCCGACACCAGCCTGGCGAAGCTGGCCACGCTCAAACCCGTTTTCGGCAAAAACCTTGGCACAGCGGCAACCATGACGGCCGGCAACTCCACCCCGCTCACTGACGGCGCCTCGACAGTCCTGCTCGCCGCCGAGGAATGGGCCGACGCCCACGACCTGCCCAAGCTGGCTACCGTCGTCGACGGCGAAGCGGCGGCCGTCGACTTTGTGCACGGCAAGGACGGGCTCCTGATGGCGCCGGCCTTCGCCGTTCCCCGCCTGCTGGCCCGTAACGGACTAAGCCTTGCGGACATTGACTTCTTCGAGATCCATGAGGCTTTCGCCGGCACCGTACTGAGCACCCTGGCCGCGTGGGAAGACGAGGAATTCTGCCGTACCCGGCTGGGCCTGGACGGCGCCTTCGGCAGCATTGACCGGTCCAAGCTCAACGTTAACGGATCCTCCCTCGCCGCCGGCCACCCGTTCGCCGCCACCGGCGGACGAATCGTCGCCACGCTCGCGAAGATGCTCCACGCCAGGGGCCCGGTTAATGGCCGTCCCGCCCGCGGACTCATTTCCATCTGCGCCGCCGGCGGCCAGGGCGTCGTCGCTATTCTTGAATCTCACTAGGGGGATCCCATGCCTGATAAATACACCGCACTGGTGAGCCGGGGGCTCGGCCGGGACATCGCGCGCAAACTTGGCCTGCCACAGCCGGTGGTTCTGCGGCGCTACACACCGGGGCAGCCGTTCGTGAGCGGCCCTGTTCTGGTCCAGGGTACCGGCAGCGGAGCAGACGATCTCGCGTCGATCCTGCTGTCCTGGAATCTCGATGTTCGCCGTCACGCGGTTCCCAAGGAGAAGCTTGGCGCCATCATCCTGGTCCTCGATGGGCTGACCCGGCCGGAGGACCTCGAGAAGCCGGTCCTCACGGCAGCCGCCTCGCTCCGGGACCTGGCCGCTCACTCGCGCGTCATCACCGTTTCCCGCACCGCGACCGCCAACGCGGACCCCGCCGCCGCGGCGGCCCGCCAAGGCGTCGACGGTCTCCTGCGCTCGCTTGCGAAGGAGCTCCGTGCCGGTGCAACGGCCAACGGGATCCTGCTGTCCGGGGACGCCCGGACCACAAGCCCCAGCGCCCTCGGCGCGCTCCGGTTCTTCCTCTCCGGCCGTTCGGCGTTCATCGACGGACAGTTTCTGACCGTGAGCAGCACCGAAGGGCAACTGCCGGCCGACGCGGAGAAGCCGCTGGCGGGCAAGGTCGCCGTCGTGACCGGAGCCGCGCGCGGAATCGGCGCTGCGATTGCGCGTACCCTCCACCGTGACGGTGCAACAGTCGTAGCCGTTGATATCCCGGCGGCCGGGGATCACCTCGCAGCAGTCGCCAACGAAGTGCACGGCACGGCGCTGCAGCTGGACATCAGCGGCACGGACGCCGGTCAGCGCATTATTGACCACGCCGTGGAACGCCACGGGCGGCTGGACATTGTTATCCACAACGCCGGCATCACCCGGGACAAGCTGCTGGCCAACATGGACCAGGGCCGCTGGAACTCCGTCATCGGGGTCAACATCGCCGCGCAGCTGCGGATCAATGCGGCACTGCTCGCCTCCGAACACTTTCGGAGCGCACCGCGGATTGTCTCCGTCGCGTCCACCAGCGGGATTGCCGGCAACCGCGGCCAGACCAACTACGCCGCCTCGAAGGGTGGCGTGATGGGAATGGTCCGGGCGACGGCCCCGCTGATCGGCACGCACGGCGGCTCCATCAACGCCGTTGCTCCTGGTTTTATCGAAACGGAGATGACCGCCAGGATCCCGTTTGCCACCCGCGAGATCGCGCGCAGGCTCAACTCGCTCCAACAGGGCGGCCGGCCGGGCGACGTGGCCGAGGCTATCGCGTTCCTGGCCAGTGACGCGGCCGGCGGCATAACCGGTGAGGTACTGCGCGTCTGCGGGCAGAACCTGGTGGGGGCATGAACCCATCACGGCCGCTCATCCTGGGGGAGTTGCCGTCACTGTCCAAGCTGTACGTCAACGCTGCGGCCACCGCTGCCCGACGACGGGTGTTGGGCACCCATGCCGGCGCCGGACTCCCCGAGACACAGCACGAGGTTCGCGGCGTCACGGCGGCGGTGGAAAACCTCACGGCCTATCAGCACCTGATCGGTGAGACCGCCAGCGACATCCTGCCGGCCGGATTTGTCCACGCGCTGTCCTTCCCGCTGGCAATGAGCGTTATGAACCGGGATGATTTTCCCCTGCCGCTGCTGGGGATGATCCACCTGGAGAACCGGGTAGTGCAATCCGGGCCGTTGCGTTTCACCCAGGCCCTGGACATCCGTTCCTGGGCGGAGAACCTGAGGGGGCACCGCTCAGGGACCCAGCTGGATCTCGTCACCGAGGTGCGCAGCGCGGGGGAGGACGCTGTGAGCTGGCGAGGTGTTTCGACGTACCTGGCGAAAGGGGTGTTCCTGCCGGGAATCGACAAGCCCACGGCCGCTCCGGTTCCGGCCGTTTTTGCGGCACCGAATCCGACCGCGCTATGGCAGCTGGGCGTGGACACGGGACGCGCGTACGCTGCCGTGTCCGGCGACTTCAACCCGATCCACCTGAGCGTCCTCTCGGCCAAGGCCCTGGGGCTGCGCCGGTCGATAGCACACGGCATGTATCTGGCGTCGAGGGCGCTTGCGGACGTGGGCGCCGCGAAGGCCGACGGATTCAGCTGGGAGGTTTCGTTTGAAGCGCCGGTTTTCCTGCCGGCCCGCGTGGCCCTTGAGATCGGGACCGGCCACACCGATGACGGGGCGTGGCGGCGCTCCGACTTCGTCGCCTGGAACCCGCGTACCGGACGCAAACACTTCAGCGGCTCGGTTGCTGCCCTGCCGTAGCGCCGCGGCAACCAGCGACGGCCGCCTTCGCCCCGGTCCGGGGCGAAGGCGGCCGTGCGGGATGCGAATGCCGGACGCTATGCCTGGTTCGCGAAAGCCCTCGCCACACGCAGCATCCGGTGCAGGCTCAAAAGGATCGATTCGACGGCACTGGGGCCCTCAGTTTGCACGTCCTCGGCGCCGAGGCGCGCCGTCAGGGACTTGACGGCGGCGTCGGCTTCTTCACTTAGTTCCGACTGGCGTTCCGGTTCCTCCTCCTGGAGTGCGCGCAGCACGTCGCCGACCGCAAACATGGCGTCGGCGAGTGGTGCTGCGTATTCATCCGGCACCACAAAGGGCGTGTCCGTGGCCCAAATGACATCCGAGAGCACCTGCGTCACGTCCTGGACGTGGAAGGTCACCCGCTCCAGGTCCCTCAGGTTGCGGTAGTCCCGCTCGATATCCCGCGGATGGAGCCTGCGCCTCGGGTTGGCGCGCCGGCTTGCATCGGCCTTCTCCACGGCCAGCCGAACGGAGCGGACGGACGCTTCAAGGGTGTCGGACTGCCGGGACCACTCTTTGTGCTCCGGCGGCCAACTCTCCTTTAATGCCTTTGCCATGTCGCTGAGCTGACTGGCGAGTGCCAGCCGGAGTTCGGCAATACTAAGCTCAGCGGCGCGGAAGTGCAGCGGCGGGAAGACCAGCAGGTTCACCAGGATGCCCACGCTGACCCCGGCTCCCATCTGGAGGAGATACCCGAAGGAGAACTGGTCCGGGTCGTGGCCGCCGACCAGCAGGACAAGCAGCGCGGCCGTCGGAATCCAGTCCCGGCCAGCGCCGAGCTTCGGCAGCCCCGCCAAAACAACGCCGAGGGCCATCACCAAAGCGACTGTCAGCGGCGTGGGACTGCCGCGCAGGAACAGCACAAAGGCCAAGCCAATGCCGATGGCAAGCCCCACCAGCGTCTGCACACCTTGCCGCATGGAGCCCGCAACGTTTTCATACATCACCACCAGGGCTCCCAGCGGCGCGTAATAGGGGTAATTGGCGGCCGAGCCCGGCATCAGGGGAGCTATGGCGAACGCAATGCCCGCGGCGAGTCCGGCTTTTACCGCCAGCTGCAATCGGGGCCACAGCAGCACAACGGAAGCGTTGCTGGCCACTACCCCCCAAGACCGCCGGAACAGCGAGGGGCGCCCGGCCTGGGTGGCCTCTTCTGTAGTTGTCATCAGAACCCACCCTAGGGCGGTGGTATTGCTGCTACAACTGGAAGAACGCTGAGCCGGCCAAGCAGCTCACCCCTGGTGCTGTCGGGAGCGTTGCTCTCCCGTCAGCAGCCCGCGCCCTCAGCCGGCCCCGTGGCCGGGGGCCACTTCTTCCCCTGCCCGGACCGGGCCCGGAGGTGTTCCATCCCCGAAGGGCCGGCCGCCGAGGGCTTCGCGGCCGTGTGCGCTCAGCCAGTTGCCCAGCGCGGGGCCCATCGGCACGATCCCGGTGGGGTTGATGTCCTCATGGACGATGTAGTAGTGCTGCTTGATCTGCACGAAGTCGGTGGTGTCGCCAAAGCCGGGGGTCTGGAACAAGTCCCTTGCATATCCCCAGAGCGCCGGCATCTCGCTGAGTTTTTGCCGGTTGCACTTGAAATGCCCGTGGTAGACGGCATCGAACCGCGCCAGTGTTGTGAAGAGCCGGACGTCGGCCTGGGTGATGGTGTCTCCAACGAGGTACCGCTGGCCCGTCAAGCGTTCCTCCAGCCAGTCCAGCGCCGTCCAGAGCCGGTCGTATGCAGCATCATAGGCCCGCTGGGAGCCGGCGAAGCCACAGCGGTAGACGCCGTTATTGACCTCGGTGAAGACCCGCCTGTTGACCGCGTCGATTTCGCCGCGGAGGGCCTGCGGGTACAGCTCGGGGGCACCGGGGCGGTGGTAACCGGCCCACTCGGTGGAGAAGTCCAGGGTGATTTGCGGGAAGTCGTTTGTGACCACCTCGCCGCTGCCGACGTCGATAATCGCCGGGACGGTGATGCCCCGGGGGTACTCCGGAAACCGGCGAAAGTACGCCTCCTGGATCCGTTCCATGCCCAGGACCGGATCCTTGCCGCCGGGGTCAAGGTCAAAAGTCCACGAGCGCGCGTCATGGGTTGGTCCGGGCTGGCCGAGGGAGATGACATCCTCAAGGCCCAGGAGCCGGCGCACGATCACGGTACGGTTGGCCCAGGGGCACGCTCGGGCCGCTATCAGCCGGTACCGTCCGGGTTCCACCGGCCAGCCTGGCTCCCCCTTCAGGCCCGGGGCGCCGTCGCGGGTAATCCGGTCCTCGATGTAGTTGGTGTCGCGGGTGAACTCCCCGCCGCCGGTGACGTAGGCACCCTTAGTGCTGAATGCCGGGTCATCAGTATGCTTCATATTCATGGTCCCAGCCTATGCCCCAAGTCCGGGAAGCCGGCCGAGCCCGGCAGCATGGCCCCGACCAGCACGTCGAACACCTGTAACATCGGCTGCCAGGCCACCCACCAGGCGGCCCCGACGACGGCGGCGAAGAGCACGATCCACAGCCCCGCAGGAACACGCGTGGCCCGGGCCAGCAGGTACGCGTCCGAGGATGCGAGCCGGTCCCGGTGCCGCAGGTGCACATTGGCCAGCTTCCCAAGGTCGCGGACGGCGGCGACCAGCAGCGCCAGGCCGAGCACGATCACCACGTGTCCGTTGAATTCGGGCGGGACGAAGAGCACCAGCAGCACGGCGGCAAGGACAGCGGCCGCGGTGATGAGCAGTCCGACCCCGTTGCGGATGAACAGGAATGAGGCCAGCAGCACAAGGGTTCCTACCGACATCGCCGCCGGACCCCAGCCGTTGAAACCGCACCAGACCATGGCTGCACCGACGACGGCCGGCACCGGGTAGCCCCAGAACGTCGACCAGACGGCTGCCAGCGGGCGGCGGCTGTAGGTGGTGGTGGTGCCCGAGTGGTCCAGGCTCAGCCGGATTCCACCGAGCCGCTGGCCGGTCATCAGCGCAGCGAAAGCATGGCCGAGTTCGTGGGTCACGGTGGCCAGCAAGCCGAAATACCGCCAGGTCACCCGTGGCAGGGACAGCGCAACAGCGAGCAGGACCACCAGCGCCAGTTCAATGCCGGTGACGTGGGGCAGGGGGGAGTGGGTGAACCCTGCCAGGATCCGGCTCCACCAGGTCTCGGCGGCGTTGGTCATGGCTTCGGTTGTCCTGTTCTTCCGGCCCGGCCCGCAGGACCTGCACTGTGGCGGATGCAGAACGGAGTCCACGCCCTGGCCTCCAGCCGGGCCTCTGCGATCTGTTCACCACACACCGCACAGACGCCGTACGTGCCTGCCTCAATCCGTTCCAGGGCCGCTTCAATGTGCGCGAGCCCCTGCCGGCTCTGTTCCAGCAGGGCCGACGCCTGCGAGAGCTCAAACGCGATCGTGGCACCTTCCGGATCGTGCTCGTCGTCGACGTTGGAGTCCTGACGGGCGGCATTGACCGAGCTGATGTCCTTGCTGAGTGCGGGGAGGAGGGCAAGTTTCCGGCGGCGCTCCTCCTGAAGAAGCACCCGGAATCGTTCGACGTCGATCATAGGACGCAACGCTAGCTTGGAGGTGAGCCCTGCACCTAAAGCCGGCGGGCCAGCATAGCTAGCCGGAACCGCCGGGCAGAACTTGCTTCCCTCGGGACGGGACGGGGCGGACGGCAAGCGTCTACAGTTGCCACATGGCGGACCGAACGCACCACAACAGCTCGACCGGCACAGCCGAACTGCTCAGGGAACTTGCAGCGGCCCATCGTGTCGGAACCTCCTACCGGGGCTGGGACGGCGTTGAACGGTCCGTTGCAGACGAGACCCTGCGCAGCGTCCTGGGCGCCCTGGGTGTGCCGGCCGGGGACCCCGCGGAGCTGGAACGCTCACTGGCTGAGGCTCAACTGGCACCGTGGCGGCGACTGTTGCCAGCGGTCGCCGTGGCCCGTGCAGGTCAGCCGCTCGCCATTGATGTCCATGTACCCCATGGGACCGCCGTCCGGGTGTGGATTGTCGCCGAGGACGGAAGCAGGTACAAAACGACTCAACAAGAAAATTGGGATGGCCCCGTCGACGTCGACGGCGTCCTCACCGGCCGTGCGACCTTCGTGATTCCGGACGGGGTGCCCCTCGGCTGGCACACCCTGCTGGCAGACAACGAAGGCACCGCGGCGCACTGTCCGCTCATCGTCACGCCGCTGACGCTGAGCACCACCGAGGCGCTCGCCGGGCGGCGGAACTGGGGACTGACCGCCCAGCTGTATTCGGTCCGGTCCTCCCGGTCCTGGGGCATCGGCGACTTCGCGGACCTCGCGGACCTCGCCGCGATCACCGGGCAACAGGGTGCAGGCTTCCTGCTGGTCAACCCCTTGCATGCCGCCGAACCCCGCCCCCCGGTCGAAGACTCGCCATACCTGCCGACCACCCGCCGCTTCTTCAACCCGCTCTACCTCCGGGTGGAGGAGGTCCCCGAGTACGGCTACCTCGACTCCGCAGGCCGGGCAGAAGTGGAGAACCTGGCCGGTCAGCAGCACACCGCCAATCAGGCGACCGGACTGCTTGACCGGAACTCCAGTTTCGCCGGAAAACTGGCGGCCCTTGAACTGGTGTTCGGCGTCCCGCGGGGCCCGGCCCGCGCAGTGGCTTTTCAGGATTTCTGTGCAGGGCAGGGCCAAGGACTCGACGACTTCGCGCTTTGGTGCGCCCTGGCCGAGAAACTGCCCCCGGAGGCACCGCAGTGGACTGCCGAGGCAGCCGCGCCCGACACCGCCTACTGCAAGGAGCAACGCACACTGCTCGCCGGCCGGATCGAATTCCACCGCTGGCTGCAGTGGCTCTGCGACCAGCAGCTCGAAGCAGCCCAACGCTCGGCCCGGCGCGCCGGTATGGAAATCGGGGTCATCCATGATCTTGCGGTCGGGGTGAAGCAAGGCGGCTCGGACAACTGGTCGCTGGCCGGGGTACTCGCCAGCGATGTCACAGTCGGCGCGCCGCCGGACATGTTCAACCAGCAGGGACAAAACTGGACCCAACCCCCCTGGCACCCGGGGCGGCTCGCGGAGACAGGCTATGCCGCGTACCGGGACATGCTCCGGACAGTGCTGCGCCATGCCGGCGGGATCCGGGTGGACCACATCCTGGGCCTTTTCCGGCTGTGGTGGATCCCGGCCGGTGCCGGTCCCGAACACGGCACCTATGTCTACTACGACCACGAGGCACTGATCGGCATCCTCGCCCTGGAGGCGCAGCGGGCCGGCGCGATAGTGATCGGCGAGGACCTGGGGGTGTATGAGCCGTGGGTCCGGGACTACCTGGCCGAACGCGGGATCTTCGGCACCTCAATTCTCTGGTTCGAGCACAACGCCGAGGGCCCCATCCCGCCGGAACGGTACCGGCAGCAGTGCCTGACCAGCGTCAACACCCACGACCTGCCACCGACAGCAGGCTTCCTGGCCGGCGAGCACGTCACCCTCCGCGAATCCCTGGGGCTGCTGCAGCGTCCGGTGGATGAGGAACTGGCCGCGGCCGCCGCAGAGCAGGCTGCGGTGCTCAGCCTGCTCCGGGACCGTGGACTCCTGCCCGAGCAAAGCCGCCCACAAGTGCCGGGGCATCCGGACGTGCAGGGCACGGTCGAGGCGCTGTACGCGTTCACCGCGCTGGCACCATCGTCGCTCCTGGGCGTCGCCCTGGTTGATGCGGTGGGCGAAACCCGCACGCAGAACCAGCCAGGAACCAGCACGCAGTATCCCAACTGGCGCATCCCGCTGGCCGGACCCCGGGGACCCGTGCTGCTGGACACGCTGCCGGAAGACCCCCGTTTCCGTTCGCTGCTCACCGTCGTGCGCGCTGCCTTGGGGGAGCCTGCCGGGCTTCGGGGCAGACCCTCGGGGCCAGAGGAGACCGCCAGCGCTGGCGGGCAGTGGCCCTGATTCCGGCCGCGCCCGCCGACCAGGTACCGGATAGCTTAGGCGGGCTCCCAGATGCGAACCGGATGTGCCCAGTTGCACCACGCAGATCCGACCGGCCCGTCCGGACCTTGGCCGGGATGGTGGGAAGGGCACGTGGCTCGTGGCCGTACCAAGCACCCAGTCCTGAAAGCCAAAAAAGGCCCCGGAATCCATACGGATTCCAGGGCCTTTTCCTGTTGTGCGCGGAGGGGGACTTGAACCCCCACCCCCTTTCGAGGACTAGCACCTCAAGCTAGCGCGTCTGCCATTCCGCCACCCGCGCAGGTGGTGTTCGGTGAACCTTTTCGCCTTTCAGCGTTTCGGTTTTCTCCGAAGCAGCGAGAAAGACTCTAGCATGAAGTTTCCGGAAACAAATAATCGGGGCCCCGGGGCGCAGGTGGGTAGGCTGAAGTGAGCACAACCACCCGACGCCAGGAGGAGCGACCATGACTGAAATCAGGCCCGAGGACGAAGTCGTCAGGATCTGCCAGGAACTGATCCGGATCGACACGTCCAACTACGGAGACGGCTCCGGCCCGGGCGAACGGGCAGCCGCCGAATACACCGCGGGCCTGATGACCGAAGTGGGACTCGACGCCGAGATTTTCGAATCCGCTCCCGGCCGGGCCAGCGTGGTGACGAGGCTGGCCGGGGAGGACCCGTCCGCCGGCGCCCTCGTGGTGCACGGGCATTTGGATGTCGTCCCGGCCCTGCGTGACCAGTGGTCGGTGGATCCCTTCGGCGCCGAACTCAAGGACGGCATGATCTGGGGCCGCGGTGCCGTGGATATGAAGGACATGGACGCCATGATCCTCTCAGTCCTGCGGAATTTTGCCCGCACCGGCCGCAAACCGAAACGCGACCTGATCTTCGCGTTCTTCGCTGACGAGGAAGCCGGCGGCACTTACGGCGCCCGCTATGCGATTGAGAAGAGGCCCGAACTCTTTGACGGGGCCACCGAGGCCATCTCCGAGGTGGGCGGCTTCTCCGCCACCATCGGCGGCCAGCGCACCTACCTGCTGCAGACCGCGGAAAAGGGAATTTCCTGGCTCCGGCTTGTCGCCCATGGCCGGGCTGGACACGGTTCCCAGATCAACACGGACAACGCCGTCACCCGGCTGGCCAGCGCGGTGTCCCGGATCGGGGAGTACCGGTGGCCGCTGGAGCTGACTCCCACAACCCGGCAGTTCCTGGACGGCGTGACGGAACTCACGGGCGTCGAATTCGATCCAGACGATCCGGACAAGATCCTCAAGGAACTTGGTACCGTGGCCCGCTTTGTCGGTGCCACGCTGCAGAACACCACCAACCCCACCCTGCTTAAAGGCGGTTACAAGCACAATGTGATCCCCGAATCGGCGGAGGCCCTCATCGACTGCCGCACCCTGCCCGGGCAGGAGCAGCAGGTCCTTGAAATCGTCCGCGAACTCGCAGGCAAGGGCGTCGACGTCAGCTACGTCCACAACGATGTCTCCCTCGAAGTTCCGTTCGCCGGCAACCTCGTGGATGCCATGATTGATGCGCTGCACTCGGAGGACCCGGGCGCGAAGGTTTTGCCGTACACCCTCTCCGGCGGCACGGACAACAAGTCCCTAAGCCGGCTCGGCATCACCGGCTACGGCTTCGCCCCGCTCCAGCTCCCGGACGAACTGGACTTCACCGGAATGTTCCACGGCGTGGACGAACGAGTCCCCACCGAGTCCCTGAAGTTCGGCTCGCGGGTGCTGGACACCCTGCTCACCAACTACTAGACACCCGAAAGGCACCGCGCATGCGCCCCGAAGACGTGCTGTCCGACGCCCTGCTGGACCGGATCCGCGGCCGCGCCGCCGGCTACGACCGGGACAACGCCTTTTTCCACGAGGACCTGGCGGACCTGGCCGCGGCCGGCTACCTGAAGATATTCGTGCCCGAGTCCGACGGCGGCTTCGGACTCGGGCTCGCGGCGGCAGCCGCGCTCCAGCGCCGGCTGGCGACGGCCGCGCCGGCCACCGCACTGGCAATCAACATGCACCTGGTGTGGACCGGCGTCGCGCATGTTTTGGCGGCCCGCGGTGATTCGTCGCTGGACTATGTCCTGAAGGAAGCCGGCCAGGGGGAGATCTTCGCGTTCGGAAACTCGGAGCCCGGCAACGACTCGGTGCTCTTTGATTCGCGCACCACAGCTGTTCCGCAGGCCGGCGGCGGCTACGCCTTCACCGGCCGAAAGATCTTCACCAGCCTCTCACCGGTGTGGACCCGGCTCGGGATCTTTGGAAAGGACTCCGCCGCCGCGGACGGCGCGGGGCAACTGGTCCACGGTTTTATCACCAGGGAGACCCCGGGCTACGAAATCCTGCCCGACTGGGACACGCTGGGCATGCGGGCCAGCCAATCGAACACAACGGTCCTGGCGGACGCCGTGGTGCCCCCGGAGCGGATCTTCCGGAAGTTGCCGGTAGGCCCGAACGCCGATCCGCTGATCTTCGCCATCTTCGCGTGCTTCGAGACGCTCCTTGCCGCGGTGTACACCGGCATCGGCGAACGCGCCCTGTCCCTGGGCGTCCAGGCCGTTAAGCGACGGACGTCGTTCAAAAACGGCGGGCGAAGCTACGCCCAGGACCCTGACATCCGCTGGAAGGTGGCCGACGCAGCGATGGCGATGGACGCGCTATACCCGCAGCTGGCCAGCGTCGCGACGGACGTCGACTCGCTTGCCGATCACGGCGGCCAGTGGTTCCCGAAACTGGTCGGTCTGAAAGTCAGTGCGACCGAGACGGCCCGTACCGTCGTGGACCTGGCCATCAGGGTCTCCGGGGGATCGAGCTACTTTCGCGGTTCCGAACTGGAACGGCTGTACCGTGACGTACTTGCGGGCATGTTCCATCCCTCGGACGACGAATCGGCACACAACACCGTAGCCAGCGCATGGCTGGGTCCGCTGGACCCCGACGCCTAGGTGGTCCGCTGGAGGCGCCCTAAACGGTTCGCTGGACCTGCGTCACCCGGCGGCGGAGCCAGAAGCGGCGGCCGCCGCCCAGATACAGCACACTGCGTTCCAGCTCCCATTTTCCGTACTCGGAATGTTCGACCAGACGGCGGTGCGCCTCGGGCAGGGAATCGTCAGGACTGACCGTCACCACGAGGTACTCGTACTGCTTGGCGTAGCCCCGTTCCCGCCGGACTGAGCTGTTGAGAAAATGTTCTTTCATTGCTCTCCATTTTCGTCCATTTCCGGCTAACGTGAAGTCATGAGCATCGATCCGCGTGTCGCGCTTGGAGCCCTCACGGCTGCGCTGGAAGAACACCTTGCCGCGGCGTCATCCCAGCGGCGGCCCGGGGACCCAGCAGTCGAGGCGGCGTTTTTCACCCTTGCCGATGCTTTTGAAGTCTACGACGATGCCCTCTATGAAGCGTACGGCGAAGTGACCGGGCTTGAGGTTATGGACGACGGCGGTGCTGAGGACGAGGACGAGACCGACGAAGAAGAAGACCTCGAAATCCTCCAGAACTGATCCGGCGGTGAAGCCGGCTGGGGTCGCCGCCTAAACGGGGCGGGACACATCTTCGAGGGCCTGCGCGATCTGCGGCGGGAGGGGCGCCAGTGTCGCATCCAGGATCTCCTTGAGCTGGACCGGGGTCCGCGGTCCCACGACCGCCGTTGCCACACCGTGCTGGGACAACAGCCAGCTCAGGGCGACGTCCATGGCTGTCCGGCCCAGGCCCTTCGCCGCCATTGCAACAGCCTCCACCACGCTGGATGCCGAACCTTCAAGGTACGGCTCGACATATCCTGCCAACCGCTCCTGGGCGGCCCGAGAATCCGCGGGAATCTGGCCGCGGTACTTCCCGCTCAACACCCCCCGTCCCATCGCGCCCCAAGCCATCAGGCCCAATCCGGCGTCCTCGACGGCCGGTATAAGTTCGGCTTCGGGGGAGCGGCACAGGAGGGAGTATTCGGACTGGTTGGCGACCAGCGGGAAACCAGCCACCGCTGCCGCCTTTGCCGTCTGCCAGCCGTTGAAGTTCGAGACGCCTGCATAGCGGGCACGGCCCGAGCGCACCGCGAATTCAAGTGCGGACAAGGTCTCCTCCAACGGGACGTTCGGATCCCAGGCCTGAGCGAACCAGAGGTCCACGTAGTCGGTCCCCAGCCGCGCAAGGCTCGCATCCAGGCCGGCAAGCATTCCGTTCCTCGAGGTGTCCACGCTGCGCCGGCCATCCGCCGTCGACAGCCCGGCTTTTGTGGAAATGACTACCTCCGAGCGCGCCACGACGTCGCCCAGCATGCCGCCCAGCATCGCCTCGGCCCGGCCTTCGCCGTAGGACGCTGCAGTGTCCAGCAAGGTCCCGCCTCCGTCCAGAAAAGTGCGGAGCAGGGCCGAGGCATCCTGCTCATCTGTTTCCCGGGACCAGGACATGGTGCCGAGGGAAAGGGAGGACACGCGCAACCCACTGTTGCCGACATAACGCTGCTGCATGTCAGCAAGCTTACGGGGATTAGGACGGCTTCATAACGTAGGGTCTATAAACGTGAACTGGTTTGAAGCGGCCTTTCTGGGCCTTGTACAGGGTCTGACTGAATTCCTTCCGATTTCCTCTAGCGCCCATCTGCGGATCGTTGGCTCGTTCCTGCCCACGGCGGCCGATCCCGGTGCCGCGTTTACCGCCATCACCCAGCTCGGCACGGAGACCGCTGTCATTGTGTATTTCCGCCGCGACATTGTGCGGATCGTGAGGGCATGGGCCGGATCCCTGACCGGCAGGGTGTCCCGGCAGCACCCTGACGCCAGGATGGGGTGGCTGGTGATCCTCGGCAGCCTGCCGATCATCGTCCTCGGGCTGCTGTTCCAGGACCAAATCGAATCCGTGCTCCGCAGCCTCTGGATCGTTGCCACCACACTGATTGTTTTCGGCA
This sequence comes from Pseudarthrobacter sp. PH31-O2, assembly GCF_030063265.1. NCBI lineage: Bacteria > Bacillati > Actinomycetota > Actinomycetes > Micrococcales > Micrococcaceae > Pseudarthrobacter > Pseudarthrobacter sp. PH31-O2. The sequence goes on along the minus strand of NZ_JASIST010000001.1, from coordinate 722,921 downwards.
TGATCCTCGCAGTCGCCGACGCCGTCGGACGCCAGCAGCGCGACTTGACCCGGCTCAGCTACAAACACGGCATCCTCTACGGCCTGGCCCAGGCCATGGCCCTGATCCCCGGGGTCTCGCGCTCCGGCGGAACGATCACAGCCGGGCTGCTAATGGGCTACACCCGCGAGGCGGCAGCCCGCTATTCGTTTTTGCTGGCGATCCCTGCCGTCTTTGGCAGCGGCTTGTACCAGCTCTACAAGGTGGTCTCCAAGGACGGCATCAGCGGCCCGTACGGTCTCCCGGAAACGGCCCTCGCCACCGCCGTGGCGTTTGTGGTGGGGTACATCATCATCGGCTGGTTCCTGAAATATGTATCCACCCACAGCTATCGTCTTTTCGTCTGGTACCGGATCGGCCTGGGCCTGGCCCTGTACGTGCTGCTCGGTTTTAACGTCATCAGCGCCTAGCACTAGGCTGGGACTGTGAAGTCTTGGATCTCCCGCCCCGTCCCCCACCTGCCGGGCAACATGCCTGCCCTCCGCCTCTTCGACACTGCCCAGGGCAGCGTCGTCACCCTTGGGGCAGCGGGTGAACAATCGATGTACGTCTGCGGAATCACCCCCTACGACGCCACCCACATGGGCCACGCCGCCAGCTACGTCGCGTTCGACCTGCTCAACCGAGCGTGGCGGGACGGCGGCCAGCAGGTCGCCTACGTGCAGAACGTCACCGACGTCGACGACCCCCTGCTGGAGCGCGCTACGGCGACCGGCGTGGACTGGCGGGAGCTTGCCGCCAGCCAAATCGAGCTCTTCCAGACCGACATGGAGGCCCTCAATGTACTGGCACCGGACCGCTATGTGGGCGCCGTTGAATCTGTCCCGCTGATTGTGCCGGCCATTGAGCGGCTGCTGCACCGGGGTCTCGCCTACCGGGTCCCCGGCACAGCCGGCGAGCCTGACGGTGATGTCTATTACGACGTCGAAGCCGCCAGCAAGCACGCCGCCGAGGCCACCGATGCCTGGACCCTCGGCGCGCTCTCCGGACTCTCCGACGCCGAAATGCTGGGACTCTTCGCCGAACGCGGCGGGGACCCCGGGCGCGTCGGCAAGCATCAGGCCCTGGACCCGCTGCTCTGGCGGGTTGCGCGGGCTGGCGAACCCAGCTGGCCCGGCGGGGAACTGGGGGAGGGCCGGCCCGGATGGCACATCGAATGTACAGTCATCGCGCACGAGTACCTGCCGGCGCCCTTTACGGTGCAGGGCGGCGGCTCGGACCTGGTCTTCCCGCACCACGAAATGAGTGCCGGGCACGCACACTCCCTCTCCGGCGTCCCGCTGGCGCAGCACTTTGCGCACGCCGGGATGGTCGGGCTGGACGGCGAGAAAATGAGCAAGTCCAAGGGAAACTTGGTCCTGGTTTCGAAACTCCGCGCCGCCGGCGAGGAGCCGGCCGCCATCCGGCTGGCCATTCTGGCCCACCACTACCGCAGTGACTGGTCCTGGACCGGGGCCGGGTTCGCCGCTGCCAAGGACAGGCTCCGCACCTGGCGGGCTGCGGCCGACGCCGCGCCGGAGGGCTCAGGTGCCGGGCTGCTGTCCCGCCTGCGGGCCGAACTCTCGAACGATTTGAACGCTCCCGGGGCGGTCGCGGCCGTGGACGACTGGGCGACGTCCGCCCTTGCAGCCGGCCGGCCGGGATCCCCGGCGGAGGGCGCCCTGGTCAGCGACGCCATCAATGCGCTGCTGGGCGTCGAACTCTAGGGCCCGAACCCGGCCTTGCGCTATGGCTTGTCCTTGCCGCGGCGCTTGAGGTAACGCTCAAATTCCCGGGCGATCGACTCGCCGCTGGCCTCCGGGAGGTCAGCAGTGTCCTTTGCCTCCTCCAGCTGGCGCACATAGGCAGCTATTTCGGGGTCCTCGGTGGCCAGCTCATCCACGCCGCGTTCCCAGGCGTCGGACTCCTCAACGAGGTCCTGGGTGTCCAGCGGAACCTGCAGCAACTCTTCGATCCGGTGCAGCAGGGCGAGCTGGGCCTTCGGCGACGGCGCCTGGGCCACGTAGTGCGGGACCGCGGCCCAGAGCGAGACCGTGGGCAGTCCGGCGAGCAGTGCTACTTCAGCGAGGACCCCGACGATTCCCACGGGACCCTCGTACTGCGATGCTTCAAGGTCCATCCGCTCCCGCAGCGCGGGGTCATCGGTGGACGTGCTTACCGGAATCGGCCTGCTGTGCGGCACGTCGGCGAGCAGCGCGCCGACGAGGATCACGTAGTCGGCGTTGAGAGCTTCGGCGTGGACCAACAGTTCGGCGGTGTAGGCGCGCCATTTGTAGGACGGCTCCGTGCCCTGGACAAAAATTACGTCCACGTTGGACCCGGGAGCACTCGCCTTGAAGATCCGGGTTGAGGGCCACTTGATCTTCCGCTCCCCGGTCGCCGTGCGGCGGATGGTGGGCCGGGTGAACTGGAAGTCGTAGTATTCGTCGGCGTCGACCGATCCGACTTTTTTGCCGCCCCAGAGCTTGTTCAGGTAGCGCAAGGCATCACTCGCGGCCTCACCGGCGTCGTTCCAGCCTTCGAAGGCGGCGAGCATTACGGTGATGCGCCTGCCCTCGGGAACGGGCTGCAGCAGCCGTTCCGGCTCGGGCACGCTGCCCGTTTCCGTGGGGTCTACCTCAAAGCTGTTCATCTCTTCACCCTACGTCCAAGGACCCGGCCGCCGCATGGAATGAAGCGCCGGGAATCGCCGTCCCGCGGTGGATATTCGCCACAGGCGTACTCTCGGGCCCCGCACAGGCCCGCACCGTAGACTGGAAAGTATGCAATCCACAGTTTCCCAGCCCCTCCTCAAAGCCGCGCTCTGGGATATGGATGGCACCATCGTCGACACTGAACCGTACTGGATTGAGGCCGAGCATGCCCTGGTCGAGGCGCACGGCGGGCAGTGGTCCCATCCGCAGGCGATGCAGCTGGTAGGCCAGTCCCTGGACTTCTCCGCGGGCATCCTGCAGGACGCCGGCGTCGCGCTGGAACGCCGTGAGATTATCAACATCCTCACGGCCCATGTCATCAGCCGGGTCCGTACCCTCGTGCCCTGGCGGCCCGGGGCCCGGGAGCTCCTGGACGAGCTCCACACCGCGGGCATCCGCTGTGCCCTCGTGACCATGTCCGAGGCCCCGCTGGCACGCGAGATCGTGGCGAGCCTTCCCAAGCCATACTTCGATTTCCTGGTAACCGGTGACACCGTCACACAGGGCAAGCCGCATCCCGAGGCCTATCTCAAGGCTGTCGAACTGCTCCAGGAGCAGGACCCCTCGCTGGCCCTGCACCACTGCATCGCACTCGAGGACTCGGAACCGGGAGTGGCGGCCGCCGTCGCCTCCGGAGTCCTGACGGTCGCCATTGCGCACATTGTGCCCCTGCCGCCGGACCCCCGCCACGCCAGCTGGGACACCCTGGCGGGCCGTACGGTGGCCGACCTCGAAGAACTCGTGGCGCTGCGGCACGAGTTCCCGGGTGCGCCCCTCGAACTGGAACCCGACGCTGCGAAGGTGCCTGACCATGACTGACACCGAAACCCGCGGACGCAATGGGCAGAATCCCCGGAAACAAGGCCGCAAAGAAGGAATCGCGCTGGGGCGTATCTTTGGTGTGCCGGTAATCCTCGCCTATTCGTGGTTCATCATTGCCGCCTTCACCGTGATCGCCTACGGCCCGGTGCTGCAGGCGAACAACCCCTTGCTGGGCATCGGCGCGTACCTTGTCGCCTTCGCCTACGCTGTCCTGCTGCTGATTTCAGTCCTGGTGCACGAACTCGCGCACGCACTCACTGCCAGGATCTTCGGCTGGCCCAGCGAAAAGATCGTCTTGAACCTCTGGGGCGGGCACACCCAGTTCGAAAGCTTCACGGCTTCGCCCGGCCGGTCGGTCCTTGTGGCGATGGCAGGTCCTGCGGCGAACTTTGTCCTGGCCGCAGCGGGCTGGCTCCTGCTGACCGGCGCCGACCTGCGCGGAGTCGCGGGCATCCTGGCCAACATCTTCGTCTGGGCCAACCTGCTGATCGGCCTCTTCAACGTTCTGCCCGGGTTGCCGCTGGACGGCGGCCGGCTGGTGGAGTCCGCCGTGTGGAAACTGACGGGCAGCCAGGAGAAGGGCACCGTGGCGGCGGGCTGGGGCGGCAGGATCATTGTGATCGCCCTCGTGCTGTGGTTTGTGGCGCTGCCATTGCTCAGCGGCGGCCGGCCGGATGTTTCACTGATGCTCATCACAGCCCTCGTTGGCAGCTTCCTCTGGATGGGCGCCGGCGCCTCGATTGTGCAGGCACGGCTGCGGGGCCGGCTACCCCTGGTGGAAGCCGGGGCGCTGGCCGAACCCGCGCTCGGCTTCCCGGAGTCGGCCACCGTGGCCGAGCTGCTGGCGCTGGCCCCGAATCCGGCCACCGGGGCAGTTCCGGCTATTGTCCTTTACGGTCCGGACGGGCGTCCGGCGGGAGTGGTCGACGGCGCGGCAGTGGCCACCGTTCCTGCCGGCGCGGCTGCCACCACCGCCCTCACCGCCGTGTCCTACGCCCTTGGACCCGGCGCGTACGTGCCCGCTTGGTCAAAGGGGCAGGAACTGCTCCAGTACCTGGCCCAGCTCGACGGCGTGGAGTACGCCGTGGTGGACCGCGACGGCACCGTCACCGGACTGCTCCGACAATCAGTTGTGCTGGCAGCCCTCAAGGGCCGGCGTCCGGGGCCCGGCAAGCGGATGTTCGGCCAAAGCCGGTAGAGTTACCTGCCGGTCGTGTATTTCCGTGCCCGGGCCACGGCCCCGGGCACCCGGGGCCGGACCTCCGGCACCATCGGCGTCCACACAGCTTTCCAGGAGCGAGGAACATCTTCATGAGCAGCGACACCGCCGCCAGCATCAGCCCAGACGACGCCGGAACGGCCGACGGCGCTGCCGTCAGCAGCGCACCGGCAACGGAGACCGCACGAATGGCCGCCGCCCCCGTCGGGTCAGCGCGCCGACGCGGACCCTTCCGGGAGGGTGAGCGTGTCCAGCTCACCGACGAACGCGGCCGGATGAACACAATCAGCCTTGAAGCCGGCGGTGCTTTCCACACCCACCGCGGCTTCCTGAACCATGACGAGATCATCGGCATGCCGGATGGATCCGTCGTAGTCAACAACGTTGGCCAGCAGTACCAGACGCTGCGGCCCCTGCTCTCGGACTTTGTCCTGTCCATGCCGCGCGGCGCGGCCGTCGTCTACCCCAAAGACGCCGGCCAGATTGTCACCATGGCGGACATCTTCCCGGGCGCCCGCGTGGTCGAGGCAGGCGTCGGCTCCGGCGCGTTGTCCATCTCGCTGCTTCGTGCGGTGGGCGACAACGGCTACCTGCACTCTTTTGAGCGCCGGGAGGAATTCGCCGACATCGCCCGCGGCAACGTCGAGACGATCTTCGGCGGCCCGCACCCGGCCTGGCAGATCAGCATTGGCGATTTCCAGGAGGAAGTGGTCCGCACCGAGGAGCCCGGTTCGGTGGACCGGGTGGTCCTGGACATGCTGGCCCCGTGGGAATGCCTTGACGCCGTAGCCACTGTCCTGGCACCGGGCGGCGTGTGGATCAACTACGTCGCCACCGTCACGCAGCTGTCCCGGACCGCGGAGGCCATCCGCGCCGACGGCCGCTTCACCGAACCCGACGCCTGGGAATCCATGGTCCGCGGCTGGCACCTCGAGGGTCTCGCCGTGCGTCCGGACCACAGGATGGTCGCGCACACCGGCTTCCTGCTCGTCACCCGGCGGCTCGCGGACGGCGTCACGGGCATCTCCCTGAAGCGCCGTCCGTCGAAGACCGGCTTCAACGAAGAGGATGTAAATGCCTGGACGCCCGGTGCCGTAGGGGAGCGCGCCGTGTCGGACAAGAAGCTGCGCCGGGCGGCCCGGGACGCCATCGCCGGAACCAACGTCAAGGACGATCCGGAGATCACGAAGTAGTCCGCATTTCGGAACTCTCCCGCGTCACCGGTCTTCTTGGGACTAGTGTCTAAGGAGAAGCGTACGAAGGGGCTGATGCACCATGGAGACTCCGAACACCGATCCGGGCCGGACGCCGGCGCAGGACGCGGCGGCAGCCGGGGAACAAGCGCATACCACTGACGGTGCTGGCCCCCCGATTGGCGAACTGTCGATGGCCGAGCGCCAGCTCAATATCCTCCGGGACAAGCTCCGGCAGATTGACCGCCAGCTTGGCGCTGCGACGCAAAACAACTCCAAACTGGTCTCGATGCTGGAGACCGCAAAAGCGGAAATCATGCGGTTGAAGAATGCCCTCGACCAGGAGGGCCAGCCGCCGTACAGCTTCGGCACGGTGCTGCAGCTGAATCCAAAGCGCCAACCTGCCGCCGGGAACGGCGGCCAGGCCGCCACCGAGGAATCCGTGGACATCTTCAACGCGGGCCGGAAGATGCGTGTGGGGATCAGTCCGCTGGTGAACATAAACCAGTTGGCGGCCGGCCAGGAAGTCCTGCTTAACGAGGCACTGCTGGTGGTCGCCGGGCTGGGATACGAACGGGCCGGCGACCTGGTCACGCTGAAGGAACTGCTGGGACCGGACCGGGCGCTGGTAGTTGGCCGGGCCGACGAGGAACGGGTCATCCGGCTCTCGGGCGCCCTGCTCGCGCAGAAACTCCGCGTCGGCGACGCACTCTCGATCGATTCCCGTACCGGCTACGCCCTCGAGAAGATCCCGCGCTCGGAGGTCGAGAACCTGGTCCTCGAGGAAGTACCGGACATCACCTACCAGGACATCGGCGGCCTGGGGCCGCAGATCGAACAGATCCGCGACGCCGTGGAACTGCCGTTCCTGCACCCGGACCTGTACCGCGAACACGGCCTCAAGGCGCCCAAAGGGATCCTGCTCTACGGCCCGCCCGGCTGCGGCAAGACGCTCATCGCCAAGGCGGTAGCCAACTCCCTGGCCGCCCGGGCGGCCGAACGCACCGGCAAAACGGACATGAAAAGCTACTTCCTGAACATCAAGGGCCCGGAACTGCTGGACAAGTACGTCGGCGAGACCGAACGCCACATCCGGCTGATCTTTGCCCGGGCCCGTGAAAAGGCATCGGAAGGCAGCCCCGTGGTGGTGTTCTTCGACGAAATGGACTCGCTGTTCCGGACCCGCGGCACCGGCATCTCCTCCGACGTCGAAACCACAATTGTCCCGCAGCTGCTCAGCGAGATCGACGGAGTCGAACGCCTCGACAATGTAATCGTCATCGGCGCATCCAACCGCGAAGACATGATCGACCCCGCGATCCTGCGCCCGGGCCGGTTGGACGTCAAGGTCAAGATCAACCGCCCCGATGCCGAGGCCGCCGCGGACATCTTCAACAAGTACATCACCGCCGACCTGCCCTTCCACGAGTCGGACCTGGCCGAATACAGCGGGGACATCCAGGCCACCGTGGACGCCATGGTCCAGCGCACGGTCGAGGCCATGTACTCGACCGACAAGTCCAACGAATACCTCGAGGTCACCTATGCGAACGGCGACACCGAAATGCTCTACTTCAAGGACTTCAACTCCGGCGCCGTGGTGCAGAACGTGGTGGACCGGGCCAAAAAGTACGCCATCAAGGACCTGCTGACGGTGGGCCAAAGGGGCATCCGCATCGACCACCTGCTGCGTGCCGTCATTGACGAATTCCGTGAGCATGAGGACATGCCCAACACCACAAACCCCGATGACTGGGCGCGCATCTCGGGTAAAAAGGGCGAGCGCATCACGTATATCCGCACCATTGTCCAGGGCAAGGCCGGCCAGGAACCCGGCAAGTCCATCGAAACAATGCCGAGCACTGGCCAGTACCTGTGACATCCGCTGTGCCGGGGAAGCCCGCCGGCGGTCCCGGCGGGCTTCCCGTCGGCGGTGCCATGCGGGTGATGGGCTCTGAGACCGAATACGGCATCCACGCACCGTCCGCGCCGGGGGCGAACGCCACGATGATGTCGGCCCGGGTGATCCAGGCGTATGCCCAGGTGACACGGCAGCGCGCCGCCGGCGGGGCCGAAACGCGCTGGGACTACTCCGACGAGGAACCGCTGCGCGATGCCCGCGGCTGGACGCTGGAACGAAGCCGGGCCGAACCGGACCAGCTGACCGATCAGCCGCCCGTGCTCGACGCCGAAGCCGTTGCCCTCGCCTACGGACGGCAGGAGCTGGAAGCCGACGGCGAGGACGAGTCCGGCACCTTGCTGATGAACATGGTGCTCGGCAACGGTGCCCGTCTCTACGTCGACCACGCCCACCCCGAATACTCCAGCCCGGAAGTGACCAGCCCGCTGGACGTCGTCGCCTGGGACGCCGCTGGAGACCTCGTTGCGCTGGCGGCGGTGCGGCGGCTCGCTGCCGACCCCGACCTGCCCCCGCTGAATCTGTACAAGAACAACACGGACAACAAATCGGTCTCCTATGGGTCCCACGAAAATTACCTGATGCCGCGCAGTGTGCCCTTCGGCGACATTGTCCGGGGGCTGACCCCGTTCTTCGTCACCAGGCAGGTTCTTTGCGGCGCCGGCCGGGTTGGTATCAAGCAGGACGGCTCCCTCCCGGGTTACCAGGTCAGCCAGCGTGCAGATTTTTTCGAAACGGAGGTCGGCCTGGAAACCACCATCCGCCGGCCCATCATCAACACCCGGGATGAACCCCACGCGACGGCGGACAAGTACCGGCGCCTGCACGTTATCATTGGCGACGCCAACCTCAGCCAGGCGTCCAATTACCTGAAATTCGGCACCACCGCGCTGGTGCTCAGCCTGATCGAGGCCGGGCTTGCCCCCCGCATTGAAGTCCACGAGCCGGTCGCCGCGCTGCAGGCTGTCAGCCATGACACCTCGCTCACGGCCACCCTGCGGCTGCTCGACGGGCGGCGGATCACCGCCCTGGACCTGCAGTGGATCTACTTCGAGGCGGCCGCAAAACATGCCCAGGACACCGGCGTCGCCGATTCCGTGGACGGTGACGGCCACACACACGGGGTGCTGGAACGCTGGTCGGCGACGCTTTCCGAGCTGGGCAGCGACCGCGCCGCCGCCGCCTCCTCGGTGGAATGGCTTGCGAAGCTCTCGCTGCTGGAGGGCTACCGGGACCGCGACGGACTGGATTGGGGCCACGCCCGGCTGGGCCTGGTGGACCTGCAATGGGCAGATATCCGGCCCGAGAAGGGACTCTACTACCGGCTGCTGGCCCGGGACCGAATGCGGCGGATGGTCGACGACGGCGCGATCCAGCGCGCGGTCACGGAACCGCCGTCGGATACCCGGGCGTACTTCAGGGGCCGCTGCATCAGCCGTTTCGGGACCGGCGTGGTCGGTGCCAGCTGGGACTCGGTGATCTTCGATGTGCCCGGCCGCGGCAGGCTGCAGCGGGTCCCCACCCGGGAACCGCTGCGCGGAACAGAGGCCCTCACCGGGCCTCTGTTCGCCCGGCACCGGGAAGCCGGACCGTTCCTCGCCGAACTCCTCGGGCTCCCACCCGGTTCCTAGGGACAAAGGACCCCGCAGCGCCGCCGGGCGTGGCACTATGGCTTACAGGAAGTCCCTTGCGAAGGAGGGACGGACAAAAGGAGAAAATCATGGCAGGCCAGGAGCAGCAGCAGCCGCAGTCGCGGGACGCGGAAGTCGACGAAGACGTTCCGGCCGCCCCGCCGGCCCCCGCGGAGGGCCAGGCCTCGGCCGCAACCCAGGGCGTCGACGACCTGCTTGATGAGATCGACGGCGTTTTGGAATCCAACGCCGAGGAGTTTGTCCGCGCTTTTGTCCAAAAGGGCGGCCAATAGCGCGGCTGGCACCGGGCTCAGGGCTCCGGACCGGAAGCCGTTGATTCACTACGTTGAGGGAGTGCACCAGTGCAGGAAACCACCGCCAACCAGGTAGCCGCCAACGCCACGTCCTCCTTCGCTGAACACCTTCAACGCCAACGCCCCGATTTGTTGCCGTTCGGCCTGCAAGGCTCCGGCCAACAACTGCCGGCCGGGCTGCCTGCCGCGCCGCTGCAAGCGCCGCACGGGACAACGATTGTGGCGCTGACATATGCGGGCGGCGTATTGATGGCGGGGGACCGCCGCGCCACCATGGGCAACGTCATCGCCAGCCGGAACATCGAAAAAGTGTTCCCGGCCGACCAGTATTCCGTGCTTGGCATCGCCGGAACCGCGGGAATCGCCCTTGACATAACCCGGCTTTTCCAGGTCGAACTTGAACACTACGAAAAGATCGAGGGGACGCTGCTGAGCCTGGACGGCAAAGCCAACCGGCTTGGGGCGATGATCCGCAGCAATCTTCCGATGGCGATGCAGGGCCTCGCCGTTGTGCCGCTGTTTGCGGGATTCGACCGCCCGGCGGGCTTGGGCCGGCTCTTCTCCTACGACGTCACCGGCGGACGTTATGAGGAGCAGGAACACCACACCGTCGGCTCGGGCTCGGTGTTCGCGCGCGGCTCGCTGAAGAAGCTCTGGCGCCCCAACCTCACGGAGCCGGAAGCCGTGGCCGTCGCCGTCGAGGCCCTCTACGACGCCGCCGACGACGATTCCGCCACCGGCGGACCCGATCCGGTCCGGCAGCTCTGGCCCGTGGTCTACATCGTCAACCGCTCAGGTGCCTTCCGGGTTCCGGAGCGTCAGCTCGCGGCAGCGGCCGGCACCGTTATAGAGTCCCGGACCGCAGCCCGGCGGGAGGCTTGAGATGACCCAGCAGTTCTACGTATCGCCCGAGCAGCTGATGAAGGACCGCGCGGATTTCGCGCGGAAAGGCATCGCACGGGGGCGTTCCGTGGTGGTCATCAGCTGCCGTGACGGGATCGCCCTGGTGGCCGAAAACCCGTCCCCGTCGCTGCACAAAATCGGTGAGATTTACGACAAGATCGCCTTTGCGGCCGTGGGGAAATACAACGAATTCGAAAGCCTCCGCCAGGCCGGGGTGCGCTACGCGGATGTGCGCGGCTACTCCTACGACCGGGAGGACGTCACAGCCCGGGGCCTCGCGAGTGTCTACGCCCAAAGCCTGGGCGCAGTGTTTACGGCCGAACAAAAGCCCTTTGAAGTCGAACTGGCCGTCGCCGAGGTCGGCACTTCCCCGGACGAAGACCACCTCTACCGGCTGACATTCGACGGTTCCATCGCGGACGAGAAGGGTTTTATCGTGATGGGCGGCCAGGCCGACAAGGTCTCCGAAGAGGTGGCGGCCGGCTGGCAGGGCGAACTCGACTTCGCCGCGGCCATCAGGCTGGCACTGGCGGGCCTCGTCGCGGACAAGGAGGCCAACACGCTGCCGGCCTCGGCCGTTGAGGTGGCGGTACTGGACCGGGGTTCGGAGAGCGGCCGCGGTACCCGCCGCGCCTTCCGCAGGCTGGACGACGCAGACATCACGGCAGTGCTGGTGGAGGAGAACTGAGATGGACAAGCGTATTTTCGGCATTGAGACCGAATTTGGAATTTCCTATTCAAGTCCGGAGTCCCGTCCGTTGGCGCCGGAAGAGGTAGCCCGCTACCTCTTCCGCAAGGTTGTCAGCTGGGGACGGTCCTCCAATGTGTTCCTGACCAACGGCTCCAGGCTGTACCTCGACGTCGGTTCGCACCCGGAGTATGCCACAGCGGAATGCGACGACCTCGCCCAGCTAATAGCACATGACCGGGCCGGGGAACTGATCCTGGACGACCTCGTCGACGAGGCGCAGCAGCGGCTCGCGGCCGAGGGCTTCAACGGCACGGTGTACCTGTTCAAGAACAACACCGATTCGGCCGGAAATTCCTACGGCAGCCATGAGAACTACCTCATTCCGCGGCGGGGGGAGTTCTCCCGGCTGGCCGAAATCCTGATTCCGTTCCTTGTGACCCGGCAGCTGATCGCAGGCGCCGGCAAGATCCTCAAGACCCCGCACGGGGCGACCTACGCGTTCTCGCAGCGCGCCGACCACATCTGGGAGGGTGTCTCCTCCGCCACCACCAGGTCCCGCCCGATCATCAACACCCGCGACGAACCGCATGCAGACGCCGAATTCTACCGCCGGCTGCACGTGATTGTGGGCGACTCCAACATGTCCGAGACCACAGCCCTGCTGAAGGTCGGAACCGTTGACCTGATCCTGCGGATGATCGAAGCGGGCGTGATCATGCGCGATATGCGGATGGAAAACCCGATCCGCAGCATCCGGGAGATCTCCCACGACCTCAGCGGCCGCGCACTCGTCCGGCTCGCCAACGGCCGGCAGCTCACCGCGCTCGAGATCCAGCGCGAATACCTGGCAAAGGTCACGGCGTTCGTCGCCGAGCAAGGGGCCCACAACGCCCACGTTCCGCTGATCCTGGATCTCTGGGAACGCACCCTTGATGCGATCGAAAGCGGCGACACCAGCACAATCGACACCGAAGTGGACTGGGCGATCAAAAAGAAGCTGATGGACAGCTACCGCGCACGTCACAATCTGGGCCTCGACGCGCCCCGGATCGCGCAGCTTGACTTGACCTACCACGACATCTCCCGCACGCGCGGGCTCTACTACCTCCTCCAGGCCCGCGGTGCCGTCCGCCGCGTGGTCGATGACACCGCAGTGAAGGATGCTGTGGACGCTCCGCCGCAGACCACCCGCGCCAAGCTCCGCGGGGACTTCGTCCGGCGGGCGCAGGAACTGGGCCGCGACTACACCGTCGATTGGGTGCATTTGAAGCTCAACGACCGCGCCCATCAGACACTTTTGTGCAAAGATCCGTTCCGCAGTGTGGACGAACGGGTCGATGCCTTGCTGGACTCTATGGGCTGATACCCAGCTTTCCGCGTTATTCTGGACGAGTGCCGCTCGCGGCCACCGCTTGCTTTGCCGCTGGCCTGTGCCCGGCAAGGCGTCCATCCTGCCCCGACGAAAGTTCTTAAGTGCGCCGACTACTAGCAATTCTTCTTCCCGGGCTGCTGCTCCTGACCGCCTGCGGCGGCGGCGAACCGGCCGCCCCGGAGCCCTCCAGCCAGTCCGCCGGCGAAACGGCCAAGCTGGACTCCCTCAAGCTCACGGAGAACGGCGACAAGAAGGCACCCGGTGTTGAATTCACCAAGCCGCTCGACGTCAAGGAACCGACCGTCAAGGTCGTCAGCGAGGGCGACGGCGACCGGGTCAAGGCGAACCAGATCGCTGCTATTTCCATCATTGCCCTCAACGGCACTGACGGCTCCACCCTGGAAGACACCTTCCCGAAGGACCCGGAGGAGCTCGAACTAAACGACGAGCTCAAAACCAACAGCGCCGTGATCTACAACGCGTTCGTCGGTACGAAGATCGGCTCCCAGCTGGCCCTCGCTGTCCCCGGTGCCGCAGCCGCCGAAGGTGCCGAAGGTGCCGAGGCCAAGCCCACCCAGCTCCTGATCGTCAAGGTCATCTCCGCCAAGGACGCACCCCCCGTCCTCGACAAGCCCGAGGGTGAGACTGTCAGCCCGCCGGCAGGCCTGCCCACCGTGAAGGAAAACGACAAGGGCATCCCGGAGATTTCTGTCGAAGGCGTCGCCGCCCCGACAGCGCTTGTCTCGCAGGACCTGATCAAGGGCAGCGGACCCGCACTCACCGAAGCGGACACCATTACCGTGAACTATGTGGGCGTTGCCCTCGCCACCGGCAAGGTCTTCGACTCCAGCTTTGAGAGCGGCAAAAAGGCCACCTTCCCGCTGACCGGCGTTATCAAAGGCTGGACCCAGGGCCTGGCCGGCAAGACGGTTGGTTCCCGCGTCCTGCTGGTTGTCCCGAAGGACCTCGCCTACGGCGACGCAGGCCAGGGCGACGCAAAGGGCGACCTCGTCTTCGTCGTTGACATCCTGGGCAAGAAGTAACTGCTGCACCCCCACTACCTAAGTCACGCTAGAAGGAGCACCCATGTCATTTGGACAGCGAAACATCGACCGCCAGAAGCCGGAAATTGATTTCCCGGACGGCGCCGTTCCCACCGAACTTGTCATCACCGAACTGATTGAAGGCGACGGCGCCGAAGCCAAGGCCGGTGACACCGTCTCCACCCACTACGTCGGTGTGGCCTGGTCCACCGGCGAGGAGTTTGACGCTTCCTGGGGCCGCGGCGCGCCGCTCGACTTCCGTGTCGGCGTCGGCCAGGTCATCCAGGGCTGGGACCAGGGTCTGCTGGGCATGAAGGTCGGCGGCCGCCGCCGGCTTGAGATCCCCGCCGAGCTCGCTTACGGTGCCCGCGGCGCCGGCGGGGCGATCGGCCCGAACGAGGCGCTCATCTTCGTCGTCGACCTCGTCGCAGTCCGCTAAGCACCGGCACACTGTGACCGCAGCCGGCCCCGCCGGCTGCGGTCCTGAGCCGCTGGGCGCGGCGCCATCCGGGAAGTTCTTCCGGCTGGTGCCGCGCTTTTGCCATATTCGGGAGCAGACTTTAGTACCCTAGCGGGGTGTCAGCCTCACGTACCGAACGCCTCCTGAACCTCCTGATAGCCCTGCTCAACACCACGTACGGCCTGCGCCGCGGTGAGTTGCGGCAAAAGGTGTATCACGACACCACCAGCACCGACGTCGCTTTCGGCCGGATGTTCGAACGCGACAAGGGCGAGCTGCGCCGCTTCGGCTTCGAGGTCGAGACCGTGACGGACAAGGGCTGGGGTTCGGATGATCCGGCCACCACCCGATACCGGATCGGCAAGGATTCCAACCGGTTGCCCGATGTCAGCCTCACCCCGGAAGAGTGCACTGTGCTCATCCTGGCAGCCCAGCTCTGGGAGCATGCAGCCCTCGGTTCGGCGGCCGTCAACGCGGTGCGCAAGCTGCAGGCATCCGGCGGGCTGGTCGACGCCGAGCTCCCCGCCGGGCTGCAGCCGCGGATCCGGCCCGCGGGCCAGGCATTCGAGGACCTCGTCGCCGCTGTGCACGCCCGGCACCCCGTCAGCTTCCGCTACCTGGCCGGCAGCACCGGACGGGAGGAGGCCCGGCTCGTGGAGCCGTGGGGGCTCGGAAGCCGGTTTGGCCAGTGGTACCTCGTCGGCCATGACAGGACCCGGGGTGCCAAGCGTTTCTTCCGCTTGTCCCGGCTCACCTCGGCCGTTGACGTCCTTGCGAAGGAGAACTTCACGGCTCCGCCGGACTTCAACGTACGCGCAGAACTTGCCACGCTGACGGAGCTGCCGGTACAGACCGCCGTCGTGGACGTCCGGGCCGGCAGCGTCCACGGCCTCCGCAGGCGGGCCACCGCCGTCCGCGGGCCGGAAGACGCCGGGGTGACCGCCGCCGGGCGGGACCGCCTCAGTGTCCCGTACCGGGACGCTGAGACGCTGGCGGAGGAACTCGCCTCCTACGGTCCCCGGGTACAGGTGGTATCCCCGCCCGGTCTGGTGACGTCCGTGCGCCGGCGCCTGGCCGGCGCCGCCGACTTCGCGGCGGCGCCGGCCCCGCCGATTGCGTTCCCGGCAACGGGTTCGGCACGGCACGGCCGCAAGCGCACATCCGAAGACCAACTCACCCGGATGCTTCAGCTTGTGCCGTTCCTGGTGCACCACCAGGGACTGCACATCTCGGAGGTAGCGGCGAACTTCGGCATCACCCGGGAAGAGCTGGAAGCTGACCTGCGCATCCTGATCTGCTCGGGCCTTCCGGAGGGCTACCCTGATGACCTGCTCGATATCCAGTGGGAGGACGACCACGTCACCATCACCCAGGACCTCGACCTGAACCGGCCCGTCCGCTTCACAGTGGAAGAGGCCTGCGCCCTGCTGACCGGGCTGGAAACACTCAACAGCCTGCCCGAACTTGCCGAGGGCGGGGCACTGGAATCCGTTACGCTCAAACTTTTGGCCGCGGCCGGGGAGGAAGGCCTGAAGGCGGCCGTCCTGTCCGGACCCGAGGTGGCCCCGGGGAATACTGCGGCCCTGGAGACGGCCCGCCAGGCCATCCGAAACGGCGCCCAGCTGCGGCTGCGTTATTTCTCACCGCTCCGCGATACCGCCTCTACCCGCAACATTGATCCGCTCAGGCTGTATTCGCTGGACAACACCTGGTATCTCGAGGCGTTCTGCCATTCCGCGGGTGCCCTGCGGAACTTCCGGCTGGACCGGATCGACGCCTTGGAAACCACCGGCCAGCCAGTGTCCGGTGAGGCAGCTCCAGACGGGAAGTTGCCGGTCAAACTCTTCACCCCGAACGACGACGACGCGGTGGTGGTGGTCCAGCTGACCCGGCAAGGCGCCGGCCTCGCCGACGAATACTACGCCGAACGGACGGCACAGCTGACCGACGGCGGTCTGCTGGCCGAAATCCGCTTCGGCAGCACTGGCTGGCTGCCGATGTTCGTGGCCCAGCACGGCGGGACTGCACGGATCCTGGAGCCCGAAGAACTTGCCGGCAGTTCCCGCGAATGGCTCGCAGCCGCACTTGCCCAATATGAAGACCAGCCGCTCCGGCGGCTAGAGTAGTCAGCATGCCTTGGTGGTCCTGGATCGTGATCTGGATAGCGCTCGTCGCGCTGTCGCTCTTGCTCTTCGTCGCGCTCGGCGTCCGCTTGTTCCGGACCTTTATGGCCACGGTCAAGGAGCTCGGGGAAGCAGCCGAGAGGTTCGCCAGCTTCCCGTCGGCCGGTCCGGCGTCGGGAAGCAACTCCGAAAACACCCGGCCGGACGGCGCGGGTGACGCCGGGGGCAAGGACCGATCCGTGCTCGCGGGGGAACCCGGATCGGCCGTATTTGCCTCTCCGGACCAGCTGCGGCACGATTACCGGGCAGCCAAAACCGCGCGGCAGGAAGCCCGCCGGCGGCGGCGCGTCAGGCGCAAGATGGACCGCGGCCAGCCCCAACGGCTAAGCGACATCGAATTCACTAAGACGTAAGATGTAACCAAACGAAAGGACCTCCTGTCATGAGACTTGAAGGCTGGCATCTCATCATCATCGTTGTTTTGGCATTGGTGCTTTTCGCGGCACCCAAGCTGCCCGGCATGGCCCGGAGCCTGGGCCAGTCGATGCGGATCTTTAAGTCGGAAGTCCGGGAAATGAAAAAGGACGGCGCTACCGACGACAAAGAGGGCTCCGAGCCTGTCGAGGGCAAGGTCGTCAACCATCCGAAATCCGCCGGCACGGAATCCCGCGCCGAAAGCGGAACCGACGTTCCGCCGCCGAACCGCGCCTAACACCGAATGGCAGTAACAATGGGCCGCCGGTCGAACCCCGAGGGGAAGATGGCGCTCCTCGATCACCTCAAAGAGCTGCGCAACCGGCTCTTCCGGTCCGCGATCGCCGTGATCCTGGGCACCGTCGTGGGGTTCCTCGTCTATCAGCCGATGCTCGCGGCGCTGATCAAGCCGATCAGCGACCTCAACCAGCACTCCGGCCGGCAGGCATCGCTGAACTTCGACGGCGTGGCAAGCTCGTTTGACCTGATGATCCAGGTCTCGGTGTTCCTTGGCCTGATCGTCGCCAGCCCGGTCTGGCTTTACCAGCTGTGGGCGTTTATTGTGCCCGGGCTGCACAAAAAGGAACGCAGGATGGCGCTGTCCTTCGTGGCAGTCGCGGTTCCACTTTTTATTGGCGGAGTCCTGCTGGCGTGGCTGGTGCTTCCGAACGCCGTCCGGGTGCTGACCGATTTCACGCCATCCGGCGGATCCAACTTCATCAGCGCCCAGGTGTACCTTTCGTTCGTGCTGCGGCTCCTGCTCGCCTTCGGCATCGCCTTCCTGCTGCCCGTTGTCCTTGTTGGGCTGAACCTGGCGGGAATCGTCAAGGGAAAGCAGCTCGTCAAAAGCTGGCGGATCACAGTTTTCCTGGTTTGCCTCTTCGCCGCCATGGCTGCACCCGGCGCCGACGCGATGAGCATGTTCTACCTTGCCGGACCCATGCTTGTGCTCTTCTTCAGCGCCATCGGGCTGTGTTTGCTGAACGACCGCCGGCGGGAACGGCGTGCCGTCAAACGGGCCGCCGAGACCGAAGCCACCGCAGACCAGGCGACTCCCGGCTCCGAGCTGGAGAATCTCTAGCTCCCGGCGCACTAGGCTGGAAGCATGTCCTCACTACCCGGTCCGGAATCGCCATCTGAACGCTACCGCGCCAGTGCCGAGCGGGCCGCCGAAGCCAAAACCTACCTGGGCGGATTTATCCGTTCGCTCGCCTTCGAACTCGATGACTTCCAGCGTGCAGCGTGCCTGTCACTGCAGTCCGGCCGCGGTGTCCTGGTGGCCGCCCCTACCGGTGCCGGCAAGACCATCGTGGGGGAGTTCGCCATCTACCTGGCGCTCCAGCGCGGCCTCAAGGCCTTCTACACCACACCGATCAAGGCGCTGTCCAACCAGAAGTACGCTGAACTCGCGGACAAATACGGTGCGGACCAGGTGGGCCTACTCACCGGCGACACCAACATCAACGGGGACGCCCCGGTGGTGGTGATGACCACCGAAGTGCTCCGCAACATGCTCTACGCCGACTCGAGCACTCTGGGCGACCTCGGCTACGTCGTGATGGATGAGGTCCACTACCTTGCGGACCGCTTCCGCGGCGCGGTCTGGGAGGAAGTCATCATCCATCTGCCCAGCGAAGTCCAGCTTGCCTCGCTGAGCGCAACGGTCTCCAATGCCGAAGAGTTCGGCGCCTGGCTGGATACTGTGCGCGGCCAGACCGACGTCATCGTCTCCGAGCACCGTCCCGTTCCGCTGTGGCAGCACGTGATGGTGGGCCGGAAGATCGTGGACCTCTTCGCCGGCGATACCAGCTTCGATGAGATCGCTCCGGCCGGCGAGGCCGCCGTGTCCGCCGTGCCCGCCCGGCTGAAGGCCGCGGGCTCCGGCGCCGTCAGCACCGAACGGCCGGGCTTTGACGTCAATCCCGAGCTGCTCTCCATGGCCCGCGCCGAGAGCCAGATGAACTTCCGCGGACGTTTTGGCCACGGCGGCCGGAACGTCCGGCGCCAAAGCAGCCGGCGCGACGAGGCCCCGCAGGGCGACCCGCGCAGCCCCGTCCGGAAAGCCAGCCGCCCCCAGGTCATCGCCAGCCTGGACAGACAGGACCTCTTGCCGGCCATCACGTTCATCTTTTCCCGGGCCGGTTGCGATGCCGCCGTGGCTCAGTGCGTCGCGGCAGGGTTGTGGCTTACCACCGAGCAGGAACAGCTCATCATTGCCCGGCGCGTCGATGAAGCGGCGCAAGACATCCCGCCCGACGACCTGGACGTGCTGGGCTTCTGGAGCTGGCGCGACGGCTTGCTCCGCGGCCTCGCGGCCCACCACGCCGGAATGCTGCCCACTTTCAAGGAAGTGGTGGAGAAGCTCTTCGTCGACGGACTCGTCAAAGCCGTGTTCGCGACCGAGACCCTGGCGCTCGGCGTCAACATGCCGGCGCGCTCCGTGGTCCTGGAAAAGCTGGATAAGTTCAACGGTGAGGCGCACGTTAACATCACCGCGGGGGAGTACACCCAGCTGACCGGACGCGCCGGGCGCCGCGGGATCGACGTCGAGGGCCACGCCGTGGTGCTGTGGCAGCCCGGGACAGACCCGGCGGCAGTAGCCGGGCTCGCCTCACGCCGCACCTATCCGCTGAATTCGAGCTTCCGGCCCACCTACAACATGTCCATCAACCTGCTGGCGCAGTTCGGCCGCCCCCGGGCCCGGGAAATCCTCGAGTCCTCGTTCGCCCAGTTCCAGGCCGACCGGTCCGTCGTCGGGCTGGCGAAACAGGTACGCGGACGCGAGGAGTCCCTGGCCGGCTTCAGTAAATCGATGAGCTGCCACCTGGGTGATTTCACCGACTACTCACGAATCCGCCGCGCCCTCTCCGATGCAGAGAAGAACGCTTCCAAGACCAGCTCCCGGGCCCGGAAGTCGGTCACCGAGGACTCCCTGAGCCGGTTGCTTCCCGGGGACGTGGTGGACGTACCGACCGGGCGGGCACCCGGACTTGCAGTGGTCCTCAGCTCCGACCACCACTCCCGCGAGCCGCGGCCGGCGGTGATGACGCTGGACAACCAGCTGCGGCGGATCGGAACCCAGGACGTGGAAGGGCCGCTGGCCCCGATTACCCGGGTCCGGATCCCTAAGTCATTCAATGCCAAGGTGCCCAAGTCACGCCGGGACCTGGCGTCCTCGGTCCGCAACGCCCTCCGGGAAAACCGGCCGCCGGCGCCGCCGAGCAGGAACGATGACTTTGGCCGCGCCGCTGCGCAGCCGGATCAGGAAAAGCGGATCGCTGAGCTGCGCCGCGAACTCCGCGCCCACCCGTGCCACGGGTGCAGCGAACGGGAGGACCACGCGCGCTGGTCGGAGCGCTATTGGAAGCTTCGGCAGGAGACGGACGGGCTGGTGCGCCAGATCCAGGGCCGGACCAACACCATCGCCAAAACCTTCGACCGGGTGTGCGGAGTCCTCTCCGGCTACGGGTACCTGGAGACGTCGGAGGACGGCGTGCTCACCATCGGAGCGGATGGTCAACGGCTGCGCCGGATCTACGGCGAAAAGGACCTGCTCATTTCGCAGTCGCTTCGCCTCGGCGCCTTTAATGACCTGGACGCCGCCGAAGTGGCCGCCCTGGCCAGCGTTTTGGTCTACCAGGCCAAACGTGAGGAACGTGGCCTCCGGCCCAAGCTGCCGAGTGTTTCGCTGGAATCCGCCGTCGACATTGTGGTGCGCGAATGGTCAGCCCTGGAGGATGTTGAGGAAGCCAACAAGCTCCCGCTGACCGGCGAACCCGAACTGGGCCTGGCCTGGCCGATGTTTAAGTGGGCCAAAGGCCGTCACCTGCAGGAGGTCCTCAGCGGGACGGACCTGGCCGCCGGCGACTTTGTCCGGTGGGTGAAACAGGTCATCGATTTGTTGGACCAGCTGGCGAAAATCCCGACGCTGGACCCGCGGGTCTCGCGGCTGTGCGCCGAGGCCATCAAACTCATCAAGCGCGGCGTCGTCGCGTACTCCTCAGTGGCCTGACCGCCGCTGCCGGCCGTCGGGCCGGGCCCCCACCGTCGTCGAACATGTCCGGCCACACCGGCCACCAGTTGCAAGGAGTCCAAGACCCATGACAGATTCACCGGCCATCCCCGCGCCGCGCAAGGTAACGCTCTACCGCAACGGCTCCGTCTACACGGCCGCGGATCCCTTCGCGACGGCGCTGCTGGTCGACGGCGACACCGTCGCCTGGGTCGGGTCCGAGCAGGCTGCCGGCTCGATCGCGGACGCCTCGATGGAGATCATCGACCTTAAGGGTGCGCTCCTGGCCCCCGGATTTGTCGATTCCCACGTCCATCTCACGGAAACCGGGATTGCCCTGGACTCGCTGCAGCTCGGCGACGTCCGCTCTGCCCGGGAACTGCTCGACGCCGTCGCCGGTTCCACAGCCAACGGCACAGTGCTCGGCCACGGCTGGGACGACACCCAGTGGACGGACTCAGCACTGCCTTCCCGCGAAGAATTGGAACGTGCCGCCGGGGGACGGGACGTCTACCTGTCCCGTGTTGACGTGCACTCGGCAATCGTCTCCTCCTCGTTGGCGGCAACCGCCGGTCTGCACGGGAGGGACGGTTTTGGCGAGGGCAGCCAGGTCAAGCGCGCGGCGCACACCGCCGCCCGGCTCGCTGCCCGTCAACTGCCGGCCGCCGCCTTGCGCGGCTACCAGCGGCGGGCGCTCACCGAGGCAGCGGCCAACGGCTATGTCGCCGTGGCGGAAATGGCCGCGCCGCATATTGGCAGTATCGAGGACCTGCAGCTCGCCGCGGCCTGGAACTCGGGCGCAGACGCCGTTCCGGAGGTCCTGCCCTACTGGGGTGAACTGGCAACCTCGGCAGACCAGGCCCGGTCTCTGCTCGACAGCCTGGGCGTGCCGGTACTCGGGCTGGCAGGGGACCTGAACATGGACGGCTCCATCGGTTCGCGGACCGCGGCACTGCGGGCGGACTACAGTGACGCCCCAGGCGAACGCGGGAGCCTTTATCTGTCGGTCGCGGAAGCCGCCGCGCACCTGTCCGTATGCTCGCTGTTGGGCATCCAGGCGGGCTTCCACGTCATTGGCGACGCCGGTCTGGATGCGGCGCTGGAGGCCCTGGACCTGGCGGCGGCAGACGTCGGTGAACAACGGGTCCGGGCAGCGGGCCACCGTCTCGAACATGTCGAGCTCGCTGACGCCGACTCCATCCGCAGGCTGGCGGCCTACTCGGTGACGGTCAGCGTCCAGCCCGGCTTTGATGCTTCATGGGGCGGCGGGGACGGTCTCTACCAGCAGCGCCTCGGGTCCCGGCGGGACGGCATGAATCCTTTTGCATCCTTCTACGCCGCGGGTGTGCCGATCTGCTTTGGCAGTGACAGTCCGGTCACTGCGATGCGGCCCTGGGCAAGCGTCCGGGCCTGCCTGCAGCACAACAACCCCGCGGAGCAGATCTCGGCCCGCGCGGCGTTCCTCGGCCACACCCGGGCAGGCTGGCGCGCCGCCCGGTATCGCAACCCGATGGCCGGCCAGCTGGTACCTGGCGCCCCGGCCAGCTTCGCAGTCTGGGAAGTAGAGGAACTTATGGTGCAGGTAGCTGACGGCCGGGTCCAGTCCTGGAGCACGGACCCCCGCGCCAGGACGCCGCTGCTGCCTGCCCTGGATACCGGCTCCGAGCCGGTCTGCCTGCAGACAGTCAAGGACGGCCGCGAACTATATTCCAGCGGCTCGCTGCGAGGCTGACCGACTGCGGATCCGGCCGCTGCCAGCGGAAAATTCGAGCCCCGACAAGCCCGCCTGACCTGCGGCAACGGATAAACCGGCAGGTCAGGAAGCGGTTGACAGATCGGGGCCGGCCCGTAGCATTGAGGGTCAACGGAGGGTTGCGTACGCCGCAGACTCCGGACGTCCCCCGGTCATTTCCAGGTTGCCGCAAGCCGGCAGCTGACTTGGTCATGGCCACGGGTACCACAGGGGGCAGGTCCACTTCGCAGCAGAAAACGGTTTCTGCGGCCCTATCCGCTGGCCGCCGCAACTGGCCCGAAGCGGGTGGATCTGCCCCGGGACCTGCCGCGGACCCAGCGGGCCCGGTGACTGCCTATAATGGAGAGTTGCGCCTGGTGTCAGTTCTGAAGTGACTGGCCGGGCGTTTGACCGCTCCCTCCAAGGAAAGGCCTCGCTGTGCGTGTCCTCACGATCATCCCGACCTACAACGAGCTGGAATCGTTGCCCAAGACTCTCGGGCGCCTGCGCACGGCTGTGCCTGGCTCCGACGTCCTGGTTGTCGACGACAACAGCCCCGACGGCACCGGGCAGCTTGCGGACCGCTTTGCCGCTGAGGACAGCCAGGTCCACGTCCTGCACCGAGCGGGAAAGGCCGGACTGGGCGCAGCGTACATCGCCGGGTTCAAATGGGGCCTCGCCGCCGGTTACGACGTGCTCGTCGAAATGGATGCTGACGGTTCGCACCAGCCGGAGCAACTTCCGCAACTGCTCGAGGCCGTCGAACAAGGCGCCGACCTCGCCATGGGCTCGCGTTGGGTACCGGGCGGCAGCGTCGTCAACTGGCCGCTGTACCGGCAAGCCATCTCCCGGGTCGGCAGCACCTATGCCCGGCTCCTGCTGGGTTTGAAAATCAAGGATGTTACCGGCGGTTTCCGTGCGTTCCGGCGCAGCACCCTGGAGAAGCTGAACCTGGACGCGGTTGATTCCGTCGGCTACGGCTTCCAGGTGGACCTTGCCTGGCGCGTGGCCAAGCTGGGTCTGACAATTGTCGAACGGCCCATCACCTTCGTTGAACGCGAACTGGGCGCCTCGAAGATGAGCGGAAACATCGTGGTCGAAGCCATGATCAACGTCACCAAGTGGGGCCTGGCCGCACGCTGGAACACTTTGTCCGGCAAGCTTGGCAGCCACAAGCGCTAGCCCTCGCCCGTCCGGGGACAAAAAAGGGGCCGGCCTGCACCGTCTGTGACGGTGCGGGCCGGCCCCTTTGCTGTGCCTGGACTGCGGGTTCCTTAGGCGGAGCGCCGTTCGCCCCGGCGTTCGCGCAGGATCGTCAGGCGGTCTTCGAGGATCTGCTCAAGTTCCGGCAGGGAGCGACGTTCCAGGAGCATGTCCCAGTGCGTTCGAACGGCCTTTTCGTTGAGGTTCACCGGGCGTTCGCCATCAACGAGCAGGGCTTCTTTGCCTGTTTTGGAGACCCACACCGGGGGGATCTCGGCTTCGGAGGAGAAGGTCACAAAAACCTGCTCGCCGTCCGCGCACCGGTACTCGACCCGCTGGCGCGGAGCCGGCTCGACACCGGACTCGGTCTCCATGCTTTGGGCGCCAAGGCGCATACCCCGCAGGCTGCGATCGCTCATCTTTTCTCCCTCTATTCGGTTCGCAGGGTCAGGCCCTGCGTGAGCCGGGGGCTGTGGGGCCGCGCCGGACTACGGTTTGCATTGCGCATTCTCACAGGACCCTTAACGGATACAACGTCACTAAAGAAAACGCTTTGCGAAGCTTAAATGTTCCGCCGGACCGAACCGGCCGGACAAATATTTAAGTATACGCGAACGGGCCGTCCCCGGTAAAGCTTAGGGAACGGGCTGCCCTCGCGGGATGCGGAAAGGGGAGGCACCCGCCAGCGGCGGATACCTCCCCTTGACCGGGAACGCTTAGGGCTCTTGCCGGCCCTTGAGATCCACTCCGCCGTCGGCGGGGCCTCCCGCGGACGCTGCCGGTCCGGCGGTTTCGGCCTTGGCCGCGTCAGAATCAGGCCCAAAAAGCCCATCGTTGGCCTGGCCGTCCTTGCTTCCGCCGAGGGCGCTGCCGATACCTTTGAGCGCCTCGCCGACTTCACTCGGAATGATCCACAGCTTGTTCGCCGAGCCTTCGGCGATCTTCGGCAGGGTCTGCAGGTACTGGTAGGCCAGGAGCTTCTGGTCCGGGTTGCCCTTGTGGATCGCACCGAACACCTTTTGGATGGCCTGGGCTTCACCGTCGGCCCGAAGGATCGCCGCCTTGGCGTCGCCTTCGGCCTTCAGGATCGAGGACTGCCGCTGGCCTTCAGCGGTGAGGATGGCGGACTGCTTGGTGCCCTCCGCCGTCAGGATGGCGGCGCGCCGGTCCCGTTCGGCGCGCATCTGCTTCTCCATCGAATCCTGGATGGAGTGCGGCGGATCAATCGCCTTGAGCTCCACCCGCGAGACACGGATGCCCCAGCGGCCGGTCGCCTCGTCCAGCACACCGCGGAGTTGGCCGTTGATCTGATCACGTGAGGTGAGGGCTTCTTCGAGGTTCAGGCCGCCCACAACGTTTCGGAGCGTCGTGGTGGTGAGCTGTTCGACGGCCTGGATGTAGTTCGCGATCTCGTACGTGGCTGCCCGCGCATCGGTGACCTGGAAGTAGACCACCGTGTCGATCGAAACGACGAGGTTGTCCTCGGTGATCACCGGCTGCGGCGGGAAAGAGACCACCTGTTCACGCAGGTCAAGCAGCGGCAGCAGCCGGTCCACAAACGGGATCAGGATCGTAAGGCCGGGGTTCAGCGTCCGCTGGTACTTGCCCAGCCGTTCGACGACGCCGGCCCGTGCCTGCGGGACAATCCGAACCGACCGGACCAGCACTATTATTACGAACGCAACGAGCACCAGCAGCACGATTGCGACTGCGATATCCATACTTCACCTATTCCCCAGATTTGGTCTTGCCATGGTGTGCGGCGGAGTCCCGCCGCGTCCCCGGCGCCGGTGACGGCCGCCGGAATTCTTGCTTCGGCTACTGGACGGCAGTTTCCTGCTGCGGGGCGACGACGGCAGTAGCGCCGTCGATGGCTCTGACAATTACGTGCTGGCCAGCGGCCAGCATGCCGGTCTCGGAGCGGGCGCTCCAGACGTCGCCGCCAATTTTAACCAGGCCGCCGCTGGCGCTGACCGGCTCCATGACCAGCGCGGATTCACCGATCAGCCTTTCGACGTTGCTCCGAAGGTCGTCCGGACCCTTGCGGAGGTGCTTGAGCGCGACGGGCCGGACGAAGCCGATCATCAGCAGCGACACGACGCAGAACGCCACGATTTGCAGGCCCAGGTCGGCCCCCGCGAATGCTGCCACCAGTCCGGCCAGAGCGCCACCGCCAAGCATGATAAAAAAGAGGTCCAGAGTGAGCATCTCTACCACGGCAAAAACCAGGAACACCGTGAGCCACAGCGCCCACCAGTTTTCGGCTAGCCAGTCCAGCATCATTCCCCCTTCGCCCCAGGGGCTGCAGGCGCAGACCCTCAGTTACTCTCATTCCATCCTAAGCCGATAGGCAAGCCGTGCGGAGGGCCGCAGAAATCAGTTTGCGAAAGTGGCCAAGTCGTTATCTGCGGCTTTGGCGCGCGGCTCAAAGACACTGATCCGGAACCGGGCAGAGACGGCTGTGCGCGGCGGCAGCCCGGCCGCGAAGGCCAGCAGGGCATCCCGGTTCAGATGGTGCCCGGCGGGGCCCATCAGGGCCAGCCGAAGGACGTCGTCCGGGGAGAGCAGCAGCGGCACATCCAGATCGTCGGTGGAGAGCGTCGAAAAGTGTCCTTCGAGTGAGGCCGCGAGCCGTTCGTCCTTTGTCGGCTCGATCCCAAGCATGCCGGACTGGCCTGCCACCTCTTGGAGATGTCCCGGCCGCGGAGTCACCACAATCAACCGGCCGACAGGGCGCAGCACCCGGACAAACTCATTTGGGTTGCGCGGCGCGAAGACCACAGTGATGACATCGACGCTGCCGTCACCCAGCGGCAGCGGCTGCCACACGTCGCTGACGAGGTTTACCGCCTCGGGGTTCAGTTTCGCGGCCCTGCGGAGGGCGAACTTAGAGATGTCCAGGCCGATCGCCCGGGCGGGCGTCCGGTCCAGCGCGGCCTGGTCCAGCACAGCCCGGAGATAGTGGCCGGTGCCCGTTCCTGCGTCCAGCACAACCGGAGGCGTTTGCGGGTCAACGCCTGCGAGGAAGCGGGCGGACAGTTCCGCCACGGCATCCGCGAGCGGACGGTAGTGGCCGGCGCCGAGGAATTCGAAGCGCGCCGCCACCATGTCGGCCGAATCGGCTTCGAATACGGTGCCTTTACCAACGAGGAAGTTGAAGTACCCCTGCTTCGCGGCGTCGAAGCTGTGCCCGGCAGGACACTTCAGGGCCGGCACGCCAGGTCCGCCGGGAGCCAGCCGGGCCCGGCAGACCGGGCAGAGCAGCAAGTCGGGGGAAACGGGGGGCATACTGTCCATCCTAGGTGGCCGGTCCGCGGCGGCGGCGTTCCAGAACGGCACAGCGCCGCCGACGTGAGCTATTTCACTGCCGGGGAAACTGGGGCTAGGCTCGCACACGTGAAATCCGAACATCTGCCGCTGCTGAATTCCGTGTCCGCCCCTGCCGTGCATCCAGACGGCGGGCACGCCGTGGTCTCCGTGATCCGGCCCGATTTCGATGCCGACGCCTACGTTGGGCAACTCTGGACGGTGCCGCTGGGACCGGGTCAGGCTCCGCGCCGCCTGACCCGCGGATTCCGCGACACCGCTCCGGACTTCTCACCGGACGGACAGATGCTGGCCTTCCTGCGCGCCGCGGACGGTGGAAAACCTCAACTCCACATTGTCGAGGCCGGCGGCGGGGAACCGCTGCCAGTCACCGGCGCACCGCTGGGAGTGTCCCAGTTTGCCTGGTCGCCGGACTCCCGGCAAATTGTCTACGGGGCCAGAACCCCGGAAAACGGCCGCTACGGCAGCACCCCCGGGGTATCCGCCGGCAGCGAGGACGCCCGGCTGATCACCGACTACAAGTACCGCATGAACGGCGTCGGATACACTGCGGACCAGCCAGTGCAGCTCTTCCTGGTCGAAGTGCCCGATCTTGGCGCTGAACCCAAGGTGGTGCCAACGGGCCGGGCTTTGAAGTCCGGCACCGCAGTTGCCGACGGCGGCACACCCGGTGTTGGTCTCCCGGCCGCACGGCAACTAACCACGGCTGCCACAGACCACACCGGTGCGGGTTTCAGCGCCGACGGGCTGGCAATCTATTTTGTCGCGGCCCTGCATCGTGGCAGCGACGCCGACCTTGCGAGCGGCATCTACCGCCTGGACACCGGCGACGGCACCGGGGGAGCCGAGCCGCTGGCCGTGGTACCGGAGAACACCGGCCGGCAGGACGTGCACGCCGTCCGCGCGTCGCCGGACGGACACCGGCTGTTTTTCCTCGCCCAGGAATTGGGCGCCTCGGGCCTGGACTTCGTGGCACGCAACACCGCTCTTTACGTGCTGCCGGCCGGCGGCGGCGACGCCACCCGGCTGAGCGACGCCGAGACGATGGACCTGAGCTGCAACGGCAGGATCGAACTGTCCGGCCCTGACGCGGTGCTGCTGCTCAATACTGTCTGCGGAACGGTCGAAGTGATCGAGTTCCACGCCTCCGGGAAGCACCAGGTGCTGGTTAGCGGAAAACGGGTGGCCACCGGCGCCGCGGCGTCGGGCGGCTCGCTGGTGGTCAGTTTCACGGACGCGGCGACGGCGGGGGACACTGCTGTGCTTGCGGGCGGACAGCTCCGGATCCTGACCGATTTCTCCGCGGCGCTGCGTTCCGGCCCCGGAATCATCAAGCCTCTGGAGTTCACAGTCCCCTCAGCAGACGGCTACCCCGTCCACGGCTGGCTTGTGCAGCCGCCGGGGCGCGGACCGCACCCGGTGCTGCTGAACATCCACGGCGGCCCGTTCGCCCAGTTCACCGGCGCGCTGTTCGACGAAGCACAGGTCTACGCCGCGGCGGGCTACGCGGTCCTGATGTGCAACCCCCGCGGTTCCGCCGGCTACGGACAAGACCACGGACGGGCCATCAAGGAAAAGATGGGAACCCTTGACATGCAGGACGTCCTGGCCTTCCTCGACGGCGCGCTCAGCACGTTCGAGGAGCTCGATGCCGGGGCGCTCGGCATTATGGGCGGGTCCTACGGCGGCTACCTCACCGCGTGGACCATCAGCCACGACCACCGCTTCAAAGCCGCCATTGTGGAGCGTGGATTCCTCGATCCCGTGAGCTTCGTCGGCTCCTCGGACATCGGCTGGTTCTTCGGCGGGGAGTACACCGGGCGCGCGGCCGAACAGATGGCGGCGCAAAGCCCGATGTCCCGGGTGGACCGGGTGCGCACCGCCTCGCTTGTGATCCACAGCGAGGAGGACCTCCGGTGTCCGGTGGAGCAGGGCCAGCGGTACTTCACGGCGCTCAAACAGCACGGTGTGGAGGCCGCCTTCCTCGTCTTCCCGGGGGAGAACCATGAGCTCTCACGCACCGGAACACCGCACCACCGCAAGCAGCGTTTCGACCAGATCCTGCGGTGGTGGGCCCGGTACCTCCCCACGGCGGCCAATCCGGCCCCGGCGGACGTCAAGGCTGACGGCACCGCGGACGGCCCCGGCGGACGTCAAGGCTGACGGCACCGGCTCATGTCAAGGCTGACGGCCAGCCGGCCTTCAGTCGGAGTTCAGTCGGCGCTATCGCCCGGAAGGAAGCCGAGTTCCCGGCGGGCGAGACTGATGTCGGGCTGCGCCCAGCGTGCGGAATACTCGGCGTTGCTGCTGATCGAGCGCAGTTCGGCACGGTCAAGGTAGAGGATGCCGTGCACGTGGTCAGTTTCGTGCTGGACGATCCGTGCCTGCCAGCCACTGAATTCCCGCTGCTGCCGGCTGCCGTCCGCTGCGGTGAAGTCGAGCCGAACCCGTTCGGGCCGGTTGACTGCGGCCTGAAGTCCGTGCAGCGACAGGCAGCCTTCGTAAAAGGCCACTGTGGTGCCGCCAAGTGGCTGGTAGCTCGGGTTGAGCATGGCAAAAAAGGGCAACGGCTCCCGTCCGCGGACAGCGGCGACGTCGGGATCGACGTCGAACTGGTCCTCGAGAACCGCGAGCTGCAGCGGGACGCCAAGCTGTGGTGCTGCCAGGCCCACGCCGGGTGCCTTATGCATAACGCTGCGCATCAGGTCGATCAACTGGCCCAGCTCGGCGTCACTCACCTGGCCGCTGAACGGCGCGGCGAGCTGCCTGAGCACCGGATGCCCGGCCTGGACAATGCCCGGAAGCACCCCGGCGGACAGTAGCTGCTGGACAGTTTCATGGATGCGGGCGGCGCTGAAGTCAGTGGGCTTGGCGTCGGAATACATGCCAACAGACTACTTGCGTCCGCAGGCGGCCGTAATAAAGTCGTAGATGCGTCCACGCAGCAGCGCGCCGGCGTCAACTTTCAAGACTCCCTCCCGTCCCCCCGAAGAGACACGGAGGGGGAGCAAAGTGCCCACTTTATCTTCAGCGACGGCGTGCGGATCGCAGCGTGCGGGTCGGATCACCAGCCGGAATTGCTGGCCGGCACCACCGGCGCTGATCGAGACAGAGCGCGGCCAGGGGTGGCTCGGGTCCTCGTCGAGCAGGGTTGTCCCGTCGATCCGGTCGATGGTCAGGCTTCCGAGCGAGCCGGGGTTCACGGCGCCCGGGACGCTGCGCGGTGTGACGTCAAGGCGCAGGACGGCGCTCTTGGCGTCAGCGGAGACCTCAAGTTCCGTTTCCAACCGGAGGTCAGCGACCGCACCGGCGGCCTGGGCAAGACACATTTCCGCGTTGTTCCGGTCCATCACGCCGTAGGGGTCGCCGGCGGTGACCGTCGAGGTGTGAACTGCTCCGCCGGCAACGGCCAGGCCCAGTGAAACATCCGGTCCCGCGCCCGGCGGCAGGGTCCGGATTCCGCAGTCCGGGGCACGCAGTTGGGCTGGCAGGATCTTGGTCTGGCCCGGTGGAATTTCGATTCCGCCGGGGGCTGCCTGCCACGGGATCGTGCCGGAAAAGAGCGGGCTGGCAACCCCTGCGCTGAGCACGGTCACCGGACCGTCGGTGTTGTTCGTGAGTTGCACGGCAATGATCTGCCGGCTGTAGTTGTCGCGGAGCTGGTTGATCTCGACAGTGATGGGTAAGGCGGCAGCCGACGTTGGTGGTGCGTTGACGGGACCGACGGGGCGGGTGGCGCCCGCGCTGCATGAGGCCGTCAGCGCAAGGCACACCATGGCCGCGGCACGCCTACACACCGGAATCCGATGGTTTTCGCCGGGAGGGCGCCGCACGAGCGGAAGAAGTCGGCCCATAGAATCAGTGTATTCCGGCCGCGGGCCGGTGCGGCGGCGCCTCGCGGCCGTCATCGGCTAGTCTCGTTGCCATGACGTCACCGACCCCCCTGGAATCTGTCCTGAACTTCCTGCGGGCTATTGAGGCCAACGGCGGCCCGGCGGAGATCGCCCCGCTTCTCGCCGAAGACTATACGCTGAGCGAGGCACCGCATCTGCTGGCACCGGCAGGTGCCGCGAGGAACCGCGACGAGGCCTTGGCCGGGGCCGCGGCAGCCCATCAAGTCGTCTCGGGGCAGTGCTTCTTGGTTCGCCGCACAACCTGCGAAGGGACCCGGGTGGTGCTGGAAGCCGACTGGAGCGCCACCTTGCTGATGGACCTGCCGCACTGGAACAGCGGCGAGGTCATCCGGGCCAGGATCGCTGCCGTCTTTGAGGTCCGGGACGGCACGATTGTCAGCCAAGACAGTTACGACTGCTACTTCACCCCGGCCTGAGTTACGCTCTCCGGCGTCCTGCCGGGTCGTCGCGGCGGGCGGGCCCTCACTGCATGGTGAACCGGCGGGCCACAAAGTTCTTTACGGCGGGCACGGCAGCGGCCGCCGCAATCGCGCGGTTCCGCGCAGACCATGGCACCGCCGGCAGCGGCCGCCCCAGCGCCATGTTGATCTCGGCCTGGCGGGCTGCCCGGGCGGCCGCAGCAATACGTCCGGCCTCGAAGGACCGCAACTGCGCACCCACGTCCGCGCCCGCCAGCGCCGCCAGCACAAGGGGAGCCAGCGCCGCGGCGTCGAGCCAGCCCAGGTTCATGCCCTGACCGCCGATCGGGCTGATCTCGTGGGCGGCGTCACCGATCAGGATTGTGCGGCCGGCCACCATGGTGCGGACCAGGCGGGTACGCACGCCAAATCGGCTCAGCATACTGTGGCCCGAGGGATCGACGTCGATCCCGGTCCGCTGCCTGACCAGCTGCACCAGCCCGGCGGCGTCCGTGCCGTTCCCGGAGCCCGTCACGCGCACTACCCAGCGGCGTAACGACCCCGGCAGCGGGAAGGACTCCACGATTCCCGCGGATTCCAGGAACAGGGCGGCATCCGCACCGAACCCTGTGGTGTCGGCAAAGTCGCCCATCAGGTAGCTGTCCGGATAGTCCCTCGCCCGGACAGCCGTGCCGAGCTGCGCACGGACTGTGGACCGGACGCCGTCGGCGGCAATAACAAAGGACGCCGAGTAGCGGCGGACCGATCCCGCTGCGGTGGCGTCGGCTGCGACCAGGCCGCCGTCCTCGTGCAATCCCGTGAGCTGGACCCCGCGGTGGAGGGCTGCGGGGTCCAGCTGCCGGACGCGGTGTTCCAGGATGGCCTCCGTCCTGGCCTGCGGCAGGGAGAGGACAAACGGATAGCTGTCCGAAACCCCGGCGAACGACATCCGTGCGAGTGTCCGGCCGCCGCCGAGGGCGACGCCGTTCCGGATCGGCACCCCTTCGGCCGCCAGGACTGCTGCCACACCGACCCCGTCGAGCGCGTCCAACGAGGGGGGATGGATGCCGATCGCCCGGGAGTGCGGTTCCGGGACTGCCCGACGTTCCAGGATCCGGACGCTGGCTCCCCGCTGGAGCAGCAGCGCGGCCATAAACAGGCCCACCGGGCCACCGCCGACCACAAGAACATCAACCACCGGCGGGAACCGCCTCACGGATCAGCAAGTTCCGGAAAGGGGCCCGGCTGAGGACAGTCCAGCCGGGCGGAACTGCCTTGCGCAATTCTGCTGCGGTGTAGCTGCGGCGGATGGAGGTGAGGCCGTCGGGCCTGATGTACGAGCCGGCAAACGGCCAGGACCCGGCAAAAAAGAGCCCGTACGCGGCCGCGCTGCGCCGGAGATCGTTGTGGATGACGGTGCCGTGGCTGAGCGCGGCGGACTCGGCGAGGAACACCGGAAGCTCATGCTCGGCCACGTGGTGGAGCACATGGTTGGACACGACCAGGTCAAAGCTGAGGCCTTCGAAGCCCAGCTCCGCAGCTGTGCAGCTGCGGAACTTCACGCCAGTGGACGAATGGCGTTCCGCGGCGAAGCGGCCGGCGCGGGGATCCGGATCAATAGCAGTGATCTCCAGGCGGAGGCCGTCTCTGGCCGCCCAGCGGGAAAGCATCACCGGCACGTCGCCGCCGCCGCAGCCAATGTCCAGCAGGGTGGCAGGGACGCCGGGGCGCAGGCGCGGCCGGAGCTGGCGAAGGTAGAGGCTGCGCCAGCCGGAGACGGCGCGGTTCACCAGGGCGAACTGGGCATAGGTGCGCTCCAGCCGGGCAGGGTCACAGTCGGGCAGGTCCATTTCCTCGACGGCGTGTGCCGCCCGTGCACGCAGGCTCAGCACCGAAACTCAGGCCAGGGCAGATTCCGGCTGCGGGGACCCGGCACCGACCGATTCCGCGGTCTGTACCGGGTCCCCGCCGCGCTTGGGAGCACCGCGCTGGACACTGCCGAGCTTCGTGAAGAGTGCGGATTCAACCGTCAGTCCGGGGCCGAACGCCATCGAACAGATCCGTTCGCTGCCGCCCTCGACCCCTTCCGCCGGCGGCAGGTCCAGGATGTGCCGGAGCACAAACAGCACTGTGGCGCTGCTCATGTTCCCGTAGTTGCGCAACGTCTCACGTGCCGGGACCAGCTGCTCATCGCTGAGGTCCAGCCTGGACTGGACCTTATCCAGGATGCTGCGGCCGCCAGGATGGATAGCCCAGTGCCGGATACCGCGGTAGGGCAAGCCCAGCAAGGCTCCTTCCCGGGCGAGCAGTGGTTCCAGGGCGCCGATGATGTGGTCATCAATAATGTGCGGGACGTAATTTCCCAAGACCATCTCGAAGCCCTCGTCGCCGATATTCCAGGCCATGGATTCCTCCCCGACCGGCGTCAGCACCGTCTCGAAATGGTCCAGCTGCAGCAGAGCGGGCTCGTCCGGGTCCTCAAGGGCAGTCACGATGGCGGCGGCGGCTCCGTCGGCGAACAACGCCGAACCCATGATGGTGTCCGGGTCGTTAGAGGTGCGCACGTGCAGCGAACAAAGTTCGGCGCAGACGACCAGGACGACGGCGTCCGGATCCGCCTCGCAGAAGGACTTGGCTGCCCGCAATGCGGGAAACGCCGCGTAGCAGCCCATAAATCCCAGGTGGTAGCGCTGCACCGCAGGATTCAAGCCGAGGGCACGGACGATTTTGTAGTCCGGTCCTGGGTTGAAGAAGCCGGTGCAAGACACCGTGACGAGGTGTGTGATGCCGGCCGGAGAGATTCCGGGGCAGGCGTCCAGGGCCTTCCGGGCCGCCTCGATAAAGAGTTTGGTGGCCTCGGCGGCGAAGATGTCGTTGCGGACCTTAGTACTGGGGCTCAACAGCAGCCCTGTGCCGGCGTCGAAAAACCGTGGATTCTCCGCTTGGAAGTCCTTTGTCAGTTCATCAACAGCGGTGTGGCGGGTGTCGATTGCGGCGGAATCGAAGCACGTGCTGACCAGCCGGGTACCGAGTCTGGTCAGTCCCGGTTGGGCGGCAAAAACATCCCGTGCTTCCGTCTGGATCAAGACAGTTGGCGGGACAGCAGTTTCCAGGGACCTCAAGTAGACCGTCATGGTTCATTCTCAGGGAGGCCTGCGCAGAAGACAATGGATGTCAGCTGACGATGCGTTGTCGAAGCTGGTTAGATTGAGCCAGGTGACCCGGCGGAGACTGCGGCCGCGGCGCCCCACGGGATGGAGTCACAATGAGCACGGCACCGACGCCGGATACCCAGTCGCCCGCGCTGCACGTTGCGGACCGCCACGATCTGATCCGGGTGGTAGGTGCACGCGAGAACAATCTCAAGGACATTAACCTGGAGATCCCGAAACGGCGGCTCACGGTGTTCACCGGGGTCTCCGGCTCCGGAAAAAGCTCGCTGGTGTTCGCGACTATCGCCGCGGAGTCGCAGCGGATGATCAACGAGACGTACAGCGCCTTTGTGCAGGGCTTTATGCCTTCACTGGCACGGCCGGACGTCGACATCCTGGAGGGCCTCACCACAGCGATCATCGTCGACCAGGAGCGGATGGGCGCCAACCCGCGCTCCACAGTGGGTACCGCCACCGACGCCAACGCGATGCTGCGCATCCTCTTCAGCCGGCTCGGACAGCCATACATCGGCTCGCCCACCGCGTTCGCGTTTAACGTCCCGACGCGCAAGGCGAGCGGAGTGATGAGTACCGAAAAGGGCGGCAGGGTCGAGCGGAACGTGGTGCGGGACGTGGTCTACCAGGGCGGCATGTGTCCGCGCTGCGAGGGCTTGGGCTCGGTCACCGATTTTGATCTCTCGGCGCTGTACGACGACAGCAAGTCCCTCAACGAAGGTGCACTGACCATCCCCGGCTACAGCATGGACGGCTGGTTCGGCCGCATTTTCGGCGGCTCCGGATTCTTCGACATGGACCGGCCGATCGGCAAGTTCACCAAGAAGCAGCTGCACGATCTGCTCTACAAAGAGCCGACCAAGATCAAGGTCGAAGGAATCAACCTGACCTACGAGGGGCTGATCCCCAAGATCCAGAAATCCATGCTGGCCAAGGACCCGGAAGCCATGCAGCCACACATCCGCGCCTTCGTCGAGCGGGCCGTCACCTTCACGACCTGCCCGGAGTGTGACGGAACCCGGCTCAGCAAAGAGGCGCGTTCCTCGAAGATCAACGGCAAGAACATTGCTGACGTCTGCGCCCTGCAGATTAGCGACCTCGCCGGCTGGGTCCGGGATCTGGACGAGCCGTCAGTGGCCCCGCTGCTCACCGGGCTGCAGCACCTTCTGGATTCATTCGCGGAGATCGGGCTCGGCTACCTCTCGCTGGACCGGCCGGCCGGAACCCTGTCCGGGGGAGAGGCGCAGCGCGCCAAGATGATCCGGCACCTCGGCTCCTCGCTCACGGATGTTACATACGTGTTCGACGAACCGACGATCGGCCTGCACCCGCATGACATCGAACGGATGAACCGGCTGCTGCTGCAGTTGCGGGACAAGGGCAACACCGTGCTTGTGGTGGAGCACAAGCCTGAAACCATCTCGATCGCGGACCACGTCGTCGACCTTGGTCCCGGCGCCGGCACGGGCGGCGGCGAGGTGGTGTTTGAAGGCAGCGTGGACGGGCTGCGGGGGAGCGACACCACAACCGGCCGCCATTTCGACGACCGGGCCACGCTGAAGGAGTCCGTGCGTACATCGCCGGCTGCGATGGAAGTCCGCGGCGCGGCGACGCACAACCTCAAGGACGTCGACGTGGACATTCCGCTCGGCGTCCTGTGTGTGCTCACCGGCGTCGCCGGTTCCGGCAAGAGCTCGATGGTCCAGGGCTCGATTGCCGGCCGGGACGGCGTCGTGGTGATCGACCAGGGAGCCATCCGCGGTTCACGCCGGAGCAACCCGGCGACTTACACCGGACTGCTCGAGCCGATCCGCAAGGCGTTCGCCAAGGCCAACGGCGTTAAGCCGGCACTCTTCAGCGCCAACTCCGAGGGCGCCTGCCCCGCCTGCAACGGTGCCGGTGTGATCTACACCGAACTGGGCGTTATGGCGACTGTCGAGTCCAGCTGCGAGGAATGCCAGGGCAAGCGGTTCCTTGCGTCTGTGCTGGATTTCACCCTGGGTGGCCGGAACATTGCCGAGGTGCTGGCCATGCCGGTGACCGAAGCGGCCGGGTTCTTCGAGTCCGCGGAGGCGGCGGTCCCGGCGGCCCATAAGATCCTCACCCGGCTTTCCGACGTCGGGCTGGGATACATCAGCCTCGGGCAGCCGCTCACCACCCTCTCAGGCGGGGAACGGCAGCGGCTCAAACTGGCCACCCAGATGGCCGAGCGGGGCAGCATCTACGTCCTTGACGAGCCGACGACCGGCCTCCACCTTGCCGACGTCGAGCAGCTGCTCGGTCTGCTGGACCGGCTTGTGGACTCCGGCAAGTCAGTCATCGTCATCGAGCATCACCAGGCCGTGATGGCGCACGCCGACTGGATTATCGACCTCGGACCCGGCGCCGGACACGACGGCGGCAGGATCGTGTTCGAGGGCACACCGGCGGACCTCGTCGCGGCCCGTTCCACCCTCACGGGCCAGCACCTCGCGGCCTACGTCAGCGCCTGAAAGCACCAGGTACCTCAAGTCAGTGCGGAATGCTCTCCTGGTCGCGGTGCGCGGCCGGCTCAATTTGGAACGTGGAGTGTTCGATACTGACGTCGAAGTGTTCGGCGACGCAGCGCTGCAGCTCCGCCAAAATGGTTCCCGCGTGGCCGTCCGTCATACACCCGTCCTCGACGGTGACGTGCGCCGAGAGGACGGGTGTGCCGGAGGCCACCAGTGAGGCATGCAGATCGTGGACGTCGATGACATGGGGGAGTGCGAGGATGTGTTCGCGGACCTGGGCCATATCCAGGCCCTGCGGGGCGTTTTCCATCAGCACATTAACGGTGTCGCGAAGCAGTTTCAGGGTTCGCGGGATGATAAGCGCCCCAATCAGCAGCGACACAACGGCGTCTGCCTGGACCCAACCGGTGACGGCGATAATGATGGCCGCAACAATGACGGCAACGGAACCGAGGGCGTCGTTGAGTACTTCCAGGAACGCCGCCTTCATGTTGAAGTTGTGGTTCCGCCCGGACGCGAGGACAACCAGTCCCACGGCGTTCCCGGCCAGCCCGATGATGCCGAACCACAGCATGGTGCCGCCGCCGACTTCGGCAGGCACGATCAGCCGCCGGATACCTTCCACGATGACGAATCCTCCGACGCCGAGCAGCAGCGCCGCCTGACCGGCGGCGGCGATGATTTCGGCGCGTTTGTAGCCCCAGGTGCGTTTGAGGGTTGCCGGTTTTAACGCCAGGGAGGCCGCGATGAGGGCGATCAGCAGTCCGGTGGAGTCGGTGAACATGTGGCCCGCGTCAGCCAGAAGCGCCAGGCTTCCCGTCAGGACAGCCCCGATGATTTCAGCGACCATCACGGTGAAAGTGATGGCAAAGACCAGGATCAGCTTGGCGCGGTTCCCGGCAGCGATTGCACCGTGATCGTGATCATGCCCGCTCATACGAGTGTCCCTACGGTGCACGCTGTGTTGCTGCCGGCGTCGAACTGGACCTGCGGGCGGCGTGGTTCAGCGCAGCTGTCGAGGGATTCAACGCTCAGGATCGCAGCCCTGCACGGAGCCGCCAGGGACTTTCCGAGGCGGGCCGGGACGTCGGTGCTGAACGGAATACGCATGCTGAAAGGATACAGAAGGTCGTGGATCCGGCGGCTTTGGGTTGCGCAACGTCCCGGCGAGGCAAAGCCGCGCAACTTGCGCGAGTCACGCTGGATCCAAGGCCACTTCCAGCGTTGCAGAAAACGCCGATAATCAACATTATGTCAAGTAGTCGCAAATTGCCGGGGGAAGTGGACCGGTAATATGTGGTGTCTGCCGAATCCTCCTGCGTTCTGCCGTTCAGCGCGGTTCGGGGACTTCGCCATTGCCGACGGCCTCGATCCAGTCCACACCCTCGTCGGAGAAATAGAAGTCACCGGCCCGGTACTCACCAGACCACCACGCTCCGGAATCGACGACCCCACCGGCCTGCGTAATCTCGGCAACCATCTCGGCCGGGACGGCGCCGCCGTTGTTCTCAATCAGCCAGTCCCGCGTTGCGGGTGCCAGCTTCGGCCACCACTGCTCGATGCTCATAACCAAAGTCTGCCACTTCGGCAATCCGTTTACCCGACAGCTGGAGCGAAATCCAGCTACCCGGCAATCGCGTTCGGCCTGCACTCCGGGCCGCAGCTCCCCCACACCACCCAGGGTTCAGATATCGCCAAGGACGGCCGCTTCGAGCGCTACCGAAGGTGCGGGCCGCTCCCCCGGCAGCGGGTACACGGCCGTCCTATCCTTCGCACTCCGTGCAGTACGAGTGGCCGTTTTTCTTGCGTGCCAGCTGGGACCGGTGCCGGACCAGAAAACACGAGTAACAGGTGAATTCATCCTCGGCCTGGGGTATCACCTGCACAATGAGTTCCTCGGCCACAAACTCACCGCCGGGGGTAATGCCTTCATCCAGTGCATCGGATTCGTCCAGCTCGCGGACAACGCTGCGGGCATCCGGGGCGTTCGCGGACTGCAGCGCCTCCAACGAGCGGTCCTGTGATTCCTTAACGTCGGAACGTACTTCGTCGTAATCGGTTGCCACGGGAGTCCTTCTCTTTTCTGTCGTGCTTAACTAACGAAACTGCAACCTACACCATGGCCCTGATATTCCCTCCCTGCTTCGGGAGCCGGAAGCCGTCGTCCCCCGCTTCGGTCCTAGCGGCCGGTGGACTCCACTGCCGTTTGCGTGCGCCAGGCCGACCTGCCATGCGGCAAGATTCGCGCCCGGTTCTGCACTCCGCCAGCCAGCGGCCTCGTTCTGCACGCGCCGGCCAGCCCGCCGGGGGCAGCCCCGCTGTGCCGCATTGAACCAGCCTGTGCTGATAACCGGCTTCAACGACAGCGCCGCTAGGCTTGGCAGCATGTCTTCCACAACGTCCCCGCTCCCCCGGACCTCCGGTACCGGCCGCCCTCTACTGCCCCGGACACGGCGCTCAGCGGTGTTGGCCGCCGGTGCCGACGCCGTTCTGATCCTGCTCTTCGCTGCCATCGGCCGGGACGCCCATCAGCGCGGGGACGTCGTCACCGGCGTGTTCGCCACCGCTTGGCCTTTCCTCGCAGGAGCGGCCCTGGCCTGGCTGGTCTTGCGACTCTGGCGCTCGCCCTTGTCCCTGGCACCCGCAGGCGTCGCCGTGTGGCTCGGCGCGGTGACGGTAGGTATGCTCCTGCGGGCGGTGACAGGGCAAACTGTAGTCCTGCCATTTATCATCGTGGCCCTGCTCAGCCTGGGCCTTTTGCTGCTCGGATACCGCCTGATAGCTGCCGGCGTCCGGCGGTTCACCACACGCCGTCGCCGGGCGTGATGGACTAGGCTGGCAGTGACACGGCCGGGGCCCCGAAGCACCCAACGGGAGCGCTGAAGTTGGCCGGCAACGACGCAACAGATCCGGAAAGGCTCACACGTGGTCACCGCTTTCGTCCTGATTAAGACAGATGCTTCCCGCATCCCGGAAACCGCGGAAGAAATCTCCGCTATCCAGGGGATCAGCGAGGTCTACTCCGTGACCGGCGAATGGGATCTCATTGCGATCGCACGGGTTCCGAAGCATGAAGACCTCGCGGACGTTATCGCGGACAGGCTCTCCAAGGTCTCCGGAGTGGTGCACACGACCACCCAGATCGCCTTCCGAGCCTATTCACAGCATGACCTGGACGCAGCCTTCGCACTCGGCTTCGACGAGTAGGTTCCCGCAGGCTTGCCCGCTTACGGGCCGGCCTGCGGGCCAGTTACGCCTGCGGGTCAGTTACGGGAAAGTGCGACCCAGCGGTCAAGCACGGCAGTAGCAGCACCAGACTGGACAGACTCTTCCGCGCGCTTGAGGGCCGCGGCCATCCGTTCGTTGAACGGGCCGGCCGCGTCCAGATCAAACGCCACGAGTCCGGCGGCAGCGTTCAGCAGTGCAGCGTCCCGTGCCGGTCCCTGCGCACCGGAGAGAACGGACCGGACGACGGCGGCGTTGGCCGCGGCGTCCCCGCCGCGCAGCTCCTCAAGAGTTGCCTGGCGGATGCCCAGCCCGCGCGGGTCGAACATCTCCTCGGTCACCTCGCCGTTCCTGATTTCCCACACCCGCGACGGGCCGGTAGTGGTCAGCTCGTCCAGTCCGTCATTCCCGCGGAACACCAGGCCCCGGCTCCCGCGCTTGGCCAGCACCCCCGCCACCAGCGGAGCCATCCGCACGTTGGCGACGCCGACCGCTGAGGCCTGCACGTTAGCGGGGTTGGTCATCGGACCCAGGAAGTTGAACGCCGTGGGGACCCCGAGTTCACGGCGGGCAACGGCCGCGTGGCGCATGGACGGATGGAACACCTGGGCGAAGCAGAAGGTGATGCCTGCCTCCTCAGCGTTAAGGGCCACCCTCGGGATCGGCAGGTCCAGCCGCACACCCAGGGCTTCAAGCACGTCCGCGGACCCGGAGGTCGAAGAGGCAGCACGGTTACCGTGCTTGACCACCTTGGCACCGGCGCCGGCGGCAATGAGTGCCGCCATGGTGGAGATGTTGACGGTGTTCTGCTGGTCACCGCCGGTTCCGACGATGTCCAGCTTCTGCCCGGAGATGTCCATGGGACTCGCGTTCGCGATCATGGCCGCCACCAGGCCCACGAGTTCATCCACGGTCTCGCCCTTGGCACGCAGGGCCACGAGGAAGCCTGCAACCTGGACGGGCGTCGCTTCCCCGGACATGATCGAGTTCATCGCCCACTCGGTGCTGCCGGCCGTGAGATCGGTACCGTCGATGAGTGCCTTGATGAGCCGCGGCCACGAGTTGACTGCCGCCTGTGCAGATGCCTGAGAAGTCACGTTCCGATGCTATCGAGGTGCGCACCGCAATGACCAATGTGAACCGCTCCGGGAACTTTTCCGCTCGAATTCGCGTCTTTGTAGAAAAAGTCCTCCCAAAACGCGGTTTGCGTTGGGCAGCAGGGACTTTTATAGACATAATGTCTATGTGACATCTGCGACCCATGCCCCCAGTACCCCGGCGCACCCGACGCTGAATCGCCCGAACATGGTTTCTGTTGGAACCGTAGTCTGGCTGTCCAGTGAGTTGATGTTCTTCGCCGGTCTCTTCGCCATGTACTTCACACTCCGTTCGACTTCCGGACAAATGTGGGCCGAAGAGACAGCCAAGCTCAACTTTCCCTTTGCGCTCGTCAACACGATCGTCCTCGTGGCCAGTTCCTTTACTTGCCAGATGGGCGTCTTCGCCGCTGAGCGGCTTCAGCCGCGCCGAAGCGGCGGCCCCCTCAGCTTCACCCGCTGGGGAATGAACGAATGGTTCACCGTGACTTTCATCATGGGTTCCTTCTTCGTGGCCGGCCAGGCAACCGAGTACGCCATGCTCGTTTCCGAGCATGTTTCCCTCTCCTCCAACGCTTATGGCTCGGCGTTCTACATCACCACCGGGTTCCACGGCCTGCACGTTATCGGCGGCCTGGTTGCCTTCCTCCTCATAATGGGACGGTCCTTCGCGGCGAAGAAGTTCGGCCACTTCGAAGCGACCTCAGCGATCGTCACCTCGTATTACTGGCACTTCGTTGACGTCGTCTGGATCGGGCTCTTCCTGGTCATCTATGTCCTCAAGTAGCACCACTTGCCACTCTTTCTACAAGAGGTAGAATTTCAAGAAGCGGCTCCCGGAGCCAACGCACGATCGAATAAAGGAACCACCACGTGAAGGCACTCTCGCAGAAGCGACGTCACCCGCTGGCAGCAATTGCACTGCTGCTGATGGGCCTCCTGGTCACTGGTGGGCTGTACGCCGTTGCCACGACCGTCAACCAGGCCAAGGCCACCACCAGCTTCAGCGCCAACGACGCAGAGGAGGGCGGCAAGCTCTTCGCCGCCAACTGCGCCACCTGCCACGGCATGGGTGCCAGCGGGTCCCAGTCCGGACCGTCCCTGGTAGGCGTCGGCGCCGCAGCCGTCGACTTCCAGGTCGGTACGGGCCGTATGCCCATGCAGATGAACGGCCCGCAGGCGTACAAGAAGCCGGCCCAGTTCAACGAAGAGCAGACCCACCAGCTTTCCGCATACGTTGCCTCGCTCGGCCCCGGCCCGTCCATTCCCGAGGCAGGTGTCCTCGATGAAAAGGGAGACGCCGCCAAGGGTGGCGAGCTGTTCCGCACAAACTGCGCCATGTGCCACAACGCCGCAGCTGCCGGAGGGGCCCTGACCCGTGGCAAGTTCGCCCCGGCCCTGGCCGACGTCACCGGCAAGCACATCTACGAAGCAATGGTCACCGGCCCGCAGAACATGCCGGTCTTCAGCGATGCCAACGTTTCCCCCGAAGGTAAGCGAGACATCATCACTTTCCTGAAGCAGATCGAAGCCAACGGGTCTCCCGGCGGTGCTGATCTGGGCGCCTTGGGCCCGGTGTCGGAAGGTCTGTTTGTCTGGATCGCCGGCCTCGGCGTTATCATCGCCTTCACCATCTGGCTGACGTCCCGGACGTCCTAGCCACCTGTTGCACCTGTAAGAGTTTTGCTGCTGACCCGTCGGCAGTTTGAATTGAAAGCTAACTCGGCAATCGCCGAGACGAGAGAGGGATGAGGCGAATTATGGGCAACCATAGTGACGGCAGTCCGAACCACTCGGGCACCGTAGCTACGGCTGGTCAAAATGAGGTGGAGAAGTTCCAGGACCCTGGACTTCCTCCGCACCGTTTGCGCCTGGCCGACACGGACCCGAAGGCCGCAAAGCGAGCAGAACGGCAGGTAGCCCTTCTTTTCGGTATCTCAGTCGTTGGCACCCTGATATTTTTGGTGGCTTACTTCGCCATCGATCTGGGAGATGACACCGCGATCGCGACGATCCGGTTGCAGAACGCGCTACTCGGCATCGGCACGGCCTTTGCGATGCTCGGCATCGGTACCGGCATTGTGCACTGGGCCAAGGCCCTTATGCCGGACCATGAAGTGTCGGAAGAGCGCCACGCGATCCGCACCGAAGAAGACCGCCAGGCCGCCGTCCGCATCGTCGACGACATCGTTGAGGAAACTGGCATCAAGCGCCGGCCCCTGATCCGCAACACCCTGCTGGGCGCCGTCGCGCTGGCGCCGCTGCCTGCCCTTGCCGTCTTCGGCGACCTGGGTCCCCGTCCTGATAAGGCTCTGGCTCACACCATGTGGGCGCCCGAGGAGGGTAAGCTCAAGCGGCTTACCCGCGACCCCGACGGCACGCCCATCAAGGCCTCGGATGTCACCATCGGCTCGGCCTTCCACGTCATCCCTGAAGGGCTGAACGAGCTGAGCGAAGGCAAGCTGAACGAGAAGGCAAAGTCCGTCGTTCTGCTGATGCGTCTCAATCCTGAGTCGCTGAACCCGTCCGCCGGGCGTGAGGACTGGGGCTACAACGGCATCGTCGCGTACTCCAAGATCTGCACTCACGTTGGCTGCCCCGTTGCCCTGTACGAGCAGCAGACGCACCACCTGCTGTGCCCGTGCCACCAGTCAACCTTCGACCTCACCCGGGAATGCAAGGTTATCTTTGGCCCGGCCAGCCGTCCTCTCCCCCAGCTGCCCATTGCAGTCGACGCCGAGGGCTACCTTGTCGCCACCAGCGACTTCCATGAACCTGTTGGACCTAGCTATTGGGAGCGTGATGAGCATGAGCGCAGCAACAACGCCTGAGGCACCGGTCTTTGTCGCCACAACTAAAGGCGGCCGCATTACCGATTTCGTCGACCAGCGTGTTGGCGGCTCCGGTATGCTTCGAGAATTCGGCCGGAAGGTCTTCCCGGACCACTGGTCGTTTATGTTCGGCGAAGTGGCTCTTTATTCATTCGTCATCCTGCTTCTCTCGGGAACGTTCCTGACGTTCTTCTTCGATCCCTCCATGGCAGAGACCCACTATTCGGGTTCCTACACGCCGCTGAAGAACGTCGAAATGTCCGTCGCGTACAGCTCGTCGCTGGACATCTCCTTCGACGTTCGTGGCGGCCTGTTTATGCGCCAGGTCCACCACTGGTCCGCGCTGCTGTTTGTTGCTTCCGTCTCGGTGCATATGCTCCGTGTGTTCTTTACCGGCGCCTTCCGCAAACCGCGTGAAATGAACTGGGTGGTGGGCAGCGTGCTGCTCATCCTCGCAATGGCTGCCGGCTTCACGGGCTACTCCCTCCCCGATGATCTGCTGTC
Source organism: Pseudarthrobacter sp. PH31-O2 (assembly GCF_030063265.1). NCBI lineage: Bacteria > Bacillati > Actinomycetota > Actinomycetes > Micrococcales > Micrococcaceae > Pseudarthrobacter > Pseudarthrobacter sp. PH31-O2. The sequence continues at coordinate 678,124 of NZ_JASIST010000001.1, read as the reverse complement.
CGGAAACGGCCTGCGAATCATCGACGGCGTTATCAAGTCAATCCCGGTGATCGGCACGTACATCTCCTTCTTCCTCTTCGGCGGGGAATTTCCGGGCACGGCCATAATCGGCCGCTTGTACATGCTGCACATCCTGCTCGTTCCGGCGCTCATCCTCCTGATGATCGTGCTCCACCTGTTTATGGTTGTGGTGCACAAGCACACCCAGTACCCCGGCCCGGGACGCAACGACGGCAACGTCGTGGGCTACCCGCTTGGCCCGGTCTACGCTGCGAAGGCCGGCGGCTTCTTCTTCATCGTCTTTGGTGTCGTTGCGCTGATGGCTGGCTTCTTCACCATCAACCCGATCTGGAACTACGGCCCGTACGACCCCTCCCCCGTGTCCGCCGGCACCCAGCCCGACTGGTACATCGGTTTTGTTGACGGCGCCCTGCGCCTGATGCCGGGCACCTTCGGCGACTGGCATGTCGAGCAGATCTGGTTCGGTCACGTGTTTACGTTCAACGTCCTGCTGCCGGCGCTGGTCCCGGCCGGCATCTTGTTCACCCTTATGTTCACGTACCCTTGGATTGAACGCTGGATCACCAAGGACAACCGCGAGCACCACGTCCTGGACCGTCCCCGCAATGCGCCGACCCGGACGGCCATCGGCATGGCCGGGTTCGTCTGGTACTGCGTGATGTGGGCGGCCGCCGGTTCGGACCTCATTGCAACGCACTTCCACGTGTCGCTCAACGATGTCACCTACTGGCTGCGCGCGCTGTTCTTCATCGGCCCGATCCTCGCCTTTATAGTCACCAAGCGCGTTGCTCTGGCCCTGCAGCGCAAGGACCGCGAGATAGCCTTGCACGGCCGCGAAACCGGCCGCATCGTGCGGCTCCCGCACGGTGAATTCATCGAGGTCCACGCCCCGCTGGATGAGTACAAGCGCTACAAGCTCGTAGGCTTCGAGTCACCGTCTCCGTTGCCCGCGGAGCCGAACGCACACGGAGTCGTCGACAGAACGGAAAAGCGCCGTGCCAAGCTGTCGCAGCTGTTCTTTGAGGACCGCGTCGCGCCGGCAACTCCCGCTGAACTGGCAGCTGCCCACGGGGCCCACGGCGGGCACGAAGCAATTGAAACAGCGGATAATCAAAAGACACTCAGCCACTAACCTGCTGCAGTGATCCGCAGAAAGGCCCGGTCCTACAGGACCGGGCCTTTTTTGTGTATTGCCTTAGCCCCTCATCCACTTGACCGGCGCCTCGTTGTGGTTCCCGAGTTGTTTTGTTCCCAAGTGTCCGGGCCACCGTCCGGACGGCGACCATCGGCCCGCAGGACATGCCCACTGGTCACAGCAAGGACAGCGCACAAGGCCAATATGTCCACTGCCGGATCCCGCCACAGGACATGCCCACTGGCCACACCTAGGACAGCCCACAAGGCCCCACACGAGGGGCGGTGAAGGATCAGCGCGCCCAAGGGCTGCTAGGGGCGGTATCCCGAGGCGTAGTTGCGTGTCGGGCGGACACCGGGCCGCTGCAGCGGCACCCACAGCTTGTACCGGTCGGCCCGGTAGTACGACACCGAGTAATCAACCATGGCCCGAGCCACAAAGGCATGACGCTGGATTTTCAGCAGCGGAGACCCAACCTCCACGTTGAGCAAACGAGACGTTGACGGCGACGCAGCCGTGGCCTCGATCATGTCTTCTCCCCACTCCATCACCAGTCCGTACCGTTCGCTGAGGACGTTGTAGAGCGAGGTGGGCGGTTCGCCGTCGAGCAGGCCCGGTACCCGGTGGGCCGGAATGAAATTCTCGTCCACGCTCATGGGCTCGCTATCGGCAAGCAGCAGCCGCCGGAAGCGCACCAAGGGTGTCCCCTCCTCGAGCTGCAATTCACGGGCCAGGAATGCGCTCGCACCGATCTGCTCAAAGCTAAGCACCTTAGCCGCGGGAACCATGCCGCGGCGCTGCATTTCTTCGCTGTAGGAAGTGAGCTTGACCTGAAGGTCCAGTTTCGGCTTTCGGACAAAAGTGCCCAGCCCCACAACACGTTCGATGACTTCCTCGCCGACGAGGGCATCAATGGCTTGGCGTACCGTCATCCGGGCCAGACCAAAACGCAATGCGAGATCCCGCTCCGAGGGAAGCGCCGAGCCCGGCGGGCAAACACTTACGATGTGCGCCCTGATGATCTCCCTCAGCTGGACGTAAATGGGCGTTCCGTTGTGACGGTCGATTTCACCGTCCATGCGCGAAGCATCAGTGGGCGCCATTTCACTGCCTTCCCGAATGAGCCATACCTCAAGATTAGGCCATGCCTGACCCCGGTCTAGACCACCAAGCAGTATAGGTTCGCCCGCGGGGCCGCCCGCCGATAGGCTTGAATGCGCTGGTCCCCCGCCGGCCGAAATTCCCGTTGCGAGATAAAGGAAGACCATTGCCTGTTCGGACCGCAATCGTCAGGGCCCGTGTTGGACTGCATGCCAGACCGGCCGCCCGGTTCGTGCGTGCAGTCCTCACCACTGGGCTTCCCGTCACCATCAGCAGGGACGGCAGGCCCGCCGTCGACGCCCGCTCACTGCTGGAAGTGATGACCGAGGACTTCCGCTTCGGGTGCACAGTAGAGCTCTCCATCGCCGATGAATCCCTCCCGCATCAACGCAGCCCTGCCGCCGTAGAGAAGGCCCTGGAGAGTCTCAGGGACCTGGTGGAGTCATCCCTGGCCGGCTAGGTGCCCCGACCGGAGACTCGGCCGCCGCCCCGTCCAACAGGAAGCGTTAACGGCAGCGGGCCCCACCTCGATGGTGGGGCCCGCTGCCGTTGAATCCATGTTCGCGTCCGTGCGGACCTTAGTGCGCGTGATCTCCGCGGCTGTACTCGTAGACCCAGCCTACGAGGGCTACGACGGCGAGGCCGGCACCGATGTAGACGATCCAGAAACCCACCGCCATCCCAAGGAAGCCGGTGGCGCACGCCGTACCGAGAACCAGGGGCCACCAGCTCCAGGGGCTGAAGTGACCCTGTTCACCGGCGCCCTCATGGATTTCGGCGTCGCTGCGGTCCTCGGGACGCATCCCGACCCGCTTGCCCGTGAACGAAAGGTAGGCACCGATCATGCCTGCCAGGCCGGCGACCAGCATAATTCCGAGGAACCCAACGTACTCAGTCCAGCCGGTCAGAAACCCGTAGACCACTGACACCGGGACGAAAAAGAAGACTCCGAGGCCAAAAACCCTTGATTCAATCTTCACTTGGCGTTGTCCTTCTGGTCGGCGTTACCCAGCACGGCTGCGGCCGGGGAATCGGAGGTATCGACCGTGTAGGACTGGGAGAGCTCCGGGTGGTGGAGGTCCAGGGCGGGTCGCTCGGAGCGGATCCGCGGCAACGAGGTGAAGTTGTGCCGCGGCGGCGGGCAGGAGGTGGCCCACTCCAGAGAGGCGCCAAAGCCCCACGGATCGTCCACTTCGACGCGTTCGTTGCTGCGCCAGGTGATGTAGACGTTCCAGAAGAACGGGATCAGCGACGCGCCAAGCAGGAACGAGGAGTAGGTGGAGAACTGGTTCATCCAGGTGAAGTTATCCTGCGGCATGTAGTCCGCATAGCGGCGCGGCATACCCTCCACGCCGAGCCAGTGCTGGATCAGGAAGGTGCCGTGGAAGCCCAGGAACAGCATCCAAAAATGGATCTTGCCGAGGCGCTCGTTGAGCATCTTCCCGGTGAACTTCGGCCACCAGAAATAGAACCCGGCGAACATCGCGAACACCACGGTGCCGAAGACCACGTAGTGGAAGTGAGCCACCACAAAGTAGGAATCGGAGACATGGAAGTCCAGCGGCGGCGAAGCCAGGATGATGCCGGTCAGGCCGCCGAACAGGAAGGTCGCCAGGAAGCCCAGGCTCCACAACATCGGCGTCTCAAAGGTAATCGATCCCCGCCACATGGTGCCGATCCAGTTGAAGAACTTCACCCCGGTCGGAACGGCAATCAACATGGTCATAAATGAGAAGAACGGCAGCAGCACCGAGCCGGTCACGTACATGTGGTGCGCCCACACGGTCACGGACAGCGCGGCAATGGAAATCGTTGCATAGACCAGGCCCTTGTAGCCGAAGATCGGCTTGCGGCTGAAGACCGGGAAAATCTCCGAAACGATGCCGAAGAACGGCAGGGCAATGATGTAAACCTCGGGGTGGCCGAAGAACCAGAACAGGTGCTGCCAGAGGACCGCGCCGCCGTTCTCCGGATCAAAAATATGCGCCCCGAAGCGGCGGTCAGCACCGAGCGCGAACAGCGCCGCGGCCAGCGGCGGGAACGCCATCAGCACCAGGATCGCCGTCACCAGGATGTTCCAGGTGAAAATCGGCATCCGCCACATGGTCATACCCGGGGCACGCATGCAAATAACCGTGGTGATGAAGTTCACCGCGCCAAGGATGGTACCGAAACCGGACAGCGCCAGGCCAAAGACCCACAAGTCCCCGCCCACACCGGGGCTGAACGTCGTGTTGGACAACGGCGCATAAGCAAACCAGCCAAACGACGCCGCACCCTGCGGAGTGATGAACCCGGACACGGCGATAGTGGAGCCGAAGAGGAAAAACCAGAAGGCCAGCGCGTTCAGCCGCGGGAAGGCGACGTCGGGGGCACCGATCTGCAGCGGCATAATCACGTTCGCGAAGCCCGCGAACAGCGGCGTCGCGAACATCAGCAGCATCACCGTGCCATGCATCGTGAAGAGCTGGTTGTACTGCTCCTTGGTCTGCAGGATCTGCATACCCGGTTCGAACAGCTCGGCACGGATCAACAGCGCCATCACACCGCCGAAGCAAAAGAACACAAAAGAGGCAATCAGGTACATGTACCCGATGGTCTTATGGTCAGTCGAGGTGATCCAGTTGACGACAATGCGTCCCTTGGATTTCGGTACTACGGGAGCCCCAAGGATCCCGGTGGGCTGGGAATAGGTAGTTGCCACGTCGCTCCCCTTACTTGTTCTCGGCCGGGGCCGGGTTGCGGTCGTACTCTTCGCCGAGGAGGCCCGTGTTGCCATCCTGGCGCAGCTGCTCCAAGTGCGACTGGAATTCGGCTTCGGAAACGACCTTCACGCGGAACAGCATTTCGGAGTGGTACTCGCCGCAGAGTTCGGCGCACTTGCCGTCGTAGGTTCCCTCTTTAGTCGGGGTGAACCTGATGTAGTTGGTCTTCCCGGGAATCATGTCGCGCTTCTGCAGGAAGGCGGGAACCCAGAAAGAGTGGATGACGTCGCGGGCGTTCAGTTCCAGGTCAACGGACTTGTCCACGGGCAGGTACAGGGTGGGCAGCTTTTCCTTGTCCACATCGTTGCCCGTCAGGTGAGCCTGGACTCCGGCTTCGTGGACATCCTCCTGGATGACGTCGCCCTTTTTGTAGTTGAAGTCCCAGGCCCACTGCTTGCCGCGGACGTCAACGACAACGTCGGCAGGTACCGACCGGTTGTCGATGGCCTGCTGGTCGTTGTCAGTGAAGTAAAAGAAGACCAGAACCATAAACAGCGGGATCGTCAGGTAGAAAACCTCAAGGGGCAGATTGAAGCTGTTCTGCCGGGGGAACCCAACGGTGCCTTTACGGCGCCGGTAGGCGACGATGCACCAGATCATCAGGCCCCAGGTAATGACGCCTACAATCAGCGCGGCAATCCATGAGTTGACCCAGAGGTCCATGATGCGGTCAGTGTGGTTGGTGGTGCCACGCTCAGTGGGCAACCACCCTTTCTGTACCTCTGGTGAACATCCAGTCAAAGCCAACGCGCCGGCGAGTGCCAAGCCAGTGATCGTAGTGATCTGTTTGCGTCGGCTGCCGGTTCGGTTCTGCGAACTCACAGACGGCCCTTCCTACTTGTTGCTGTTGCCCCGGGCCGCAAAATCGCGGACGGGGCAGCCGAAAAGTTTTACTACTCGGTGTAGAGCTTACCGCTCCCCGCGAGTTTTCGCCCACATGTCCGCGCAGTGCGTCGGGACCTTTTTAAGGGCCCCGCTCGTTGTGGATCCTGCGGCACTAAGCCCGGGCGGATTCGCCGGCTTTAGTGGAAAGAATCGCCGCAGGCGCAGGACCCGCCGGCGTTGGGGTTGTCGATCGTAAAGCCCTGCTTAGAGATGGTGTCTTCGAAGTCGATGCTGGCTCCGCTGAGGTACGGCACACTCATTTTGTCGACCACAACTTCAACTCCGTCGTAGTCGCGGACGGCGTCGCCGTCGAGGAGCCGCTCATCGAAATAAAGCTGGTAGATCAGGCCGGAGCAACCGCCGGGCTGCACGGCCACGCGGAGGCGCAGATCGGTGCGGCCCTCCTGCTCCAGCAGGCTGCGGACCTTGCCGGCCGCCACGTCGGTCAGTTTGACCTCGTGCGCTGCCAGTTCCGTGCCCGCCTCGGCGGTGGTGTCGGTGCTGTTTTCATTGGTTGTAGTGCTCATGGCCTACCTTCTAACGACGGTGGTGGCGGCGCCGCTCCCGCGGCACCCGCCCCTACTTATACGGTACGGGCTATAGCTACATGCTACGTCGATCAGCCGTGTAGCTCTAACTCCTGAGCCAACCGTCCAAGCGGGCCGGATGTTCCCTGGACAGACACCCGGCCCGCCCGCCTAGGCCAGCCCGTCAGCGTTCAGCCGGGCCAGCATCAGGGCCTCCGCAACGATGGCGTTCCGGAAGTCGGCCAGGTGCAGGGATTCGTTCGCACTGTGCGCCCGGGAATCGGGATCCTCAACGCCAGTGACCAGGATCTGTACATCCGGGTACAGCTCAGTCAGATCCGCGATAAAGGGTATCGAACCGCCGATGCCGGTCTCCACCGCAGGGACGCCCCAGGCCTCGCCGAGCGCCCACATCGCGACGCTGGCCGCTTTGGAAGAGGTGTCCGTGAGGAAAGCGTTGCCGCTCTCCCCCGGGGTGAAGACCACGTGCGCGCCGAACGGCGCGTTGGCTTCGACATGCCGGCGGACGGCGTCCATCGCTTCGGCCGGGTCCTGTCCTGGGGCGAGCCGCAGGCTGAACTTGGCCCGCGCGCGCGGCAGCAGGGTGTTGGAGGCAACGTCGACCGCGGGGGCATCGAAGCCGATGATCGACAGTGCCGGTTTGGTCCACATCCGGGAGGCAATCGTGCCTGTGCCGGCGAGCCGGACGCCGTCGAGCACCGAAGCGTCTGCGCGGTATTCGGCTTCGGAAAGGTCCACAGCGACCTCGTCCCGGCTGACCAGCCCGTCGATGGCGACGTTCCCGTCGTCGTCGTGCAGAGTAGCAATCAGCCGCGACAGCAGCGTCGGAGCGTCCAGCACCGGGCCACCGAACATCCCCGAGTGGACGGCGTGGTCAAGGACCTTCACCTCGATAGTGCCGTCAACCAGGCCGCGGAGACTGGTGGTCAGGGCGGGAATGCCGACCTTCCAGTTGCTGGAGTCGGCCACTACAATCACGTCTGCGCGCAGCAGCTCCTGATGCGTTTCCAGGAAAGTCCGGAACGTTGGTGACCCGGCTTCCTCCTCGCCCTCGAAGAAGAAGGTCACGCCGAGGCCAAGTTCGTCGCCCAGCACGCGGGTCACGGCCGAGTAAGCAGCGATGTGGGCCATAATTCCGGCCTTGTCGTCGGCCGCGCCGCGTCCGTAGAGGCGCCCGTCGCGCTCGACGGCGGTGAACGGCTCGGTCGTCCACAGCGCCAGGTCGCCGGTGGGCTGCACATCGTGATGGGCGTAGAGCAGGATTGTCGGTTTGCCCGGGGCGGCCGGCCGGCGGGCGACGACGGCCGGCCCACCGGGCGTACCGTCCTCCTTGTCGCAACGCAAGGTCCGCACCTCTTCGAAGCCGGTGGCACGGACCAGCTGTGCGACGGCCTCGGCGCTGGCGTTCAACGGCGCAGGGTCAAAGCTGGGCCAGGCGATGCCCGGGATGGCGACGAGCTCCGTCAACTGGGCGATCGTCGTGTCGAACGTTTCGGTAACGGCTTGCCGGAGGGCTTCAGTGTCGACGTTTCCGACACGGCCAGGCACGGTTTTTGGGTTCCCCATGGGTGATGAAGTCATGGCCAAGACACTACCTGCGCCGTCGATCACTGCAAACCAGGCAGGGCCTATCGCATCGTGTGTGCGCTGGGTCTCGCGCCCTGCGCCCCGGGGTATTCTGTAGTGGTGTTTGGACGTAAAAAAGAAGCGCCATCGGCGCAGGACATTGTTGACCAGCAGGCGGCCGGGGCAAATGCCCGGGACGCCGCCCTCGGCAAGGGCGCGCCCACGCCCAAGCGCAGCGCGCAGGTGGCCGCCCGCAAGCGCCCGCTAGTGCCGGAGGACCGCAAGGCCTCCAAAGCCGCGGAACGCACGGCGGTCCAGGAGCAGCGGCTGAAAATGCGGCAGGCCATGGACACCGGCGACGAGAAGTACCTGCCGCTGCGGGACAAAGGTCCACAGAAGCGTTTCGCCCGCAACTATGTGGATGCCCGCTTCAGCCTTGGCGAGTACCTGATGTTCGGTGCGCTCCTCTTTGTGGTCATCTCGTTGCTGGTCCCCGCCTCCAGCGCCCAGATGATCTATGTCCTGGGCGGGTTTTGGGTAATGTTCCTGGCAGTCTTCGTCGACGTCTTTATCCTGTCCCGGAAGCTCAAGAAGCGCCTGGCGGAGAAGTTCGGCGACGTGGAGCGCGGGACCGTATGGTACGGCTCCATGCGCTCGCTGCAGTTCCGCCGCCTGCGCCTTCCCAAGCCCCTGGTCAAGCGCGGCGACTACCCGGCCTGATCCCCCTGCGCACCAGAGCCCCCGGCAGTTGGACTGCCGGGGGCTCTGTCGTCCCCGACCCGGGACACCCGGGCGGGAATGGGCCGCTTAACGCCGGGAGGGGTGCTTGGCCAGTTGCCGGTTGATGCGGGCGGCCCAAAATGGTCCTTCGTAAAGGAACGCCGTGTATCCCTGCACAAGGGTGGCGCCCGCGTCGAGCCGCTGCTGCACGTCCTGCGCCGTTTCGACCCCGCCGACCGAGATGAGTGCCAGTCTGCCGCCGGTTGCCGCCTTGAGCCTGGCCAGCACTTCCAACGACCGTTGCTTCAGCGGTGCCCCGGACAGCCCGCCGGCGCCGCAGGCTGCAACCTTGTCCGGACCCGCGGACAGCCCGGTCCGGGCAACGGTGGTGTTGGTGGCGATAATTCCGTCAAGTTTCAGGTCCAGGGCCAGGCGCGCGACGTCGTCGATGTCCTCATCGCTGAGGTCCGGGGCAATCTTGACCAGCAAGGGAACATGGCGCCCTGCAGCGTGGTCCGCGGCTTCCCCAACTGCCGTCAGCAGCGGGCCCAGCGTCTGAACGTCCTGCAGCAACCGCAGACCCGGGGTGTTCGGGGAGCTGACGTTGACCACGAGGTAATCGGCGGCGGGCGCCAGGCTGCGGGCGCTGATGAGGTAGTCGGCGGCCGCGTCCGAAAGTTCCACCACCTTGCTCTTGCCGATGTTGACCCCAATGACGGGGCGGACCCCCGGGTACCGGCGCTGCAGGGCGGCCCGGGCCGACTTCAGGCGGGGCGCCACGGCGGCGGCCCCGTCATTGTTGAAGCCCATCCGGTTGATCACTGCCCGGTCCTCGACCAAGCGAAAGAGCCGCGGAGCGGGGTTCCCAGGCTGGGCCTGGCCGGTGATGGTGCCAACCTCAACATGGCCAAAGCCCAGCTCGGTCAGGGCTTCGATTCCGTGACCCTCTTTGTCGAAGCCCGCCGCCAGGCCAAACGGCGACGGGAAGGTCAAGCCAAATGCCTGGGTCTTTAGTGACGCTGCCGGCACTGTGAACCGCTGGAGCACACGCCCCGCGCCGCAGCTGTGGACAAGCCGGATAGCCCGGAAGCCAATCTTGTGGGCGCGTTCGGCGTCCATCCATAAAAAGGCCAGTCGGAAGAATGTCGGATATACGCGCATGGCTCTAGTTTTGCGGTTGCGGCGGTCCAGACCAAACCCGTGTACTCCCTGGCGCTAGCATGAAGCCATGAGCAGAGACAATGGCGCCCCGACCCCGGTCCCTGTGCGGGCGGCCGGATCGGTGATCGACGCCGACGTCATCGTGGTGGGTGCAGGCCTTGCGGGCCTCGTGGCCGCGGCCCAGGCTTACGCCGCCGGCCGCCGGGTTGCCGTGCTCGACCAGGAACCCGCGGCCTCCGCCGGCGGCCAGGCACACTGGTCATTCGGCGGGCTGTTCCTCGTGGACTCCCCTGAACAGCGCCGTCTTGGCGTCAGGGACAGCGCCGGCCTTGCACTGGCCGACTGGATGTCCTCTGCCGCCTTCGACCGGAGCGAAGATACCCTGGCCATGGACTGGGCCGCCGCGTACGTGGACTTCGCCGCAGGGGAAAAACGTGCCTGGCTCGCTTCGCTGGGGGTGAAGTTGTTCCCGCTCGTGCAATGGGCCGAACGCGGCGGGTACGGCCCCGACGGCCATGGCAACACGGTGCCGCGTTTCCACGTCGTTTGGGGCACCGGGCCGGCCCTGGTGGCGCCGTTCCTGGCAAAGCTGCGAGAAGGCGAGGCCTCGGGGCGGGTCACCTTCCACTTCCGCCACCGCGCCGCCGACCTGGTGACCGTGGCGGGACGAGTCACTGGTGTGCACGGCGAGATCCTGGAACCCAGCGGTGCGGCCCGCGGCGAAGCCTCCTCGCGCGTCGCCGTCGGCAGCTTTGAAGCATCAGGCGCCGCAATAGTGGTGACCACCGGCGGGATCGGCGGCAACCACACCACCGTCCGGCAGCAGTGGCCGGACGGCCGGGCACCCGGGACGATGCTGAGCGGCGTGCCGGCGTCCGTTGATGGCGAGTTCCTGGCTGCCGCTGCCCGCGCCGGAGGCCGGCTCATTAATGGGGACCGGATGTGGCACTACCCCGAAGGGATCCGGAATCATTCGCCGGTCTGGCCACAGCACGGAATCCGGATCCTGCCCGGACCCTCATCGCTGTGGCTTGACGCCAGCGGACAGATGCTCCCAGCTCCCCTGTTTCCGGGGTTCGACTCGCTGGGGGCTCTGCGCCACATCCTGGGAACGGGCCACGAGCATTCCTGGTTCGTCCTGAACAGGACCATCGCCCGCAAGGAGTTTGCGCTCTCCGGCTCAGAACAAAATCCCGACCTCACCGGCAAGGACCTCCGCTTGCTGGCGTCCCGGCTCGGGCCCGGGAACGACAGCCCACTGCAGCGCTTCCTGGACCGCGGGGTCGACTTCCTGCAGGCGGACACTCCCGCCGGGCTGGCGGCCGCCATGAACTCGCTCACCGGCCTGCCGCTGGTTGACCCGGCCGGGCTGGACCGGCTGATTCGGTCCCGGGACCGGCAGTTCGACAGCGGACTGGGCAAAGACCCGCAACTCGCTGCCATTCGCGCCGCCCGGCGATTCACCACCGACAAGGTCATGCGGGTGGCTCCGCCGCACCGGATGCTGGACCCCCGGCACGGGCCGCTGCTGGCGGTCCGGCTCTCGGTGCTGACCCGCAAAAGTCTGGGCGGGCTCCACACAGATCTGCAGTCCCGGGTCCTCGATGGTGCCGGGCAGCCTGTCCCCGGACTTTTCGCCGCCGGGGAAGCTGCCGGCTTCGGCGGCGGCGGCATCCACGGCTACCGCGCCCTAGAGGGGACCTTCCTCGGCGGCTGCCTCTTTTCCGGCCGATCGGCCGGGCGCGCCGCGGCGTCGGCGGTATAGATGCCGGCCGTGGAGTGGGTGGCCGATATTCTGGGCGGCGATTTCGAAGCCTGCACGTTCCCGGCGGCCGGTCCGGACGGCGTCGAACGGAACGCCACACTGGTCCGGCACGTTGCCGGGGCCGGAGCGGGTTCGACTGGAGGGGACACGGCCCGGGCCGTGCTCTTCCTGCATGGTTGGAGCGACTATTTTTTTAACGCCGAGCTCGCCCGATTCTGGACCCGCCGGGGTTTCGCATTTTTTGCCCTCGACATGCACAATCACGGACGGAGCCTGCGTGCGGGCGCGCCCGGCGGCTATGTGGCCGATCTCGCTGACTACGACGCCGAGATCACCGCGGCGATCGGGATCATCACCGCACTCCACCCCGGGGCGGACGGCCCGCCGGCGCTGGCGCTGATGGGCCATTCGACCGGCGGGCTGATAGCGGCGCTGTGGGCAAGCCGGCACCCGCGTGTGGTCTCTCAGTTGGTCCTGGACAGCCCATGGCTGGAAATGCACGGCAGCCCCGCCCTACGCCGTGCGGCCCGGGCCATGGTGGATCCGCTCGCGCGTTTCCGGCCGGAAGCCGTCATCCGGCTTCCGGAACGCGCTTTCTACTGGCGCAGCATCAGCAGCGCGGCCGAGGGCGAATGGGCTCTCGATGACCGTTACCGCCCGCCCCGGGCCTTCCCCGTCCGCGCCGGCTGGCTCAGTGCCGTCCTTGCCGGCCAAACGAGGGTGGCACGGGGACTGAACATCACCGCCCCCATCCTCGTGCTGATCTCCGGGGCCAGCGCCAACGGCATGTTCTGGAAGGAATCGATGCGCCGCACCGACGCCGTTCTGGACGTTAACACCATCGCCCTGCGTGCCTTGAGCCTGGGCCGGAGCATCACTCTGGAAAGGATCGACGGCGCGCTGCATGATGTGTTCCTCTCCGCCCCGCCCGTCCGGGCCGACGCCTACGCCCGGCTGTCCCGCTGGCTCCGGGCCTACGGTCCGGACAATGGCAGCACCGGATGAACCGTCCCCTGGTGACCCAGCTTTGGCGGCAGGACGTGCTGGGGGCCCGCTTTGAGAGCCTCGAGCTGCCCTTGTCCTCCGACGACGAAGGACCCGTTGTCGCGACCCTGGTGCGGCATGCCCGCCCGGGCGCAGGTGCGGCCCCCACCGCGGTCCACAGCCCGGATGTCCCGGGCATCCGGGCTCCGGAGAAGGTGGTCCTCTACCTCCACGGCTGGGCTGACTATTTCCTGCAGGCCGAGCTCGCCGATCACCTCGTTGCCAGCGGCTTCCACTTCTACGCCCTGGACCTTCGGAAATTCGGACGCAGCCTCCGGGACTGGCAAACCCCCGGCTACACGGCCGACCTGGCAGTCTACGACGAGGACATTGCGGCGGCGCTGGCAGCGATCGGCTCCGACATCGCCGGCCGCACCGGCAGCTCCGCAGACCCGACGATGCACCTGCTCGCGCATTCCCTCGGCGGCCTCGTGGCGGCGCTGTGGGCGGACCGGAATCCGGGGAAGCTGGGCACCCTGATCCTCAATGCACCCTGGCTGGAACTGCAGGGCAGCAGCCTGATCCGGAACATCGCGATGCATTTGGTGGAACCGTTGGCGCGCACCGACCCGCGCCGGCCGCTGCTCCTGCCCAGCATGCCCGGCTACTGGGACAGCGTGAGCGGCACGGCGCACGGCGAATGGGCTGTGGATCCCGCGTGGCGGCCCAGGGAGTCGTTCCCCGTCAGGCCGGGCTGGACGAAGGCGGTCATGGCAGGCCACGCGGCCGTGGCGCGGCGGCTCGACATCACGTCGCCGGTGCTGGTGATGCTGTCAGGACGAACCCGGATCCAGGCCGAATGGTCAGAGGAACTCACGGACGTCGACGCCGTCATCGATGTGGAGGAAACGGCGCGCCGGGCGCTCGGCCTGGGCCGCCGGGCGGCCGTCTTCCGCTACCCGGGAGCGATCCACGACATCTTCCTTTCCCGCCGTGCTGTGCGGCGGGAGGCCTACGACGATCTGGTGCTCTGGCTCAGCCTGTACCCGGGCTGACTGACCCTGCACCCGCGCAGCGGGCTGCCGGACCCGCGGTCAGGCCGGCCCGGCAGGGGCAGCCGCGTCCACTGCGCCGCCGTAGCGGCGGTCCCGCTGGGCATAGATTTCGACGGCGTCCCACAGGGTACGCCTGTCCACGTCCGGCCAGAGTGTGTCCATAAAGACGAACTCCGCGTAGGCCGACTGCCAGAGCATGAAGTTCGAGAGCCGCTGCTCCCCGGAGCTGCGCAGGAACAGGTCAACGTCGGGCAAATCGGGCTCGTCCAGGAATCTCTGGATCGTCTTTTCGGTGATGGCGCCCGGCTTGAGCCGCCCGGCCGCCACCTCTTCCGCGATGGCGGACACCGCATCGGCGATCTCGGCACGGCCGCCGTAGTTAACACACATGTTCAAGGTGCAGGTGCTGTTTCCACGGGTGAAGTCCTCCGCCTCCTCCAGCTCGCGGATCACCGAGCCCCACAGCCTGGGCCGTCGGCCGGACCAGCGGATGCGGACACCCCAGTCATCGAGCTGGTTGCGCTGGCGTCGTAGCACGTCCTTGTTAAATCCCATCAGGAAGCGCACTTCTTCGGGCGAGCGGCGCCAGTTCTCGGTGGAAAAGGCATACACGCTGACGTACTCAATGCCCAGCTCGATGGCCCCGGCCACCACATCCAGCAAGGCAGGCTCCCCCGCTTTGTGTCCTTCGATCCGGGGCAGGCCCCGCTGGTTGGCCCAGCGGCCGTTGCCGTCCATCACAATGGCGACGTGCCGCGGGATGAACTCCGCGGGGATGGCCGGGGCGACGGCCCCGGAGGCGTGCGGATAAGGGCTCACCACCGGGGTGCTCCGCTGCCGGACCGGACTCTTCTTTTTAGCAAATGCCGCGTTTTTACCCAAGGCCACAGTTACGTTCGCTCCACATGTTTGAGGGACTTAAGGACACGTTCCAGATGCCACTGCAGGTAGCTCGCCACCAGACCCGCAGCCTCGCGCCGATGCACGGAGAACGAGGCGTCCGCCGTCGTCCAGTTCCCCGTCAGCAGGGCGCCGAGCAGCACAACGGTCTCCGCGGCGGGAGCCGGGGATCCCGGCGGCCGGCAATCCGCGCACACCATGCCGCCAAGCGGCGCCGAGAACGCATTGTGCGGACCGCGGGCCCCGCAGCGCGCGCAGTCCGTAAAACTCGGTGCCCAGCCTCCGGTGGCGAGGGCCCGCAGCAGGTAGGAATCGAGAATGAGCTCCGGGGTGTGGTCGCCGCGGCTCAGCGATGCCAGGGCACCGACCAGGAGGTTATATTGGGCCGTGCCCGCTTCGCCGTCGACGTCGGTGAGTTTCTCCGCCGTCTCGGTCATGGCTGCCGCGACGGTGTACCGCCCGTAGTCCGCGGCGATGTTTCCGCCGTAGACGCCCTTGGCCACGGCTTGGGTGACAATATCGAGGCTGCGACCGGAAATCAGCTGCAGGTCCGCGACCATAAAGGGTTCCAGCCGGGCGCCGAAGCGGCTGCTGGTGCGCCGGATTCCCTTGGCCACCGCACGGACCTGGCCGTGGTGCTTGGTCAGGATGGTGATGATCCGGTCTGCTTCGCCCAGCTTGTGGGTACGCAGCACAACGCCGTCATCACGGTAGGCGCGGGAGGAAAAGGAGGATGGTTGGGCCACGGTTAATCTTCGCACTGTCGTTGACGGAATCGCTGCCGTTGTGGAAAGCAGCACTGCGCCGCCGGAGGATCCGGCGGCGCAGTTGCCCGCCGTTTAGGCGCGGGCGTCCCGGACGGCCCGGTTCACGGCCGAGATCACGGCCTTGAGCGAGGAGGTGGACGTGTTGGCGTCGATCCCAACGCCCCACAGCACCCGTTCCCCCACGGCGCATTCGACGTATGCCGCAGCGAGGGCGCTGCCGCCTTCGGAGAGGGCGTGTTCGCTGTAGTCCAGCACCCGGACGTCGACGCCGTCTTCGCGCAGGATGCTCAGCAGCGCGGCGATCGGGCCGTTTCCGGTACCGGTGCGGTGGACCGGGGTTCCGTCGACCTTGAGCGCGGCGTGCAGCGTCATGGAGCCGGCTTCGTCCGTCTCGGTGCTGAATGAGCCCAGCGCGTAGCGCCCCCACTGGGCGTCGGCCGCGCCGGAGGGCAGGTACTCGTCCTGGAAGACCTGCCAAAGCTGAGCCCCGCTGACTTCGCCGCCCACGGTATCCGTCTGTTTCTGAATGACACCGGAGAACTCGATCTGGGCACGCCGTGGCAGGTCCAGGTTGTGCTCGTTTTTCAGCAGGTACGCGACGCCGCCCTTGCCGGACTGCGAATTGACCCGGATGACGGCCTCGTAACTGCGGCCCAGGTCCTTCGGGTCGACCGGCAGGTACGGGACCTGCCAGGGGTACTCGGCCACGTCCTTGCCGGCGGCAGCGGCGTCCTTTTCGAGCGCTTCGAGACCCTTTTTAATTGCGTCCTGGTGCGAGCCGGAGAATGCTGTGAAGACGAGGTCCCCGCCGTAAGGCGTACGTTCCGCTACGGGCAGTTGGTTGCAGTACTCCACCGTGCGGCGCACCTCGTCGATATCGGAGAAATCAATCATCGGGTCGACGCCCTGGACGAACATGTTCAGGCCCAGGGTCACCAGATCCACATTTCCGGTCCGTTCCCCGTTCCCGAACAGGCAGCCTTCGATCCGGTCCGCGCCGGCCAGGTAGCCCAGCTCCGCCGCGGCGACGCCGGTGCCGCGGTCATTGTGCGGGTGCAGGGACAAGATGATGCCCTCCCGCGGGTGCAGGTTGCGGCTCATCCACTCGATGGAGTCGGCGTAGACGTTGGGGGTGGCCATTTCCACCGTGGCCGGCAGGTTGATGATGACCTGGCTGTCGGCGGAGGCCTCGAAGACATCGGCGATGGCGTTGCACACCCGGACGGCGTATTCCAGCTCGGTTCCGGTGAACGATTCCGGCGAATACTCGTAGGTGATGTGGGTGTCCTGCAGGGTCTCTTCATACTTCTTGCACAGCCGCGCGCCCTGCAGGGCAATGTCCAGGATGCCGTCTTCGTCCTGATTAAAGACCACCCGGCGCTGCAGGACCGAGGTCGAGTTGTACAGGTGCACGATGGCCTGCCTGGCGCCGGCGAGGGATTCATACGTCCGCTCGATGAGGTGCTCCCGGGCCTGGGTCAGGACCTGGATTGTGACGTCCTCGGGGATGTGGTTGCCCTCGATGAGCTGACGGACGAAGTCGAAGTCGGTCTGCGACGCGGACGGAAACCCGACCTCGATTTCCTTGTAACCCATCCGGACCAGCAGTTGGAACATCTTCAGCTTGCGGGCGGGACTCATCGGGTCGATCAGGGCCTGGTTGCCGTCACGCAGGTCCACTGCGCACCAGCGCGGGGCCTTCGTGATGACCTTGTCCGGCCAGGTGCGGTCCGGCAGTTCTACCGTGATCAGGTCCTGGAACGGGACGTAGCGGTGAACTGGCATTCCTGAGGGCTTTTGTGCGTTTCGCATTACAATCGGGGCCTTTTCTGTGATTCCTGGTGAAAGGGTGGCCGGGCAACACAAACTCCGCAGCGAGGGTGGGCCTTGCGCTAGATCGCGTCTGAGGCCTCGCCGCGGCAGCTAAGAAGGAGCAGTTCTGCGCGCACCATGTCACAGTAACACGGGTGCGTAAGATGAAGGAGCCATACCTTCTCAACGTCCACCATGCAGACCGGCTTCCTTCGCAAGGCGGCGCCGGGCTGCCTCTCAGAGGAGCATCCGTGCCACTTTCGGGAATCAACCTGTCCACTATCGACGCCACTGTCCGGCCTCAGGATGACTTGTACCAGAACATTAACGGCACCTGGCTCAAGAGCATCCAGATCCCGGATGACCGGTCCCTGGAAGGGACGTTCACGGCGTTGCGGGACGGCTCGGAACTGGCGGTGCGGGAGATCATCGGGGACGCGGCCGCCCGTGGCGCGGAGTCGACCGGGATCGAGCAGAAGATCGGCGACCTCTACAACAGCTTTATGGACGAGGACGCGGTGGAATCAAAGGGACTGGAGCCGATCCGCCAGCGGCTCGCCGACGTGTTCGCCACACCGTCGGTCGCCGAACTCGTAGCGCTTGCCGGGCGCCTGTTCCGGGCGGACGTGGACGGCCTGTTCTACATCTATCCCGCTCCCGACGCCGGAAACCCGGACCGGGTCCTGCTGTACACCGGCCAGGGCGGGCTGGGCCTGCCGGATGAGTCGTATTACCGCGACGAGAAGTTCGCACCGGTGGTCCAGGCATACACGGACCATGTGGCAAACGTTTTCGCCCTGGCCGGTGTCGCCGGACCGGCGGACGCGGCCGGCCGGGTTGTGGCTCTGGAGACGGCCCTGGCTTCGCACCACTGGGACAAGGTCACGCTGCGGAATCCGCAGAAGACCTACAACCTGAAGTCAGCCGATGAGGCGTCGCAGCTCTTCCCGCTCCTGGCCACGTGGTTCGACGCCGCCGCAATCGCGCCGGAGAAACGCACCGAACTCGTTGTGAGCACCCCTGACTTCTTTGCCGGCGCAGCGTCTCTGCTGGACTCGGAGCCGCTGTCAGTCTGGCAGGAGTGGCTCGCATTGCGGGTCATCAGCTCGGCCGCTCCCTACCTCTCCGCCGCTTTCGTCGATGCGCATTTCTCCTTCTACGGCACCACCCTGAGCGGTACGCCCCGCAATAAGGACCGCTGGAAGCGGGGGGTCGCCGCCGTCGAGGCCGCATTGGGCGAGGCGGTCGGGCAGATCTACGTTGCCCGGCACTTCCCGGAAACCCACAAGGCGAGGATGGAGTCGCTGGTATCGAACCTGATCGAGGCGTACCGTGAATCCATTACCGGCCTGTCCTGGATGGGTGCAGAAACCAAACGGGAGGCGCTGAAGAAACTCGATTCGTTTCGGGCCAAAATCGGCTACCCCGACAAGTGGATCGACTATTCCGCAGTGCAGATCGATCCGTCGGATCTGCTGGGAAATGTGGAGCGCGCGCACAGTGCCGACGTCGACAGGCACCTCGATGAGGTGGGACAGCCGGTGGACCGGGACAAATGGCTGATGACGCCCCAGACCGTAAACGCCTACTACCACCCGCTGCTCAATGAGATCGTGTTCCCGGCAGCCATCCTGCAGCCGCCGTTCTTCACCGCTGACGCCGACGATGCGGTCAACTACGGCGGCATCGGTGCGGTAATCGGCCACGAGATCGGCCACGGCTTCGATGACCAGGGCTCGCAGTACGACGGAAGCGGCCTGCTGCGCAACTGGTGGACCGAAGACGACCGGACGGCGTTTGAATCGCTGACTTCCCGGCTGGTGGCCCAGTTCGATGCGCTCTCCCCCAATGCAGCGCCCGGGCACACCGTAAACGGGAAACTGACTCTCGGCGAAAATATCGGCGATCTGGGCGGGCTGACAATTGCTTACAAGGCGTACCTGATCAGCCTCGACGGCCAGGAGCCGCCGGTGCTGGACGGCCTGACCGGCGTGCAGCGCTTCTTTGCGTCCTGGGCTGCCGGCTGGCGCCAGGCCATCCGGACCGAGGAAGCGGTCCGCCGGCTCGCCACGGACCCGCACTCGCCCAACGAGTTCCGCACCAACCAGATCGCCATGAACCTCGACGCCTTCCATGAGGCCTTTGGCACAACGGAGCAGGACGGTATGTGGATGCCGGCCACCGAACGCGTCAGCATCTGGTAGGCGCCCTTCCCGGTTGAGCTAACCGTGCTAGCGCGTGACCAGGAACGGGTTGGCCTGCTGGCAGACGACGTCCCCGGCTGTCTGATTCACGATGTCCGCGGGTAGTTGCACCGGGGCGTCAGCGCCCGCAGCGCCGCCCACAAGGTCGCTGCCCAGATACACCTGCACACCGTTTACACCGGCGGCCGGGAGCACCTGCGCCGCCGGGACACCCAGCAGCGTGGCCACGTCCGCGGCAACGTCTTCGAATCCCGCGCCGTAGTAAACCGCTGTCGTAACGACGGCCGGGGCGGCAAGCTGGGCAAGCTGGCTGAAACCGCCTGCTGTGAGGGACTTGATGATTTCCTGGCTCCGCGCAGGGACCCCTGAACCGTTGGCCACTGTAACGGGCTGGACCGCCTTGTCATAAGCAGGGGCAGGTGGGCTGGTACTCGGCGCCGCGCTGGCGGTTGCACTCGCATCCGGTGAACCCGACGGGGTGGGCGTCGCCGTCGGGTCGGTCAAATCGATGTCCTTGCGCATCGCTGCGAAGAGCTGCGAGGCTGCGGGTTCGGCCAGGTCCAGCCGGTTCGGGTCGCTGGCGGCCGGCATGGTGGGAACAGCGACAAAGGCGATCTTGCCAACGTCGATATTCTTCAGCCGGTTTCCGACCGTCAAGAGAGTCGGGACCGACGCCATGCCCTCATCGATTGTGAGGTTCTTGGTGACGACGTCTGCGATCTGAAGCATCTGGGCGGGGTTGGAGAGCGTGCCGTCGTCCTTGATTTTGCGGACCAGGGAGGACAGGAAGCCCTGCTGCCCCTTGATTCGGCCGAGGTCGCCGCCGTCGGCGAAGGCGTGGCGGGCCCGGAGGAACGCCAGCGCCTGTTCGCCCTGGACCTTCGAGGTGCCCTTGGGCAGCCGGAGTCCCGAATCGGGGTCGAAGACGGCGTCGCTGATGCAGACATCCACACCGCCGACGGTGTTGGAGAGTTCCTTGACCGAATCAAAGTCCGCCATCATAAAGTGGTCGATCTCCAGGCCGGTGAGCTTGTTGACGGTGTCGACGGCGCAACCGATGCCGGCCTCCGACATCGCCGAGTTGATCATAACGTTTTGCCGGGCCGGGAACTCCTGCTTCGTTTTCTGGTCGGTGCATTTCGGCGTATCCACGAGCAAGTCGCGCGGAAAGCTCACGACGTTGACGCGCTTGTTGTCTGCGGAAATGTCCATCAGCATCATAACGTCCGAGTTGCCGTAACCGGTCGAATCCTCGGGGCCGCCGTACTGGGAGTTCTTGCCGTCGCGTGTGTCTGAGCCAAGGATGAGGATCTGCATCCGGTCCCGCGCGTCGTCCACCACGGGCTCGGTTTTATCACTGCCGGCGCCCAACGACGCCTTGCTGATGTTGCCCTGCAAACGAATCGCCCAGTAGGCGCCGAAGGCAATAACGCCGACCAGCAGGACGGAGACCACTGCAGTCCCGATCTTCAGCCAGCCGGGCAATCGCCGGGGCGCACCCATATGCCGCGCCGGTCCCACTGCGGGATCGACCGTATGCCGGGCAGCAGACCCGGACGGGACCGGGGATCCGGTACCGTCCTGGCGGTCTTCTCGGGGTCGAGACACTATGGAGCCTACTTTCACAACAGGGATCAGGCCATTTTAGAGTCCGAATCTGGGAAATCCCCGATGGCGGGTTCTTTGGGAGCGGCGGAGAGCGGACGGGCGGCTAGAAGCCGAGCTTCACCAGCTGCTTCGGATCCCGCTGCCAGTCCTTGGCAACCTTCACGTGCAAATCGAGGTAGATCCGGGCGCCGAGCAGCGCCTCGATCGCCTTACGGGCTGTTGTGCCGACGTCACGCAGCCGCGCGCCGCCCTTGCCGATGATGATGGCCTTCTGCGAAGAACGCTCCACATAGAGGTTGACCCGGACATCAAGGAACGGCCTGTCCTCGGGGCGTCCTTCACGCGGGACAATCTCATCAACCACCACGGCAAGGGAGTGCGGCAGCTCGTCGCGGACGCCTTCGAGGGCAGCTTCGCGGATGAGTTCGGCAATCATAACGGCTTCAGGTTCGTCCGTCAGGTGCCCGTCGGGGTAAAGCGGCGGCGACGCCGGCATCTGGCTGATCAGGACGTCGGCAAGGGTCTCGACCTGGAACCCGTCGGCGGCGGAAACCGGGACGATGTCCTTCCAGCCGTCCTCGCCGAGAACTTCCCGGCCCAGCGCAGCAACGGCAAGAAGCTGCTCGGTCAGAGCCTGGCGGTCCACCGTGTCGGCTTTCGTAACGACGGCGATGACGGGCTTATTGCCGATGGCCGAAAGCTGGGCCGCGATGAACTTGTCGCCCGGACCGATCTTCTCGTTGGCCGGCAGGCAGAAGCCGATCGCGTCGACCTCGGCGAGGGTGTCGGCGACGAGCTCGTTCAGCCTCTTCCCCAGCAGGGTGCGCGGCCGGTGCAGGCCCGGGGTGTCCACCAGGATCAGTTGCGCGTCATCCCGGTGCACGATGCCACGGATGGTGTGGCGCGTGGTCTGCGGCTTGGCCGAGGTGATCGCGACCTTCTGGCCGACCAACGCGTTGGTGAGGGTCGATTTGCCGGTGTTGGGCCGGCCGACGAGCACCGCGAAACCGGCGCGGTAGCCGCCGTGGGCTGCTTCGACGTCGGACTTATTCTGCTTGCTCACGTGAGACTCCCTGTTGGATTGGTGCGGCCTCGTCGAGAAGGTCTTCAAGGTCAGTTTCTACTTTTGGTACGGCGTCCGCAATGATGTGGCTGACGCGGTTCCGCCGGCCCTCGAGCCGGTCGGCACGCAGCCTCAGCCCGTGGACTTCGACGGTACTGCCGACGATCGGCACCCGCCCGAGGGCCTTGGCGAGCAGGCCGCCCACGGTGTCCACTTCGTCGTCCTCAAGCTCCAGGTCGAAAAGTTCGCCGAGATCTTCAATGCTCATCCGAGCACTGACCCGGTAGCTTCCGTCGCCGAGTTCCACGGCTTCGGCGCTCTCGGTGTCGTATTCGTCGACGATTTCGCCGACAATTTCCTCGATCAGGTCCTCAAGCGTAACGAGCCCGGCGGTACCGCCGTACTCATCGATCACGATCGCGACGTGCGTCGATTCCTTCTGCAGTTCGCGCAGCAGTTCGCTCACCGCCTTGGAGTCCGGCACGTAGCGCACTTCCCGGGCAAGTTCGTCAACCACGGGGGGAACCTCGTCGGCCCCGAGATTGTGAATGACCGAGGCAACATCCTTCAGATAGACGATGCCCAGCACCTGGTCGGTGTTCTCCCCGATGACCGGGATCCTGGAATAGCCCGAGAGCAGGAACAGTGACATGGCCCGGTGCAGGCTCGAGCCGGAATCGATACTGAGGATGTCGGTGCGGGGCACCATCACTGAGCGGACCAGTGTGTCGCCGAAGTCGAACACCGACTGGATCAGCTCGGCTTCGTTGTCCTCGATCACGTCCGATTCCGTGGCACGGTCCACCAGCTCACGGAATTCCTCTTCGCTGAAGAACGCCTCGTTGTCGGCGGGGGCTCCCGGGGCCACCGCACTGCCGAGGGTCACAAGCCAGCCGGGAATAGGTCCCAGCACCCAGCACAGCCAGCGGATCACCGGTGCGCTGAAGCGGACCAGACCCGCCGAATGCACCCGGCCGAGCTGACGCGGGGACACACCAACAATCACGAAGCCCAGCAGGGCCATCACTCCCGTGGCGATAAGGCCGGACAGCCAGACGTTGTCGAGCAAACTGGTCAACAACACGGTGACGGCAACCGCAGAGGCCGTATCGAACCAGATGCGCCAGAAACGCAGTGCCCGCATGTGCGCCACCGGCTGCGCCATGATCCGTTTCAACGCCGAACCGCGGCTGTTCAGGATCGCGGCTTCGGCGTCGTGCCGGGAAAGATAATTGAAAGCCGATTCGGCCGCGGTCAGGAAGGCGGCAAAACTCAGGAATACAAGAGCCATGCCGGCAACGATCAGTGGCGTCACTGAATCGTCTCTGACGGCGCGTCTTTACCCGTGAAGGCCGAAAGAAGTTCGCGCTGGAGGCCGAACATTTCTTCCTTCTCCTCCGGCTCGGCGTGGTCAAAGCCGAGCAGATGCAGGATGCCGTGGGTGGTTAACAGCAGCATTTCATCTTGGGTGGAGTGCCCGGCATTAACTGCCTGGACCTCGGCTACCTGCGGGCAGACCGCGATATCCCCAAGCATGCCCTGGGGCGTGGGCTTGCCAGGTGTGCCCGGCGTCAACTCGTCCATGGGGACCGAGAGCACATCCGTGGAGCCCGGCTCGTCCATCAGTTCTATGTGCAGCTTCTCCATCGCCGGTTCATCCACCAGCAAGATCGACAGCTCGGCCTGCGGGTGGATAAACAGGCGTTCGAAGATGAATCGGGACAGCCGTACAAGTTCGGCCTCATCGACGGTGACGCCGGATTCGTTGTTGACCTCGATGCTCACGAGTGTTCTCCCCGCTTGTCGCGGGCCACGGAATGCTTGACCCGGTTCCTCTGGATTTCATCCCACGCACTGTAGGCGTTGACGATGTCTCCCACCAGGCGGTGCCGGACGACGTCGGAGGCGTCCAGGACTGTGAAATTGACGTCGTCGATGCCCCGCAGGATGTCCTCCACGATCCGGAGGCCGGACCTGGTCCCAAAAGGCAGGTCCACCTGGGTAACGTCACCGGTGACCACCATTTTGGAGCCGAATCCCAGCCGGGTGAGGAACATCTTCATCTGCTCCGGCGTGGTGTTCTGCGCCTCGTCCAGAATAATAAAGGCGTCATTGAGCGTCCGTCCGCGCATGTACGCGAGCGGGGCAACCTCGATGGTGCCGGCCGCTATCAGCCGCGGAATGGATTCGGGGTCCATCATTTCGTGCAGGGCATCATAGAGCGGACGCAAGTAGGGGTCGATCTTGTCGCTGAGTGTGCCCGGCAGGAAGCCGAGGCGCTCCCCCGCCTCGACGGCGGGCCGGGTCAGGATAATTCTCGTGACTTCCTTCTGCTGCAGAGCCTGGACGGCTTTGGCCATCGCCAGGTACGTTTTGCCGGTACCGGCCGGACCGATGCCGAAGATCACGGTATTGGCGTCAATGGCGTCTACGTAGTTCTTCTGGTTCAGCGTTTTCGGCCGGATTGTCTTCCCGCGGCTGGAGAGAATGTTGTGCGTGAGTATCTCGACCGGGCTCTGCAGCGACTGGCTTCGGAGCATCGACACAAGCTGCTGCAGGACAGCCGGAGTGATGACTGTGCCGCGGGCGACAAGGCCACGGACCTCGTTGAGCAGCCGCATGATCCGCGGCACATCCGCCGCCGAACCGCTGATCGCAAGTTCGTTGCCGCGGACGTGGAAATCGACAGCCGGGAACTGCGTCTCGATGAAGCGAAGGGCTTCATCATGGCTGCCGAGGGACTGGACCATCTGATCGGAATTATCGAACAGGACTACCTCCGTCCGCAGCCCTGGTAGGGAGTGGGGAAATTCACCTGCGGAGCGCTCTGCGTCGCTGATCCGGGACTTGCCGTTCGCTGCTTCAGTCATGGTCTTGGCCCGCGGGCCCCTGGTCCCCTCCAGTTCGGAAATGGTCTGTTCCGCGATCCGGTCCGACGGCGATGCTCGCCGTCCGCGGCCGGGGCAACGGGTAGCTCCATCTTACGCCAGCGCCGTGGACACGTCGCCCGGGGTGTCCGCCTCTGCGCTGCCCCGCCCTGCCGCGAACGGGCTTTAGGTATCAGGTATATATCGGCCGTATATCGTTCCCGTTGCAGTTCGGGCCCGCCTGCCCATTCCAGCTCTCCGCGCCAGACCTGTATGCAATGCTGGAAAATGCCTTCGCACGGCATTTTCATCCGGCCGGGCAGAGGCTTGGGCACGAAGGAACCGAGCAGAAAGGGCAGCAGCCATCAGGCAAGCCGGGATTGGGCAGGCAACAGCAGGCAGGCGTACCCGCCGGGCCGCGCTGCTGCTGATGCTGCCCGCCGCGCTCACCCTCTCCGGCTGCGTGGCGACCCCCCAAGCCGGGATCACAGACTCAGCCTCGCCGTCGCAAGCCCTCGCGCCCCAGGCATCCCCGCCCACCACAAGTGCCCCGCTGGAAACGACCCAAGCGTCCAACAAGGCGCCGGTGTACTGGATCGGCCGAAGCAACAACAGCACCTTCCTGTACCGGGAGTTCCGTGACGTTACGGAACAGGACAACCCGGTCACCCGGGCGCTGCGCGTTATGACCTCACAGAAACCGCTCGACCCGGACTTCTTCACCCCGTGGCAGGACCCCAAAAAACTCGCAAGCTCCATCTCGGGTAAAAACGTCATCACCGTGGACATGTCCGCCGACGCGTTTAACAGCAACCTGGACCCGGCCATGGCTGAGCGCGCAATCCAGCAGCTCGTCTACACAGCGACAGCAGCCGCGGCCAGCGCCGGACTGGTCGACTCCGGCCAGCAGATCCAGGTGGTGGTGCTGGTGGACGGGCACACCGACTACGTTGCCTTCAACCACGTCCGGTTGGGCTCCCCGACCTCGCGCAGCGTCGGAATGGTCGCTCCCGTCTGGATCATTGATCCGCAGGAAGGCACCACCGCCGCGGACGGCGCGGTAAAGATCTCCGGCCGCAGCACCGCCCCGGGCGGAAAGCTTCGCTGGGAGATTCTGCGCGTCAACGGCAGCGTCGAGACAACATACCTGAACGGGACCCTCACAGCCGCCGCCGAGGCCGACCAGTCGGGCGCCTTCAGCCTGTCGGTCAACTTGGGGCCGGGCCGCTACGAGGTTCGGGTATCCCAGCTGGAAGACAGTAACCCGGCCGAGGACCTGAACGTTGATACCCGCGGGTTCACGGTCAAGTAGTCAACACCGCAGCGCCGGGCAGCAATCCGGAGCGTCGCCGCGCTACCAGCGGCCCAGAATATCGCTGGCCAGGACAGTCGCGGCGGGCCCGGCCGTGGACGAGCGAAGTACATGCCGGCCGAGCAGGGCTGTTACGGCACCGGCGTCGCAGAGCCGTGTCACTTCCCGCGGGCTGATGCCACCTTCCGGTCCCACAATCAAAAGTATCTCCCGGTAGCTGCCGGCGCTGCCACCGGTGGCCCCGGTACCTTCCCAGGCCTCCAGCACCTGCCGCAGCGGACGCACGGCGTCCTCATGCAAGATGATGGCGAGGTCGGCGGCCGCCACGGCCCCCTGCAGTGCGGCGCTGTCGACGGCGGGGCGGACTTCGGGAATCCAAGCACGGCGCGCCTGCTTGGCCGCGGCGGTAACCACCGATTGCCACTTGGCATGGGCCTTGGCCGCACGGTCCGCCTTCCAGCGGACAATCGAGCGTTCAGCCTGCCAGGGCACCACGGCGTCGATCCCCAGCTCAGTGGCGGTCTCGGCGGCCAATTCATCCCGGTCGCCTTTCGCGAGGGCCTGGACCAGGACCAGCCGGGTCCCGGGCCGGGGTTCATCGGCAAGGACGGCGCACTTCACCGTCAGTTCGGCGGCTGCGACAGCCGCCACGGCGCCGGTGAGACGCTTTCCGGCGCCGTCGGCGATGTCAACGGACTCCCCGATGCCGAGGCGCTTAACCGTCACCGCATGGCGCGCCTCCGGACCGTCAAGGACAAAGAGCGATCCCGGGGCCAGCCCGTCCAGGGTACCGGGGGCAGTAAAAAAGACCGGGTTACTCACGCCTACAGGTTACCGAACCGGTCCCGCAGCTTGGCGAAGACCCCGCCGCTCGCGGCAAGCTTCCCTTCGCTGAACTGTTCGCCGCGCAACTTGGCCAACTGCCGAAGCAAATCCTCCTGGGCGGCGTCGAGCCGGGCGGGGGTGTCGACCTGAAGATGAACCTTCAGGTCCCCGCGGCCGTAGCCGCGCAGGTGGGTTACGCCGAGGCCCCTAAGTGTCATAACTTCACCGGACTGGGTGCCGGCCTTGACGTCAATCTCCTGCTGGCCGTCGAAGGTGTCGAGGGTCAGTTCGGTGCCGAGTGCGGCCGCCGTCATCGGGATGCTCAGGCTCGCGTGCAGGTCGTCGCCGTCGCGAATGTAGGTGGCGTCCTCCTTGACCCGGATCTCGACGTAGAGGTCCCCGGCGGGACCGCCGGCAGGTCCGGCCTCGCCCTGGCCGGAGAGCTGGATGCGGGTGCCGGTGGCGACGCCGGCGGGGACCTTCACGGTCAGGGACCGACGGCTGCGAATCCGGCCCTGGCCGGCACATTCGTTGCAGGGATCCTTGATGACCGTACCGAAGCCCTCGCAGGAACCGCAGGGTGCCGTGGTCATCACCTGGCCGAGGATGGAACGGACAGCGCGCTGCACCTGGCCGCTGCCGCCGCAGATGTCGCAGCGTTCCGGGTGGCTGCCTTCGCGGCAGCAGGAACCCTCACAGCTGGGACAGGTGACGGCCGTGTCGACTTCGAGCTTCTTGTTGACGCCGAAAACGGCGTCGCGGAGCTCGATCCGGACGCTGATCAGGGCGTCCTGGCCGCGGCGGATCCTGGATGCCGGTCCGGCCTGGCCGCCGGCACCGAAGAACGTCTCGAAAATGTCCTGGAAAGCGAAGCCCTGGCCGGAGTAGCTGCCGCCGCCGGAGCCGTTGGCGTTGCCGTTTTCGTTGCCCGTGGTGTCGTAGATCCGGCGCTTCTGCGGATCGGAGAGTACCTCGTAGGCGTGCGTGACCGCCTTGAACCGCTCAGAGGCGTCGTCCCCCGGGTTCACGTCCGGGTGGAGGGTCCGCGCCAGCTTGCGGTAAGCCTTCTTGATCTCTTCTCCCGTGGCTTCGCGGGAGACTCCAAGAACGTCGTAGTGGCTGCTCAAAGTTGTTATCTCTTCCTGGTAGTACTGCCTGTTAAGGGGCACGAAGTCTGATGCCGGCCCCGCGGGCCGGTCGGTTGCGGGTGGACGCGGTCCGTCAGGGACCGAGAATCCGGGAAAGGTAGCGTGCGACCGCCCGGACGGCGGCCATGGTCGTCGGGTAATCCATCCGGGTGGGGCCCAGCACTCCGACTTTCGCCGTCGCGTCCGGGCCGTAGCCGGTGGCCACCACCGAGGCCTCGGCGAGTCCGTCGTAAGGATTTTCTCTGCCGATGCTCACCGTCACGCCCCGGGGGTCAGCTGCCATGTCGCCGAGCAGGCGAAGCATCACCACCTGTTCCTCCAGGGCTTCCAGCACGGGGCCGATGCTCAGCGGGAAGTCCACGTTTGACCGGGCCAGGTTCGCGGTTCCGGCCATGACCATCCGGTCCTCGCGGCTGCTGGCGGCCAGAGCCTCAATGCCGCGGGCCAGCGCCTGGGCGGCGCTGCGACGCGCGGGCGGGCAGTTGCCGATCACCGAGTGCAGCGACTGCGGCAAGAGGTTCAGCGGGGTCCCTGAGATGCCGCCGAGGAACCGCGTGCGCAGCTCCGACAAGGCCTCATCCGAAAGATCGTGCCCCACGTCAATGACGCGTTGCTCCACCTTCCCGGTGTCCGCGATGAGCACCGCAAGTACTTTACGGGGCGCCAGCAGGACAAATTCGACGTGCCGCACCTTGGCCCGGCTCAGATGGGGGTACTGCACAACGGCGACCTGGTTGGTCAGCTGCGAGAGCAGCCGCACGGTCCGGTCCAGGACGTCGTCGAGGTCCTCAGAGCCTTCCAGCAGGGCCTGGATGGCCCGGCGTTCGGCCGGCGAAAGCCGTTTGACCGCCGAAATCTGGTCCACAAAAAGCCGGTAGCCCTTGTCCGTCGGGATTCGCCCGGCACTGGTGTGCGGTGCCGTAATGAGCCCCTCGTCCTCCAGGGCCGCCATGTCGTTGCGGATCGTGGCACTGGACACGCCGAGGTGGTGCCGCTCCACGAGGGCTTTGGATCCCACGGGTTCGCGTGAATGGACGTAGTCTTCCACGATGGCGCGCAGCACTTCGAGTTTGCGTGGTTCGCTCACGCTCCACCTCCTGTCGACCGTCCCGCATTCGATGCCACCGCCCGCCGCACGCGCCGGACACACAGTGTCCGGGCACACAGTGGCTAGCACTCGACATGCCTAAGTGCTAACCAGTCTAATATGAGTCGCCGCGTTGTTAGCATTGAATTCGCTTCGGGCGTTCTTCCCGGGGCAGGTGTTTTGGGGCACAGCCCACCGAGCGCAAAGCAGTGTGTAACCGATGTCGTACCAGAACTGGGGGCCCCAGGACCTGTCCGCGCCCGCCAAAACCCAACTACCCGAAGTGGCCGTCGAGCGCGGAATGGTGCTCGAAGATGTGCAGTCCGGCTGGGTCGGCGCCGTGACCCGGGTGGAGAAGTCCGGCGGGATGCACGTCGTCGCCCTGGAAGACCGCCGGGGGAAGTCCCGGTCCTTTCGCCTCGGCTTCGGTTTTCTGCTGGAAGGCCAGCCGATCCGGCTGATGCCGCCGGCGCCCCGCGGGAGCGCGGCGGCCGCCGGGGCCCGCACCGCCTCGGGTTCCGTCCGCGTGGCGGGCCAGCGCGCCCAGATCGCCAAAGCCAGCCGGATCTGGGTGGAAGGCAAACACGACGCCGAACTCGTCGAAAAGGTCTGGGGTGACGATCTTCGGGTCGAGGGTATCGTCGTGGAGCCGTTGCATGGCATCGACGACCTCAGCGGGGCGGTGGCTGCCTTCCGGCCCGGCCCCGGACGCCGCCTCGGTGTGCTGGTGGACCACCTGGTGCCCGATTCCAAGGAATCCAGGATCGCGGCGGCCGTGATGGCCTCCCCCGGGGCGGCCGGAAACGTCCTGATCGTTGGCCACCCCTACGTCGATGTCTGGCAGGCCATCCGGCCCGCGGTCCTGGGGATCGAGAAGTGGCCGGTAATCCCCCGCGGTGTGGACTGGAAGACGGGTATCCTGACCGCGTTCGGCTGGCCGCACAGCACCAAGGAAGACATTGGCCTGGGCTGGCAGAAACTCCTCGGCACGGTCCACAACTACGCTGACCTCGAACCCTCCCTGCTGGGCCGGGTCGAGGAGGTCATCGACTTCCTGACCGTCCCCTGAACGCCGCCGCCGGACATTCCTGCCAGCGGGCCGATCCGTGATTGCGCGCACCAGCACGTATTCTTGGTATGGCGGTTGCGCTTCCGGCGCAGCAGCGGCATTTCCAGGCACCAAGGCACCACCGCAATCCGAAGGAAAACACCGTGGCAGATGAAGCACGCGAGCATAACGGCGACAAGGCTGGCTATGGCCGGCCCCCTTACCATGGCGTTCCCGCCAACGCGCTGCCGCTGACGGCCGGCGAGGACCGGCAATGGGCCACCTTGGCTCATTTCGGCGGCATCCTCGGTTGCGTGCCCTCGTTGCTGATCTACCTGATCTTCAAGGACCGCGGACCGTTCACGGCGCAGGAGTCCAAAGAAGCCCTCAATTTCACGCTTCCCCCGACAATTGCTGCCGTGGTGTGCAACCTGCTGGTCTTTATCCCGGTAGTGGGCAACATTTTCGCCGTGCTTGCCACTCTGATCTGGATCGCCGTCACCTGCTTTTCGGTCGCAGCCGGAATCCACGTCAACCGCGGCCAGCCGCACCGCTACGAGTTCAACTTCCGCTTTATCAAATAGGGCCCCGGGCACGCAGGGTTAGTCCGGCAGGATCCTGCGGACCACTGCGTCCGCCAGCAGGCGGCCTTTGAGCGTGAGGATGAGGCTGCCGTGGAAGGCCGCGACGGGCTCCACCAGGCCATCGGCGATGAGTCCCGCGACAGCATGCCGCCCGGTATCCCCCAGTCCGCCCAGACTGGCAATGTCCAGCCCTGAGTTCAGCCGCGCTTCGAGCATCACGCGCTCGACGTTGCGGGTCGCAGAATCAAGGGTCTCCCGGCCGGCTGCCGGGGAAAGCCCGGAACCCATCCGATTGGCGTAGGCAGTGGGGTGCTTCACGTTCCACCAGCGCACACCGCCCACGTGCGAGTGAGCGCCCGGGCCGACTCCCCACCAGTCATCGCCCCGCCAATAGGCGAGATTATGCCGGCAGGCCTGTTCCGGGCTGCGGGACCAGTTGCTGACCTCGTACCAGGACAGTCCAGCGGCGGAGATGAGTTCGTCGGCCAGTTCGTACTTTGCCGCATGGTCGTCGTCGTCAATTCCCGCTACCTCGCCACGGCGGATTTGCGCGGCAAGCTTCGTGCCATCCTCGATGATCAGTGCGTAGGCGCTGATGTGGTCAGGCTGATAGGACAACGCGGTCTCCAGCGAGAAGCGCCAGTCGGCCAGCGACTCCCCCGGCGTTCCGTAGATCAGGTCCAGGCTGACGGCGAGCCCGGCCTCCCGCGCCCATTGAACGGCCTGGGGAACCCGGCTGGGAGTGTGGGTGCGGTCCAGTACCTTAAGGACATGCGGCACCGCAGACTGCATGCCGAACGACACCCGGGTGAATCCGGCGTTGGCCAGCAGCTGAAGGGATTCGGGGGTGACCGAGTCCGGGTTCGCCTCAGTGGTGACCTCGGCCCCGGGCGCCAGGCCCCACGCCCCGATGGCGGCGGCAAGGATTCGGGCCAGGTCCCCGGCGGGGAGCAGTGTCGGCGTTCCGCCGCCGAAGAAGACAGTGCTCAGCGGGCGGGGCGGCAGGCCGCTGGCCGCCATGACCGCCGCCGCAAAGGAAACTTCTGCCACCGCCGTGCCGGCGTAGGCGTCCTGCGAGGCGCCGCCACCGAGCTCCGTGGCGGTATAGGTGTTGAAGTCGCAGTAACCGCAGCGCACGGCGCAGAACGGGATATGCACGTACAGCCCAAAATCCCGGGAAGCGGCACCCTCCAGTGCCTGGCCGGGCAGCAGCCCGTCCGGTGGCGCCGGATCGCCCAGCGGAAGGACGCTAGGCACGGGCCGGGCCCGTCTGCCGTGGAACAGTCGTTGCTGGCACCGTTACTTCTTGGCCTTATCCTTGGACTCATCCGTGGTGAGGGCGGCGATAAAGGCTTCCTGCGGGACCTCCACACGGCCCACCATCTTCATGCGTTTTTTGCCTTCCTTCTGCTTTTCCAGCAGTTTGCGCTTTCGGGTGATGTCACCGCCGTAGCACTTGGCGAGCACGTCCTTGCGGATCGCGCGGATGCTTTCCCGGGCAATGATGCGGGAGCCAATGGCGGCCTGGATGGGAACCTCGAACTGCTGGCGCGGAATGAGTTCGCGCAGCTTGCCGGTCATCATCACGCCGTAGGCGTAGGCCTTGTCCCGGTGGGTGATGGCGCTGAAAGCATCCACCTGTTCGCCCTGGAGCATAATGTCGACCTTGACCAGGTCAGCGACCTGGTCCCCGTCCGCTTTCCAGTCCAGCGACCCGTAGCCGCGGGTCTTGGACTTGAGGATGTCAAAGAAATCAAAGACGATCTCGGCCAACGGCAGACGGTACCGGATTTCCACCCGGTCCTCGGAGAGGTAGTCCATGCCGCCCATCACGCCGCGCCGGCTCTGGCACAGCTCCATGATGGCCCCGACAAACTCGTTCGGCGCCAGGATGGTGGCGGCGACCATAGGCTCACGGACCTCGGCGATCTTGCCGCTGGGGTATTCACTGGGGTTGGTGACGTGGACGACCTTCTTGTCCTCCAGGGTTACCTCGTACTCCACGTTCGGAGCGGTGGAGATCAGGTCGAGGTTGTATTCGCGTTCCAAACGCTCCCTGGTGATTTCCAGGTGCAGCAGCCCCAGGAAGCCGACTCGGAACCCGAATCCCAGCGCCGCGGACGTCTCCGGCTCGTAGACCAGGGCGGCATCGTTGAGCATCAGCTTCTCCAACGCATCGCGGAGCACCGGGTAGTCCGTGCCGTCCAGGGGATACAGGCCGGAGAAGACCATCGGCTTGGCATCGGCATAGCCGGGAAGTGATTCGCTGGCCGGCTTGGCCAGGTTGGTGACGGTGTCGCCGACCTTGGACAGGCGGACGTCCTTGACACCGGTGATGAGGTAGCCCACCTCGCCGACACCGAGGCCCTTGGAGGGGGTTGGCTCCGGGGAGCTGACACCAATCTCGAGGAGTTCATGGGTGGCACGGGTGGACATCATCTGGATGCGTTCGCGGGGGTGCAGCATGCCGTCAACCACGCGGACGTAGGTAACTACGCCGCGGTAGGTGTCGTAGACGGAGTCGAAGATCATGGCGCGCGCGGGAGCGTTGGGATCGCCCACCGGAGCCGGCAGGTCTCGGACGATCTTATCCAGCAGAACCTCCACGCCCATACCCGTCTTGCCGGACACCCGGAGCACATCGTCGGGCTCGCCGCCGATCAGGTTGGCGAGTTCCGCCGCGTACTTCTCGGGCTGGGCTGCGGGAAGGTCGATCTTGTTCAGGACCGGAATGATCGTAAGGTTGTTCTCCATCGCCAGGTAAAGATTGGCCAGGGTCTGGGCCTCGATGCCCTGCGCAGCGTCGACCAGAAGGATCGCGCCTTCACACGCCGCGAGCGAGCGGGAGACCTCGTAGGTGAAGTCGACGTGTCCCGGGGTGTCGATCATGTTCAGCGCGTAGCTGACGCCGTCGAGCTCCCAAGGCATGCGGACGGCCTGGGATTTGATGGTGATGCCGCGTTCGCGCTCAATGTCCATGCGGTCCAGGTACTGGGCCTTCATGTCACGGGACTGGACGACGCCGGTGTACTGGAGCATCCGGTCGGCCAGTGTGGACTTGCCGTGGTCAATGTGCGCAATGATGCAGAAGTTCCGGAGGATGGCCGGATCTGTTGCGGCGGGCACCGGGGCGGTGCGGGCCATGGGAGACACGCAGGGTCCTTACTGTTGGCATTACGGGTGGCTTTTCCACGGATCGGCGCTGGCTCTGGTTTCCCGTCCTGCGACGTGCCGCGTAGCTGAACCTATAGTCTCCCACGTCCGGGCCCGTGGGAGTGCATCCCTGCTCCGTACAGCGGCGCCGATGTTCCGCCTGGATTCTTCGCCGCAGTTGTGCCCGGCGCCGGTACTGGGTGCCGGTAGGGTTTCCCCATGGCTTGGAACTTACGCTCGATCGGCAACGCTGTCCGCAGGACCTTGAGATTCCTGGAGGGCCAGCCCCGCTCCGCGCCGGGCAGCTCCCCGCCGGGAAGAACACCCGCCAGCCAGCCAGCCCCGGGCTCACTGACCGGTACCTACCCCGGAGATTTCCGCGGCACGGCCAAGGTGAGCTACGCCCCGTCTGCCAACGGACGCCCGGAGCCGGGCGAAGTTGTCTGGACCTGGGTGCCGCACGAGGAAGACTATTCGCAGGGCAAGGACCGGCCGGTGCTGCTGGTGGGCAGCAACGGCTCCTACCTGCTGGGGCTTATGCTGACCAGCAAGGACCACGACGGGGACCCTCGCCGGGCCGATGACTACGCCGACATCGGCACCGGCCCCTGGGACCGGCAGCGCCGTCCGAGTGAAGCGAAACTGGACCGTGTCCTGCAGATCAATCCCCGGGATGTCCGGCGCGAGGGCGCGATCCTCGACCGCAAGAGCTTCAACGTCATCGCCGCCGCCCTGAGGACCCGCCAGGGGTGGCGCTGACCGGGCACTCAATCGCCAGCAGACCGGTCTCTCTGCTATTATTGACAGCTGTGTGTCCGTGCAGGTCGACGGCCACAGATGGTTGGTCGCCATAGGTATCCCCACGCCGCTCAGTCAATGGCCAATCTGAAAGCCCTCTAGACCATTTTCCGCATTGAAAAAGAGAGTTCACACGTGGCTAATATTAAGTCCCAGAAGAAGCGCATCCTCACCAACGAGAAGGCCCGCCTGCGCAACAACGCAGTCAAGTCAGAGCTGAAGACGGCCATCCGCGCCGTCAACACCGCCGTTGAGTCAACCGACAAGGATGCGGCCGCTACCGCACTGCTTTCCGCCAGCCGCAAGCTGGACAAGGCTGTCAGCAAGGGCGTTCTCCACAAGAACAACGCCGCAAACCGCAAGTCGGCCATCTCCAAGAAGGTCAACGCGCTCTAAGGTTTCCAGTTCTTTCGAACTGACGATTGTGGCCGGCACCCCAGGGTGCCGGCCACTTCCAGTTAAGCGCTAGAGCGACCGTGCGCAGCACCTGCTGCGTGGGCACCGGTCCCGGTCCTGGCTCAGCGGCGGACGGAGGTAGCGATCACGGTTACGGCGTGTTCGACGGCGTAGACCGGGTCCCGGGACAGGCCCTTCACCTGGGCGTCGGCCTCGGCGGTGACCTGGATGGACCGGACAAGCCCTTCGGGGGTCCAGCGCCGGACCTCCCGCTGTGCCTGCTCGACCAGCCAGGGTTGCATGCCCAGTTGCTTGGCAATCTGCGACGAGGACCCCTGGGCGCCGGCCACCTTGGCGAGGCTCCGGAGCTTCGAGGCCAGCGCGGCCACCAAGGGAACCGGGTCCGCCCCGGTATCGAGGGCGTGGCGCAGGGTGGAGAGGGCCAGCGGCGCATTCCCTGCCATCGCTGCGTCGGCTACCTTGAACGCGGTGGCTTCCACCCGGCCCCCGTAGTACCGGTCCACCATGGCAGAATCCACGCTGGTGGACGCATCGGCGATCAATTGGCTGCAGGCGGCGGCCAGTTCGGCGAGCTGGGCGCCGACGGCGTTGACGAGGGCATGCACGGCATCGGGATCAATGCGGCGGGAAGCTGCCCGAAACTCGGCTGCCACAAACGCGACCTTGTCCGCGTCCTTTTTCAGCGGCTGGCAGTCCACCACCGGCCATCCGCCGGATTTGATGGCGTCCAGGAGCTTCTTCCCGCGCACGCCGCCACTATGGCGCAGGACGAGGACAGCGTCGGGCTCGGGCCGGGCGAGGTATCTGAGACCGTCAGCGAGGAACGCGTCGTTCATGCCCTCCAGTCCTTCCACCTCGATCAGCTTCTGTTCGCCGAAAAGTGACGGACTGACATTCATGGCGAGGGAACCGGGCTCGTAGTTGCCGGCAGTGAGCCGGGTGACTTCGACATCAGGGGCGGCGGCGCGGACCTGCGCCCGGATCCGGTCCATGGCGCGGGAGCCCAGGTAGTCTTCCGGGCCGCCCACCAGCACAACGGCTGCCGGGCTCACATCGCGCCAGGTGGCCGTGTTCGAAGCCGCGGGCCGGGTGCGTGGGGTCTGGGCAGCAGCCACTGAGGTTTCCTCCCGGAAGATTGTGTGCAGACTCTAAGCCTGCCACGGCCGGGGCGGTGCACCAAGCCGGGCCAGCTCCCTTCCCGGGCCGAGTGCCGGCCATCGCCGCGCATCGGTATCCGGTTCAGCAACGCCACCGTTCGCTGATGTGCCGTCAGGGCCAACCCGGCCGTCCGGAAGGGGTGGAAGGCCAGCCACCAGGCGGCGAAGGCCGCGGCCGAGAAGAGCGCCATGGTCGCGGCGCCGTAGGCCCCGTCCGGCCACGGCAGCACCGCGCCGGGCAGGCCCGCGAAGAACCGGGCAATTCCTCCTACCCCGGCGGCGAAGGCGGCGGCGACGCCCAACGGGACAGCGGCGAAGCCCGGAGCCAGCGGAACCAGCGGCACGGCCGCGGTCCCCAGCAGCGTGACCGGGGCAACCAGGGCAGCGGCGGCCATGTTGGCGGGCAGGGCGTAGGAAGTGAACTGGGGCTGGAGCAGAACGATGACCGGCCCGCAGAATGCCTGTGCGGAAAGCGGCACGGCCACTGCAGCGGCGGCCCAACGCGGTACGGCTGCCGGAAACCACTTCATGACCGGTCTGCCTGTGGTCACAATACCCAGGGTCGCCAGCACGGAGAGCAGGAATCCGAAGCTGGCGGCCAGCACCGGTTGGAGCAGGACAAGGCCGGTGACGGCCACGCACAGGAGGCTTAGCCCGCGTCCTGGCCGGCCGCCGGCAAGGGCCGCAAGACCGATGGCGCCCATCACCGCGGCCCGCAGGACACTCGCATCCGGGCCCACCACCAGGACGAACAGGCCCAAGCCAACCAGGCAGAGGACCGAAGCGAGTACCCGGCTCAATCGCAGGCTGCGCGCGGCCAGCAGGAGGGCGCCTAGGATGACGCTGCAGTTGGCGCCGCTCACTGCCGTCAGATGGGTCATGCCGACAGACCTCATCGCCACGTCCAGCTCCTCGTCCAGGAGGGTCGTGTCGCCGGTGACCATTCCCGGCAGGAGTCCCCGGGCGTCGCCGCCGAACTGCCCGGTGGCCGCAGTGAAACGGCTGCGCAGCTCCCCCGGGGCGAGCTGCCAGGTGCCGGGCTCCCCGACCGTCGTGGGGACGGAACTTGCCAGGAGGACTGCCGCTTCGGTCAGGCCCGGTGTGGGCGGAGCAAGTTTACCGGTCGTTCGGATCCGCCGGCCGGGGACGGCGTACTCCCAGCCGGCGCCGCCCAGGACCAGGAGCCTGGCCGGTACGCGTACCCGCTGCGCGTCGAAGGTCATGTCGATCAGCGTGACCGGTACGGCCCATCGGTCCGCCGCCCCGGTATGCCCGGGCGACTTGAGCCGGCGCGGCGTCCCCGTTACCTCCACTTCCGCGGCAACGGCTGTTACCTCGGCTGCGGCGGCAGACACGGCACCCTCGTGCCTGAGGGAAGAATCTGCGGCGGCGTGCCCGCCGGCGGCAGCCGCGAGCAGCAGTGCCACGGCCATCGTCGCGCGGAAGCTTCGCCGGGCCGGCGGGCCCGGCTGCCCACTGCCTGAACCGGCTGCCGCCACGGCCAGGAGCAGCCCGGACCCCGTCACGAAGCTCATGCAGAGCGCCGCCAGGACCGCCGGGGGCAGCTGCTGCGCCGCGGCCGCCGTCGCCCAGACCATTGCCGCCATCGGAACCAGGCGCACATCGGTCCTGCGCCATAAGTCCTCCCGCGCCGGCGCGGGCCCGCCCGGGGCTTCCCATGACGCACACCAGGTGCGGAGCCTCGGGCCAAGCATCCGGAGCCGGCCGGACCACTCCGGTGGCGGCGGCCCCTTCGCCTCCCGCGGCTGCTGGTTTGCGGCGGGCCGGCGGGCCGCGGCGTCCACGTACCGCTGCCAGCGGCTGCCGTGGTCCATGTCCGCCCCTCAGACCCTCACCAGAGGCAGCAAGGCTGCGAGCATCTTGGCCCCTACGCCATCCACGGCATCCAGCTCCTCGACCCGTTCAAAGCGGCCGTGCTGGGACCGCCACTCGACAATCCGCCGGGCCAGCACCGGGCCGACGCGCGGCAGGGTCTCCAGTTCGTCGACGCCGGCAGTGTTCAGGTTGATCTTTCCGCCCGGAGGAGGGGGCCCGCCGGCCGAGTCCGGCCCGTCCGCGGCGCCGGCCGCCCCAGCGGCAGCAGCTCCGGCCGGCCCGGTACTTTCACCCTGCCGCGGCACAACGACCTTTTGTCCGTCTTCCAACACGGCCGCGAGATTAAGCTGGCCGGGGTCCGCATCGGGCGCTCCGCCTCCCGCCGCCGAAATCGCCTCGTGCAGGCGGCTCCCCGATGCCAACTCCACGATTCCGGCATGGACCACCGCGCCCGCCACGTGCACGGTGATCCGGTCGGCTGCGACGGCTCCCGTCCCAGGTCCCGTCGCAGGTGCCGTCCCAAGTTCCGGAGCGGGTTCCGCGCCGGGTTCCGCGCCGGGTTCCGCGGTGCTGACGGCGCCGAGCGGGCTGACCTGGGTTGCGGTGTTCGATGCCTGCCACCAGAAGCAGCCAAGGAGCGCCATCGCCACCAGGCACAGCAAGGTAGCTGCGCGGTGTCCGGTCCGCCATCGGAGCCGGGGTCCGCGGCTGGCCGGCGCATCCGCCTGGCCCGGAACGCGCTGTTCCGCGGCGCGCCCGGTCCCGGGTGGCCCGCTGAGCAGGCCGGAGACGGGGCTGTCACCGGCGGAGGCAGGCCTAAAGTCCTCGGCACCCCGGAAGGCAGGAGTCACGGCGGCCGACAACCTGCGGCCGGAAGGGACGGCCTCGGGGCTGGGCGGGCTTTCCGGATCGTGACGCGGCATGCGCCCATCCTACGAACCGCAGCGTACGAGGCACCGGGCCGAGTGTGCCATGTGGAAAACCCCTGTGGAATAGCCGGTCCCCGGGCGTGGCGGCGGACGGCGTGCCGGTCAGGAAGTGCCGGAAGCCGTCCCGGTCAGGAGGCGGCAGACGGCACCCGTGCTGCCGGCGTGCCGCTCTCCCCCACAATAACCGCCAGCACTCCGAGCCCGGCGTGGGCAGCGAGCACGGCGGGGAGTGCGCTGATCTGGACGGGCAGACATCCCGGGACGGCTGCGGCCAGCTCCGCGGCGAGCTGTTTAGCCTCCGCCGGGTTACCAAAGTGGTGGACAGCGAGGAGCGCCCGCCCCGGGGGCCGGCTAATGGCGTCGGCCACTGCGATCTCCCGGAGCCGTGCGATGGCTTTCGCTGCGGACCTGACCTTCTCCAGCGGAACGACCCTGCCGTCCTCGACCGCAAGGATTGGCTTGATCGCGAACATGGTCCCCCAGAGAGAAGCCGCGGCTCCGATCCGTCCGCCGCGCCGGAGCTGCTCGAGGCTGGGTACGTAGAAGTAGACCTTGGAGCGGGCCAGCCCGTATTCAGCGCACTCACGCACGGCGGCGGCTGCCTTGCCTTGCGCGGCAGCGCTGACTGCGCATTGGACCGCCATTCCCTGAGCCATACCGACGGTGCGCGAGTCCAGGACGTCCACCGGGATGCTCACCTTGGCGGCAGCCAGCCGGGCGGAGTCCACCGTGCCGGAGAGTTCCCCGGAAATGTGGAGCGACACAACGGACTCGAAGCCATTGCGCTGGGCGGCCACATAAGCCTGTTCAAACTGGCCGGGTGAAGGTCGGGAGGTCTTGACGGGTTTGCCGCTCGCCAGGGCCACGGCGATGGTATCCGCGATGTCGTCCTCGCCCTCGCCGTAGATTTCAGTGCCGACCATCACAGGCATCGGGACGACCGTCAGCTCCCCGCCGGCGGATACCGCGCGTACCCAGTCGGCCGGAAGTGCTGCGGCAGAGTCCGTGACCACGGCCGTCCGGACTCCATCCGGGGCAGCCCCGGACCCGGGGTCCATTGCGGGGACCCTGGCCTGGCGCAACCCGTTGAGGCGCTCCTTCAGCCACGGCCACCCCGCTGGGTCGCGGTGGGGCACCAGGCACCTCCTGCCGTCTGCACTTGCTGTCGGGTCCCGCTGTGATGGCCGGCCGCCGTTTCCCGCGGCGGCCGGCCTGTTCACTGACCTGCCCGGTTAGGCCGGGACGATGTTGACCAGTTTAGGCGCCCGCACGATTACCGTGCGGATATCGCGGCCGTCGAGGGCCCGCTGGACGTTTTCCGAGGCCAGCGCCAATTCGCGCAGTTCGTCCTCGCCGATCGCCGGTGAGACGTCCAGCCGGTCGCGAACCTTGCCCTGGACCTGGACGACGGCGGTGACCGTGTCCTGCACCAGGAGGGACTCGTCGTGTGCCGGCCAGCCTGCGTTGGCCACCGAGGCGGGGTGTCCCAGCACGTTCCAGAGATCCTCGGCCGTGTACGGCGCGAAGAGGCTCAGAATGACAGCGACGGTCTCAACGGCTTCGCGGACCGCC
This sequence comes from Pseudarthrobacter sp. PH31-O2, assembly GCF_030063265.1. NCBI lineage: Bacteria > Bacillati > Actinomycetota > Actinomycetes > Micrococcales > Micrococcaceae > Pseudarthrobacter > Pseudarthrobacter sp. PH31-O2. The sequence goes on along the minus strand of NZ_JASIST010000001.1, from coordinate 637,331 downwards.
GGGTCGGAGCCGCCCGCCCCGGCGTCAATCGTCTTTCGGGTCGCGTTGACCAGTTCCATCAGCTTGGCGACCACCACATTGAACTTGTTGTGGTCAAGCAGGGCTTCGGCGTCGGCGATTGTGCGGTGCGTAACGGTACGCAGGGCCCGGTCCCCGGCGGCAAAGTTGACGCCGGGTGCGCTGGTGACATCCTGTCCCAGCCGCCAGGCGCGGGCGAGGAACTTGGCGGAGCCCGACGGCGACACGTCTGCCCAGTCGACGTCGTCCTCCGGCGGCGAGGCGAAGATCATGGTGAGCCGGACGGCGTCGACGCCGAATTTGTCCAGCTGCTCGCCCAGGTCAACGCCGTTGCCCAGGGACTTGCTCATGGCCTTACCGCCGTTGAGTACCTGGCCTTGGTTCAACAGGGCGCTGAACGGCTCGTCAGTGTCGATCATGCCAAGGTCATGGATGACCTTGGTGAAAAAACGGGCATAGAGCAAGTGCAAAATGGCATGCTCCACGCCGCCGACGTACTGGCCCACCGGCATCCAGTCATTGATCTTGGCGGGGTCGAACGGCCCCCCGGTGTAGTCCGGGGAGACGAAGCGCAGGAAGTACCAGGACGAGTCCACAAAGGTGTCCATGGTGTCAGTGTCCCGCCTGGCCGGCCCGTGGCAAACGGGGCAGTCGACATTGACCCAGCTTTCGACGGCGGCCAGCGGGGAGGTGCCCTTCGGGGAGAGGTCCTCGCCCCGCAGGTCTGCCGGCAGGGTAACCGGGAGCTGTTCGTCCGGGACCGGGACTTCCCCGCAGGAGGGACAGTGGATGATCGGGATCGGGGTGCCCCAGAACCGCTGCCGGCTGAGCAACCAGTCGCGCAGGCGGAAGTTCACGAATTTTTCGCCCGTGCCCTGCTGCTGCAGGATCTCGATGGCGGCCGGAATGGCTTCTGCCTTGGGCAGTCCATCCAGGGCACCGGAGTTGATCAGGGTTCCCTCACCCGTGGTGGCAGTACCGCTGGATGCGGGATCTTCTTCCCCCGTATCCAGCACTGCCCGGACCGGCAGGTCGAAGGTGCGGGCAAAGTCGAGGTCGCGCTGGTCGTGGGCAGGGACGGCCATAATGGCTCCGGTGCCGTAGTCGGCCAGCACATAGTCGGCCGCCCAGACGGGCAGTTTCTCGCCGTTCAGCGGGTTGGTGGCATAACGGCCGGTGAAAACTCCGGTTTTTTCCCGCTCAGTGGACTGTCGCTCGATTTCGGAAAGCGCCTTGACCTGTTCCCGGTACGCGTCCAGGGCCGCGGCGTGTTCCCCGGTGACCAGCTCGACGGCGATCGGCGCGTCGGCGGCGACGACGAAGAACGTCGCGCCGTAGAGGGTGTCCGGGCGGGTCGTGAAGACCGTAACGTCCTGGGCGGCCTTGCCGCCCTCGGCCTCGATCACGAAGGTGACGTGGGCACCCTCGGATCGGCCGATCCAGTTCTTCTGCATGGCCAGGACACGCTCGGGCCAGTGGCCGCGCAGTTCATCCATGTCATCAAGGAGCCGGTCTGCGTAGTCGGTGATTTTGAAGTACCACTGGTTCAGCGACTTCTTGGTGACCGGAGTGCCGCACCGTTCACAGGCGCCGTTGACGACCTGTTCGTTGGCCAGCACGGTCTGGTCCTTGGGGCACCAGTTGACCGGGGAGTTCTTGCGGTAGGCCAGGCCGCGTTCATAGAAGCGCTTAAAGAGCCACTGGGTCCAGCGGTAATACTCCGGGTCGGAGGTGTGGATCCGACGGGACCAGTCCGCAGAGATGGCGTAGCGCTTGAACGAGGCAGCCTGGGTGTCGATGTTGGCATAGGTCCACTCGCTGGGGTGCGCGTTGCGCTTAATCGCCGCGTTCTCGGCGGGCAGTCCGAAGGAGTCCCAGCCAATCGGGTGCAGCACATCGAAGCCCTGCTGTCGGAGGTAACGCGCGACGACGTCGCCCATGGCGAAGGCCTCTGCGTGGCCCATGTGCAGATCCCCGGACGGGTACGGGAACATGTCCAGGACATACCGCCGTTCCTTGGACCCGTCATCGACGGGTGTGAAGACCTTGAGGTCCTCCCAGACCTGCGGCCATTTGGCCTCCATGGCGGCAAAGCTGTAGGCACCCTCGTCAGGCGTCTCCGCTGCGACTGCTGGTGTTCCGGTCTCTGTCTCCGGCTGAACGCTCACTGCTGGCCTCTTCTGTTCTTTCGATCTTGTCAGATCAGGACTGTCCCGCCTGATCCCCTGCTGCGGGCCGGCAAACATCCCGGACACACAAAAGCCCCTCGACACGGAGGGGCGGCCGCGCGGCAATCCGGGTTTTCGACGGAATGCCGGGCGGCTAGCTAAGCAGGAGGATCGCGCGCACAGGACTACTTTAGCGCACCCACAAACCACCCACAGGTAAGTCGCCACGAGCGGCTGAAGTGTGGACGCACTCGAGAGGGAGGCCGCACCCCGCCAGGGTGTGGTGGGCACCGCGATGGGCCCCCTGCTGCGAGGGTCCCGACACGAGCTTGCGAGTGTCAGGGAGCAGCAGGGGACGGGCAGGGCGGGTGCGGCCTCCCTCAACAGAGGCTGGGACTTACTTCACGTCGGCGTCGACCCAGTCCATGGACTTGGTGACGGCCTTCTTCCAGAGGCGCATCTGGCGGTCCCGCTCGGCGTCATCCATCTGCGGCTCCCAGCGCTTGTCCTCGGCCCAGTTGGCCGAGCATTCGCCCAGATCCTTCCAGAACCCCACGGCAAGGCCGGCGGCGTAAGCCGCCCCCAGGGCAGTGGTCTCGACGACTTTGGGCCGGATCACCGGCACCCCCAGGATGTCGGCCTGAAACTGCATCAGGGCGTCGTTGGCCACCATGCCGCCGTCGACCTTCAGCTCCGTCAGCGGCACGCCCGAATCGGCGTTGACCGCATCGAGGACCTCCCGGGTCTGGAACGCCGTGGCCTCCAGCGCAGCTCGGGCGATGTGGTTCTTGTTCACAAAGCGGGTCAGGCCGACGATCGCGCCCCGGGCGTCGGAGCGCCAATACGGAGCAAACAGTCCGGAGAATGCCGGCACAATGTACACCCCGCCGTTGTCCTTGACCGCGGCGGCAAGGGTTTCCACTTCCGGGGCGCTGCTGATCATGCCAAGGTTGTCACGCAGCCACTGGATCAGGGAACCGGTCACGGCGATCGAACCCTCCAGCGCGTAGTGCGGCGCCGCGTCGCCGAGCTTGTACCCGACAGTTGTCAGCAGCCCGTTCTTGGAGTGGACGATCTCCTCACCGGTGTTGAAGATCAGGAAGCAGCCGGTGCCATAGGTGTTCTTGGCTTCGCCGGCTTCAAACGCCGCCTGCCCGAACGTTGCGGCCTGCTGGTCGCCGAGGATCCCTGCGACCGGAACTTCACGCAGCAGCTGGGACGTGTGCACCGTCCCGTACACCTCGGAGGAAGACTTGATCTCCGGCATCATCGAGGCCGGGACACCGAAGGCGTCCAGAATGTCCTGGTCCCAGGACAAGGTCTCGAGATCCATAAACAGGGTCCGGGACGCGTTGGTCACATCGGTGACATGGACGCCCCCGTCGACGCCGCCGGTCAGGTTCCACAGCACCCAGCAGTCAGTGTTGCCGAACACGAGGTCGCCTGCTTCGGCCTTCTCGCGGGCGCCCTCAACATTGTCCAGGATCCACTTGATCTTGGTGCCGGAGAAGTACGTGGCCAGCGGGAGCCCCACCTTTTCCTTGAAGCGATCCACACCGCCGTCCTTTGCCAGCTCGTCCACGATGGGCTGGGTGCGGGTGTCCTGCCAGACGATGGCGTTGTAAACGGCTTTGCCGGTCGTTTTGTCCCAGACGACGGCGGTCTCACGCTGGTTGGTGATGCCTACGGCAGCGATGTCGTGCCGGGTGAGGTTTGCCTTGGACAGCGCGGTGCCGATGACCTCGCGGGTGTTGTTCCAGATCTCCGCGGGATCGTGTTCCACCCAGCCGGCCTGCGGGAAGATCTGTTCATGTTCGAGCTGGCCGGACGAGACGATGCTGCCGCTGTGGTCGAAGATGATGGCTCGGCTGCTGGTGGTGCCCTGGTCGATTGCGATTACATACTGGTTCATGGTGACGTCCTTGTCTTGGGGTTGGCTGTTGGAGGTGTGCAGCGCGACGGTTAAGCCGCCGCAGTGGCAATGATCGGCACCACTGCGGCCACAATGCCGGCGAGGCCGCCGCCGACGAGCGGTCCGACGACGGGGATCCAGGAATAGCTCCAATCCGAGGATCCCTTGCCCTTGATCGGCAGCAGGGCGTGGGCGATGCGCGGGCCCAGGTCACGGGCGGGGTTGATGGCGTAGCCGGTGGGGCCGCCGAGGGAGACGCCGATTCCGACGACCAGCAAGGCAACGGCCAGCGGGCCAAGCCCTGACGGTGTCCCGCCGAAGGTGAGGATGACGAAGACCAGGACAAAGGTGCCGATGATTTCGGTGACCAGGTTCCAGGTGGTGGAGCGGATGGCGGGGCCGGTGGAGAATACGCCAAGTTTGTTGGCGGGCTCGGGCTCGACATCGAAGTGCTGCTTGTGGGCCAGCCACATCACCACAGCACCCAGGAAGGCTCCCAGGAGTTCACCGCCGAAGTAGGTAAATGTCGAGGCAAAGTCGACCGGAACGCCGGGGGCGTAAGTGCCTTTGCCATTGATCAGCAGGCCGAATGTCACGGCGGGGTTCAGGTGCGCACCTGATTTCACGGCGACGAATACACCGGCAAAGACAGCGATGCCCCATCCCCAGGTGACCATCAGGAATCCGCCGTTATTTCCTTTTGTACCCTTCAGTGCAACGTTTGCCACAACGCCACAGCCCAGCAGGGTCAGCATTGCGGTACCGAAGACTTCGGAAAGGAAAACTATTCCAAGAGACATCTTTGACTCCTCTATTTTCTGTTGTCAGCCCCTCGCGGGTTTGAAGGGCTGGTGTGCCGGCGGAGCCGTGGCTCCGCCGGCCGGCCGCTGCGCGGGTCCCCCATTGAACCCCGCAGCCGGTGCACCCGGACGTCATCCGCCCGGGCGCCGATCTCTATCCGGCGACCACGCTGTGGACGTGGACCCCGTGGAATCGCTTGAGCACCTCCTGAGCGTGGCTGATCTCGGCGGCTTGGGTGGCCGCGTCCCAGCCGAGCGGGCCTGCAAGGATGCTGGCAACCTCGTGCAGAAGTTCGCCGGTCACCAGGCCGCGGAAGGCGAGGGACGTGCGACGGATCAAGACGTCGATCAGGTGCCCGATCTGCTCGTTACGGGCCATAAACTCCAGTTCACGGACGGAGAGTTCCCGGGTGGAGTGCAGGAGCGGGTCCGGGGCGGCGTCCAGGAAGCTGATGATCTCCCCGGCGCGGGTGCCGTAGCGGGTGAGCAGCCCGGCGGTGCGGTCGGCATCACGGTTGTCCGTCATGTGTGCCTTGATCCAGCGCTGCACACCATCCTCGCTCTCGGGGAAACCGGCACCGCCGCCGATGGCCAGTTTCGCCGTCGAGATTTTACGGTGCATTCCGAGTTCAGCGAGGACCTTGTCGCTTAGGTGTTCGGCGAGGGCGCGGAAGGTGGTCCATTTTCCGCCCACAAGGCTAAGCACGACTGCGCCGGCACTCTCAGTCCCGGCGGCGCCCCCGGCGCGGCGTTCGATCCGGTAGTCGCGGCTGACAAAGCCCGGCTGGGTGGCGTCGTGCCGGGGCAGCGGACGGACTCCGGAAAACGTGTAGACGATCTGATCCCGGCCCACGGTGATGTCCGGAAAGACATGGCCGATCAGGTCGAAGAAGTAGTCGATCTCTTCCGCGGTGCATACAGCGTCTTCCGCCATGTCCGCGTCGATGTCCGTGGTCCCGACCAGGACGCGGTCGCCCATCGGGTAGATCAATACGATCCGGCCGTCGGTGTGTTCGAAGAAGATCTCGCGTCCGCTGCAGGCGGCGAGCAGTTCCGGGTGGTCCAGCACAATGTGCGAGCCCTTGGTGCCGCCCATAAAGGCCGACGCCTCCCCCATCGCCTGGTTCGTCTGGTCGACCCAGGCACCGGTGGTGTTGACGATGACGTCGGCGGAGAACTCAAACCGTTCACCGGTGAGTTCGTCTCGAAGTTCCGCGATGCTTCCGGTGCGCCCGGTCCCTGCTGCGTCGCGGACCGCCACCAGCGAGAGGTAGTTGCTGGCGCGGGCATCGCTGGCCCCCGCGGCGCCGGCCTTCTCGCCGTCCTGCAGCACATCCAGCGTGAGTCGCTCCGGGTTGTGCACGGAGGCGTCGAAATACGTCGCCGCATATTTGATTCCCGGGTGCAGGCGGGGCAGCTCGGCAAGAGCCCGCCGGCGGCCGCGGAACTGGTGTCGGGGGACGGTGCCGCCGTCCCGGGAGAAGAAGTCGTACATGCTCAGGCCAAGCTTGATCAGGAAGGCCCCGCGTTCCGTGGGAGCCCCGTGCTGCTTGTGGGTCAGGAACCGCAGCGGCGCGGCGAGGATGCCGGAAAACGTGCTGAAGATGGGGATGGTCGTCTGGAGCGGCTTTACGTAGTGCGGGGCGATGCGCAGCAGCCGGTTGCGTTCCACAACCGATTCCTGGACGAGGCGGAACTCGCCGTTCTCCAGGTAACGGATACCACCATGGATCATGTGCGATGAGGCACCGCTGGCCCCCTGGCAGTAGTCACCGCGCTCCACAAGTGCCACGTCTACACCCTGCAGGGCGAGGTCCCGGAACGTGCCCACTCCATTAATGCCACCGCCGATGATCAGCACCTGCGCGTGCGGCCGCCTCTGCAGCTTCTGCACCGATGCGCGCTCGCCGGCCGACGCCTGGTTGCGGGCTGAATCCTTCTGTCCCAAGAACTACTCCTTTGGGTTTGGTCCTGTGCGGCGCGCCGTGCGGCGCGGCGCCGTTCATCACTATTCTTTGGAGTAATGGAAAATGGAGTCAAGCACTATGCACAAACGTGCAGAACGGAAGTGGGATGACACCCTCACGAAGCTCCGACGCCCTCCGCGCCGCCCAGTTGTATTACCTTCAGGACCTGACCATGGACGCGATTGCACGCGAGCTGCGCACGTCCCGGTCCACCGTGTCGCGGCTGCTTTCCTCAGCCCGGGAATCGGGGCTGGTGCAAATCCAGATCCGCAGCCCCCTCGACACCGGGCCCGAACTCGAAAGCATGATCCGCGCCGAATACAAGGTGGATGTGCACGTCGTTCCGGTAGTGGACACGCTCAATGAGGCGGAAACGCTGGACCGCGTGGCCATGCAGGCCGCCCGCACGATCGGGCCGCTGGTGGATTCCAACGCCATTATCGGCGTCGCGTGGGGCTCGACCTTGAGCGCTGTGAGCCGGCACCTGACCCGGAAGATCACCCACGACTGCGTGATCGTCCAGCTCAACGGGGCGGGCAACATGCAAACCACTGGTATCACCTATGCCTCCGACATCATGCGCCGCTTTGGCAGCGCCTACGGAGCGCGGGTGGAGCAGTTCCCGGTACCGGCGTTCTTCGACCACGCCGCGACCAAAACGGCTATGTGGAATGAACGAAGCGTGCAACGGATCCTCGAACTTCAGTCCCGCATGAGCATTGCCATTTTCGGCGTGGGCTCTGTCGACGCCGACTATCCCAGCCACGTGTACGCCGGCGGCTACCTCGACGAAGAAGACCTGAACGTCCTGGCCACCTCAGACGTTGTGGGCGATGTTGCCACGGTGTTCTTCCGCGCAGACGGCTCCTCGGACGGGATCATGCTTAACGAGCGTTCCACCGGTCCGGACCTCGCACAGTTGCGCCAGGTCCGCCGGCGGATCTGCGTGGTCTCGGGGGCTTCCAAGATCAACGGCCTGCGCGGCGCCCTTGCCGCCGGCCTGGCGACAGACCTGATTCTGGACGAGGCCAGCGCCCGGCACCTGGTCAGATTCGACGGTTTGGTCTGATCCTGCCGCTTCCCGGGCCGCCCGGACTCCCGTGTCCGGCCCGTCGTGGGCGGTGCAGGCGGCGGAGTCGGTAAAGTCGATGGTATGAAACCCTCACCCCGGCTCAGCCTCAACAACGGTGTACTGATCGACCAGGTGGGTTTTGGACTCTATAAGGTGCCCCCCGAGGACGCCCCCGGACTCGTGACGATGGCGCTCGAAGCCGGCTACCGGCACTTCGATACGGCCGCCATGTACGGCAACGAGACCGGCGTTGGCCGGGGCGTTGGCGCCTTGTCCGGTTTTGTTAGCGGCGATGACGCCCGCGGCGGTTCCGGCGAAGCCTCCCCTTCCTTGTCCCGCGAGGACCTGTTTATCACCACCAAGGTCTGGAACGACGACCACGGCTACGACGCGACGCTGCGTGCCTTCGACACGTCGATGGCCAACCTCGGGCTGGAATACGTTGACCTGTACTTGATCCACTGGCCGTGCGCGGAACGGGGGCTGTATCCGGAGACCTACCGCGCCCTGGAGACGCTGTACCGGGAAGGCCGGGCCCGGGCCATCGGGGTCTCGAACTTTCAGCCGGCCCACCTGGACCGCCTCCTGCAGACGGCGGAAGTCGTCCCGGCCGTCAACCAGGTTGAACTGCACCCCTGGCTCCAGCAGGAGGAACTGCGCAGCCTGCACCGCGAGCTTGGAATCACCACCGAAGCGTGGAGCCCTCTGGGCCGCGGCCAGGTCCTGCAGGATGCGGCTGTCCTTCATCTTGCAGCCCTCCACGGCAGGACCCCGGCGCAGATCATCCTCCGCTGGCATGTCCAGCTTGGCAATATCGCCATCCCGAAGGCGAGCTCGTACGCCCGCATCAGGGAAAACCTCAATGTCTTTGGCTTCAGCCTGGACGACGCCGCCATGGACACCCTTGCCGGACTGGAACGCGGCTTCCGGACCGGCTCGCACCCGGACTCCGTCAATTAGGACTCATCGAATGGTAGACATGGCCACCGAGCCTTCCCCCGGCACTCCCCTGCTCAGCGCCGGGCTTGCGGCGCGCACCCATCCCGCCGAAGTGGTAGTGAACGGCACCAAAGTCGCGTATTGGAGCTACGAGCCGGTAACGGTGACCCCGCAGACCCGCACCATCCTGGTGGTCCATGGCTTTCGCGGCGACCACCATGGACTCCTTAGGGTTGCCGACCAGCTCCCCGAGATGCGGCTTATTATGCCGGACCTCCCCGGATTCGGCAGCTCCGCCGCGTTCACCGATGCCAGGCACAGCGTGGAACGTTACTGCCGCTTCGTCGCCGATTTTATCGCGGCCCTGGCTCTGGGACCGGACACCGTCCTGCTGGGACATTCCTTTGGCTCCATCATCGCGAGCCATTACGTGGCCAGCCACCCCGGCACCGTGGCGGAGCTGATCCTGATCAACCCGATCGCCGCCCCGGCCCTTGAGGGGCCCAAGGCCCTGCTGACCAAACTCGCCGTCCTCTACTACGAAACCGCTGCGCGCCTGCCGCGCCGGCTGGGACAGGGCCTGCTGCGCAGCCAGCTGATTGTCCGGGTCATGAGCGAGACGATGGCGAAAACGCGCGAGAAACATCTCCGACGTTTTGTCCACGCCCAGCACAGCGCCTATTTCTCCGCATTCGCGGACCGTGAGAGCCTGCTGGAAGCTTTTAAGGCATCGGTTGGCAGCAATGTCGCCGAAGTGGCCGCCAGCCTGACGCTTCCCGTGCTGCTGATCGCCGGTGAAAAAGACGAAATTGCGGCGCTACCGGACCAGCACACCTTGCTGGCACGGCTGCCGGACGGCCGCCTGGACGTGATCGCCGGCGTCGGGCACCTGATCCACTACGAAACCCCGGAACCCGCCGCGGCATTCATCCGACGCTTCCTGAAGGACCATTCCGCGTGAAAATCATTATTGATGCCCGGTTCACCCGGCTGGACCACCACGACGGAATCAGCCGTTACGGCGCCAGCCTGATCGCCGCAACGGCAAAAATCGCCGAGGTCTCCATGCTCATCAGCGACGTTCGCCAGCTGGCCCTGCTCCCGGACGTGCCCTATTCCCTGATCAACAGCCCGCTCTCCCCCGCCGAGTTGTTCGTCGCCCGAAAGGTGAACGCACTCGACGCCGACGTGGTGGTGTGCCCGATGCAAACGATGGGCAGCTGGGGCCGGAAGTACCCGCTGGTGCTGACCCTGCACGACCTGATCTACTACGAACACCCCGCTCCCCCGGGCTTCCTGCCCGCACCCGTCCGGGTCCTCTGGCGCCTCTACCACAAGGCCTTTTGGCCGCAGCGCTTCCTGCTTAATCGTGCCGACGTTGTTGCCACCATCAGCGCCACGACGGCGGCACTGATCTCCAAGTACCAGCTGACCCGGCGTCCGGTCCGGATCGTGGGCAACGCCCCGCAGCACGGCCACGCGCCGCGGGATCCAGGGTCAGGGGCAGACAAGACGATCCTGTACATGGGCTCCTTTATGCCTTACAAAAACGTGGAGACCATGATCAGGGGCATGGCGGAGTTGCCGGATATAAGCTTGCACCTGCTCAGCCGAATCACCCCGGAACGCCGGGCGGAACTCGAGGCCCTGGCGCCCGCCGGCACGAGCATCACCTTCCACAACGGCGTGACCGACGCCGAGTATGAGGCCATGCTGGGACGCACTACGGCTTTGATCAGCCTCTCCAAAGCGGAGGGTTACGGGCTGCCCCTGGTGGAAGCGATGTCCCACGGCACACCGGTGATCGCCAGCGACATCCCGATCTTCCGCGAGGTCGGTGGTGACGCTGTCAGCTACGTCCACCCGGATTCACCGCAGGAATTTGCTGCCGCGGTGCGGCAACTGGAGGATGCGGAGCTGTGGAAGGCTCGTTCGCTCCGCTCGGTCGAGCGCGCCGCGGACTTCAGCTGGGACGAATCGGCGCGCCGACTCCTGGACGCGGCCGCGGAGGCCAAGGAGTTGCACGAACGGCCCAGGCCCTAGGACTTCAGCCGCCGGGTCGGTAAGGTCCCGGCATACACGGTGCTGCGGTCACTGCCCGCATCGGGCGCCAAAACGTGAGTGGACGTCCGCTGATTGAGGGATGAAACCAGAGTGATCCCAGCTCGCCAGCAAAGCCATCGGAGTAGATCTGCACTCCTTGTAATCCCGGGAACACGTCGATGCCGGCAGCGGCAGAAGTCACGTCCTGGAGGCTGGCCGCGGTGTCATTTCCGCAAGTCCGCTGTACAAGCGCCGAGGCGGCCGGCACCTCTTGGTCCTTCCCTAGAGCACGTCCACGCCGTCCAGCCGCAGCTGCACCGGGTCGTCCGTGCGTTTGGCGGCCGCGGCGGCCTTAACCGCCCGCAACGCCATGGTGACGTGGGCCGCCTGGCCGTAGGGGATGAACATCAGGGTCCGGACATCATCCCCCGCCGCGCCCCGAACGCTGCCGTGGGCGGGTGCGCCGGTGATCACAAGCGGCGCGGGGCCCGCTGTCCGAAGGGTAATCCCCTGCGCGGCCAGCTGTTGCTCGACGGCCTGGCTGAAGTGCCCGACGGCGGTCCGGCCGCCCGTCAGCGACGCGACCCGAACAGCAGGGGGCAGCTGCAGTTCCTGGCGCAGGGAAAGCTCACGCTCGGCGTAGCCGGCCGGGTCCCAGCGCAGCAGCGCGCCCACACCGGCGGCGTCGTCAGCGGTGATCACCACGAGCCCGCCCTCCCCGGCGGGGCGGACCAGCGCCGCAGCGTTGAACCAGCGCCTGACGGCGTCTTCCCCGGCCCGCAGGTTTTCTCGCCGCAGCAGTGAATCGCCGTCCAGCAGAAGTGCCGCCGCATAGCCTCCGGGCGCGACGGGTTCGGCGCCGACCGTGGCGACTACCAGCGCCTTGGAATCAGGAACGGTTGCCAGCACCCGGTCCCCGGATGAGGTGACCACCGGCTTCCCGGGGAAGGCCCGGCCCAGTTCCTCAGCCGTCCGCAGGGCCCCCGTGGCGCCGCGCCTCAGCCGTGTACCATTGCACGTGCCGCAGCGCCAGTCAGGCGCCGGCGTTGAACACCAGCGGCATTGCGGCACCGCGGAGCTCCCGCTGGCCCCGGCGATGGCCAGCGGCCCGCTGCAGGACGTACAGCGCGCCGGCTCCCGGCAGTTTTCACAGGCCAGCGACGGGGCGTAACCGGCCCTCGCGACCTGGACCAGGACCGGGCCGCGTTCGAGTCCGTCCTTGGCAGCACGCCAGGCCGCGCCGGGCAGCCGTGCGATCCGGGCCAGCGGATCGTGTTCAAGTTCGTAGCTGTCGGCCGTGTTCAGCACACGCGGGACGCTCCGGCGGACAACGGAGCGTCCGGCCTCCACCGACCGGGCCCATCCTGCCTCGACGAGTCGCTGCGTTTCGGTACTCCGGGTATGCGCTGCGAGCAGGCACGCCGCGCCCTCCTGCTCGGCGCGCAGCAGCAGGACTTCGCGGGTATGGGCGTAGGGTGAGCGCTGCTCGATGTGCAGGTCGTCACCGTCGTCCCAGCAGACAACGAGACCCAGGTTGTGCACCGGGGCGTAGGCGGCGGACCTGGTGCCGACAGCAACCCCGGCGGCGCCGCTGAGGATCCGCAGGAAGCTGCGGTAGCGGGGCGTCTGGCCATCGTCCGCCGTGAGCCGGGCGACGTCCCCGGCCGGCAGCAGCTGCAGGAGCGCCGTTTCCGCCCGGTCCAGGTCACGGTAGTCGGGCACCACAACGATGGCCCCGCGGCCGGAGAGGCGGACGGCTGCAACTGCTTCGGCGATCAGCCGGGGCCAGCCGCCGGCACCGTAGCCCTGCAGTGCGCTGAGCACCGCCCGCGGCGACTCGCCTGCGTTCAGGTGCTGCAGGAAGGCCGGTCCGTTGCGGTACCCGGACCAGCGTGAACCTTCCAGACCGCCGGGAAGTGCCGCGCCCGTTCCGCGCCCGGAGGCCTCGTCGGCGAAGACTGAGGGGTCCAGGACCCCCTCGGCGGCGAGCTCCTTCTCCAGTTTCGCCATCCGCGGCGGAACCGCCACGCGGAGTACGTCGCTGACATTGCCGGCGTAGCGGGCCGCAACACGTCCCGCGAGTTCTGCGACGGCGGCCGTTAGCACCGGCACCGGCGAGAGCACTTTGTACAGCGGAACGAGGGGGTGGCCGGCGTCGGATTCGGCTGCCCGGTCCATCAGGTAACCGGCGAGCTCCTGACCGTTGAACTTAACTTTCACCCGGACGCCAGGTTGCGCCGCGGCGTCCAGGGCGGCGGGCACGCTGTAGTCGAAGGGCCGGTCAAGGTGCGGGAGGGAAGATTCAAGCCGCACCCGCGCCACCGGAAGCCGGGCGGCAAGTTCCGGACCCGGGGACGCCGCTGCCACGGTGGGAAAGCCCTGCAGCAATGAGAGTTGATGGGGTTCATCCGGGGTGGCGTGTTGAATCGGGCCGTTCATCCGTCTCCTCCCTTCAGCAGCGGTTAAGCGCCGGCCCAGCCAGCACTGCATGAAACAAAACAGCCAGGCCGCCGGATTCGGCGGCCTGGCTACAGCTCATCATGGGGCAGCGACATTAAATCACCGTAAACGATCAGCCATTGCGGTGACCAGGCTGCACAACCGGGCGTCTTACGCGTTGAAGAACGCCTTCAGCGCGTCTACCCGGTCCAGCCGCTCCCACGTGAAGTCGGGATCCTCCCGGCCAAAGTGGCCGTGGGCGGCGGTCTTGGCGTAGATCGGCCGCTTAAGGTCGAGGGCGTCGATGATGGCACGGGGGCGCAGGTCAAAGATTTCCGCGATCGCGGCACTGATCCTGGCCGGATCGACGGTCTCGGTGCCGAAGGTTTCGACATAGGTCCCTACCGGGCGGGCCTGCCCGATCGCGTAGGCGATCTGGATTTCGGCGCGCTTGGCAAGTCCGGCAGCCACCACGTTCTTGGCGACCCAGCGCATGGCGTACGCAGCTGAGCGGTCTACCTTGGACGGGTCCTTGCCGGAGAAGGCGCCGCCGCCGTGGCGTGCCATGCCGCCGTAGGTGTCAACGATGATCTTTCGTCCGGTGAGTCCGGCGTCGCCGACCGGCCCGCCAATAACGAAGGCACCGGCCGGGTTCAGGATGTTCCTGGCCCGGGAGATGTCCAGGTTGGACAGTGCCATGACCGGGTCAACGACGTGGGCCGCGAGATCGGCGCGGAGCTGGTCGAGGCTGGTGCCTTCAGCGTGCTGGCTGGAGATAACCACGGTCTCTACCGATACCGGCCGGTCACCGTCGTAGCCAACTGTGACCTGGGTCTTGCCGTCCGGTCGCAGATAGCCGAGCTCGCCGCTCTTGCGGACCTCGGTCAGCTTTTCGGAGAGCCGGTGCGCGAGCCAGATCGGGACCGGCATGTAGGAGGGGGTCTCGTCGCTGGCGTAGCCGAACATCAGGCCTTGGTCTCCCGCGCCCTGGAGGTCGTAGTCGTCCTCCTGGCGTCCTTCGCGCGATTCGAGCGAGTTGAAAACGCCACCGGCGATGTCATTGGACTGCTGCCCGATCGAGACGGACACACCGCAGCGGGCACCGTCGAAACCGTTGGCCGAGGAGTCGTAGCCGATGCCCAGGATGGTTTCCCGCACGATCTGCGGGATTTCGACATAAGCGTCGGTGGTAACCTCGCCGGCGACGTGGACCAGCCCGGTAGTGGCAAGTGTCTCCACGGCAACCCGGGACTCGGGGTCCTTGGACAACAAGGCGTCGAGGATCGCATCGCTGATCTGGTCGCAGATCTTGTCGGGGTGCCCTTCGGTCACCGACTCGGAGGTGAAGAGCCGAAGTGATGCGGGCGTGGGCCCGTGGAAATCAGGGATGTGCAGCGGTAAAGTCACTCAACTACCTTACTGGTTGGAAAACGGACGTCCGGCGGCGTGTGTCCCCGTACGACGGAGACGCAGCTGACACCGGGTTCAAGCGGGCGGAACAACCCGGCTGAGCTCGGCGCTGATGCGCTCTATTACGGCAGCCGCGACGTCGGACTTCGAACCCGACGCCTCTTGGTGTTCGGAGCCGGAGCGGGAAAGGATGACTACGGAGTTAGTGTCTTCGCCGAAGACTTTGTCCTGGCCCACCTGATTAACGACGAGCAGGTCGCATGCCTTGCGGCGCAGCTTGGCCGCTGCGTATTCCAGCACGTCACCGTCAGCATCACCGGTCTCCGCCGCGAAGCCTACGATCAGTTGGTGGCGCAAGGCCGCGTCCCGGACCTCGACGAGTTCGCGCAGGATGTCCGGGTTGCGGACCAGCGAAATGACCGGATCGGCGACGTCGTCGCGCTTTTTGATTTTGGTGTTGGACACATCCGCCGGGCGGAAGTCCGCCACGGCGGCCGCCATGATGATGACGTCGGAGTCAGCGGCCGCGTGCAGAGCCGCCTTGCGGAGCTCCAAGGCAGTCCCGACCCTGATCACGTCTACTCCGGCCGGTGCGGGGACGTCCATGTGCGCGGCCAGCAGCCGGACCTTGGCCCCGGCTTCACGGGCGGCGACGGCCAGTGCTGCACCTTGTTTGCCGGAGGACCGATTGCCGAGGAACCGGACGGGGTCCAGCGGTTCCCGTGTGCCGCCGGCGCTGACAGTAACAGTGAGTCCGGCCAGTGGCCGCAGCGGCGAAGGATCGGCGTCCTCCGCCACTGGAGCCGCTGCTGGAGCTGGCGCCCCTGCGAGGGCGAGTGCCGCCTCGAAAATAGCTTCGGGCTCAGGCAGCCTGCCGGGCCCGGAGTCCGATCCGGTGAGCCTTCCGGAGGCAGGCTCCAGCACGGTGATGCCCCGGCTGCGGAGTGTCTCGACATTCGCCTGGGTCGCCGGGTGCTGCCACATCTCGGTGTGCATGGCGGGCGCCATCAGCACCGGAGACCCGCCGGCCATCAGAAGCGTGTTGCTCAGCAGGTCGTTGGCCTGTCCGGCCGCGGCACGGGCCAGCAGGTCGGCGGTGGCGGGGGCCACTACGATCAGTTCGGCCTCGTGTCCGAGCCGGACATGGTTGACGGTGTGAACCTCGTCGAAGACGCTGTTGCTGACCGGATTTCCGGACAGCGCTTCCCACGTGGCGACACCAACAAAGCGGATCGCGGCTTCCGTGGGGACGACTGTAACGTTATGGCCGGCTTCAGTAAAAAGCCGAAGGAGGGACGCCACCTTGTAGGCGGCTATCCCTCCCCCGACTCCGAGGACTATGCGCACGTGTGCTCCGCCTGCGTAATTACTCTGCAGGTTCGATCGGAGTGGAGACGAGCTTGCCTTCATTGATCTCGCGCAGCGCGATGGAAAGCGACTTCTCGTTCAGCTTGGTGTCGACCAGCGGGCCGACGTACTCGAACAGGCCCTCGTGCAGCTGCGCGTAGTACGCGTTGATCTGGCGTGCGCGCTTGGCGCCGAAAATTACCAGTCCATACTTCGAGTCGGCGGCCTTCAGCAGCTCGTCGATCGGCGGGTTGATGATGCCTTCAAGGTTCGTGGACACGAATTCTCCAAATTCTAACGGGCCGATACGTCCCGGCGCCTAGCGTGGGTTCGGGGTCAGCCCCATGAGTGAAACAAGCTCGTCCGCTGCCCGTCGAACGTCATCATTGATGACGGTGTGGTGAAACTCCGGTTCAGCGGCAAGTTCTAGTTTAGCGGTTTCAAGCCGTCGCTGCTGTTCCTCCGCCGTTTCCGTGCCGCGGCCGACCAGGCGGCGGACCATTTCATCCCAGCTAGGCGGGGCCAGGAAGACAAACTGGGCATCCGGCACGGCCTGTTTGACCTGGCGCGCACCCTGCAGGTCGATCTCCAGGAGCACCGAACGGCCATCGGCGATGGCGGCGTCTACCGTGCTGCGCAGGGTGCCGTAGCGGTTCCGCCCATGGACCACCGCCCACTCGAGGAGGTCCCCGTTCTCGACCAGGACGTCAAATTCCTCGGCCGATTTGAAGAAGTAGTGGACGCCGTCGACTTCGCCGGGCCGCGCCTGACGTGTGGTCGCCGAAACGGAAAGCCAGACGCCGGGATAGTTGTCCCGGATATAGGTGGACACGGTGCCTTTGCCAACAGCCGTCGGGCCAGCGAGGACTGTCAGTCCCGGTTTCTTGCTCACATATTCCTTTGATCCGGTTGGGAGTCAGCCCGGCGGTCCGGGCTGCTTGTTGTCTATAAAATCTACCAGCGCCCGGCGCTGGTGATTTCCCAAACCGCGGACCCGGCGGGATGCCGCGATGCCCAGTTGCGCCATAATCGCCGCGGCACGCACCGGTCCGATGCCGGGGAGGGCTTCAAGCAGCTCGACGATCCGCATCCTGGCGATCGCGTCATTGCTCTCGCCTTCGCCCAGCAATTGCGCGATTGTCAGCTGTCCCGATTTCAGCCGGTCCTTGGCCGCGGCCCGGGTTGTCCTGGCCGCGGCGGCCTTCCCGAGGGCGTCGGCACGCTCCTGCGCAGTGAGAGGTCGCAAACCCAATGAATGCCTCCCTGCCTTGTCGGACGGACCGCTTCGACTGCCCGCCCGGACGGACCGCACGCACCACCGTGCGGTGCCGCGAACTTCCCCTGAACCTACCGTCTTGGCGAGGCAGAAATCAATGGACAACTTTCGCAGCACTGCCCGGTGTCGCTGCCCGCAGCGGACCGCGGCCGGCATGTGCCGCAGACGGCCCGCAGAGCGGTCCACCCAGCGGCCGGTTCCGTCCGCTGGGCACGCGGTCGCGCTCAGGCTGCGCGCAGCTCCTCGAGGGTGCGACGGACCGCTGCCTGGAGGTCTTTGATCCGCGGGCCGGCGGAGAGAATATCCCGGCTGGACGTAGCCAGGACCTGGCCGTAGGCGCCTCCGAAGGTCCGGCGCAAATCCGCCGCCGTCGCGCCTTGTGCCCCCAATCCCGGGGCCAGGATCGGACCACGGACGAGGGCGAGATCCAGGTCCAGGTCCAGCAGCGCGGAGCCGACGGTCGCGCCCACAACGAGGCCTACCGAACCCAACTCCCCCGGATACCGACGGTTCTCCGCGGCAGCCGCCCGCACGATCCGGCGGGCAACGGAGTCGGCGCCCCCCACGTGCTGGACCGAGGCACCCTCCGGATTGGACGTCAGTGCCAGGACGAACACACCGCGCCCGGTGTGTGCCGCAAGCTCCAGGGCCGGACGGAGCGACTCGAAGCCCAGGTACGGGCTCAGCGTGACCGAATCGGCGGCCAGGGCGGAACCGTCCCGCAGCCAGGCGTCCGCGTACGCGGCCATGGTGGAGCCGATGTCGCCGCGTTTCGCGTCGGCAATTGTCAGCACCCCGGCCTGCGCCGCAGCGGAGAGAGTGCGTTCGAGCACGGCCATGCCGGCCGAGCCGTGCCGCTCGTACAGCGCCACTTGCGGTTTAACCGCGGCAGCGAGGGCAGACACGGCCTCCAGGACGGTGAGCGAGAAGCTTTCGAGCCCGGCGGCGTCGTCGTTCAGTCCCCACTGCTGCAGCAGCGCCGGGTGCGGATCGATCCCAACGCACAATGGTCCGCGCTCCGCCATGGCCCGGCCCAACCGGGAACCGAAGGACTCCCGGGCCGCCGGGTCAGCAGCGGTGGCCTCAGGCATGCGAGTTCGCCTCCCGGGACATCCGCTCCTGTGAGAGCGCCAGTGCCGCGGCGTGCTCCTGCAGGCTCGTAACGGACCATTCGTAGGTACGAAGCGCCTCGATGGCCTGGACGGCGGCGTTGAACTCCGCCACCGTCGTGATGCACGGGATGCCGATCGACGTCGCGGCGGCGCGCAGTTCGTAGCCGTCGCTGCGGGCTTCGCCGCCGGAGGGGGTGTTGAAGACCATGTCGATCTCACCGGCGATGATGAGGTCCGCGATGGTGCCTTCGCCGTCGGCACTGGAGCCCTCGGCGACCTTCCGGACCGGGGTGGCCTGGATACCGTTGCGGCGCAGCACATCAGCGGTACCGCCGGTGGAGACGATCTCGAAGCCAAGGTCGGAAAGCCGCTTGACGCCCATGATGACGGAGCGCTTGTCCCGGTTCGCGACCGAGACGAAGATCTTGCCCCCGGTGGGCAGCGCGTTGTTGGCGGCTGCCTGGCTCTTGGCGAAGGCGGTGTCAAAGTGCTTGTCGATCCCCATCACCTCACCGGTTGAGCGCATTTCCGGCCCGAGCAGGGAGTCCACTACCTTCCCCTCCGGGGTGCGGAACCGGCTGAACGGCAGCACGGCTTCCTTGACCGACACCGGCGCGTCCAGCGGCAGCGTGGAGCCGTCCCCGGTTTCCGGCAGCATTTTGTAAGCGGTGCGGAGCTGGTTGATGGTGACGCCGGTGCCGATCAGGGCAGCCGCCTTCGCCATCTGCACACCGGTGGCCTTGGAGACGAACGGGACGGTGCGGGAAGCCCGAGGGTTGGCTTCCAGGACGTAGAGCACGTCGGAGGCAAGGGCGAACTGGATGTTGATGAGGCCGCGGACACCTACACCTTCGGCGATCGCCAGGGTGGCGGTACGGACGCGTTCGAGCACGTTGTTGCCTAAGGTGATCGGCGGCAGCACGCAGGCGGAGTCGCCGGAGTGGATGCCGGCTTCCTCAATGTGCTCCATGATGCCGCCGAGGTACATCTCGGTGCCGTCATAGAGGGCGTCGACGTCAATTTCGACGGCGTCCTCGAGGAACCTGTCGATCAGCACCGGGTGGTCCGGGGTGATCTCAGTGGCGTTGGCGATGTAGCGGGAGAGATTGGGCTCGTCGTAGACGATCTCCATGCCGCGTCCACCGAGTACGTAGGACGGTCGGACCAGGACCGGGTAGCCGATCTCGTCAGCGATCTTTTTGGCGTCGTCGAAAGACACCGCGGTGCCGTTCTTGGGCGAGATGAGTCCGGCCTTGTCCAGCACGCGGGAGAAGGCGCCGCGGTGCTCGGCGAGGTCGATCGCTTCCGGGGAGGTCCCCAGGATCGGCACGCCGGCATCGGCGAGCTGCTGGGCGAGCTTGAGCGGGGTCTGTCCGCCGAGCTGGACGAACACGCCCAGCACGCCGCCGGTGCGTTCCTCGGCCGCGATGACTTCCAGGACGTCCTCAAGCGTCAGCGGCTCGAAGTACAGCCGGGTGGAGACGTCGTAGTCGGTGGAGACGGTCTCGGGGTTGCAGTTGACCATCACTGTTTCGTAGCCGGCCTTGCGGAGCGCCATGGAGGCATGGACGCAGGAATAGTCAAACTCAATTCCCTGCCCGATCCGGTTCGGCCCGGAGCCGAGGATGATGATGGACGGCTTGGCGTGCAGCGCGATCTCGTCCTCCTCGTCGTAGGAGGAGTAATGGTAGGGGGTGTACGCGGCAAACTCGGCGGCGCAGGTGTCCACGGTCTTGTAGACGGGGCGGATGCCGAGGGCCTGGCGGACGCCGCGGACGACGTCCTCGGAGTTGTGCGTCAGGGCACCAATCTGTTCGTCGGAGAAGCCGTGGCGCTTGGCCCGGGTCAGCATCTCCGGGGTCAGTGCGGCGGCCCTGCGGATTTCAACCGAGATCTCATTCAGCAGCTGGAGCTGGTCCAGGTACCAGGGGTCGATCTTCGTCGCTTCGAAAAGCTGCTCCACGGTGGCCCCGCCGAGCATGGCACGCTGGACCTGGTGCAGGCGCTCGGTGGTGGGACGCTTGGATTTTTCGATCAGTTCCGGGACTTCCCATTCCGGAACGTGGCTGAAGTCCAGCTGCGAGCCCTTCTGCTCGAGGGAACGCAACGCCTTCTGCAGGGCCTCGGTGAAGTTGCGGCCCATCGCCATGGCCTCGCCCACCGATTTCATGGTGGTGGTCAGCGTGGGGTCAGCGGCCGGGAACTTCTCAAAAGCAAAGCGCGGGACCTTCACGACGACGTAGTCCAGCGTCGGTTCGAAGGACGCCGGGGTCTTCTGTGTGATGTCGTTCGGGATCTCGTCCAGGGTGTAACCGAGCGAGAGCTTGGTGGCGATCTTGGCGATCGCGAAGCCGGTGGCCTTCGAGGCCAGGGCGGAGGACCGGGAGACCCGCGGGTTCATTTCAATCACGACGACGCGGCCGGTGTCCGGCTCGACGGCGAACTGGATGTTGCAGCCGCCGGTGTCGACGCCGACTTCGCGGATGACGGCGATGGAAATGTCGCGCAGCCGCTGGTATTCGCGGTCCGTCAGCGTCAGCGCGGGGGCGACGGTGATCGAGTCCCCGGTGTGTACCCCGACAGGGTCGAAGTTCTCGATCGAGCAGACGACCACAACGTTGTCGTTCTTGTCGCGCATCATCTCAAGCTCGTACTCCTTCCAGCCGAGGATGCTCTCTTCGAGCAGCACCTCACTGGTGGGGCTGTACTGCAGTCCCTGGCCAACGATCCGGCGGAGGTCCTTCTCGTCGTAGGCCAGGCCGGAGCCGAGGCCGCCCATGGTGAAGGAGGGCCGAACCACCATCGGGTAGCCGAGGTCCTCGGCGGCGGTCAGTGCCTCATCAAGGGAGTGGATGATGTGGCTGCGGGCCGATTCGGCGCCGCAGCGTTCCACCACACCCTTGAACTTTTCGCGGTCCTCGCCGAGCTCGATCGCGGCGATGTTGGCGCCGATCAGCTCGACGTTGTATTTCTCCAGGACGCCGTTTTTGTCCAGCGCGATGGCGGTGTTCAGTGCGGTCTGGCCGCCCAGGGTGGGCAGGATCGCGTCAGGGCGTTCCTTGGCGATGATCTTCTCGACCACTTCGGGCGTGATCGGCTCGATGTACGTGGCGTCGGCAAACTCGGGGTCGGTCATGATGGTGGCCGGGTTGGAGTTGACGAGGATGACGCGCAGGCCCTCCTCCTTGAGGACGCGCAGGGCCTGGGTGCCGGAGTAGTCGAATTCGGCGGCCTGGCCGATCACGATCGGGCCGGAGCCGATGACCAGGACGCTCTTAAGGTCAGTTCTCTTAGGCATTACTTCGTGTCCTCAGTCTTGGAGTCGGTGGCAGTCTTTGTAGCGGAAGCAGTGTCCGCCATCAGCTCGATGAAGCGGTCAAAGAGGTAGGCGGCGTCGTGCGGTCCGGCGGCTGCCTCGGGGTGGTACTGGACCGAGAAGGCCGGGATGTCGAGGCAGGACAGCCCCTCTACAACCTCATCATTCAAGCTGATGTGGCTGACTTCGACCCGGCCAAAGCGCTCCTCCGGGGCCTGCGTGGCCCCGTCGAGCGGGGCGTCGACGGCGAAGCCGTGGTTCTGCGAGGTGATTTCCACCTTGCCGGTGCGGCGGTCCAGGACCGGCTGGTTGATGCCGCGGTGGCCGTAGCGCAGCTTGTAGGTGCCGAATCCCAGGGCGCGGCCCAGGATCTGGTTGCCAAAGCAGATGCCGAAGTACGGGATCTTCTCGTCCAGGACGGAGCGGAGCAGCTTGACCTGGTTGTCGGCGGTAGCGGGATCGCCCGGTCCGTTGGACATAAAGAAGCCGTCGGGGTTGACCGCCTGGACATCGGCCAGGGTGGCGGTGGCCGGCAGCACATGCACCCGGACGCCGCGTTCGGCGAAGCGGACGGGAGTCATCCTTTTGATGCCGAGGTCGATCGCGGCGATGCTGAAGACGGGTTCGCCGTCCCAGCCCCAGTCCTTGGGTTCCACGGTGTAGGCCTTATCAACGCTGACTTCCTCGGCCAGGCGTGAGCCCTCCATCGGGGCACTGGCCAGGACCGCCTCGACCAGCTCCCGGTCCGCCGCGCGGGCGGCGTCGCCGGAAAAGATTCCGGCCCGCATGGTCTTGTGTTCGCGGAGGTGGCGGGTGATGGCGCGGGTGTCCACGCCCTGGATGCCGACGATTCCCTGTTCGGCCAATTCAGCATCGAGGCTGCGTTCGGAGCGCCAGTTGGAGGGCCGCCGGGCGGCGTCGCGGACGATGTAGCCGGCCACCCAGATGCGCCATGACTCTGCGTCTTCCTTGTTCACCCCGGTGTTGCCGATGTGCGGGGCGGTCTGGACCACCAGCTGGCGGGCGTAGGAGGGGTCCGTGATGGTCTCCTGGTAGCCGGTCATACCGGTCGCGAAGACGGCTTCGCCGAGTGCGGTTCCGGTGGCGCCGTAGCTGGTACCGCGGAATATCCGGCCGTCCTCCAGGACGAACACGGCGGGGGCGGGTGCAGTTGTTGTCGCTGCAGTTGTTGTCACGTCTGAAACTTCGTTGGATTCCGTCACGTCGTTACTTTCCACTATCGGCATTGGCCTGGGGGGCCGCGGGGATCAAATCATGCAGTGCTTTGAGGAGGATGTTTTTGTCGTCGGCGCGCCGGGTGCGGAACCCGGAATCGAGTTCGCGGCTGCCGAGCATCCAGCTGATTATCAGCAGCCCGTCCTTTTCGACGAATTTTCCGGCCATCCCGCTTTCCTGCCGCACGCCGGTGAGGCTGCCCGCGGGGATAAAAACCGGGCCGGCGCCGGCGCGGTCGAACAGCACCCCTTCGGGGTGGACGCTGAGTTCGGCGTTCGTCCGGATCCCCAGCTGATGCACGGCGATCCGGTCCAGCCAGTCGCCGGCGGTGGTGGTGGTCACGTACTGACCGGCGGCGGCGGCCAGCGATGCGCCGAGACCGGCGGGGACCGGCGGGAGGGGGTCGACGTCGGCCTGGCGGCGCAGCCGGTTCCGCCAGCCGAACCACATCAGCACCAGCACCGCTGCCGCGAGGGCGAGCATCAAAAGTCCGGGGAGCAACCTGTCCATCAGGGACGGCCCGCCGATGCGGTGCCAGCGGGCTCTGCCGGCCACCGGTAGGGGGTATTGAGCTGGCCGTCCAGGACTGTGGGGTGGCCCTTGAAGAACGTCGCCACCACTTTGCCGGGAAGCTCCCGGCCGGCAAACGGTGAGTTACGGCCCATGGTGGCCATCTTAGAAGGGTCCACGGTCCAGCGCGCAGCCGGGTCCACGAGTGTGACGTTGGCGGGTTCGCCGGCCTCCAGCGGACGGCCCTGGTCGCCAAGGCGTCCAATTGCCGCCGGGGCGCTGGAGGTGACGCGCGCGAAGTCGGCCCAGCCCATCAGCCCGGTTTCGATCATGGTGTGCTGGACAACGGACAGCGCGGTTTCCAGCCCGGTCATGCCCATGGCCGCCTGTGCCCATTCACACTCCTTGTGCTCGCTGGGGTGCGGGGCGTGGTCGGTGCCAACAACGTCGATCGTGCCGTCGGCGAGAGCGGCGCGCAGGGCCTGGACATCGGCGCCGGTGCGCAGCGGCGGGTTGACCTTGTAGACCGGGTCGTAGCTGCGCGCTAGCTCATCGGTGAGCCAGAGGTGGTGCGGGGTGACTTCGGCCGTGACGTTCACGCCGCGGGATTTGGCCCAGCGGATGATCTCTACGGAACCTGCAGTGGAGACGTGGCAGACGTGCAGCCTGGAGCCGACGTGCTGGGCCAGGAGGACGTCGCGGGCAATGATGCTTTCCTCGGCGACGGCTGGCCAGCCGGTGAGGCCGAGGACGGCGGAGACCTCCCCTTCGTTCATCTGGGCCCCGGCGGTGAGACGGGGTTCCTGTGCGTGCTGGGCCACGACGCCGTCGAACGCTTTGACGTATTCCAGCGCACGGCGCATCAGGACGGGGTCGTGGACACACACGCCGTCATCGGAGAAGACCCGGACGCGGGCCCGGGAGTCCGCCATCGCACCGAGCTCGGCCAGCTGCTCCCCCGCCAGGCCCACGGTGACGGCGCCCACCGGGCGGACGTCCACCCAGCCGGCGGTGCGGCCGAGGGTGAGGACCTGTTCGACGACGCCGGCAGTATCGGCCACCGGGGTGCTGTTGGCCATCGCGTGCACCGCCGTGTAGCCGCCCAAGGCAGCGGCGCGGGTGCCGGTTTCGACCGTTTCGGCGTCTTCGCGGCCGGGTTCACGCAAGTGCGTGTGGATATCCACCATGCCGGGCAGGGCCACCAGGCCGGCCGCGTTGATGACGGTCGCCCCGTCCGCTGGGAGGTTGTGCCCGCGGGCGGCAATGATTCCGTCCCGGATCAGCAGGTCTTCGGGGGCTCCGCCGAGGATGGCGGCGCCGCGGATCAGGTAGGCGCCCGCTCCGGGGTCCTGGGGTTGTGCTGCCATTAGTGGCTCTCCTTGGGGGCGGGGGTGGAGGTGTTCTCTGCGGGGCGGATGGTGCTGGTGTGGCCTGCCGGTTCGCGGTTGTCACCTGAGAGCAGCAGATAGAGGGCTGCCATGCGGATGGACACACCGTTGCGGACCTGAGCCAGCACCGTGGAGCGGGGCGAGTCGGCCGCGGCGGAAGAGATTTCCAGCCCGCGGTTCATCGGCCCGGGGTGCATGATGATGGTGTCTTTCAGGCCCAGATGGTCGAGGGCCTGGAGGCGGTTGTCATCAAAGCCCCAGCGCCGCGAATATTCGCGGGTGCTCGGGAAGAACGACGCGTTCATCCGCTCGCCCTGGACCCGCAGCATCATCACGGCGTCAACGCCGCCGGCAAGCGTCTCGTCAAGGTCGTAGCTGACGCTGCAGGGCCATTTTTCGACGCCGATCGGCAGCAGCGTCGGCGGGGCAACCAGGGTGACCTCGGCGCCGAGGGTGCGCAGCAACCAGACGTTGGAACGCGCCACCCGGGAGTGCAGCACGTCGCCGGCAATCGCTACCCGCATGCCGGCGAGGTCCGCACCCGCGGACGGGGTTCCGGCCAGCCGTGACCAGTGCCGGCGCATGGTGAAGGCGTCCAGCAGCGCCTGGGTGGGGTGTTCGTGGGTGCCGTCGCCGGCGTTGATTACGGCGGCGTCGATCCAGTCGGTGGCGGCGAGGCGGTGCGGGGCACCGGAGGCCCAGTGCCGGATAACGACGGCGTCGGCGCCCATCGCAGCGAGTGTCTGGGCGGTGTCCTTGAGGGATTCGCCTTTGGAGACGGAGGAACCCTTCGCAGCGAAGTTGATGACGTCGGCGGAGAGCCGTTTGGCGGCGGCCTCGAAGGAGATCCGGGTGCGCGTTGAGTCCTCGAAGAACAGGTTCACGACGGTCCGGCCGCGCAGGGTGGGAAGCTTTTTCACCTCACGCTCCCCCACCGCGGCCATTTCCTCGGCGGTGTCGAGGATCCGGACCGCGTTGGACAGGCTCAGGTCCTCGGTGGAGAGCAGGTGCTTCATGCGGCGGCCTCGATAACCACTTCGTTGACCGGTACGCCGTCGACCGAGTCGGTCTCCGCCAGCCGGACCCGGACCTTTTCGGAAGAGGACGTGGGGAGGTTTTTGCCCACATGGTCCGCGCGGATGGGCAACTCCCGGTGGCCGCGGTCAATCAGCACTGCAAGGCGCACGATCCGCGGCCGGCCCAGGTCGATGATCGCGTCGAGGGCCGCCCGGATGGTCCGGCCGGAGTACAGGACGTCGTCGATCAGGACAACTACCTTGTTGTCGATGCCGGTGCGGGGAAGCTGGGTGGGGTACGGCGGCCGCAGTCCCTGGTGGGAGAGATCGTCGCGGAACATTGTCACATCCAGCTGGCCGACAATCGCCGCGGGGTCCACGGTCGGATCTGCTGCGGCAATCTTGGCTGCGAGCCGGACGGCGAGCGGGTAGCCCCGGCGCGGGATGCCCAGCAGGACCAGATCCTGGGAGCCTTTGTTGGACTCGAGAATTTCATGGGCGATACGAGTGAGTGCACGGTCAATATCCGCCTGGCTAAGCACTACGCGGGCGAGTGCAGCCTTGGCCGGAACCGGTGCTTCTGGAACAGAAGTCAACGCTCGTCTCCCCTTTCCCCGCCTCACGGGACGGAATTAAAAAAGGATGGTTTGCGCTCCTAAATTACCACAGCACTCCGACGGCGCCGACGCCGGGGGCCTGCGATTCAGCTCACACGCACATGGGCTCGAGTCCATAACAACAAACGATCCACCGCCGGAGCACCACCGCTCCGGCGGACTCCCGGGCGGTCCGCGGCCGCGGCCCCGGCAGGCCAATCCGACGTGGCTCGGACATGTCCGGCCGGAGTATTACCGGCCGGCCCCGGCAGCGGATCCTCAGGGGCTGCGATGCGCCCGTACACCACCTCGACGGGCACCATCAACCCGCCGAGACTGCCCCCTCCCGGACGCCGTCGCCGGCTGCCTGGAGAACACCAAAGAACCCCGCCCGGGATGATCCGGACGGGGTTATTGTGAGCTTCGGGGTCAGGCGAGCAGCGAAGGCTTCAGCTGCTGCAGCCGGCCCAGCAGGCCGTTGATAAACGACGGCGACTCGTCGGTGGAGAGGGTCTTGGCCAGGGCCACGGCCTCGCTGACGGCAACGCCGTCGGGCACGTCGTCGTTGTACAGCAGCTCCCAGGTGCCGATCCGCAGGATGATGCGGTCCACGGACGGCATACGTTCCAGCGTCCACCCCTGCGAATAGGTTTCCAGGAATTCGTCGATCGCAGCCTGGTGGGAGACCACACCCTCGACGATTTCGAGGGTGTACGGGTTAACGATCTGGTCCGTCTGCTCCCGCCGGGACTTCAGCACATCGAACGCTGACACGGAACGTTGTTCCGCCTCAAAGAGCACATCCAGGGCCCGGTTGCGGGCCTTACCGCGGGCACTCACTAGTCGTTAACCCGCCCGAGGTAGTTTCCGTCACGGGTATCAACTTTGACCTTGGTGTTGTTCTCGACGAACAACGGCACCTGGATCTCGTAGCCGGTCTCAAGGGTGGCGGGCTTGGTGCCGGCCGAGGAGCGGTCGCCCTGAAGGCCCGGTTCCGTGTAGGTGATTTCCAGTACCACGCTGGGCGGCAGCTCGATGTACAGCGGGTTGCCCTCATGGATGGCAATGCTGACCTTCTGGTTCTCGAGCATAAAGTTGGTGGCGTCCCCGACGGTTGCCCCCGAAACGGTGAGCTGGTCGAAATCGGCCGTGTCCATAAACACGAAGTCCGCGCCGTCCTGGTACAGGTACTGGTAGTCACGGCGGTCTACCGTTGCGGTCTCGATCTTCAGTCCGGCGTTGAAGGTCTTGTCCACGACCTTGCCGGACATCACGTTGCGCATCTTTGTGCGGACGAACGCGCCACCCTTACCGGGTTTGACGTGCTGGAACTCGATGATGTTCCAGAGCTGGCCCTCAAGTTTGAGGACGGTTCCGTTCTTGATGTCGTTAGTGGTTGCCACTGTATCCTCTGGTTTCTCTTCTGACGGCTTCTAGCTGCCAGCCGGTTATGCCAGGCAAGCATGCCAAATGGCCCGCCAGCGCGTATTTATCAAAAATCCAAAAACCATTCTACCGGTTTTGTCTGCCCGCTGCCGGACGGGTGCGGCCGGAAGCTGCACGCAGGCCCGCGCGGACCCGCGTCAAGAGTCGAGATCCAGCACGTACCGGGCGCGTTGCAGAGCCACCGTGGAGGCGTAGATCAGTGCCGCGTCGGCAGACCCGGCCACACGCAGGTCCAGCGCTTTGGCGAAGCTTTCGACGGCGGCGCCGACGTTGCCGCTGGCAAAGTGGGACCGTCCGAGGTGCTGGCGGATGACCGCCTCGTCCGGTGTGCCGCGGGTCTCCGCCAGCAGCTGATCAAACAGCTCAACGGCCCGGTCAAGCCGGTTGGAAACCCGCAGTACGTCGGCTTCGAAGATGCGCAGGCGCAACGAGCCAGGGTCACTGTAGCGGGCTTCGGCGAGCAACTCTGCAGCCTCGGCCGGGTGCCCTTCGACCAGACGCACAAAGATCAGGTCCCCCGGGTCCGTCGATGCTGCAAGCGCTTCGGCGACGGCATCCTCATTGACGATTTGCGGGACCAGGCTGTCCGGGTTGATCTTGATCCCGGGGAACCCTGCAGCGGGCCAGTCGCTGGTACCGCCTGGGAGGAATGCCATCAGGAGGCAATCTCCTGGTACGCGGCGAACAGCAGCGAGGTGTCCGGGACGTCGAGGATACCGGGGCGTGCTACGCCGTCGAGCACCACAAAGCGCAGCAGGTCACCGCGGGACTTTTTGTCCCGCCGCATTCCGTCGAGCAGCGCCTGCCAGCGGTCGCGCCGGTAGGTCACGGGCAGACCGAGGCTTTCCAGGATGCTGCGGTGCCGGTCGGCGCTGGCGTCGCTGAGGCGCCCCACGCTGCGGGCCAGTTCCGCAGCGAACATCATCCCGACCGAGACGGCGGCGCCGTGGCGCCAGGAGTAGCGTTCGGCGAGCTCGATCGCGTGGCCCAGGGTGTGGCCGTAGTTGAGGATTTCGCGCTGGCCGGTTTCTTTGAGGTCCGCGGAGACGACCGTGGCCTTCACCGTGACGGCGCGTTCAATCAGTTCCCGCAACGCGTCACCGCGGGGCTCGGTGACTGCCGCGGGGTCTTTCTCGATCAGTTCGAGGATGGCCGGGTCCGCGATGAAGCCGCATTTGATGACCTCGGCCAGGCCGGAAATAATCTCGTTTTTCGGCAGTGTGTCCAGGGTATCGAGATCCGCGAGAACAGCGGCCGGCGGGTGGAAGGCACCAACGAGGTTCTTGCCTTCGGCGGTGTTGATGCCGGTTTTGCCGCCGACGGCCGCGTCGACCATACCGAGCAGGCTCGTGGGCATGTGGATGACTTTGACACCGCGAAGCCAGGTCGCGGCGACAAAGCCGGCAAGGTCGGTCACGGCCCCGCCGCCAACAGCAACGACGGCATCCGATCGGGTGAAGTCGTTCTGGCCCAGCACCTGCCAGCAGAAAGAGGCCACCTCGATGTGTTTGCCTTCTTCAGCATCGGGAATTTCGGCGGTGAGTGCCGTGAAGCCCGCCGACGAGAGCTCTTCCCTGACGGTGTCACCGGTGAGGCGCAGGGCGCGCGGGTGGATAACAAGGACCCGTTTGACCCGTTCCCCCAGCAGTCCGGGCAGGCTGGCCAGCAGGCCGCGGCCCACCACGACGTCGTAGTTCTCACCGGGCGTCTGCCCGGTGACCTTGATGACGGTTGATTCGGTGTTCACTTTTCAACTTCCTTTGTCGCCGCTGGTGCGGGTACACCAGCGGTTCCCGCCGCGCCATACGCGCGCAGCGCATCTTCAAGCCGGTGTGCGATGTCCGCAACGGTTCCGTTGCGCACATCGAAGACCAGGTCAGCCAGCCGTTCGTAGACCGGCCGGCGGGTGGCGAACAATGCCTTCCAGCGTTCCATGGCATCTCCGGCCAGTAAGGGCCGGCCGGAATTCCTGGCGATCCGGTCAACCACTGTGCCGGCGTCACACTCGAGGTAGACCACTGTGCAGTGCCCCAGCAGTTGCTGGGTACCGGAGTCCAGGACTGCCCCGCCGCCAAGCGAGACTACCGTATTCCTGCCTTGCGCGTCTTCCAGGGCCCGGGCGACGGCCCTGGCTTCCAGTTCGCGGAACACATGCTCGCCGCGGCTGGCGAAGATCTCTGCGATGGAGCCGTGGTTGGCAACGATTGTGACGTCAGTGTCCACAAACGTGGCCCCCAACTGCTGGGCGAGCTGGTATCCGATGGCTGATTTGCCGACTGCCATCGGCCCGATCAAGACGATGGGCCGGGCAGCATTCCTGGCCGGCCATGCCGGCATTTCGGCCGGCACTATCGGCCGATCGAGTCCAGGGACGCCGGAATGTTGTCCAGGTAACCCTTGATGTTTCGGGCGGTTTCCTGCACGGAGTCGCCGCCGAACTTTTCCACAACCGCCTCGGCCAGGACAAGCGCGACCATGGCTTCGGCGACGACGCCCGCTGCGGGAACCGCACAGACGTCGGAGCGCTGGTGATGGGCCCTGGCGGCCTCGCCAGTACTCACATCGACGGTCCTGAGGGCTCGGGGCACCGTGGCGATGGGCTTCATCGCGGCGCGCACCCGCAGCACGTCGCCGATGCTCATTCCGCCTTCAATGCCGCCGGCGCGGTTTGAGGTGCGCACGATCCTGCCGTCGGCGTCCTTAACAATCTCGTCGTGGGCAGCCGAGCCGCGGCGTGACGCGGTGAGGAAGCCGTCACCGACTTCAACGCCCTTGATGGCCTGGATGCCCATCAGGGCTGCCGCCAGCCGTGAATCGAGGCGGCGGTCCCAATGGACGTAGCTGCCAAGTCCCGGCGGAAGCCCGTAAGCGAGGACCTCGACGATACCGCCGAGCGTTTCGCCTTCCTTGTGTGCGATGTCGACCTCGGCGACCATGGCGTCGGAGGTTTCGCGGTCGAAGCAGCGCAGCGGATCGGCGTCGAGTGCCAGCACGTTCTCCGGGACCGGGAGCGGCCGCCCTTCCGGCACGGCCGTCGTGGCGATCGACACGGTGTGGGAGACAAGTTCGATGCCGAGCTGCTTGAGGAATCCGGAGGCGACGGCGCCCAGGGCGACGCGCGTAGCCGTTTCGCGGGCACTGGCGCGCTCCAGCACGGGCCGCGCCTCGTCAAAGCCGTACTTCTGCATACCGGTGAAGTCCGCGTGCCCGGGCCGCGGACGGGTCAGCGGCGCATTGCGGGCCTGGTCGGCCAGGATTTCCGGGTCCACGGGGTCAGCAGACATGATCTGCTCCCATTTGGGCCACTCGGTGTTGCCGATCTGGATGGCGACGGGACCACCTTGGGTGATGCCATGGCGGACGCCGCCGAGGATTGTCACAACGTCCTGCTCGAACTTCATCCGTGCGCCACGGCCGTAGCCCAGCCGGCGCCGGGCCAGCGAATCAGCGATCCGTTCGCTGGTGAGCTCCACACCGGCGGGTACGCCTTCAATAATTCCGACCAGGGCCGGCCCATGGGATTCTCCGGCAGTCAACCAACGCAACATAAAATCCATCCTGCCATGTAAGGCGGTTAGAACACCCGTCGGGGTGCCCCGACTGCGTCACACATCACATCTATGACTTCCGCCGGGACTGCCTCGTGCAGGCCGGTGAAATGCCGGACCTGTTCCACGGCCTGGTAGATCAGCATTTCCAGGCCGGGAACCACCACACCGCCGGCCTTCAGCCAGGCGGCAGCGATCCGGCTGGGCCAGGGTTCATATGCGACGTCCAGCAACACACCCGGGCGGACCTCTCCGGCCGGCCCTCCGGCCCCTTGCGCGAACAACCGTGCCAACTCCTCGGCCAGCGGATCGGCGGCCCGCGGGGGCAGCGTGGAAATCACGACGTCGGCCCGGGCCAGGGCGGCAGACGCGCCCTCCAGGGGCCGGACCCGCACGGGCAGGCCAAGTGCCGCAGCTGCCGCGCGTGCCTCCCGCGCGCGGGTGATGTCGCGGACGAAAATGTCGGCTGCTGGCGCGTCCAGCTCCTTCAGCGCTGCGATGGCAGCGGCTGCGGTTCCACCGCCGCCCAGGACGGCGGCAGCGGGCGCCGAGGCGGCACCTGCATGGCGGAGTGCGTTTACGATTCCGGCGACGTCGGTGTTGTAGCCGACCAAACGGACGGGAGCGGCGCCCGTTCCCGCGGCCGGCCGTTCGAACGCGACCGTGTTCACCACCCCGAGCTCGCGGGCCACGCCTCGAACCTCATCCACTTCGCCGACCATGGCTGACTTCAGCGGCATGGTGACGGACAGCCCGTGCCAGCTCGGCCCCAGCTGCACGTCCTTCCTGACCCGGGCCATAAAGGCCGGCAGCCCGGCTTCGGTCACATCGATCGCCGAATAGTCCAGCTCCACACCCAGGCGGGCGTAGGCGGCCCGGTGCAGGGCCGGAGACTTCGAATGGCTGATCGGGTGCCCAAGCACGGCAGCCCTGCCGGTCATACGCAGCGTCCGGCGTTTGCCTCACACCAAGCGTTGTATTTGGCCACGTAGGTGTTGTGCTCCGCGAGCGTCTTGGAGAAGCGTGTCTCCTTGGTGTCCAGGTTGATGGTCACCCAGTAGAGGTAATCGTTGGTCTTGGGCTTTGCCGCAGCGTCAATCGCCGTTCGGCCCGGCGATCCGATGGGTCCGACCGGCAGGCCCTGGTTGGCGTAGGTGTTATACGGGTTGGACTTGTCCGCCTTCTGGTCCTCGTCGATGTGGAAACTTTTGATGCCGAGGCCGTAGGTTACGGTGGCGTCCGACTGGATCAGCCCGTTAGTCTCCGTGTTATTTGGCTTGAGGCGGTTATAGATCGCGCCTGCCACATCGCCGTATTCGGCCTGGCCGCCCTCGGCCTGGACAATGCTGGCGACTGTCACAACGTCGTACTGCTTGGCCGGATCGGTGACGCCTTGGGACGTGAGCTCATCCAGGGTGGTGGTCACGAGCTTTTGCACCACATCCTTGGCCGGGGTGCCGATCGGGAACCGGTATTCGCCCGGGGCGAGGAAACCTTCAAGGGTCTTAGCCCTGGCCGGCACCCCGAACTGGGCTGGCGATGCGTTGAGTGCCTTGAGCTCGGATACCGGCACTCCGGTACCTTCGGAGATGGCTTGGAGGGAGTCACCGATGCGGAGCCCGGCGCTGAGCGCAAAGTACATGACCTTGCTTTGGTCCTTGTTCAGCAGGACAGCGACGGCGTCCGAGTTCTTCATTTCGTTGCGCATGCTGAAGTCGCCCGGGGCCAGCGCACCGCCGGAGGCCACAAAGTCGCGCAGGAAACTGTCGGCGTTCGCCACGACCTTCTTGTCCTGCAGCTCGGTCGCTACGGACTTGGGTCCGGCGCCCGGCGGCACGGTAATCATGACCTCACCGGTTCCGGGCCCCGGGTAATCAGCCACGGTGTCCGCGCCCAGAAGCGGCTTCAGGAACTGCGCGCCCACAGCAATCGCCACCACAAAAACAGCCAGGGTCAGGAGCAAGGCAAGGAAGCGGCGCCGGCGGCGGACCTTCTTGGACGGACCCTTGGACGTGCGGATGGCGGCTCCTCCGGCCAACACAATGTGGCCGTCTTCCTCGTGGTGATGGTCCTCGTGGTGATGGTCCTCGTGGTGATGGTCGTCGTTGTACGTGTACGCGTCGGGGTGGCCGTCCTGGGTCACCCCGTCCGGGTGCGGTTCGTCGCCGGGATGAAGGTCGGAATCATGGAAGACGGTGTCCGCATCTGCCACAGTCCCGGCGTACTCGTGTACTGGAACCTCCGGATCCACGGGATGGACATGCTCCACGGGAACCTCTGGAACCTCTGGATCCACGGGATGGACATGGTCCACGGGAACCTCTGGAACCTCCGGATCCACGGGCAGTTCGTGGACGGTCGGGGCTGCGGCCGGCGGCTCCGGCGCCTCGTCCGCCTGGCTCGGCCCGCGATTACCTACCGCGTCGTCGCCGGTTTCGGGGACGGATCGGTTGTCGGCGCCGGGTGCTGCCGCAGGGGTTTCCTCGCCGGTTTCGAACGCCTGCGGCGGGACGACGTTGTGCCCCTCGGGCGCCTGGACCTTCTCCTGGGCCCTCAGCTCCCTGCGTGTCAGCGGTCGGCCGGTGCCGAAGGCAGCACCGGAGGAGTCGTCACTGTTGACCGGGCTCACTGTAGCCTTCCATTTTGGGCAGAATGCGTAGTGCAGAATGCTCGTCTTGTGCCGGACTGGCCTGTGGACCATCCCCGGTCGGCCCCGGCGCGGACTCCGCGTATACGCGGCTTCCGACCTCCGTCCCCCTGGCCTTTTGCATATCGATCGCGTGTTGCAGGATACCTGCGGCCGCAACCTGATCAACTACCTTACGGTGATCCCGGCTGCTCATGCCAGCTTCGTGCAGGTGCCGGTGCGCAGATACTGTGCTCAGCCGCTCGTCCACCAGCCGAACCGGCACCCCGGAACCTGACTCCCCCAGTTTACCCGCCAGTAGCTTTGCATAGTCAGTCGCCATCCGGGCGGAGGCGTGCTCCTCACCCTTCATGGTCCTCGGCAGGCCGACAAAGATCTCCACAACGGCGAGTTCCAGGGCCAGTTCCGCCAGGATCCGCACGTCCGTATTCTTCTTCGCGTTCCGTTCCAGGGTGCGCAACGGCGTGGCCAGGATGCCGTCACGGTCACAGACAGCCACACCAACCCGGACGGTCCCGACGTCTACCCCGAGCTTTACGCCGATTGGGTAGCCGCCGGGCACAGCAGTTTCGTTCACGGCCTTTCCACTATCGTCCGGTGATGGCGTCCACGACGGCGGCGAGGGCCGCGCCGACCTTGCCGGCGTCCGTGCCGCCGCCCTGGGCGACGTCGTCCTTGCCGCCGCCGCCGCCGCCGAGGATTCCCGCGGCGAGCCGCACCAGGACCCCAGCCTTGACCCCTGCCGCCCGGGCGGCATCGTTGGTCGCGATCAGGATCACCGGACGGTCATTACTGACACCGGCAACCGCGACGGCGGCCGGATCGGAACCGAGCCGGGTCCGCAAATCCAGGGCCAGGCCGCGGAGGTCGTCCGCACCGCTGACCTGGCCGGCGTCGTGCGCGATGACCTTGATGCCGGCGGCATCCCTGGCGGTACCCACCAGCTGGCCGGCGGCAGCTGTGAGCTGCTCCTTGCGCAACCGCTCGAGTTCCTTTTCGGCGGTCTTGAGTTTGGCCAGGGTGGCGGCGATCCGGTCCGCGAGCAGTCCCGACGGCACCTTAAGCATGTCGGTGAGTTCGGTGACCAGCGCGCGTTCGGCAGCGAGGTGCCGGAAGGCGTCCATTCCGACGAAGGCCTCGACGCGGCGGTTTCCCGAGCCGACAGACTGTTCCCCGAGCAGTGACAGGCTGCCGATCAGCGAGGTGTTCGCAACATGGGTGCCGCCACAGAGTTCACGGGACCAGGCACCGTCGATCTCCACAACACGGACCTCGTTGCCGTAATTTTCGCCGAAGAGTGCCATGGCACCGAGGGCCTTGGCCTCGGCCAGTCCCATCACTTTGGTGTCCACCCGGTAGTTGTTGCGGATGGCGATGTTGGAAACTTCTTCAATTTCGGAGCGCGTGGCCGGGCTGAGGCCTTCGCCCCAGGCGAAGTCGAAGCGCAGGTAGCCTGCCTTGTTGAAGGAGCCGCGCTGGAGTGCTTCCGGGCCGAGGATCTGGTGGAGGGCGGCGTGCACGATGTGGGTTCCGGTGTGGGCCTGCTCGGCGGCATGCCGGCGTTCCCGGTCCACGGCCGCCTGGACGAGGGAGTCCGCTCCAATTTCGCCCTCTCGGACAATTGCCTTGTGCACACTCAGCCCCTTGATCGGGCGCTGGACGT
Source organism: Pseudarthrobacter sp. PH31-O2 (assembly GCF_030063265.1). Classification (NCBI taxonomy): domain Bacteria; kingdom Bacillati; phylum Actinomycetota; class Actinomycetes; order Micrococcales; family Micrococcaceae; genus Pseudarthrobacter; species Pseudarthrobacter sp. PH31-O2. The sequence goes on along the minus strand of NZ_JASIST010000001.1, from coordinate 601,462 downwards.
CCAGAACCTCGACGACAAAACCGTCCCCGGTGATCAGTCCGGTGTCTGCGGCCTGGCCGCCGGCTTCGGCGTAGAACGGGGTCTGGGCGAGGACCAGCTCGATTTCCTCGCCGGTGGAGGCTTGGGAAACCTTGCGGCCGCCGGCAAGGATGCCGCGTACCTTCGATTCCCCCGCGAGTTCGGTGTAGCCGGTGAAAACAGTCTCTCCGGCGGACAGCAGCTCCTGGAAGGCGCTGAGGTCAGCGTGGGAACCCTTTTTGCCCTTCGCGTCGGCCTGCGCGCGCTGGCGCTGTTCGAGCATCAGCTTGCGGAACTCCGGCTCGTCGACCTTGAGCCCGGCCTCTTCGGCCATCTCAAGGGTCAGGTCGATCGGGAAACCGTAAGTATCATGCAGGGCGAAGGCATCGGGGCCGGACAGCGGACGCCCGGCGGCCTGTGACTCCTTGACGGCGTCCTCCAGCCGGGCCGTGCCGGAGGCGATGGTGCGCAGGAACGCCTTCTCCTCCGCGTAGGCGATCCGGCTGATCCGGTCGAAGTCCGTCTCGACGATGGGGTAGACGCCCTTCATGGCGTCCCGGGAAGCGGGCAGCAGCTCCGGCAGGCACGCTTTTTCGACGCCGAGCAGGCGCATCGAGCGCACGGCCCGCCGGATCAGGCGGCGCAGCACGTAGCCGCGGCCCTCGTTGGAGGGGGTCACGCCGTCGGCGATCAACATCAGGGAGGATCGGATGTGGTCGGCGACGACACGCATCCGGACGTCGTCGGTGTGATGCGGGTCGGCCGCGGACTCGGCGGAGGTGTATTCCCGGCCGGAGAGGGCCGCGGCCCTGTCGATCACCGGGCGGACCTGGTCCGTCTCGTACATGTTTTCGACGTCCTGCAGGATCATCGCCAGCCGCTCCATGCCCAGGCCGGTGTCGATGTTCTTTTTCGGGAGTTCGCCGGTGATATCGAAGTCCACCTTGGAGCGGACGTTGTCGATCTGGTACTGCATAAACACCAGGTTCCAGATTTCAACGTAGCGGTTCTCGTCCGCGATCGGGCCGCCCTCGACGCCGTAGGAGGGGCCACGGTCATAGTAGATCTCGGAGCAGGGGCCGGCGGGACCGGGCTGGCCGGTGGACCAGTAGTTGTCCGCCTTGCCCATCCGCTGGATCCGCGCGGCAGGCATGCCCGTGTTCCGGAGCCAGAGCTGCTCGGCCTCATCGTCCTCTTCGTAGACAGTGACCCACAGCCGCTCGGGCGGGAGCCCGTACCCGCCGTCGTCAACGCTCGAGGTGAGCAGTTCCCAGGCGAACTTGATGGCGTCTTCCTTGAAGTAGTCGCCGAAGGAGAAGTTCCCGCACATCTGGAAGAACGTTCCGTGGCGGGCGGTCTTGCCGACTTCCTCGATGTCGCCGGTCCGGATGCACTTTTGCACGCTCGTGGCACGCTCGTACGGCGCTTCCTCCCGGGCCGTCAGGTACGGGATAAACGGGACCATGCCGGCGACGGTGAACAGCAGGGACGGGTCGCTGGAGACCAAGGAAGCGGAGGGCACCGCGGTGTGGCCCTTTTTGACAAAAAAGTCGATCCAGCGCTTAGTGATCTCCTGCGACTTCATGAGCTGATTACGTACCCTTCACTGTTCACTGCGTTTGTGGTCACTGCGTTTGTGGTCCCCGCGTATGGTCCGCGGAACGGTCTGGTCCCGGCCATAGGCCGTGCCGGCGGTCCGTTTTCCGGACGCCGCTGTTCTGATATTCTCTCCCGGCTAGCGCCGGACTGCATCCCGGCCGGCTGCGCCGTGGGCAATGGTCTGGTCCAGGCCCGCGTCAATGCCGAGCGCTCGGCGCAGTTCGGTCTCACGCTCATTCATGCCCTCGCGGACGGCATCGGCGAAGTCGTACAGACCGTCGGCGACGCGCCCCACGGCCCGGTTGAGTCCTTCGGGGCCCAGGTTGGATTGCGCTTCGGTGATCTTGCGGAAGGCGATGACGCCAATGGCGACGCCGATTCCCATCCAGATGATTCTGTTCATGTCAGGTTCTCCAGCTGGGTTAGCGGCTGCGGCGGCCGGTGGCGGGCTTTTTGCGGGCGGTGAACGCCGCGCGCACACCATAGCTGAAGGAGGCGACCTTGATCAGCGGCGAACCGACGGTGGCGGCCACCAGCGAGGACAGCGCCGAGATGTTCGCCGAAGCGTCGGAGACGTTGTTCGCGATACCGTCGACCTTTTTGAGCTGTTCGTTGGTGGTGGAAACAGTCGCCGTGACTTCGTCCATCAGCGGCGTGGCGCCGTCGCTGATCGAACGGATGGAGGTCCGCACCTCATCGAACACTCCCCCAAGCTTTAAAATCGGCACGGCAAGCAGCAGGACCAGCAGTGCAAACACTCCGGCCGCGATGAGGCCGGCAATATCGCCACCAGTCATAGTCATTCATCTCCTTGTTGCGTAGTGTCTCTGCGGGCGCCGCCGGCCCAAACAGCCGGCAACCGCAGAACTCCCCCAAGTACCTTACATACAAAAAAGCCCGTGGCGCTTGCCACGGGCTTCTTTGTAAGGTGTCGCGGTGAATCTAGCGTGCGTAGAATTCCACAACGAGCTGCTCTTCGCAGGTCACGGGGACCTCGGAGCGCTTGGGGCGACGGACCAGGCGTGCCTGCAGGGCGTCAAGCTTGACGTCCAGGTAGGCAGGAACCATGGGCAGAACATCGCGGTGCGCACCGGCTGCTGCAACCTGGAACGGAGCCATGGTCTCGCTGCGGCTGTGGACGTGGACCAGCTGGCCCTCGCCGACGCGGAACGACGGACGGTCAACGCGGATGCCGTCAACCATGATGTGGCGGTGCACAACAAGCTGGCGGGCCGAAGCGATGGTGCGGGCGAATCCTGCGCGCAGCACGAGGGCGTCAAGACGCATTTCGAGCAGTTCGATCAGGTTCTCGCCGGTCAGGCCCTTGGTCCGGCGGGCTTCTTCGAAGGCGCGGGTCATCTGGGCTTCGCGGATGCCGTACTGGGCGCGCAGACGCTGCTTTTCGCGCAGACGTACGGCGTAGTCGGAGTCCTGCTTCTTGCGGGCACGGCCATGCTCACCGGGGCCGTACGGGCGGCGCTCCATGTACTTGGCGGCCTTGGGGGTCAGAGCAATGCCGAGTGCACGCGAGAGGCGTGCTGTACGGCGAGCACGAGTGTTGTTAGCCACTTGTGTCCTTCCAATATCTGCGGTGTGTCAGTGTTACTGGCCTCCACGATGGAGAGCATCGGCCAACCGCTGCCTTTTGCTACTGGGCACGGGGCAAACCCGTTTGAACAGCATAAAATGCCGGTATCAAGTGGATTGTGCGTCTGTGCCTTGCCAGACAACGACCTACTTTACCACGCCGGGACCGGCGATCACTTGCCCCGGATGATCCTGCGGAGCCGCTCAAGCCGGGTGGAAATGTCCCGTTCGGCGCCGTTGCCGGTCGGTTCGTAGTAGTTACGGCCGACGAGGTCGTCCGGCGGGTACTGCTGGGTAGCGACCGAATGCGGGGCATCGTGGGCATATTTGTAGCCCTGGCCGTGGCCCAGTTGCTTGGATCCCGGGTAGTGGGCGTCGCGCAGATGCGCCGGGATGCCGTTGCCGAGACCGGCGCGGACGTCGGCGATCGCCTGGTTGATTCCCAGATAGGCGGCGTTGGATTTCGGTGCTGTGGCGAGGTGGACCACGGCTTCGGCGAGGATGATGCGGCCTTCGGGCATGCCGATCAGCTGCACGGCCTGGGCGGCGGCGACGGCGGTCTGCAGCGCCGTCGGGTCGGCCATGCCAACGTCTTCGGCTGCGGAGATGACAATGCGCCGGGCTACGAACCGCGGGTCCTCCCCCGCCTCGAGCATCCGGGCGAGGTAGTGCAGGGCGGCGTCGACGTCGGAACCCCGGATGGACTTGATGAATGCGCTCGCGACGTCGTAGTGCTGGTCGCCGGCCCGGTCATAGCGTACGGATGCGACGTCGAGGGCCCGTTCCGTGTGCTTCAGCTCGATCTGCACCGGGGCCGGCCCGGCCGTCCCGGCGATCGTGTCGGCGTCGTCAGCATCCCCGTATGCGACGCCGGCCGCCGCCTCCAGTGCGGTCAGTGCCCGGCGGGCGTCCCCGCCGGAGAGCCTCACGAGATGGCCCCGGGCCGCATCGGTGAGTTCCACTTTGCCGCCGAGTCCACGGGGGTCCGCCGCTGCCCGCAGCAGCAATCCCTCCACGTCGGCGTCGGTCAGCGGCTTAAGTGTCAGTAGCAGGGACCGGGACAGCAACGGGGAGACGACGGAAAAGGAGGGGTTTTCGGTGGTCGCGGCAACCAGGACTACCCAGCGGTTCTCGACGCCGGGCAGCAGGGCATCCTGCTGGGCCTTGTTGAAGCGGTGGATCTCGTCCAGGAACAGCACTGTGGTGGTCTTGAAAAGGTCCCGGGCGGTGAGAGCTTCCTCCATAACGCGGCGGACGTCCTTGACCCCGGCGGTGATGGCGGAGAGCTCAACGAACTTCCGGCCGGGACCTTTAGCGATGACGTGCGCGAGTGTGGTCTTCCCCGTGCCGGGCGGGCCCCAGAGAATCAGGGAACTGGGACCCGCGGGGCCGGTGGCATCCGTTCCGGCGGCCAGCTGGCGCAGCGGCGAACCCTGTCCCAGCAGGTGCTGCTGGCCCACCACATCATCGAGCGTCCGCGGACGCATTCGGACGGCCAGCGGGCTGCGCGGGGAGGCAGCGCGACGGGCCGGACCACCGTCAACGGCGTCCTCCGCGTCGTTATCATCCTCGACAGCGGCGCCGCCGTCCCGTCCTGCGCCAAAGAGATCTTCCACATAGATAGGCTACTTCTAGTTCCCGCCCGCACCGACACCCCCACAACGGAGACCCGCGCCATGGCCAGCACCGAAACCCGCATGGCGTTTGTCTCCGGCGATCGGCTGCCGGGCTGGGTGGAGCGGTTCGCGGCCAGCCATGGCGTCCTCGCCGAGGAGGAGCTCGACGCCGGCCTGCAACTGCGCGCCGCTGACGGCGCCGTAGCATTGCTGCAGGCGCCATGGCCGGCGGACGGCCGCCCCGGCAGCGGCGGCGACGCCGTTGCCCGGCTCGCCTCCCTGGCATCGCAGCAGCGCAGCATCGGGGCGGTGCTGGTCCGCCGTGGCGGCTACTCCGTGGCAGTGGTCAGCGGCGCCGCCGTCCTCGCTTCCAAGACCGGCACCCGCCACGTCCAGTCCCGTACCGCTGCGGGAGGCTGGTCCCAGCAGCGTTTCGCCCGGCGGCGGGCGAACCAGGCCGACGCCCTGGTGGAGGCCGTGGCAAACCATGCCGCCCGTATTTTTGCGGATCACCGGATCGATTACGTGGCTCCCGGCGGGGACCGGACCCTGGCCGAGCAGGTCCTGGCCGAACCGGTGCTGAAGCAGTATGCCCCGCGGCCAAGGCTGGCATTCCTGGACGTCCCGGACCCGCGGGCTGCCGTCCTGAAGAAGGCAGCCGCCGAGCTGTGTGCCGTGCGGATCATCGTCACGGACCCGCCGCTGTAAACAGTCGCCGGGTACGGCAGGGTAATGCAGGCTCGGATGGTGCAAGGAGACGCGCAGGTGCTGCCCCCGGGTTCCTCCGTGGGCACGGCAAAACCACCAGCGCGGTACGCCGCCGGCGGACCTATTCCAGGTCGTTTGGAAGCACCCGGTCGGCAGGGTTCTTGCTGGATCCGCGCACGTAAACTCGGGGCGAACCCGCGACGGGAGCCTGAATCCACATCGGCACCCGCGCTATCCAACCGACGATCCAGAAGCCGCCGACCGCGAGGACCATCAGCGCACCGCCGCCCCAGACGGCCCATGGACCCCAGACCGGCCCGAGCAGCTCCTGGCCCGCCTCAGTGGTTCCCACGGCTGCGGCGAGCATGCCCGCAATCAGGAAGAAACCGACGAATCCCGCGCCGGCGCGGATCGCTTCGCCGCCGAGAACGGCGGCCAGCAGGAGAGGCAGCACCAGTCCGCCGATGATAAGGGCGACGGCCACGTTCCCAAGAACGTCCCCCGCCCTCCCGTCCACGTTGTCGCTCAGCGGTCCGAGGATGAATCCCGCGGCGATCGATACCAGCATGACGGTGATCAGGGCGGTGGTGACCACTTTAAGGAATCGGTCGCTGAACCGGAATTTTCCGTTCGGCCGGCTCACTTGGTTGTCGGCCCGCCGGTTCGGCGCGGACGACCGCGGCTGCGTGGCGGGATTTTTCTTACTCATGCCGTTTCCTCGTGCCTTTAGATTTCGGTTGCGAATCTGGCCTCCGCCGGGCGGTGACCCTGGGGGCGTTTGCCCGTTCTCGTCAGGGCGGGACGAGGACGCAACTCTCCGAACCAGCAAAAATCCCAATTATCGATCGAGTAGATAAAAGGAGTCTACGGGGCCCCGCACCCGGATCGCGGGTTCGAGGGCCCGGCCGGTTGTCATGCGTCCGGGCCCGTTCCCTTGCCGCCGGCGGCAGCGTCGATCGCCTTCGTGAGTCGGGCGCGCTCCTTATCGATCCACCGGGTGGCGGAGTAGGCCTGGGCGAATGTCTCGGCAAACTCCACCGGGTCCTCGCCTACGATGGCGCGCACCGGCGTGGCGTCGACAGCGGCGCGTTCCCAGAGATCGGCATGGTCACCGATCATCGTGGTGAGGGTGTCTCCGTCGGTGATCCCGCCGTAGTACATAAAGTACCGGTTGAACGCCTTCGCCGAACTGCGGTAGGGCTCCGGAAGTGCCTCGATGCGGGCCATGGACTGCTTGTACTGCTTCTTCTGTTCCAGCGACCCGGTGAGGGCCTCGAGCCACTTTGCGGCCATGACTACTCTCCGTCTTCCTGGGGGTGATCCTGCGGGTTTTCGATCTGCTGGTGGAGTTGTCCGATCCGCTCTACGAGGAAGCTCCAGCTCCTCCAGAACTCGTCGAGGTACTCGGCGCCTGCGGCGTTCAGCGAGTACACCTTGCGTGGCGGGCCCTTCGCCGACGGGACCTTCGCAACGTCGACGAAGCCACGCTGTTCGATTCTGATCAGGAGGGCGTAGACGGTGCCCTCAACGATGTCGGAAAAGCCCTGCTCGCGCAGCCGTGCGGTGATCTCGTAGCCGTAGGCCGGCTGAACGGCCAGGTTCGCGAGAACGATGCCTTCGAGGGTTCCCTTGAGCATCTCGGTCATCTGGTTGGCCACAACGGCCTCCTCTTTACTACTCAGTGTTGCTGACTACCACTAGATAGTATCACTGAATAGCGAAGTGGTGACGGTCAGTTGCTGCATTTAATCCAGCACCGCCCGTGCGCTCTGAGAGTTTTGGCACACCTCAGATGATCGGCTGGGTGAACGGTGTGGTGTCATCGATGTCGCGATCGAAGATGGCCGTGCCACTGCTGCCGAACCGGGCGCTGTGGACTTCGATTCGGTCCAGGAACCAGTCGGGGGCGTTGCCGTCGTTGTCCCGCTGCACGGTTAGTGTCTGCAGCGCGCCGAGGTCCCCGCTTGGGATCGTGACCCAGTTCCAGTCGTCGCTTTCCATTCGCTTAATGAGCTCGGTGTTCACGGTCTTGCTCGCCGACCCGGCAGCTCCGGTAAGGGTGAAGGTGACGTTGGCATCCGTGCCGGCCATCCATTTGTCGGCAGTGTGGATGTGCAGGCCGTAGCCGAAATTCGCCGGTTTGAACGGATTGTCCGCGCGCGTGGCCAACCGGATCAGCGACGAGAATTGACCTTCCGCTGCGATGTCGCGCAGGTCACGGGGGTCGTCGGTGATGGCTCCGTCGACTCCGATGCGGATGTACTCCCGTAGCTCGTCGTGCGCGTTAACCGTCCAAACGTAAATGAACGCAGGCCGCGCGGCCGCTGCGCGGATCCCGCACGCCGCCTCCAGCGTATAGCGGTAGTACGGGCCGAGGATGAAGTTCATGAAGCTGATGCCGTTGCCGTAGCCCTGGTGGCCGACGCCACGGCTGGTGAAGTAGTTCGATACCGCCGCAGCATCGTTCTCGGCATCGATCATCAATCCTTCGCGAGGGCCCAGGATGTCCACGATCCGGTCGAAGAAGGCACCTTGGTTGTCGTCCCGGTTGCCGATGGAGAGGATAACGTTCAGATCGTTGTCGAAGGTCAGGTGCTCGCGGATCGCCAGCAGCAGTTCGAAGCCGTGATCCGGTGAGGTGACTTCCGGTTTGCAGTCGAAGACGAGCAACGACAGTTGGGGGTTTGCCTGCGCGAGCTGGTGGATGCCGATCAGATAGTCCGCTACCGAGGGTGCGGACGGTTCCCCTGTCCCGTGGCTGATGCACAGCTGCCCGGGGTGGTCCTCGTAGACTTGCACGTCCGGCTCGAGGCCGTTGGCACCGTTGGTGACGGCCTCGGTCGCGTCGGCGACGGTGTTCGGGTTGTGGCCAACAACGTAGAAGGGTCGGGGCCCGAACGCCGCCGCGAAGCCGACCACCGTTGTGGCTTTGACCTCTGAGGCCCTCCCGCACAGCCATTGCTGGGCCGTCACAAGATCCCGCAGATGGAGCGGCCGAATCAGTGTGACGAGAGCGACCTGGTGCAGCGCGTCAGCCGTCGCCGAACCGAGGAACTCGTGGCCGGCGCCGTAAACCTCGATCACCGCGCCCGGCACCGCGCCCCGGACGCCGACGGCGGTGTCTGCATCCTTAAGCGGCCCGAGCACCTCTACCGGCCCCGGCATGGGATGGGCCGCCACGTGCCCCGCTGCGGAGTCGACACCGGTGTCACTGCAGGCCCACTGTCGGACGAAGACACTTGCGCCTTCGACCAACAGTGGGGTCACGGCGATGACGACATTGGTGTGGAGGGCCAGCACCTGGTCGCTGATGGCCGCGTCCCCCTTGGCCGTTCGAACGAAGACCTGGAGCACCGCCCCGCGGTGGGCCTTTGTGACGCTGACCGTACCAGTGCAGGAAAACAGTTGGCCGAATATTTGCGCGGCCGGCACCTCCTCCTGGTGCGCGTCAACCGTCACAGGTACCGCGGGCGTGCTGAGAATTCCACAACACTCCTGCGTTGCGCTTACCGGATCGGTGGTCAGCGGCGGCACGCGGCAGTCGAGCCACGTCTGCTCCGCCGGTGCTGCGCCGTCGAACACCAACTGATTCGCCGCCAGGTGGACTGTCGCTCCGGGTCGCAAACCGGTCACCCGGACGGTTGTGGCGCCGGCACACAGCGGCGAGACAACGACCGGCGGGTCCACGGGTTCGAGCTTGCCAACCAGGACCGGGTCCGAGTTCTTCGGTGGCCGTTCGCAACGCTTAGCCACCTCCTGCCGGATGGTGATCTCATCGTCCTCCGCCAGCGGTTTCGACAGCAGGAAGCGCAGCGATGAACGATCAAACCCGGCGCTGTCGACGATCCCGGAACGCCGCTCTATCGTTACGGTGGCCCCATCGAAAACCCCGCTCACCATAACGGAAGGGTCACAGCCGCGGACCGGGGACTGTATGACCGGGGCAGGCAGCGGCTGGCCCAAGCCGCCCGGAAGCGGGTCTGAGGTCCGGCCGACGTCGGGCCCGGGCGCGAGCCCCGGTCCCGACTGGTGCGCGGTGATCCACCCGTTTGGCGGGATGGCACTGGTGAGGGCGAAGCGCGCGGTCCCTTCGTGCGCCTGGCCGGTGCCGAGGATGCTGCCGTTAGCGAGCAGCGTAACGTCTGCGCCTGAAACCGCACCGTCAATCCACACGTACTGGCCGCAGGCGAACAGCTGGGTGGCGACATGGACCGGGCCAAATTCAGCGCTGCTTGTCGGGGCCGCGGCAACCGGCATCGCCAGGTTGCCCGACGGTACCTCGCTCTGCTCGGCCCCGAGGTGCTGGATTGCGAACAGGGTTTCTGAGCGGGACAGGGTCAGCCCCGGTTCCAGCGGGAAGCGTTGGTCACCTGAGATGGCAGTCCCCTTGGCCACCGTGCGAAGACCGGTCTCGACTGTCACGCCCGCGCCGGGCAGTTGCCCCCGGACACGGATCGAGGAACTGAGCTCAGAGAGCGGACCAACAATAACGGGCTGCATAAGTGCCACAGCTCCAGAGTGTAGGCCCGGCCAGGTCGAGGAACAATAGCTGGCGTCCAGCGCCACGGAATCCCAGGCTTCCAGGGTACGAAGACCACTGTCGGCGGCGCAGCGCCATCAGGTCCTGGACGCTGCTGTCCACGTCGTAAGCATGCTGATAGACACCGGGGTCGCCCGAGGTCAAACTGCGTATATGGACGACGCGGACAAACAGGACACCATCAACAAGGTCACGGACCGGATATTCGTCCGGCATCCCGAGGCGCCCCGTACGCTCATCGCCAGGATCGTCACGGAAGAGTACGAACAACTGGCTTCCGGCCGGATCCGGACCTTCATCCCGACCCTGGTTGAGCACGGGGCCCGGAACAGAATCAGGCGGCAGTTCTCCTCCGGGACAGTGGACAGCAGCTGAAGCCGTTCAGTCCTGGCAGTCCCGCACCGACGGCCTTGTCCCAGCGTTGCCCCCGGCGAAGCAAAAGGTCCGACCAGTGTGGCCGGTCGGACCTTTCGCTTCAGCGCAGCGCCTGCTTCAAGAGGACTGCTATCCGGCCTTCCCGGACAGCGCTACAAGCACTCCGGCCGTGGCGAAGAATTTGTTGCTGCCGAGGTCGCGGATGGTCTTGATTCCCATGCCGGCAAGGAGTTCGTCGTGCTTTTCGGTGAGCCCGGCCAGCGCTGACGGCGGGGCGGCAAGAACTTCCTCAAGGGTCAAGTTCTCATAGGCCTTATCGAGTGCCTTGCCAAGTTCAACGGATACAGCCATGGTTATGTCCTTTGATCGATTCGGAACAACAGCACACTCGCCGCAGACTGCCTGCGAAAGCCGGAACGGGAATGCACCGACGCCGGGATACTCCCCGAGCCTCTGGCTACGCTATCGCAGCGGCCCTAACAAAACATCCATATCGGGATGTGAATCCTCATCATGCCCGCGCCGCTGCTGCATTCTGGATCCGGGGTGAAATGGCCGCGCGCAGTCCCTCGATGGCGCGGCTGCCGTCATTCCTTTGGCACCTTTGGGAAACGCTTCCAGGCCTTGCTGAACCGGGATTCGGCGTCGGCCGCCATGGCTTGTTCAAGCGCGTGCAGCCTCCCGTAGGTGAAGGCATTTTCCCCGGCGAGGTGCGCCTGGGCGCCGAGGCGCCGGAGCAGGGCCCGGGTGACAACGCTGTCCTGGTGCTCGCCCAGTATTTTTTGCAGTCCGTGGGCGGCGCCGGCCAACCGGGCAGCGCGCTTGCCGATCACAGGAATTCCGGATTCGGCTGCGTAGCGGAGCCGTTTGGCGCTTTTACGCGCCTCGTGCAGGGCGGCGTCGTGATCCGGGCCGTCCGGCGTGGCCTCCGCAATCCGAACATTCCGGCGTAACCGCTTCCAGTCTTTCCTGACCAGGGCGGCCACGGTCGCGTGCGCCGGCCGCGGATCAGGAACGGCCACCGGCACGGCGGCAAGGAAGTCGTCGAGACTGTCGAGGAGGCGGAAATACAGTTTATCCTCGAGCACCTGCAATACCGCGGCGCGGGCGGCGCCGTAATCGGCGCCCAGCGCTTCCCGCATCCGGCGCGAGACGGGTCCGATCACCAGATCCGCCGGCTCGCAGGCAACCAGGTCGTCGAGCCGTTCGCGCATCACCTCCGCGTCCCGTGCCTCGCCCAGACAGCCGGCCAGCCATTTAAGCTCCGCCCGGAGCGTGTTTACCTGTTCCGGTTCCAGCAGCCGGCGGTAGGTGCCCAATACCGAACGCATCCGTCTGGTCGCCACCCGCATCTGATGGACGGCGTCCGGTGCGTCCCGGCGCACCCGCGGATCCAGTTCCGAAATGGCCTGCACCTGAGCGTGCACATAGGCCACGAGCACGGCAGTCGCCGGCCCCTTGCGGCGCACGGGCGGCGGAAGTGCAGCCGGACCGGCCAGCGGCTGATCGCCGAGCGTGCGTTCCAGCTTCGAGGCATGCGCGGCCGGGCGCCCGCCGGCCGCGGCAAGCACCGCCTCCGCCGCGTCCAGCAGCTCACGGGACCCCTGGACGAGTTCTATCTCCCACTCCCGCCACGTCAGGCTGCGGGGTTCCGGTCCGAGCCTGTCGGCCTGCACCCGGTCATCGGCAACATCGGCAAGAATCCCGTTGTGATCGTCCCGGAGGCGGTGTAGCATCCGCCGGGTTCTCACGCGGGCGACGGCGGCAAGGGGACGGTCCCGTACGTGCACCCGGACGAGCTGGAGGAACCTCGGCGGAACCAATTCCGGGTCGTTTCCCGGCGGCTCGTGCATTTCGAGCCTTGTGTCCTGGCCGCCGGGGAGTTTGAGGTGCCATCCGGAATCGTCGCCGCCGGTCCGCCGGCGCAGGGTTATGCCGTGCGCCGCCAGGGCCAGGGCCGCCGTGTCGAAATACTCGGCCTCCAGCTGCTGCTCAACGGGCCGTTCTGCCCGGGCCACCCCCGGCAGCTCGTCAAGAGGCGGCAGCGCGGCCCTTTCGTCGACGTCGTACTTTCGCTCGATTTCAACGCTGTCCTCGGAGGCCATGACACAGTCTAGGACCGGCACCCCGGTCTCGCACCACAACCGACGGCCGAGCGTGTTCCTGCAGGAACGGCTCCGCGCAGGCCCCGGCACTTCTTAAGCGTTTCTTAAAGGCCCTGCGGGAAAGTTGGAGCGTGCGCCGGACAGCGCCCTCGACCCGACCGGAGGACCCCATGACTGGACCCGCCCATGCTGGCAGCGTTACGGCGCCCCGTGATTCTGCCGGACTAAAGGCAGCTGCCGGCCCGCAGACCTGGGCCATCCCCCAGCCCCGTCATTGGCTGTTATGGGGCATCCTGCTGTCCGCGGCGGTCATCGCCCTGGGCGCAACGGCACAGCTGTTACCCGGTGGTACGGCGGCTGAACTGGGCGTTGACCAGGACCTCAGCCAACACCACGCCGCAATCCTGACCGGCCTCGCTATGACCCTGAACCTGGTGTTCGGCCCGGCGGCCGGAGTCGCATTCGTTGCCGCCGCTGCACTCTACCTTTGGGTGATCAGGCGTTCCCTGGTAAAAGCCATTGCGTTCGGCATCTTTGCATCCTCCGGTTGGGTGGCAAGTGGCTTGTTTAAGCTCATCATCGCCCGGCAACGTCCCAATCCGGCGCTGCTGGCCGATCCACTCTCCCCCGAAACCGGCTCCAACAGTTTCCCGAGCGGGCACGTGTCCTTTGCGGTGGCGCTGGGATTTGCCGTGTACTTCCTGGTCCGCGGAACCCGCTGGGCCAAGGCGACAGCCTTCGCCGCGGCGGCACTGGCCCTCGTGGTGGCGTGGTCGCGGCTGTATATCGGAGTCCACTACCCCACCGACGTGGTGGCGTCATTCCTCGCGGCCAGTGCGGCCGTGGTGCTGCTGTCCGGACTGTGGAACCGTTTCGCCGTGCCCCTCCTGGACCGCGTGACGGCCCCCGCCGCACTCCGATCATCCCAAGCCTAAGGAACTGACCATGTACGTCATATACGCCTCCGGGCTTGTCCACACAGTGGCCCCCTCGATTGATCTTCGCTCACTGCTGGACCCCGCCAGCCTCCTCCAGGGTCTGGGTCCGGCGGCGCTCGGCGTCATCTCGCTGCTGGTCTTCATCGAATCCGGGGTGCTTTTCCCGTTTTTGCCCGGAGATTCACTGCTGTTCACGGCCGGCCTCCTGCACCAGCAATTGCAGTTGTCGCTGCCGGTGCTGATCGGCGTTGTCACGGCAGCTGCCATCGCCGGCGACCAGGTTGGCTACATGATCGGACGCACCTTCGGCCGCCGGTGGTTCAAGGACGATGCCCGGATCCTTAAGACAGCGCACCTGACCACCGCCGAGGATTTCTTCCGACGCCACGGCGGCGCCGCAGTTGTGCTGGCCCGCTTTGTGCCCATGGTCCGGACGTTTGCACCCCTGAGCGCCGGCATCGCCCGTTACGGCTACAAGTCCTTTACGCTCTGGAACATCTCCGGGGCGCTGGCTTGGGCCGCTTCCGTCACGCTGCTGGGAACATGGCTGGGGCACTTTGAGGTCATCGCCAAGAACATCGACGTCATTGCAGTGCTGATGGTCCTCGTTTCGGTCCTGCCGTGGGTGGTCGAGTTCGTTAAGCGACGGCGCCGGAACCGCGGCCCCGCGGCCGAAACCCGGCCCGGTCCCGGCAGCCTGGAGACAGACCGGCCCCCGGCGCAGCGTATTTCGCAGGACAATAGCTGACATGAGAACCCCATTCGGTCCGCCGTCCCTGCTGCTGGTGGAGGATGACATTGTGCTGGGACCGCTCATCGCCGAACTGCTGGAACCGGACTACCATGTCAGGCTGGCCACCAACGGCCAGGAGGGTCTGCATCAGGGGCTGACCCAGGACTGGGACGTGATGGTGATCGACCGCGGCTTGCCGCTGATGGACGGTATCGCCCTGATCGGAGCGCTGCGGGCCAAGGGGGTATCGACGCCGATGCTTATCCTCACGGCTCTCGGGGCCGCCGAAGAAAAGGTCAGGGGCCTGGACGCGGGAGCCAATGACTACCTGACCAAACCGTTCGACGCCGGTGAACTCGGGGCGCGCCTGCGGGCCTTAACGCGCACTTTCGCGCCACCCCTGGCGCCGCTAAGCATCGGCAACTGGGAACTCGATCCGGCATCGCGTTCCGTGCGCTCGGTGTACGGGACACGGGTGTCCCTGACGGCAAAGGAAGCTGAGTTGCTGGCTGCCCTGGCAGTCGAGCCGGACAGGGTCTTCACGCGGGACGAACTGCTTTCCGGGCATTTCCAGCCCACCGACCAGCCGGGCGTGATCGACACCTACGTCCACCACCTCCGGCGAAAAGTCGCTAGGTCGATCGTCCGCACAGTCCACGGCGTCGGCTACCAGATCGGCGATGCCTTATGAACGGCCGCTCCGTCCCCGGCGAAGCGGACCGGGACACCCTTCGCCGGGCTTCGCTGAGGGTCGCCGTGCGGATCAGCGCCGCCTGCGGTGTGCTGGTCCTGTGCCTCCTCGCTGCCGCGACGGTATATCTGATGAATAAGCTGGCCAACCCGGATCTTCCGGGCACCTCCCCCGCGGGCAAGGCCTACACTTATCTCGATTCCAAGGACCTCATCGAGGCGATGATCATCGCGGGGGTGACCGGCGTTGTTCTGGCCGGCGTGGTCGGGTGGCTCAGTGCGCGCAGCGCCATCCGTCCCTTGGGGGAAGCACTGGCCCTCCAACGCCAGTTCGTCCAGGATGCCAGCCACGAACTGCGTACGCCCTTGGCCATCCTGGACGCGCGGATACAGCTCGCCCAGCGTGATGCTGAGCCGGATTCCACAACGGGCCGGGCCCTGGGCCGGATCCGTGCCGACACGGGAACGCTGACGGGCATCGTCAACGAGCTCCTTGTGGCTGCAACCGGAGCAGCACCGGATCCCACGGGTGAACCGACGGATCTGGCCGACGTCGCCGGATCCGTTGCTGAGAGCCTGCAGGACATTGCGGCCCAACAGGATATCCGGCTCACATTCTCCGACTCCGGGCGGCCGGAAGCGCGCATTGACCCGAGCCCGCTGCGCCGGGCCGTGCTTGCGCTCGCGGAAAATGCCCTCGCCCACACCCCGCCCGGCGGGAGCATCACCATCAGCACAGCCGTCGAGCGCAACCAGGCGGCAGTGTACGTGGCGGATACAGGGCCCGGAATCACGGGCGTGGACCAGGCCAGGATCTTTGACCGCTTCGTCAGGACCGCCGCCCCGGCTGCGCCCCAGGGCCGGCGAAGCTTCGGCATCGGCCTGGCATTGGTCCGCGAAATCGCCGCGGCGGCCGGCGGAACCGTCGAAGTTGCCCGGAGCGGACCGGCAGGTACCACGATGAAGCTTTTGCTTCCGCTGGTCCGGCAGTAAGTGCGGGTGGCCAGGCACTAAGTGCGGGAGCCGGCAGCTGAGCATTCCCGCCCGCGCAAAAGACTTCCGGTCAGCGGCCTTAGGCCCGTTCCGTAGCTGACGTGTGTGCCGGCCCTCCCACGCTCCGGCACCTAGTGCTTGCCCAAGGCAATTATCCGGGACACAATGGGATGCATGGAAGCCGGTGCCTCCGAGGCACCGCTTTATTGGGGGCTGCACAGCGCAGAAGCCGTTTTTCTGTGCTGTGCAGCGGGCCGGGGCTGCGTTTGCTGTGCCGGACCGGCAGGGGTGTTCCTAGCGGCCGGACGCTTCCGTCCGGGCACTTCGTGAGAGTTTGGCCACCGCGGCAATATCCCGCGGGGTGGTTCGACAGCACCCGCCAATGAGCCGGGCACCAAGTTCACGCCAAATCGGTGTTCCCCCCGCAAGTCCAGCGGGTGGTTTGCTGCCGGGGCCGGCCGGACCGTCCGCTGCCGGCCCCCAGGTTTTGGAGACCGGGTCGTAGCGTTCGCCCGAATTCGGGTAGGCAATCAGCGGCATGTCGGTGACTTTACCCAGGGCACGCAGGGCCGGGGAGACCAGCTCAAGGGGCACACAGTTCACCCCGATCGCCGCTGCGAGCGGCTGCTCCGCAACCAGCGCCGCCACCTGCGCCAGCGGCGTACCGTCGCTGATGTGCCCACCGTCCCGCAGCGTAAAGGAGAGCCAGGCTTCGACGTCGTACTCTTTGATCAGTGTCAACAAGGCCGCCGCTTCCGGCAGGGACGGCAACGTCTCACACGCAAGAACGTCCGCTCCGGCGTCCACCAGCGCCGCGATTCGCGGCCGGTGAAACTCCAAAAACTCTTCTCCGCTGAGGCTGTAGTCGCCGCGGTATTCCGACCCGTCCGCGAGGTATGCGCCATAAGGTCCGACCGATCCGGCAACCAGCAGGGGCCGGGGGACGGAGCTTTCGGACAGGTACTCGCGGCGCGCTTCGTCAGCCAGGCGCACGCTCAAGGCAATCAGCTCCAGGGCGGTATCCGCGCTGATGCCGCGCTGCGCAAATCCCTGCGGGGTGGCCTGGTAACTCGCGGTGATCGCGACCGAGGCTCCGGAGCGAAAATAGTCAAGGTGTACGCGCCTGACAACATCCGGTTCCTCCAGCAGGACTTTGGCGGACCACAGCGCATCGTGCAGCTGGCAGCCTCGAGCTTCAAGCTCGGTAGCGAGGGCGCCGTCCACTGTCAGATTTGCTCCGGCCGCGAGGATACCGGAGAGCTTTGTGATACTGGGCATCGGTGAGGGCTCCAAAAGGTTCGGTTCGCGCGCAAGTCAGCTCCGGCGTTTCTCCCGAACCGCCCCTCCAAGCTTGCCACACACAACCCCAGTCACGGCCGACTCGTGGACCGACTCAGCAGCCGGTCAAGTGCCGCCTTGGCCGTTCCTGCCGGTAGAGGTATCGGCCCGCCGGCCGGAAACCTTCGCGGGCGTAGAATTCGCGGGCCCCGGCGTTGGCCACCGTCACCAGCAGCCAGTATCCCGCCAGGGCCCGTGCGTCACCGGCGCGCAGCAGCGCCCGCAGGATCCTGGCCGCATAGCCGCGCCGCCGGACGTCCGGACGCGTCGCCATGCAATACAGCCCGCCCCGCGCGCCGGCACCACCGGGAAGTGCGAGACGTCCGACGGCGGCCGGTTGGCCGCCGTCGTCCCGGACAAGGGCGTACAGCGAGGGACAGCCCTCGAGGATCCCGCGGGCGACAGCCAGGGCAGAGTCGTCGCCGCGGCCGTCCACGCCCCACCACAGCCGCAGCCACTCCGCCGAAGGCACCGCAGAAATTTCGACGTCGCCGGCATCGTCCGGCGACTCGGTTGCACCGTCCCGGACCAGCACCAGGGTTTCGGACTGCCGGGTAAAGCCTTCGGCGTCCAGCAAGGCGCTCAGCCTTTCGACGCGAGGGTCCTCGAAGACCTGAAAGATCAGCGGCAACCGGCGGTTTCGGTACCAGAGGCGTGCCGCCCGGAGCAGTGCGAGTTGATCCCCGGAGTCCGGGCCGGGCTCCCGGGGCCACACCGAGTTTGCCCGTTGCGTCACTCCGGCGGCCGCGCGGAGAACCCAGCCGCCGGACTCTTCCCGCTCAACCGGCGGCCACGCGGCATCCATCAGCGCGTCAAGGCCGGTCATCGCTGCCGGTTCCATGGCCTTGGCTGCTGCCGGCGTCAGATTACTTGGTGCCGTCGGCCTTCTTGGCCTCAGGCTTGAAATCCACGCCGGCTTCCTTGCGCTGCTGGGCCGTGATCGGGGCGGGCGCCTGGGTCAGCGGGTCATAGCCGCCCCCGGACTTGGGAAACGCGATGACGTCGCGGATGGACTCGACGCCTGCCAGCAGGGCAACCACCCGGTCCCAGCCGAACGCAATGCCGCCGTGCGGAGGAGCGCCGAACTTAAAGCCTTCGAGCAGGAAACCGAATTTAGTCTGGGCATCCGCCTTGTCCAGGCCCATAAGCTCGAAGACCCGTTCCTGGACCTCGCTCTGGTGGATACGGATGGAGCCGCCGCCGATTTCGTTGCCGTTGCAGACAATGTCGTAGGCGTAAGAGAGCGCGGACTCTGGATCCTTGTCGAACGTGTCCATGAATTCGGGCTTGGGCGAGGTGAATGCGTGGTGCACGGCAGTCCACTGGCCGGCTCCGACGGCGACATCACCGGACGCGACGGCCGCCGCGGCGGGCTCGAACATCGGCGCGTCCACAACCCAGCAGAAGGCCCAGTCGCTCGGGTTGATGAGGCCGGTGCGGTGGCCAATCTCGACGCGGGCGGCGCCCAGCAGGGCACGGGAAGGCGTCTTCTCACCGGCGGCGAAGAAGATGCAGTCCCCGGGTGTGGCGCCGACGGCCGCGGCCAGGCCTGCACGCTCGGTATCGGTGAGGTTCTTGGCCACGGGGCCAGCGAGTTCGCCGTCTTCCTTGAACAAGACGTAGGCCAGGCCCTTGGCGCCGCGCTGCTTGGCCCATTCCTGCCAGGCATCGAGGGCGCGGCGGGCCTGGGAGGCGCCGCCGGGCATAACGACGGCCCCGACATAGGGCGCCTTGAAGACGCCGAAGTTTGTGTCCTTGAAGAATTCGGTGAGCTCGGTAAGCTCCAGGCCAAAACGCAGATCCGGCTTGTCCGAACCGTAGCGGGCCATGGCGTCGTGGTAGGTGATGCGCTGGATCGGCGTCGGGATCTCGACGCCGATCAGCTTCCACAGCGCCCTAACGATGTTTTCGCCGAGGCCAATGATGTCGTCCTGGTCAACGAAGCTGGCTTCGATGTCCAGCTGGGTGAACTCCGGCTGGCGGTCCGCGCGGAAGTCCTCGTCCCGGTAGCAACGGGCGATCTGGTAATACTTCTCAAAACCGCCCACCTGCAGGAGCTGTTTGAAGAGCTGCGGAGACTGCGGCAGCGCGTACCAGGAACCCGGTGCCAGGCGAGCGGGGACCACAAAGTCGCGGGCACCTTCCGGCGTCGAGCGTGTCAGCGTCGGGGTTTCGATCTCGACGTAGCCGTCCTGGTGGAGAAGTTCGCGGGCCACCCGGTTCGCCTCCGAGCGCAAGCGCATGTTGCGTGCGGGGCCGGGGCGGCGCAGATCCAGGTAGCGGTGCTTGAGGCGGGCTTCCTCGCCGACTTCAACATGCTCATCGATCTGGAACGGCAGCGGCTCGGAAGTGTTGAGGATGGTGACCTTCTCGGCCATCACCTCGATCTCGCCGGTGGCCAGCGCGGAGTTCTCGTTGCCCTCGGGGCGCCGGGCGACAGTGCCGGTAACCTGCAGCACGTATTCGTTGCGCAGGCCGTGGAAGACTTCCTCTTCACGAACAACCACCTGGGATACGCCCGAAGCGTCACGCAGGTCAACGAAGGCAACACCACCGTGGTCACGACGCCGGCCGACCCAGCCGGCGAGGGTTACGGTTTGTCCAATGTGCTCGGAGCGAAGGGATCCGAGGTCATGTGTGCGCAGCACAGCACGCCTTTCTGAAGAAGACAGAGGGAAATCAAAAATCATGTTCACTAGGATCGCTAACAGGAACGATCCCGTACGAGTTTACCCGTTGGAAAGGCCCCTCCCGCCATGGCAAGCCGCCGCCAGATGAAGCCGTCCCCGGACCGGCAGACGCCCCAGCCCCTACAGCGCCGGTTGGGCGTGCTCGATTCGACAGCGATCGGCCTCGGCTCGATGCTGGGCGCCGGCGTCTTTGTGGTTTTTGCACCGGCGGCTGCGCTGGCCGGTCCACTGCTGGCGGCCGCTGTGGCGCTGGCCGGTGTGATCGCCTACTGCAACGCGGTGGCCTCGGCGCAATTGGCCGCCGTGTACCCGGCCAGCGGCGGAAGCTATGTCTACGGGCGGAACCGGCTGGGCGAATGGCCGGGCTTCATCGCTGGCTGGGGGTTTGTGACCGGCAAGACGGCGTCCTGCGCGGCGATGGCGTTGACGTTCGGACACTATGCGGCGCCGGAGTTCGCGACGCCGCTGGCGGTGGCCGCGGTGGCGGTCCTGACGGGGGTGAACCTGCTGGGCATCACCCGCACGGCACTACTGACCCGGATCCTGCTGGGTGCGGTGCTCACCACACTGGCGTTTGTGGCCGCCGCCGCACTCCTGGGCCCGCATCCGGCAGCGGACCCTGCCGCCGGCGCTGCCACGGCAGGCGGCGGCTGGGGCGTGCTGCCGGCGGCCGGGCTGATGTTCTTTGCCTTCGCCGGCTATGCCCGGATTGCGACGCTGGGCGAGGAGGTCAAAGACCCGGCCCGCACCATTCCGCGGGCCATTTTTGCGGCGCTGGCCGCTGCGTTCATCATCTATCTTGGGCTGGCCCTGCTGCTGGCCCGGCACCTGCCGGACGGGCAACTTGCCGGCTCCACGGCGCCCTTGCTTGACGCTGTGGCCGGCTCCCGGCTCAGCGCCGGCGCCCCGCTCGTCCAGGCGGGCGCCGCAGCAGCTTGTCTCGGCGCGCTGCTGGCACTGATCACGGGGGTGGGCCGGACCACCATGGCCATGGCCCGGGAAGGTGACCTGCCGGCTCCGCTCGCCCGGGTGGGCGGCACGCACCCGGTCCCGTTCCTGGCCGAACTGGCCGTCGCCGCGGCCGTCATTGTGCTGCTGCTGACCACCAACGTGCTCACGGTGGTGGGGTACTCGAGCTTCGGAGTGCTGGTCTACTACGCGGTGACGAATGCCGCAGCGTTCACCCTCGCCGAGCGCCCCGGGCACGCCCCGCGCTGGCTCAATGCCGTGGGCTTCCTCGGCTGCCTGCTGCTGGCCGTGACGCTCCCGCCGGCCTCGGTGCTGGGGATGGCGGCGGTGCTCGGCGCCGGTGCTGCCGGGCGCGTCCTGGCGCTGCGGCGGCGGCTCCGGAAAGCCGCTGCCTAGGCCTTCAGGATCCGGACGTGCAGGTCCTCGGCTGCTGGAGCCCAGCTGGCCGGATCGGCGTCGACCTGCTCACCGGAGCGGATGTCCTTGACCTGGTGTTTGCCCTCGTCGTCGGTGAACCAGACGAAGGGGATACCGCGGCGGTCTGCAAATTTGATTTGCTTGCCGAACTTCTCCGCCTTGACCGCCACTTCGGTGGCGATTCCCCGGCCGCGCAGCTCCGCGGCAACGTCCTGCGCAGCCCCCCAGCTGTCATCGCTGCTGAGCGCCACCAGCACGGCGGTGGGCACCGACCGGGTGGCTTTGGCGAGATCCTGGCTGAGGATTCGGGACACCAGCCGGGTTACGCCGATGGAGAGTCCAACGCCGGGGAACGTCCGGTTGCCCTTGCTGGCGAGAGCGTCGTAGCGCCCGCCGGAGCAGATGGAGCCGAGCTGTTCGTGGCCCACCAGGACAGTTTCCACCACGGTGCCGGTGTAGTAGTCCAGGCCGCGGGCGATGCTGAGGTCCGCGACAACCTTGCCGGGGGCGCGCTGGACGGCGGCCGCGATGACCTGTTCCAGCTCGGCCAGGCCCTCTTCGAGGAGCTCATTGCTGACTCCGAGAGCGCGGACCTGCGCCACGAAGGACGTGTCCCCGGTGCGGATCGAAGCCAGCTTGAGCGCTAACTGGGCCTGCTCCACGGTGGCTCCCAGCTCGGACCGGAGCAGCTCGGCGACCTTGGCGGCGCCGATCTTCTCGAGCTTATCGATGCTGCGCAGCACCCCTGCGGTGTCGGTGAGGCCGATGCCGTCGTAGAAGCCCTCGGCCAGCTTGCGGTTGTTGATCCGGAGCAGGAAATCCGGGATCGGCAGGGCACTGAGGGCCTCCGCGATCACCAGCGCAATCTCGACGTCGTACCGGAACGGCAAATTACCGTCGCCCACGATGTCGATATCCGCCTGGGTAAATTCCCGTGCTCGGCCTTCCTGCGGTCGCTCGCCGCGCCAGACCTTCTGGATCTGGTACCGGCGGAACGGAAACGCAAGGTAGCCGGCGTTTTCGACGACGTACCGGGCGAACGGCACCGTGAGATCAAAGTGCAGGGCCAGGGCGTGCGGATCGCTTCGGTGTGAAGTGGCACCGTCCGGCGCCGGAGCCCCCTCATCGTCCTGCAAACGGCTCAGCCCATAGACCTCTTTGTCGATCTCACCCTTTCGCAGCAGCTGCCCCACAGTCTCCACGGCCCGGGTTTCAATGGAGGAAAAACCATGCAGTTCGAAAACCCTGCGCAGGGTGTCCAACACATGCAGCTCCACCATCCGCTCCTCGGGAAGCCACTCGGGGAATCCGGACAGGGAGGCGGTGCGTGCCATGGTGGATTTTCTCCTCAGGTAATAACCGGCCGAGGTGTTCTGCGCCGCGGTGGGGCTGAAACGGGCGTCCGAAACGGGGATCAGATGGGCGGCAGACAGGCCGGTCATGCATAAACTGTGTGCGGCAGTCAGTTTATGCTTTCCGCGCCCGCATCTTCTAATGCGGCGGTATACGGCGCGATTGCCTGCAGTTTTACCGTTGAACCCGCGCAGCGCCACGGCGCCTGCGCAGGTTCGGCCCTAAACCCAGGAGGACTTTTGGCGGCCAGTTCACGGAGCGCCCGCGAAGCGAAGCGGCGCGTCCAGCAGATGGAGGCAAAGCGCGAGCTGCGCAAGGAGCAGGACAAACGGCGCAAGCGCGACAACGTACTTGCCGTCGGCGCCGGAGTCGCCGCGCTCGTCGTTGCACTGGTCCTGCAGCTGACAGTTTTCGCCGCCAATCCCAGTGAGGACGAATACGCCGCAGCCCAGGCCGGACTTACCACCCCGTCCGCCACGCCGTCGGCCTCCGCCGGTAATGCCGACAACATCCCCAAGCCTGAAACAGCGGCCGGCCAGACGTTCACCGGCGAACTGAAGCTCAACAGCGGCACCCTCGGCATCGAGCTGGACGGCACCAAGGCGCCCCAGGCAGCCGCCGTCTTCAAGTCCCTCGCGGACCAGAACTTCTATTCCGGGCTGAGCTGCCACCGGCTCACCACTGGCGAAACGTTCGGCGTCCTGCAGTGCGGGTCCAAAGCCGGCGACGGAAGCGGCGACGCCAACTACACGTGGGGCCCGCTGGAAAACACGCCGCAGGACAACACCTACCCTGCCGGAACCATTGCCGTGGCAAGGACCGGTGGAAACGCCTACGGCAACGGCACGCAGTTTTTCATCGTGTATAAGGACACCGTCATTCCCGCCGATGCCGCGGGCGGATACTCCGTGGTCGGGAAACTGACCTCGGGCCTGGATGTTGTGACCACAATCGCGGCCGCCGGACTAAAACCAGGTGACAGCCCCACAGACGGCGCCCCGGCGGAACCAGTCACGATAGACTCGTTCTCTCTGAAGTAACCAGCCGTCGCCCTCGTGGCACCGGCCCCGGTATTTCCCTCCAAGCGAAAGACTTCTAGCGGTGACAGACAGTCAGAAATCCGACGAAACAGTGTCAGCAGCAGCTGCCAACGAAACGCAGGCCGGAGCTGGGTTCGCAGAACCAGCCACAGGCCCGGGCACGGCGCAGGCAGATGCCACAACCCCGGCTACGGTGACGGAGACGGCACCAGAGGCGCAGGCCGCCGCGGCTGTCGCCGCAACGGGGGCTCCCGCTTCCACCCACGCCGGCGAAGCCGCACCCGCCGCCGCCGAAGCCGCGGATACCGCCTTTGAGCCCGCGGCTCCCCCGGCCCCGCGCCCCGCGCCGTCACCGGCAGCGTTTGCGGCACGGCCGAAGGCGAAACCCGCACCGGCAGCACCGGCAGCACCGGCTACCGTTTCCTCCGCTGCTTCACTGGCCGAGGCCGCACGATGGGGCCGGGTCGAAGGCGACGGCCACGTGTTCCTGACCCTCGACGGTGCCGAGCACCCTGTCGGGCAGTACCCGGACGTCAGCGACGACGAGGCACTGGGTTACTTCGCCCGCAAGTACGATGACGTCGTCGCGCAGATTGTCCTGCTGGAACAGCGGGTCAGCTCCAAGGCACCCACCACGGACATGCACAAGACCGTGGCCCACCTGCGCGAGCAACTCGCCGGGCGCAACATGGTGGGCGACCTTCGCTCCGCCGAGTCCCGTCTGGACGCCCTGGCCACGCAGATCTCCGAGCTCGAAAAGTCCGAGAAGGCAGAACACGATGCCGTCCGCGCTGCCGAGTTGGCCGCCCGCGAAGCCATCGTCGCCGAGGCTGAAGAGATTGCCGGCCACGACCCGGCCCAGATCCAGTGGAAGACATCCAGCGCCCGGATGAACGAACTGTTCGAGGGCTGGAAGACCGCGCAGAAGAGCGGCGTCCGGCTCGGCCGCAGCAATGAGGACACCCTCTGGAAGCGCTTCCGCGCCGCCCGTACCGTCTTTGACCGGCACCGCCGTGCGTATTTCTCCCAGCTGGACAGCACCAACTCGGCAGCCAAGGCCGCTAAGGAGAAGCTGATCACCGAGGCGGAAGCGCTCTCCTCCTCGACCGACTGGGGCTTTGCCGCCGGCGAATACCGCCGCCTGATGGATGATTGGAAGGCATCGCCGCGTGCCAGCCGCAAAGACGACGACGCGCTGTGGGCCCGGTTCCGTGCCGCCCAGGACGTCTTCTTTACGCACCGCCAGGCGGCCAACGATGAGATCGACCAGGAATACGGTGCAAACCTCGTGGTCAAGGAGGCGCTGCTGACGGAAGCCAACGAGCTCCTCCCCATCAAGGACCTCACCGCGGCCAAAAAGGCGCTCCAGTCCATCCGTGACCGTTGGGAAGAGGCCGGCAAAGTCCCCCGCGCCGACATGGCACGCGTCGAAGCCGGGCTGCGGAAGATCGAAGATAGCGTCCGCCACGCCGAGGACGAGAACTGGAAGCGGTCCAACCCGGAGACGAAAGCACGCACCAACAGCGCGCTGACGCAACTTGAATCGGCCATTGCAGGGCTGCGGGAGGACCTGGCCAAGGCGGAGAAGGCCGGCGACGATCGCAAGATTAAGGCCGCCAAGGAAGCGCTCGAGGCCCGCGAGGCTTGGCTGGAACAGCTCGAAAAATCAGCGAGCGAACTCTCCTAGCCCGCAGGCGCCGGACCCCAAGCCCTACGAAGCGGGCCCCGCACCGGTTATCCACATGACCGGTGCGGGGCCTGTTCGCTGATTCCGGGACGGGTCAGGATGGCTGAATGGTCATCGTTCACGGCCCCGCTGCCACGTCCACCCCAGGCTCACTTCTACCGTCACTGTCAACGTTGCGGTCAGGGTCAGCGCCGCTGACGGCTGCACTGTCGCCGCCGGCTGAATTGTATTCCCCCGGAGCGCTCTTCTCCTGGCCCGAACTTCAAGCGATGGCGTTGGACGGCGTGCTGACGCAGCTCTACCAGCGCGGCTACCTGCCGCCGGGGACCCGCCCCACGCCGCGGCTCAGGGCCCGTGCGGCCTCCCTCCTGATAAGCCCGGCCATCCGCACCCGGGTTGTCGCGGGGCGGATGACGGCCGCCTGGATTTACGGCTGCGCCATCGAACCTGACCGTCTTGCCCTGCTCGTCGACACCAAGCGACGGATATCCAGCCTCAGGTCGGCCCGCGGGTGCACACTCCACGAGGTGCGCCTGGGCCCGTTCGACGTCGTGAGCCTGGGTGGTCTGCTGGTCTCCAGCCCGCTGCGGACCGCTGTGGACATCGCCCTGCATGTGGACGCGGAGCGGGCCGTTCCGGCGCTGCGGGCGCTGCTGGCAAACCCAGATCTGGGTTTGCAGACCCGGCTGCTGCTGCGGGCCGTGGAGGCATCGCCCCGGATGCCGCACAAAAAGGAAGCGCTGGCGAAACTCGAACAGCTGCAGCCCCGTCCGGCGCCATAACCCGGCGCCTCCCGGCGCCCGGTTACGGTGTCTCGCCAAACAAGATTCAGCCGCGCCGCCGGCTGCCGGTGGTCCGGTAGACGTCAAAGACCCCGTCGATGCGTCGGACGGCACTGAGCACATGGCTGAGGTATTTCGGGTCGCCCATCTCGAAAGCGAATTTCGAGATGGCTACCCTGTCCGTGGATGTGTGAACGCTCGCGGCCAGGATGTTGACGTGGTTCTCCGACAGGATGCGGGTCACGTCCGAGAGCAGCGACTTGCGGTCAAGGGCTTCAACCTGGATTTCGACCAGGAAAACGCTCGACTGGGTGGGTGCCCAATCAACCTCCACTATCCGGTCTGGCTGCTCCAGCAGCCCACTGACGTTGGTGCAGTCCGTCCGGTGCACTGAAACGCCGGAACCGCGGGTGACGAAGCCCAGGATCGGGTCCGGCGGAACAGGTGTGCAGCAGCGGGCGAGCTTGACCCAGACATCGTCCACGCCGCGTACTACGACGCCTGAATCGGAGTACCGTCCCTTGCTGACTTGCGAGGGGATGGAAACCTCGGTGAGGGCGTCGTCGGGAGTGTCGTTGCCGCCGACGCTTTCCACGAGGCGTTCCATAACGGACTGAGCCGAGGTGTGGCCGTCGCCGACCCCTGCGTACAGACCGGAGATGTCGACATACTTTAAGTCCTCCGCGATCGCGGCGAGGGCGTCATGGGTCATCAGGCGCTGCAACGGCAGGTTTTGCTTGCGCATCGCCTTGGTCAGCATTTCCTTGCCCCGGTCGATCGACTCTTCGCGGCGTTCCTTGCTGAACCACTGACGGATCTTGTTGCGGGCCCGGGCGCTCTTGACGAAATGCTGCCAGTCCTGGCTGGGACCGGCGCCCTCGGCCTTGGACGTGAAGATTTCCACCCAGTCGCCGTGGTTCAGTTCACTGTTCAGCGGGACCAGTTTGCCGTTGACTCGGGCCCCGATGGTCCGGTGGCCCACTTCGGTGTGGACGGCGTAGGCGAAGTCCACGGGTGTGGAACCGGCGGGTAGGGCCATAACCTCGCCCTTGGGGGTAAAAACAAAAACCTCCCGGGCGTTGATTTCAAAACGCAGCGAGTCCAGGAACTCGCCCGGATCGGAGGTTTCCTGCTGCCAGTCCACGAGGGAGCGGAGCCAGCCCATCTCACCCTCGCGGGGGCTTCCCGGCCCGGCAGCGGTGCGGTTCGGCTGATCCTTATACTTCCAGTGTGCCGCAACGCCGTATTCAGCGCGGCGGTGCATTTCGTGCGTGCGGATCTGGATCTCCACGGGTTTGCCGCCGGGGCCGATGACGGTGGTGTGCAGCGACTGGTACATGTTGAACTTGGGCATCGCGATATAGTCCTTGAACCGCCCGGGGAGGGGGTTCCAGCGTGAGTGCATGGCGCCGAGGGCCGCGTAACAGTCCCGGACCGAGTCGACCAGCACCCGGACGCCCATCAGGTCGTTGATGTCGTCGAAATCTTTGTCCCGAACAATCATCTTCTGGTAAATCGAGTAGTAATGCTTGGGCCGGCCGCTGATAGTGGCCTTAATTTTCGCTTCGCGCAGGTCCTCGGTGATCTGGTTCCGGATCACCGAGAGGTTCTTTTCGCGTTCGGGGGTCCGGTCCCCCACCATACGCACGATTTCCTCGTAGACCTTCGGATACAGCGCCGCAAAGGAGAGGTCTTCAAGTTCCCATTTGATGGTATTCATGCCCAGCCGGTGTGCCAGCGGAGCGAAGATCTCCAGTGTTTCCCGGGCCTTGCGCGCCGACGACTCGGCCGAGACGAAGCGCCAGGTCCTGGCGTTGTGCAGCCGGTCGGCCAGCTTGATCATCAGGACCCGGATGTCCTTGGCCATGGCGACGACCATTTTGCGCACGGTTTCAGACTGGGCGGCCTCGCCGAAGCTGACCTTGTCCAGCTTGGTGACCCCGTCGACCAGCATGGCCACTTCCGGCCCGAATTCGGCTTTCAGGTCCTCCAGGGAGTACGAGGTGTCCTCGACCGTGTCGTGCAGGAGAGCCGCCGCCAGGGTGGTTCCGCTGAGCCCCAGTTCGGCCAGGATGGTGGCAACCGCCACGGGGTGGGTAATGTACGGGTCGCCGCTCTTGCGCTTCTGCCCGCGGTGGCAGCTCTCCGCCACCACAAAGGCACGCTGAATCAGCTCAAAGTCCTCTTTGGGGTTGTTGGCCCGCACGGTGCGCAGGAGCGGCTCCAGGATGGGCGAATAGGCAGGTGCACCGCGACCGGTCAGGCGCGCCAGCCGGGAGCGGGTGCGCTCACGGCGGCCGGGGAAGGTCGGGCGGGCCCCCGAACTGTCGACCGGGACGGGCGGATCAGCGCGTCCCGGAGCCACCACGCCAGTCTGCGAACCCTGGCCTGCAGCCTCATCCGCCTGCGCTGTTGGCACCGGCGTCGAACGTTCTTCCAATGGAGCACCTCTCCGAACCCGTTAATTCTTCCAGTCTATTCCCGCAGCAGGATACTTCGATAACCGTCGACGATACGGCGACGGGCCGGAGAGCACCACGAATGGCGTTCTCCGGCCCGAAGGTCTGCGGAAGCAAATACCCCGGCGGACCGGGTCCGGCAGGACCGCTGCGGCTAGGCCGTCGCGGGAGCTTCTGCGGTTTCCGCCTTGGCGGCAGCCTGCGCCCGGCGCTGCTGCACCCGTGCGGCCTGCTTGACCAACTCCCGTTCGCCCTGGCGCAGCCAGGCGTAGAGGGGCGCGGCGATAAATATGGTGGCCGCCGTGCCGATCAGGATGCCGACAAAAAGAGCCAGTGAGAGGTCCCGCAAGGTTCCGGCGCCGAGCAGGCCAGCGCCGATGAATAGGATCGCACCCACAGGAAGGATGGCAACCATCATGGTGTTGATGGAGCGCACCAAGGTCTGGTTGACGGCCAGGTTGACCTCCTCGCCGAACGTCCGGCGGGTGGACGCCTGCAGGTCCGCGGTGTTCTCGCGGATCTTGTCGAAGACCACCACTGTGTCGTACAGCGAGTAGCTCAGCACGGTGAGGAACCCAATGATGGCCGACGGCGTGACCTCGAAATCGCTGAGGGCATAGACGCCGGCGGTGATGAACATCGTCACCAGCATGCCCACGAGGGCCGAGAGCGACATCTTCCAGGTCCGGAAGTACAGCGCCATCAGCACCGCGGCGAGACCGACGAAGATCGCCAGGCCCAAAAGGGCCTGTTTTGTAACGTCGGCACCCCACGTCGGCCCGACAAAGGTCGAGGTGACCTCATTGTCGGTGACGCCGTAGGCCGTGGTGAGTCCGTCCTTGATCCGCAGTGTCTCGTCGTCGGTGAGCTTGTCCGTTTGGATCCGCATCGTGGTGCCGGCAACGTTGGCGACGCGCGGGACGCTTCCAGAGACAACGTCCTTCACGGCTTTCTCGCCGAGGGCAGGGTCCGTGGTCTTGACATTTGAGACGGTGAATTCCGAGCCGCCCCGGAACTCGATGCCGAGATTGAAGCCACCCTTGGCGACCGGCAGCAGGATCGAGAGCGCAACCAGGACGGCTGCAATCAGGAACCAGATTTTCTTGGAATCGACGAAGTCGTACGAGCGCTTGCCCGTGTAGAGCTCATTGCCGAAATTGGCGAAGCTGGTGGCCATTTAGTTGCCCTCCTTGGACGCGTTCTTGGAGGAACCGGCAAGCTGTTCCTGGCGTTCCGCGAGCCGTCGTTCCGCAATGGTCATCCGGCGTTCGGCCTCGGCCGCGGCGCCGGTGTTCTTGGCGCGAAGCGCAACGGCGGGCTTATCATCCGGGGTGCGGATCCGGCCCGCCCCGCGGTACAGCGGGATGGCCCCGAGCCGCTTCGGGTCCAGGCCGGAGAACCGGTGGCCTTCGCCGAAGAACTTGGTGCCCGAGAGCAGCTGAAGCGTCGGGTGCGTGAACATAAACACAACGATGAGGTCCGCGATGGCAGTCAGGCCAAGCGTAAACGCGAAGCCGCGGACGTTGCCCACTGCCACGAAGTACAGCACCAGTGCGGCCAGCAGGTTGACCGCCTTGGATGCGAGCACTGTGCGTTTGGCGCGCTTCCAGCCGTTCTGGACTGCCGAAACGAGTCCTCGGCCTTCCCGGAGCTCGTCACGGATGCGTTCGAAGTAGACGATGAAGGAGTCAGCTGTCTGTCCGATTGCCACAATCAGACCGGCCACACCGGCAAGCGAGAGCCGGTAGTTTTCCGTCCAGCCAAGGATCGCGATGGCCAGGTAGGTCAGGGCACCGGCAACCACCAGGGACGCCACGGTGACCAGGCCCAAGGCCCGGTACTGGAACAGTGAGTAGACGACCACCAGCAACAGGCCGATCAGGCCCGCCAGCATGCCCATCCGCAGCTGCTCACCACCCAGGGTGGCTGAGATCTGCTGTTCGCTCTGGATTTCGAAGCTGATCGGCAAGGCTCCAAAGCGGAGCTGGTCCGAGAGTGCCTTCGCGGACTGTTCGGTGAACCCGCCGGTGATCTGCGGACGTCCATCGGTGATGACCGCATTCGCACGCGGCGCGGAGATGACCTGGTCATCGAGCACGATGGCAAACTGCGCTTTCGGATCCGAGCCGCCCTGGGCCTGGCTGGCGACGTTGAACTGATACAGCC
This sequence comes from Pseudarthrobacter sp. PH31-O2, assembly GCF_030063265.1. Taxonomy (NCBI): domain Bacteria; kingdom Bacillati; phylum Actinomycetota; class Actinomycetes; order Micrococcales; family Micrococcaceae; genus Pseudarthrobacter; species Pseudarthrobacter sp. PH31-O2. Next base: position 570,659 of record NZ_JASIST010000001.1, on the reverse strand, counting down.
GCTCAGTGACTGCCTTGAACTTGGTGGTGCCTTCGTCGTTGAACTGGATGTTGACTGCCCACTCGTTGGTCACCGCACCCTGGGCGCCGCGCTGCAGCTGGAAGGAGGACCCGGCGATGTTTGAGCCTTTGACTTCAACCGGGCCAAGGATGTACTTGATCGCCGGGGAGCTGGCGGAGGCCGGCTCGCAGGTTACCAGCGGTTTGGTCGGGTCGGAGCGTTCCTGCTTGTCCTGCGACGGGTTGTCGCAGTTGAGCAACTCGAACTTCTTGTAGACCTCCGGGGTAACCCAGTTAATGTCGCTGCCGTTGGTGGGCTCGGCGGTGGGCTTGGGCAGCTGGTCTTCCGGAGTCAAGGACTCCGTGGGGACGGCTGCGCCCGGACCGGCTTGGAGGACGGGGCGGAAATTCATGTCGGCGGACGCCTGGATCAGGGCGCGGGTTTCCTTGGCGGGTGTGCCCGGCAGGCTGACGACGACGTTCCGGCCGGACTGCGTGCTGATTTCGGCTTCCGCGACACCGGAGCCGTCCACACGCTGGCGGATGATCGCCACGGCCTGATTGAGCTGCTCTTCATTGATGCCTGAACCGCCTTCAACCTTGGGCGCCAGGATCATCTGGGTGCCGCCTTCAAGGTCCAGGGCGAGCTTGGGTGCCCAGCTCGCCTGGCCGGCCATGGTGCCGCCGGCCAGGACGGCCGTCAGGACGGCGAGGATAACGCCGAGCCAGACCAGCACCCTGAGGGCTGTGTTTTTGGGGCCAGTTCGTGCCATTGTGGATCTTTCTATTGTTTACGGAGGAACCGCCGTGCGGCCCTCACGGGCGCGCTCCGGCGGTGGCCCGCAGCCGTTGTTTCGCGGGATAGCTCAAACAGGCAGACTAGCTGTCTTTTTTGCCTTCGTCGCTGAGGCGGCGCAGGGTTTCCTCAGGCGTCTCATCGCGCGGTGCATCGTTGACAGGAGCGATGCTTTCGGACTTCTCGATGGTCAGCGAAGATGCATCGTTGGGAACCACTGCAGGCTCCTCGGCGGCGAGGACCGGCTCGACGATCTTGGTAACTGCCTGGCGGTGCACTGTGGCGGTGTTCCCCGGGGAGAGTTCGAGCAGGACCTTGTTCTCTGCGTCGTCGATCTCGACGATCCGTCCGAAGAGGCCGAAACTGGTCATAACCTCGACACCCGGGGCGAACTGTGACTGCAGCGTGGCTGCCTGTTCCTTGGTCTTCTTGTTGCGTCGGAACATCATAAAGACGAAGAGTCCGAGCATAACGAAAAGCAGGATGTTCATTGGATCCAAGGGAAAAGTTCCATTCTGTACTTGCGTAGCTGGTTGTACAGCAACGTCCGTTTCGCTCCGGGATAGCTGGCAGGCAAATTATGCCGAGCCGACGGCGGCCAGGAACTGGCCGCGCACGGAAACAAAGACCCGAACGTGCCGAGCGTCATACCAGTCTAGAGGGAAAGGCTACGCGCTGCTGCTATTGACGGTTACGGATCCATTCCGGATCGGCATCCTGGCCCGGCCCGGCCTCGAAGTCGGCGTCACCGTCCGCCGGGAAGAGTTCCAGCGGGTCCTGCGCGAAAACGCCGGGCGGCACCGCGTAGCCAAGATGTGTCCAGGCCGGGGCGAGCGCGATCCTGCCCCGGGGGGTCCGGCCCAGCAGGCCCTCGCGGACGAGGTACGGCTCGGCGACGGTTTCCACCGTTTCCGTCTCCTCGCCGACGGCGATAGCCAGGGTGGACAGGCCCACGGGTCCGCCGCCGAACTTGGTGATCAAAGCCTCCAGGACGGCCCGGTCCAGCCGGTCAAGTCCGCGTTTGTCGACTTCGTACATGTCCAGCGCCGCGGACGCGGTCCGGGCATCGATCTGCTCGACCCCGTGCACCAGCGCCCAGTCGCGGACCCGGCGCAGGAGCCGGTTTGCGATGCGGGGCGTACCGCGGGACCGCCCGGCAATTTCGCTGAACCCGGCGGAGTTGACCTTCAGGTCCAGCAGGCCTGCAGAGCGCCGGAGGACGAGTTCCAATTCCGCCACGGAGTAAAACTCGAGATGTCCGGTGAAGCCGAACCGGTCCCGGAGCGGTCCGGGCAGCAGGCCCGCGCGGGTGGTCGCACCCACCAGGGTGAACGGCGGAAGTTCAATCGGGATGGCGGTAGCTCCGGCTCCCTTGCCGACGACGATGTCGACCCGGAAATCCTCCATGGCCATATAGAGCATTTCCTCGGCCGGCCGGGACATCCGGTGGATTTCATCAAGGAAAAGGACTTCACCTTCGGAGAGCGAGGACAGGATGGCAGCCAGGTCGCCTGCGTGCTGGATCGCCGGGCCGCTGCTGATTCGCAGCGGTGCGTTCATCTCGGCCGCAATGATCATGGACAGCGTGGTCTTACCCAGGCCGGGAGGACCGGAGAGCAGGACATGGTCAGCGCTGCGGCCCCGCATGCGGGAAGCTTCCAGGACCAGTGACAGTTGTTTCCGGACCCGGTGCTGGCCCACGAAGTCATGCAGGTTTTTGGGCCTGAGGGCGGCTTCGATGACCCGCTCCTCCGGCTCCTCTCCCCCGGCGACGACGGATGGCTCAGCCACGGGCGCCTGCCCTGTTGCCGGCCCGGGCGCCGTCCTGGCCCAGCCAGCGGAGGGTGGCGCGCAGGATCTCGGCCACGTTGCCCCTGTCGGCCAGTTCGGGTGAATCGGCCAGGGACTTGTCGATGCTGGAGGTGGCATCCTTCTCGGACCAGCCCAGGCTCGTCATGGCCGCGACCACCTGGGGCTTCCAGACCGACTCGGAGCTTGCCGCGGGAGCAGGTGCATCGGCCGCGGTGCCGTGCGGCACCAGCTTGCCGGCCAGTTCCAGCACAATCCGCCCGGCGACCTTGGGGCCAATCCCCGGCACCTTGGTGAAGGCCTTGCCGTCTCCGGAGTGTGCGGCGACGCGGATCGTTTCCGGCTCATGCACGGCCAGGACTGCGAGAGCCAGCCGGGGCCCGACGCCGCTGACGCTGAGCAGGATGTCGAACACAGCTCGTTCGTCGTCGGAAGCGAATCCAAACAGGGTAAGGGAGTCCTCCCGCACGATCAGGGAGGTGAACAGCTTCCCTTCCTCGCCGGCACGGAGCCTGCTGAGGGTCTGCGGCGTGGCGTTCACGCTCATGCCGGCGCCGTTGAGGTCGATCACGGCGGAGGACAGGCCAACGTGCGCTACGGTTCCGCGGAGAAAACTGATCAAAGCCGGGCTCCTGAAAATTCAGCCATACATGAACCGGGAGGACCCGGCTATCCGAACATATCTACGAATACCCTAGCAAGCGCACCGGACATTCAGCGGGTGCGGCGCGCTTTGGCTTCCGCGTCTGCCCAAGCCCGTTGCGCGGGAGTCAAGGAGCCGCTGCCGGGCCCGGTGGTGCTGACGGCCGCGCCGCTTCCGGCCCGCCAGGCGTGGGTGATGGCCAACGCCAGGGCGTCGGCTGCGTCGGCCGGCCGCGGCGGGGCGTCAAGGCGGAGGATCTTGGTAACCAGCTTGGTCACGGCATCCTTGTTGGACGTGCCGCTGCCGGTCACGGCGGCTTTGACCTCGGACGGTGTGTGCAGCGCTACCGGGATGCCGCGGCGCGCGGCAGCGGCGATCACCACGCCCGAGGCCTGGGCCACCCCCATCACGGTGCTGACGTTCAGCTGGGAAAAGACGCGCTCAACGGCCAGGACGTGCGGTGTGTACTTGTCCAGCCACTCGTCGATGGAGGTCGCGATGACCAGGAGGCGCTGGTCCAGGCTTTCCTCCGGCGAGGTCCCGACGACGCCGAACGCCACCATCGTGGCCCGGCGGTTTTTCTCAACGTCCACGACGCCGATCCCGCAGCGGGTGAGGCCCGGGTCGACGCCGAGGACGCGCAGCGTCACTCCGCTTCCAGTGCGGCCTGCACTTCGTCGCTGAGGTCGGCGTTGCTGTAGACGTTCTGGACGTCATCGAGTTCTTCGAGGGCATCGACAAGCTTCATGAACTTTTTGGCGGCTTCGAGGTCCAGCGGAACCTGCATGGACGGGACAAACTCCGCCTCGTCGGAATCGTATTCGATCCCCGCGTCCTTGAGGGCATCGCGGATGGCCTGCAGGTCCGTCGGCTCGGAATGGATCTCGAAGCTGTCCGAGTGGTCCTTGACTTCCTCGGCGCCGGCGTCCAGGACGGCCATCAGGACATCGTCCTCGCTGAGGCCGTTCTTCGGCAGCGAAACGACACCCTTGCGGGAGAAGAGGTAGCTGACCGAACCGGGATCGGCGATGGTTCCGCCGTTGCGGGAAATGGCGAGCCGGACTTCGGAGGCGGCACGGTTTTTGTTGTCGGTCAGGCACTCGATCAGCAGCGCCGAGCCCTGCGGCCCGCGGCATTCGTACATGATCTCGGTGTAGTCAACCACTTCGCCGGTGAGGCCGGCGCCGCGCTTGATGGCACGGTCGATGTTGTCAGCGGGGACCGATGTCTTTTTTGCCTTGGTGACGGCGAGTTCCAGGCCCGGGTTGCCGGCGAGGTCCGGACCGCCCATCCGTGCGGCGACTTCGATGTTCTTGATCAGCTTGGCGAACGACTTTGCCCGGCGGCTGTCGAGGATGGCCTTCTTGTGCTTGGTCGTCGCCCATTTGGAGTGGCCTGACATGCTTTACGCTTCTCCTCTGATCATTCGGATAAACAATTTATGCACACGCTTCTCCCCCGTCACTTCCGGGTGGAAGGAGGTGGCCAGCAGCTTGCCGGAACGCACAGCAACAATTCTAGCCGCCCCGGCCAGCGCCTCGGGGTGGGAGGCGCCGGCCGGCTCCACTACGGCGAGGACCTCCACGCCGTCGCCGACGCGTTCCACCCACGGTCCGCGGATAAAAACAGCGTGCACGGGGGCGACGCCGTCGCCGGTGGCACTGAAGCCCAAGCCCTTGAAATCGAGATCCGTTTCGAAAGACTCACGCTGCCGGCCGAAGGCGTTCCGGCGCACCGTGATGTCAAGGCCCCCGAAGGTCTGCTGGGGGTTGCCGGCGAGGTCCTTCGCGGGGTCGGCGATTTCCTCGGCGAGGAGAATCATCCCGGCGCAGGAACCGTAGACCGGCAGCCCGGCCCGGATGCGGGTGCGCAGCGGATCACGCAGTCCGAAGGCCCGGGACAGCTTGTCGATGGTTGTCGATTCACCCCCGGGAATGATGAGGCCATCGAGGCCGTCGAGTTCGGACGCCCGGCGGACGCCGATGCCCGTGGCGCCGGCTTCTTCCACCGCGCGCAGGTGTTCGCGGAAGTCGCCCTGAAGGGCCAGGACGCCGATCCGCAGGCCCGAACCCGCGCGGGAAGAGGAGGCAGAAGAGGGGTTGGTCATCCGAACAGCATAGTGGCCTGAACGAACCCGCCGCCGCCGCCCGGCGGGCTTCCATGCCGACGCTGGGATATATTACAGAGCATGTTTTACTTCAGCGTTCCGCTCGGCAAGCTCGTCCGCCGGGTGTCCCGGCTCAGGGGCGGAGGCTCTGCCCTGCCGGGGCTGGTCGTCGAAAAAATCGACCCCGGGTTTATGCGCAGGACGCTGTCCACGCTGCCGCACGGCGTCGCCGTCGTCAGCGGCACCAACGGCAAGACCACCACCACGAAGATGGTGGTCGAACTCCTGGAGAGCCAGGGCCTGAAGGTCTTCACCAACCGCACCGGCAGCAACTTCACCCGCGGCGTGGCCGCTGCGCTGCTCGGCGAGGTGGACTGGCTGGGACGCCTCGACGCGGACGTCGCCGTGCTGGAACTGGACGAGGCGCACGCGGTGCACTTCGTGAACCAGGTGCCGCCGCGCTACTGCCTCCTGCTCAACGTGCTGCGGGATCAGCTGGACCGTTTTGGCGAGATCGACAAGACCGCCCAGCTGCTGCAGCACATCGCCGCCAAAACCACCGGAACCGTCGTGCTGAACCGCGAGGACCCCCGCGTCGCACGGATCGCGGAAACTCTCGCCGCGCAACCGCACGTAACGGGCACGGGAAAAACAGGCACGCACAGCGGCCCCGACGTCCTCTACTTCGGCTTGGATGATTCCCTGCTGAGCACCTTCCCAAACGACGACGAGATGCGGACCGCCCCCGGCAGCCCGGTGCCGCCGGCTCCCGCCAAGCCGCATGCCGACGTTGTGCTTCGCCGGGTCGGTGCCGCGGACGCGGACTTTGAGTACGACGGCGTCACGGCCACCACGGCGATGAAGCTCCGCGGTGTCTACAACATCTTTAACGCCGCGGCCGCGCTGACCTTGGCGCGGGCAATTGCGGTGGGGGACCCTGTCCCTGGAAAAACGGCCGTCGCGGACAACGAGAGCCTGCTGGCGGCCCTGTCCCGGGTGGCACCGGCCTTTGGCCGCGGAGAAAGCCTCGTCGTCGACGGCCTGCCGCTGGACCTGGTGCTGGTGAAGAACCCCAGCGGCTTCCGCCTCGGGCTGAAGTCGTTTCCTGCTGCGGGGTACGCCACGATGATCGCAATCAATGACAACTATGCCGACGGCCGGGACATGTCCTGGCTCTGGGATGTGGAATTCGACACCCTGAGCGAGGGCGGCGTGGACCAGTTGAGCGGCTCCCGCGCTTACGACATGGCACTCCGGCTGCAGTATAACGACGTCTCTATCGGCGCCGTGAATACCGAGATTGCGCCCGCACTGGCAGCCTTTATCCGCGGGGCCAAAAACAAGCCCAAACGAATCTTCTGCACCTACACGGCGATGCTCGCCATCCGCCGCGAGCTGGCCAAAATCACCACTGTGGAGGTGGTCTCATGAGCAAAGGAACCATCCGGGTCCTCCAGCTGTACCCGCAGGACATGAACATCTACGGCGACTGGGGCAACGCCCTGGTGTTGGCACAGCGGCTGCGCTGGCACGGCTACACGCCGGTATTGCTTGAGTACAACGTCGGCGACGCCTTTCCGGCGGACATCGACCTGGTAGTCGGAGGCGGCGGACAGGACAGCGGACAGCTTGTAATCCAGGACGACCTGCTCTCGCGCGAATCCGCGCTCAAGGAACTGGCCGAGAACGGCACCCCGATGCTGGTGATTTGCGGCCTCTACCAGCTGTTCGGGAAGTTCTTCAAAACCCGGACGGGTTCAATCATCCCGGGAATTGGCATCCTGGACGTGGAAACCCACGGCACCGATGAGCGGCTGATCGGCAACGTGTCGGTGACCTCCCCCGAGTTCGGCACCGTGCTGGGTTATGAGAACCACAGCGGGCAGACCAGCTTGGGCCCGGGCGTCTCGCCGCTGGGAGCCACCGCCAAGGGCACGGGCAACAACAGCAGTTCCGGCCAGGAAGGGGCCCGCTACCGCAACATTGTGGCCAGCTACCTGCACGGCTCACTATTGCCCAAGAACCCGGTCCTGGCAGACTTCCTGATCCGGACCGCCGTCGAGCGCAAATACGGCAGCTTCTCCCCGGGTACCCCGGACGACTCGTACGCCGTCCTGGCCCGGGACCACGCCGCCCGCCGCCCGCGCTGACAGCCACGGCGCCGTCCGGGCTATCCGGGTAGCATGGGTCTCGCGTGCCGTGACCTGCGGCCCGTCGCTCAACCGTCGCTCGAAATGGAGTCCGCCATGGTTGGAGATCCAGATCCCGGGCTGGTGTTCGCCATCCCGGGCGACCTTTCAACGCCCACCGGCGGCTACGCCTATGACCGCAGCCTCCTGACGCACCTGCCCGGCTGCGGCATCCGGGTCCAGCACCTGCAACTCCCGGGCCAGTGGCCGTCTCCGACGGCCGCTGACGTTGAACAAACCAGGCGGGTGCTCGCCTCGCTGCGGCGCGGGACCCCGGTTATGGTGGACGGACTCGCGTTCGGCGCGTTCCCGGACACACTGCTTGAGATGTTGGGAGATGGGACCGGCCACCCGCTCCTGGCCCTCGTACACCATCCACTGGCAATGGAAGCCGGGATCGCGGAAGACGAACGCCGGTTGCTCGCGGCAACCGAGCGCCATGCCCTGGCACGCGCCACGCACGTGATTGCCACCAGCGCGGTGACGGCCCGGACTCTGACCCGCGACTACGGCGTCCCGGCCGGCAAAATCTCGATCGCCTGTCCGGGGACACCGCCGGCACACCGGGCCGAAGGCTCAGACGGCACACGCGGGGCGGAACTGCTCTGCGTCGGGTCGGTCTCCCCACGCAAGGCCTATGGCGTCCTTGCCCTGGCACTTTCGCAGTTGACTGACCTGGACTGGCATGTCACCATCGCCGGTGAAACCCACCGGGTGCCGGGCGAGCACGCCCGCGTAGCCGCCGCCATCGAGGCCCACGGCCTTGCCGGCCGGGTTACTTTCACCGGTGTCCTGACGGCGGATGAGCTGGCGGCCGCCTACCGCTCCAGCGACCTCTTTGTGATGCCGTCCCTCTATGAGGGCTACGGCATGGCGTTGGCGGAGGCCATGTCCTACGGCCTGCCGATTATCTGCACCACCGGCGGGGCCGCGGCCGAGACGGTGCCGGACGGCGCTGCCGTCAAGGTCCCGCCCGGGGACGCGCCCGCCCTCGGCAATGCCCTCCGTCTACTTTTGACCAATCCGCAGCGCCTCGCCGACCTCGGGGAGCGCTCCTGGACCGCCGGACGGACGCTGCCGCCCTGGTCTGAGACTGCCGGTCGGGTCGCTGGCGCGGTGCGGGCCGTGGCCCGGTTGCTCCCGGAGCGCGCGGCATGAGCGGCTTCAGCCCGGAGTGGCTGGACCTGCGCGAACCGGCTGACCACCGGGCCCGGGATTCGGAGCTAGGCCAGCAGCTGTCCGCTTATTTCGCTGCACACACACACGTCAGCGTGGTGGATCTGGGCTGCGGTTCCGGGTCCAATCTGCGGGGCACCGCGAAGTTGCTGCCGGACCACCAGTCCTGGCGGCTGGCGGACTATGACGCGCAGCTGCTGACCTTGGCCCGGCACCGCCTGGTCGATTGGGCTGACGAGAGCCGGTCCGAGGGCGCCCTCCTTCGGCTGCGCAAAGAGAACAAACACATCGACGTCAGCTTCGCCGAGGCCGACCTGACCCGTGACCTGGCGCAGGTGCTGACGCCGGCTCCGGACCTTGTCACGGCCGCAGCACTGTTTGACCTGGTTTCGGAGCCCTGGCTGGAGCTGTTCACGGCCGCCCTCAGCGCGGCCGGGCTGCCGCTCTACACGGTCCTGAGCTACGACGGCCGGCAGGAATGGCAGCCGGCCCACCCGCAGGACGGGCGTGTGCTTCGTGCGTTCAACAGCCATCAGCAGTGGGACAAGGGCTTCGGTCCGTCCAGCGGTCCGCGGGCCACGGCTGCGCTGGCGGGACTGCTCAAGGTGCACGGTTATGCCGTGCACACCGCCGACTCACCCTGGCTGCTCGGACCGGAGGATTCGGATCTCCGGCGCGAACTCGCCACCGGCATCGGCTCTGCCGCGTTGGAGACGCAGGAGCTCACCCCGGGGGAAGTCGCCGACTGGCTGGCCGCCCGCCGGGATCCGGGCCAGGCGACGATCGGCCACAGCGATGTTTTCGCCACGCCCCGGCTGGACTGAGCCGGACCCTCCGGTACACCGTGCCGATGCGTTCCCGGAACGCGCCGTCGCTTAGCCAGGTCCTACATAGGCGAGGACGTCCCGGGCTATGCGGCGGCTTGAGGCTGCCCGGAGGTGACCCATGCCCTCGTACCAGATGAGGGTGCAGTCCGGGATAAGACCGGCCGTCTCGCGCGCAACGTCCTGCGGGAAGAACTGGTCCGAGCCACCGCAAAGCAGCAGCACCGGCCGCCGGATGTGCGGGAGCACGGCCCTGGAATCAAAGCTCACTTCCGCCTCGACTTCGGTCAAGACGTCCGCGAGCGGATAGCCGGCCCCGGTGATGACCAGGCGGCTGATTACCGGTCCGAGCAGCCGCCGAAGCCACCGCAGCCGCTCGTTCGGGATCAGATACTCGGCGAAAACCGTACCGGCGCCGTCCGGGTCCCCGTCCGCAATGGCATGCGCCATCCGGGAGTCGACGTCCTTGCCCCAGTCACTCAGCTCCGCGGCGGTGACCACCATGGCCATGTGGTCGAAGGATTCGGGATGCCGCGCGGCCAGGTACTGGGCGATCATTCCGCCAAACGATTCAGCCACGACAATGTCCACGCGGCCGCCGAATTCCTCGGCTATCAGCCGCGCATAGTCGTCCGCCATGTCGGCTACCCGGTGTTCCGGCGGCATTCCGCGGCGCCGGGTGACAATCCAGACGGAGTACCCGGCCCGGAAAAGTGGGGCGAACTGCCGCCGAAGCATCTGGCGCAGCAGCCCCCGGGGAACCGTGCTCCCCGGGCCACCCTGGATGAAAAGGAGTTTTTTCCCGCCATTGCCCAGGCTCAGGTAGTCCATGCCGTTGGGAAAGGTCCCGTTCCGGGTTTCCCGGTCCGCTATCGGTACTCTGCCCACGAAAGCCTCCTGCCCGGTGGTGAAAGGAACTGCCCCCAGCCCTCGCGTCACCACCACGGTATGCGCCGGTCGGAAGCACGGCAAGACCCCGCGGAGTGGGCGCGGCCGTTCCGCCCGGCGCTACGGCTCCCTCGTGATGAGCAGTTCGTGGGCGCCCGCGGCTGCGGCTCCCATCGACTCGACCACGGTCTGGGTGCGCATGTGGGTGGCCGCGTCGGCCGCGGCACCGGCGCAGGGGCCCTGCGGTGCGTCGGAGGCAACGGAACACCAGCGGTAGGGGCTGCGGACAATTACCGACGGCGCCCAGGCCAGATCGGAGGCGGTCCACTTGCCGGCGGCGTCCTGGCTGAACTGTGCCCGCACCAGGAGACCTTCATTGTTGACCACGTAGCTCGGTGAGAGTTCGGTGATCCCGTTGCCCAGTCCGTACACAATCCACGTCCCCTTGTACTGCTCGATCGGGAGAACCGAGTGCGTGTGGTGACCGTAGATCATGGTGAACTGGCCGCTGTCCGCGAGAGCGTGGGCGACGCTTTGCTGCTCGGCGTTGGGCTCACTGGAGTACTCGTCGCCGGCGTGCATGGCAGCGAGGACGATGTCCGCTCCCAACGCGCGGGCCTTCTTGGCCTTGGCGATCATCACCCCGGGATCGAGCATGTCCACCTGCCAGTCGGCCTCCGGAACTTGCCCGTTCAACCCATAGCTGGCATCGATGACGGCGATTTTGGCCGCAGCGGTTTGCAGGACCATAATTCCCTGCGAGTCCGCTTCGCTCCGGTACGAGCCGGTGTGCTGGAGTCCGGCGGCGTCCATGGCGTCCAGCGTGCGGACCAGGCCGGCCGTGCCCTGGTCGATGGTGTGGTTACTCGCCGTCGTACAGGCCTGGTAGCCCACCCCCTGGGCAGCCGTAATAATCTGCGGCGGGACGTTGAACGAGGGGTAGGCGGAGAAGGGGCCGGTGGGGCCGGCTACCGGTGTTTCCTGGTGGCAGATCGCCAGGTCACTCTTCTCGATGTATCGGCGCTGGCCTTCCAGCAGCGGTCCGAAGTCCAGGCCCTTCGCACCGGTGGCGAGGGCGTCGGCACGGGCCTGGTCCCACAGCTGGGCATGAACCAGCATGTCGCCGGTCACCAGCACCGAGGCGCAACGGACGGCCCGGCAGGCCGGGCCCTTCCCCGGCGTCGGGATCGGGGCCGGTGACGTCGACGGGCCCGGTACCGGGGTCCCCGCCGATGCAGCACCACTCTCGCTGCTCCCGGCGGCCGCGGAACGCGAGCCGCCGTTTTCCGGTTGGGCGCCGGACCCGCAGGAAGCCAAAGAGGCTACGAGGGACAGGGCTGCGGCAACGGTGATCAGGCGAGCACGCCGAGTCGGGGTAAGGGTACGCATGGCGCCATCCTACGATGACGCCGGGCAAAAAACGCCGGTCCGCCGTTGAGACTCCCTGCATTACATGAAAGAGTTATTTCATGATCAACCCATTGATGAGCCCCAGCCACCTGCCCTTCGGCCTGCCGCCCTTCGCGGACATCACCGATGAGCACTACTCCGAAGCGGTCGAGGCCGGCCTTGCCGCACATCTCACGGAGATCAAGGCGATCGTGGACACCGCGGAACCCGCCTCGTTTGAAAATACGGCGCTCGCCATGGAGCGGTCCGGACAGCTCCTGCAGCGCGCCGCCGCTTCCTTCTTCACGCTCGTCTCGGCCGACGCCTCGGACGCCATCCGCGAGCTGGAGACCGCCCTATCCCCGCGATTGTCGGCCCATCAGGACGCCGTCTACCTCAACCGTGGCCTGTTCGAACGGTTCGCCGCGATTAACACCGACCAGCTCGACGCCGAGTCTTCGCGCCTGGTGGACGAATACCTCAAGGAATTCCGCCAGTCCGGCATCCAGCTCGACGGCGCGGGCCAGGATCGGCTCAAGGCCGTCAACGCCGAGCTCTCCCGGTTGGGCACGGAATTCGGCCAGCGGGTCAAGGAAGCAATGAAGTCCGCAGCTCTGCTGCTCGATGACGCCACCGAACTTGCCGGACTTCCCGCGGACGATGTTGCCAGCGCTGCGGAAGCTGCCCGCACTGCCGGGCACGAAGGCAAGTACCTGCTGACCCTCATCCAGCCCAGCAACCAGCCCGCCCTCGCCGCGCTGGACCACCGGGGCGTCCGCCGGCGCCTGTACGAGGCGTCCGTTGGCCGCGGCAGCGCCGGCGGCAACTTTGATGTTTTGGATCTGGTCAAGGACACAGTCCGGCTCCGGGCCGAGAAGGCTGCGCTGCTGGGCTTCGACAACTACGCCGAGCTGGTCGTGGATCAACAGACCGCCCCGGACTTCGCCGCCGTGCAGGCCATGATGAACCGGCTCGCACCGGCCGCCGTCCGCAACGCCAATGCGGAGGCAGAAGCGCTGGCCAAGATCGCCGGGCACCCGCTCGAAGCCTGGGACTGGGCCTACTACTCCGCCAAGGTCAAACGCGAACGGTATGCAGTTGACGAACAGGCTCTGCGCCCTTACTTCGAGCTGGACCGCGTCCTGCACGAGGGCGTGTTCTTCGCCGCCAACGCGCTGTACGGTGTCACCTTCCACGAACGCGCAGACCTCTCCGGCTACCACCCGGACGTGCGGGTCTGGGAAGTCCGGAACCAGGACGGCACGGAGCTGGGGCTATTTTTGGGCGACTACTACACCCGCGAGTCCAAGCGCGGCGGAGCATGGATGAACTCTCTGGTGGAACAGTCCGGCCTGCTCAACGCCCGGCCCGTGGTGATCAACAACCTGAACATCTCCAAGCCACCGGCCGGCGAACCCACCCTCCTGGCCCTCGACGAACTCCGCACCGCGTTCCACGAGTTCGGCCACGCCCTGCACGGACTGTTCTCCTCCGTCACGTACCCGCGCTTTTCCGGTACCTCCGTGCCGCGGGACTTTGTGGAGTACCCCTCGCAGGTCAACGAAATGTGGATCATGTGGCCCGAGGTTCTGGCGAACTACGCACGCCACCATGCCACCAACGAGAAGCTCCCGCAGGAGATCGTGGCCAAGCTCGATGCCGCACAGCTGTGGGGCGAGGGCTTTGGCACGACCGAGTACCTGGGCGCTGCCCTGCTTGACCTGGCCTGGCATGTCCTGGACGGCACAGAGGTGCCCGAGGACGTTCTGGAGTTCGAGGCCGGGGCATTGGCAGCGGCCGGCGTGGCACACCACCTGATCCCCCCGCGCTACCGCACGGGGTACTTCCAGCACATTTTTGCCGGTGCCGGCTACGCCGCGGGCTACTACTCCTACATTTGGAGCGAGGTGCTGGACGCCGAGACGGTGGAATGGTTTAAGGAAAACGGCGGCCTCACCCGCGCAAATGGCGACTTCTTCCGGGCTGAACTGCTCTCCCGCGGCAACAGCCGGGATCCGCTGGATTCCTTCCGCGCCGTCCGAGGCCGAGACGCCGGACTCGAACCGCTGCTCAAGCGCCGCGGCCTCGAGTAGCCCACGGAATCCACCCGGCGCAGCCCAACTGACTCGCAGGTGGGGTCGTTTTGAGCCCTCAAAACGACCATATCTGCGAGTCAGTTGGGCGTTGGTGCAGTTACCAGCCGCGCTCAGCGAGGCGGTGCGGCTGCGGGATTTCGTCGACGTTGATTCCGACCATGGCCTCGCCCAGGCCGCGGGAGGCCTTGGCGATCTCGTCCGGGTCATCAAAGAAGGTAGTGGCCTTCACGACGGCGGCCGCCCGCTGGGCCGGGTTGCCGGACTTGAAGATACCGGAGCCAACGAAGACACCGTCGGCGCCGAGCTGCATCATCATCGCCGCATCCGCCGGGGTGGCGATGCCGCCGGCGGTGAACAGCACCACGGGGAGCTTGCCGGTGGCGGCCACTTCCTTCACCAGTTCATACGGGGCCTGCAGTTCCTTGGCCGCGACGTAGAGCTCGTCCTCGGCCATCCCGGCGAGCCGCTTGATCTCCGCACGGATCGAGCGCATGTGCGTGGTGGCGTTGGAGACATCCCCGGTGCCGGCCTCGCCCTTGGACCGGATCATCGCCGCGCCCTCGTTGATCCGGCGCAGCGCCTCACCGAGGTTGGTGGCACCGCAGACGAAGGGAATCGTGAAATTCCACTTGTCGATGTGGTTCGCGTAGTCCGCCGGGGTCAGGACCTCGGACTCGTCGATGTAATCCACGCCCAGGGTCTGGATGACCTGGGCTTCGACGAAGTGGCCGATCCGGACCTTCGCCATGACCGGAATGGACACGGCGGCGATGATCGCCTCAATCATGTCCGGATCGGACATGCGGGACACGCCGCCCTGGGCGCGGATGTCGGCCGGAACGCGTTCCAGCGCCATCACTGCCACGGCTCCGGCATCCTCGGCGATGAGGGCCTGCTCGACGTTAACGACGTCCATAATGACGCCGCCCTTGAGCATCTCCGCCATACCGCGCTTAACGCGGCTGCTGCCCGTAACGCTCTGTGCGGACGCGCCGGCTTCGCTGCTTACATCAGGTGTAGACACAAAAACCCCTATGGGTAGATAGTTGACCTCGCCGGAGCGCTGACGGCGCACAAGAACCGCTTCGCACGCACCGGGTTACCGGATCCATTGGCCGGCACAGCTAATACTAGTCCCCCGTTGCGCGGCGCTGAATTTCCGTTACACCCCGGGCCGCCGTCGAAGGCGCACGCTCAGGCCGCCTGTTCGGACGCGGTGCCTTCGGTTGATTCGATCCACTGGCGGTGCACTGCGATGATCCGCTGGACGATGGTGACGAGGCTCGCGGCGGCCAGCAGAATCAAGGTCACAAAAAGCACCACGCTCGGCAGGCCCAGGCCGGTGAAGCCCGTCACCACCAGCACGGACACCAGCCGCTCGGCGCGCTCTGCAATGCCCACGTTTGCCTCGAAGCCCAGCGCCTCGGCCTTGGCCCGGGCGTAAGAAACCACCATTCCCAGGACCAGGCAGAGGATGGCGGCCACGGCGATGGCGATGTTCGCCCCGCCGGTGAAGAACCAGACCGCGACGCCGGCGAACAGTGCCCCGTCGGCCACCCGGTCCAGGGTGGAGTCCAGGAAATTGCCCCAGCGTCCCCCGCCCTTGTGCATCCGGGCCATAATGCCGTCGATGACGTCGGAAAAAATGAACGCAGTGATAAAAAGCGTCCCCCACCAAAGCTGGCCCAGCGGGTAGAAAACCAGCGCCCCGACCACCACGCCTAGGGTTCCGACGATGGTCACGGCGTCCGGGGAGACGCCGATCCGCAACAGCCACCGGGCGAGCGGGGAGAAAAGCGCGGTGAAGAATCCGCGCGCGTGCCTATTGAGCATCCGTGGCCCCGACAGTCGCCTGCCCCGCGCCGTTCTCCTGCGGCCACGCGTCAGCCACTTGCTGACGTACCTCGCCCAGGGTCTGCGTGATGGCCTTGGTCTGGGCGATGATCGGGAAGAAGTTTCCGTCCCCGCCCCAGCGCGGAACCACGTGCTGGTGCAGGTGCCCGGCTATGCCGGCACCGCCGGTTACCCCCTGGTTCATGCCCAGGTTGAATCCCGTCGGATTGGCGACCTTGCGCAGCACACGCATGGCCGTCTGGGTCAGTTCGGCGAATTCCGCCGTTTCCGCCACGTTTAGGTCCGTATAGTCGGGAATGTGCCGGTACGGGCACACCAGCAGGTGGCCCGGGTTGTACGGAAAGAGATTGAGCACCACATAGCTGGTCCTACCACGGTGGACGATCAACGAATCATCGTCATCGCGGTCCGGCGCCACGCAGAACGGGCAGTCGTCCACGTTCTTGAACTGGTTCTGGCCGCCCTTGATGTAAGCCATGCGGTGCGGAGTCCACAGACGCTGGAAGGCGTCCGGCACCCCGGCCAAAGCAAAGTCGTCCGTCACGCCAGCATCCCCCGGATAGTCCGGGGCGGCACCTGTGGATTCCCGCATCGCTGGTCCCTGTCCGCTAGCTGGTCCGGTTACGGACGGCGTCGACGATCCGCTGGACGGCTTCAGCAACCGGCACACCGTTGTCCTGGCTGCCGTCACGGAAGCGGAAGGATACGGCTCCGGCTTCGGCGTCGTCGCCCCCGGCGATCAGCACAAACGGGACCTTGTCCTTGCTGGCGGTGCGGATCTTCTTCGGAAAACGGTCCGAGGAAATGTCCACCTCCGCACGGATGCCGGCGGCCTTGAGCCGGCCCACAACGTCGAACATGTAATCGTTGAACGCCTCGGCCACCGGAATGCCGACCACCTGGACGGGAGCCAGCCACGCCGGGAAGGCACCGGCGTAGTGCTCGGTCAGGACCCCCATAAAGCGTTCAATCGATCCGAACAGCGCGCGGTGGATCATCACGGGGCGCTGGCGGGTGCCGTCGGCGGCCTGGAACTCGAGTTCGAACCGCTCGGGCAGGTTGAAGTCCAGCTGGATGGTGGACATCTGCCAGGTGCGGCCGATCGCGTCGCGGGCCTGCACGGAGATCTTGGGGCCGTAAAACGCTGCACCCCCCGGATCGGGAACCAGGTCGAGTCCGGATTCCTCGGCCACCTCGGCGAGGGTCCGGGTGGCTTCCTCCCAGATCTCATCCGAACCCACGGACTTCTCCGGGTCCTTGGTGGAGAGCTCCAGGTAAAAGTCGTTCAGGCCGTAGTCCTTGAGCAGCGCAAGGACGAAGTTGAGGGTCTTGGTGAGCTCATCCTTCATCTGCTCGCGGGTGCAGTAGATGTGGGCGTCGTCCTGGGTCATGCCCCGGACCCGGGTGAGGCCATGCACAACGCCGGACTTCTCGTAGCGGTAGACGGAACCGAATTCGAACAGGCGCAACGGCAGTTCGCGGTAGGACCGGCCGCGGGAGCGGAAGATCAGGTTGTGCATCGGGCAGTTCATCGGCTTCAGGTAGTAGTCCTGGCCGGGCTTGCGGACGGTGCCGTCCTCGTTGAGTTCCGCGTCGATGTGCATCGGGGGGAACATGCCGTCCCGGTACCAGTCCAAGTGGCCGGACACCTCGTAGAGGTGGCCTTTAGTGATGTGCGGGGTGTAGACGAACTCGTAGCCGGCCTCGACATGGCGCTGACGGGAGTAATCTTCCATCGCTTTGCGGATGATGCCGCCCTTGGGGTGGAACACCGGCAGGCCGGAGCCCAGCTCGTCGGGGAAGGAAAACAGGTCCAGTTCAGCCCCGAGCTTGCGGTGGTCGCGACGCTCGGCCTCGGCCATCCGCTCCTGGTAAGCCTTGAGTGCTTCCTTGGTGGGCCACGCGGTGCCGTAAATGCGCTGCAGCTGCTTGTTCTTCTCGCTGCCGCGCCAGTACGCCGCTGAGGAGCGGGTGAGCGCGTAGGCGTTGGAGATCAGTTTGGTGTTGGGCAGGTGCGGGCCGCGGCACAGGTCACACCAGACGGCTGTGCCTTCCTTGCGCTCGACGTTGTCGTAGATGCTCAGCTCGCCGCCGCCCACTTCAACACTGGAGCCGTCGGCGTCGGAGCCTGCGCCCTTGAGGCCGATCAGTTCAAGCTTGTAGGGCTCGTCCTTCATCGCCTCACGCGCTTCGTCCTCGGTAACCACACGGCGGACGAACTTCTGGTTCTGGTTGATGATCTTCTGCATCATCTTTTCCAGAGTCTTCAGGTCCTCCGGTGTGAACGGCTCCTCAACGTCGAAGTCGAAGTAGAAGCCGTCGGTGATGTACGGGCCGATGCCCAGCTTGGCGTCGGGGCGCAGCTGCTGGACGGCCTGGGCCATCACATGGGCGGCGGAGTGCCGCAGGACGTTAAGGCCGTCGGGGGAATCGATGGTGACGCCCTCAACTGCCGCGCCCTCGGGCAGCGGCTGGTCCAGGTCCTTCAGCTCGCCGTTAATGCGGGCCACAACGACGTCGCGGCGCTCAAAAAAGAGTTCCGCGCCGGTGGTCCCGGTAGCCACCTTGGTCTCTTCGCCATCGACGAGAAGGGTGATCTGCTGGGCATCTGACACGGGTGTCTCCTATTCAAAGTTGAGGCTTCGTAGCTTGTGGCGTACGGGGGCCACAGCCAGCCCCGTCCATGCTATCGGTTTCTGCAGAGGCCAACCAACGCGCCACTCAGCCTCCCAGCCCGGTAATGGCGAGGTGGCGGCTGATGCCCTCCAGCGGGCCCGGCGGCTCAGCTTCCCGGTAGTCCGGGATCCCGGCCGCCGGGGCCGGGAATGGCAGGGTCTGCGTGCGGCTCAGGTCCCAGGCCATGCTGGCGCTGATACTGATCCCCCTCGGTCCGGTCCGCCGGGTTGTTCCCCTGATCAGCAACAACCGGGTGCCGAACAGCAGCGGGCCTGTAAGCTCCTGGGCTTCATGGAAGAATACCGAGTCCACACAGCCCGTGCCGTCGTCGATGCTGATGAACACCACGCGCCGGCCTCCCCGCATGGGAGGGGTCTGGGTGGCGACCCGTACCCCCGCGACCAGCACCTCGGTGCCGTTGCGCAACCCCAGCAGCTTGTCCGCGGTGGTGACGCCGAGCCGGTCCAGCATCGGCCGGTGGCTTGCCATCAAGTGGTCGCTGACATCCACGGCCATCAGGTCCAGTTCGGCCCTGACGGTGTCCACCAGGGTCGGCGCAGGCAGCCCGGCCTTGAGGTTTTTCAACTCGACATCACCCAGCGGCAGGGACAGCTGACCATCGATCACGTCGATGCCTTTGCGGTGCGGCCGGCTTTGCAGGGCCTGCAGGTGATGGACCAAGTCCGCCCGGTTCGCGGCCCCGCCGGCGGCCCGGTGCAGGGAATCGAAAGCACCGAGCTGCGCCAGCCGCTGGATGCTGGGCCTGCTCAGCCGGGACCTGGCCCGCAGGTCCGCGAGCGAATCATAGGGCTGTCCGGCCACGATCCGTTTCAGCTCGGACCCGGAGAGTCCATAGATGCCGTTCAGGCTCAGCCGGATACCCAGTCTGCCGCGGTCCTGACCGGTATCCACACGTTCCACCCGGTACTCGGCGTGACTCCGGTTGATGTCCAGGGGCAGGATCGGGATTCCCAGCCGCCGGGCCTCGGCCACCAGGAGCCGCTTGGGATACATGCCCGGATCGTGCTCCCACAGTCCGGCGAGGAACGCCTCCGGGTGGTGGGCCTTCAGCCAGGCCGACTGGTAGGTGGGTACGGCAAAAGCAGCGCCGTGGGCTTTGCAGAACCCAAAGCTTCCGAAGGCCTTGAGCGTTCCCCAGACCTTGTCCACCACTGCGGGGCTGTACCCCCGGGCGCGGGCTTCCTTCCGGAAGAACTCCTCCACCTTTCCTTCGAGTACATCGTTGCCGAGGGCGCGGCGGAATTCGTCGGCCCGCGCCAGCCCGCATCCGGTCATCACGTCGAAGGTCTTGAGGATCTGCTCATGGAACACCGTGACGCCGTGAGTCTCCTTGAGGACGGGTTTAAGGTCCGGGTGCGGGTAGACCTCGGGTGCAAATCCATGCCGGTACTCCAGGAAAGGCCGGACCATATCCGATTTCATCGGACCAGGCCGGAACAGGGAGATATCGATGATCAGGTCATTGAACTCCCTGGGCGCGAGCTTCCCGATCAGCTCCCGCTGACCGGGTGACTCGATCTGGAAACAGCCCAGGGTATGGGTACTGCGGATCAGTTCATAGGTGGGTTCGTCGTCGAGCGGCACGGCGTTGAGGTCGATCTGGCCGTCCTCGGCGATGTAGTCCGGCCCGGTCCCGTCAGGCCCTGCCGGATGTGCGCCTGCGGCGACCACCTCGGCTTTGGAGGGATGGAGCCGGATCACTTCGCGGACGGCGAAGGCCATGGCGCTTTGCATCCGGACACCCAGGACGTCGAGTTTGAGCATGCCCATCGGGTCCATGTCGTGCTTGTCGAACTGGCTCATCGGCAGACCCAGCCCGCTGGGCTGGACAGGCGTCCGGTCCAGCAGGGTCGCATCCCCCAGGATCACCCCGCAAGGGTGCATGGAGATATGGCGCGGCAGCCGGTCCAGCCGTTCGGTGAGGTCCACCAGCAGATCCAGCTGCTGGTTCCCGCTGAAGTCGCGCTGTCCCACCCGGCCGGCGAATTCCTTCAGCTCAGGCTTCTCCACGAGCGCTTCACGGAAGTTCCGGGCTGAAAATCGCCACAACTGCTTGGCGATGTCCCCAATCTCGCCTTCCTCCATGCCCAGTGCCAGGCCGGCGTCGCGCACGGCACCGCGAGCGCGGTAGCCGTTTTGCATACTCATCAGGGTGACGCGCTCGGACCCGAAGCGCTCAAAGATCTTCCGGTACACGTTGTGCCGTTCAGCACTTTCGACGTCGATGTCGATATCCGGCAGGGTGGCACGGTCCCGGGAGAGAAAGCGTTCGAAGATCAGGTCGTGCTGGAGCGGGTTTACCTGGCTGACGTCGATCAGATAATTGACCAGGCTGGAGGCCCCCGAGCCTCGGGCTGCTGCCCGTACCCCCATGTCCAGGATCATCCGGGACACCTCGGCCACGGTCAGGAAGTACGCGGCGAAGCCCAGGTTGTCGATGATTCCCAGCTCATGCTCCAGCCGCGAACGCAGCTCCCCGGCAGCTTTGCCGGTGATCCCCGGGAACCGCCTGCCGATGCCGGCCTCGCAGCGCAGGATGAGTTCGGCGAGGGGATCCCCGGCGATTCCGATCACTGTGGCCTCCGGCACCACGGGCTGTTTCCAGCCCATGTCCGTTACCGGGTCCATCCTGCAGCGGTCCGCGAGCGCCTCGGTCTGCGCCATCAGGCTTTTGAGGTCGGCAGCGCCGTATCCGGCGGCGTGCATGATCTCCTTGCCCAACTGCAGCATCTGGCCCGAGGATTTCAGCCAGCCCTGCCCGTTGGGCTGAAGCAACGGGGCAGCGGAAAGCTCGGGCAACGATTTCAGCGTGCGGGCGGAATCCAGCACGTCCGCGGTGGCCGCCCCGTCTTCGGCGACGTAACGCACGGCGTTGCTCAATACAGCGGGAACCCCGTGCTCAGCGGCAAGCTTGAGCATCCGTACAGCGTGGGCGGTGCTCAGCGGTTCCCCGGGCGGACTGAGCTGGCTGACCACCTCGGCGGCGATTGTTCCCGGGGGCATGGCATCGAGCCAGCGTTTGAACAGGGTGCGGGGGCGCAGGTAGCGCCTCCCGCCCATGGCACGTCCCACGTCGGAGTCCGGGCCGATCAGCACGGTCAACACCGGCTTGAGCGTTTCCGGGTGCAGGGTCCGGGAGGCCAGCTCGGACCTGGTCACCGCGACCGGCACCGCTCCCCCGGCCTTGCCCGTGGTGCGGGCATGCGCATCGGAGATCAGCCGGCACAGCGCACGGTAGCCCGCACCGCTGTTGTTCCCGTGGGCCAGCACAACCACACGTCCCGCTACCTCGGTGCGGAGGTCGCCGTCGTCGTCAAAGACCGCAAGTTCCACGCCGGCAATCGGATCAAGTCCCGCAGCCATGCAGGCCTTGAGGTGTTTGACTGTTCCATAGAGGCCGTCACGGTCCGTGCAGGCGAGCGCCGTCGCGCCGTCCGCGGCAGCGGCGGCGGCCAGCTCATCCGGCCAGGAGACCCCGTAGTGGGCGCTGAAGGCGGTGGAAACATGGAGATGCGTAAAGCTCATGCTGATTCGGGCGCAAGGAACGGACGCAGGGCGTCGTGGATCCGCAGCAGGCGCCAGCGTCCGCTGCCCACATGCCGGGTGAGGTCAAGGGTGAGGCTGTCGGTGTCGGTGTCGGTGGAATCTGCCGGGCGCACCTGCACCCGCCAGATCTCGTGATCCACCAGCCCGGGACCGCTCCCCAGCGGTGCCCGCTGTTCCTCAGCCCACCATTGACGCCGCTCGTACCAGCGGACCGGTTCCGCACAAAGGATGTAGTGGCGGCCGGCCCAGCCGAGCGTCAAAGGCTCGCCCGAAGGGGTGCAGACGACGTCCACGGTCTCGCTGAACATACCCACTGCGCCTCCCGGACCACACCATGTGAAAAAACGACCGGTAGAAAAACGATCGGCAACTATTCGAACATATATTCGAACAACTCCAGTCTACGACGGTCCTTCGGCAAAACCTAGGTCAGGGGTGGACGGACGTACGCGCAGGTAGCAGGATTGAGCCATGAGCTCCCATAACGCACTTCTGAAACACGTCAGCATCGCCGCCGAGGACACGTCCCTGGTGGCGAAGTTCGATATAGACGGAAACATCCCCGGCCAGGGCGCTTATGTGGTGGGGCTCGTCGCGGCAACACCGGATCATTCCCACCAGCGAAGGATGGGGATCGAGTTTATGAACGGGGAGGCGGTGTCCTTCTACTGCTTCAGCCATGACGGTACGGAGGAGAACTTTGACCTTAAGGGTGTCGACCACTCCGGAAACACCATCACCGGGCATTTCCCGCTCAGCACTGTCATGGGCCTGGCCAAGGGCCACCTGATGACGGCATTCAGCGACTGTGACGGCCGGGAGTACCAGTCAAACGTTGCGGTAGAGGAAGCCCTCTAAGCCGCCCGTCAGGAGCTGGCTTTGTAAACCTCCAGCTCGAGCGTGATAAAAGCATCGACCATGGCCCGGTAGGTTTTTTCGATGAGGTCGACGTCGATGTCCTTCTGCTGGGCCGTGGTGCGGACGTGTTCGATCACCCGCTCCACGCGTCCGGGGGCCCGCACCTCGGCGCTGTCCGCTTTGAGGGTTCCGGCGATCCGGATCAGGCGCTCGCGGCGGCCGATCAGGGACACGATCTGTTCGTCCACCTCGTCAACCGCCACCCGGACAGCCGCGAGCTGTTCCCGGTCGGCTTTGGCAGCTTTATCGTTTTCGTGATTTGTGGACATGTCCATGACAGTATCGAAAGATGCAGCCACGAGTCGATTTAATTTCACTGGGTGTCCGCAGCGTTGGCGCCTCCCGTAGTTTCTACGTCGATGGCCTGGGTTGGCCCGTCCACCGAGAAGTCCGCGGCGAGGTTCTGTTCATCCAGGCCAACCACGGGCTCATCCTCTCGCTCTGGGACGCCGGCCAGATGCAGGCAGAAGCCGGCACCGATCCACCCGCCGGCATTCCCTGCATCACATTGAGCCACAACCTGGCCAGCGCCGCGGAAGTGGACTGGGTGATGGCGGAAGCCGAATCCGCCGGAGCGGCCGTTATCGCGGCGGCCAAGACCCAGCCCTGGGGCGGCTATACCGGCTACTTCGCCGACCCCGACGGCTACCGCTGGGAAGTTGCCTTCAATCCCAGCTGGGCGGTCGACGGCGGCGGGAAGGTGACACTCTGAACCGGCCACCCCGCGTGCCCGCCGCAGCACTGCAGCACGGCTGTGTGCGCATCCCTAGAACAGGCTTCCCACCGGCCGGATCAGCTCCGGGGAATCATTTTTGACATTCCCGACCGCGGTACCCACGGCGTCGATCGTCCAGCCCTCCGCAACGTCGTGCGCGCCCGCCCGGACCAGATCGACCAGCCCTGCGGCATCGTCGGCCTGCGGATCCAGCCACGCCTGCAGCGTCGTCCGGTCCATTGGCAGCGGAACCCGGTCGTGCAGGGCCGTGAGCTCGGCCAGCATCCCCCCGGCATAACCCTCCGGCGGCGCGTCGGTAGTCATGATCGACGTCGAGAGCAGCCAGCGTTCCGGGTCATCGTCGGCCTTGGCGGGGTCTTTCCACCATTCGTAGAGACCGGCGAAAACTATCGGATGGCCGTCCTTCGGGTGCACGTAGTAGGGCTGCTTGCCGCGGCCCTGGCCCTTCCATTCGTAGTATCCGTCAGCGGGAACCGCACACCGCCGGGCCCGGGTTGCCTTCCGGAACGCCGGCTTCTCCAGCACACTCTCGCTGCGGGCGTTAATCATCTTGGAGCCGATCCCCGGGTCCTTGGCCCAGGACGGCACCAAGCCCCAGCGGGCGATATGCAACTGCCGGACCGGCGTGCCGTCCACCAGCCGTTCCAGCAGGATCGGCACCTCCGCGGTCGGGGCCACGTTCCACGACGGCGGAATCACGGTCTCCTCTTCGAGTCCCGCGTCGAACTCGGCCAGCAGGTCTCCGACGGCCCTTGCCATCACGTAGCGTCCACACATGGCACCAGCATGCCACTGCGCCCAAACGGTGTCATCCGGCGGTCTTCGAACCCGGGCCCGCGGCGGCCGGCGTCCGGCCGCCGCTTCGCATCAGGGCGCGTCGTCGACGGTGAGGACTATCTTGCCGCGGGTGTGCCCTTCCATATTGAACCGGAAGGCATCTGCCGCCTGCGGCAACGGGAAAGTCCGGGCAATTTCGACCCGGATTTTGTGCTCGTCCACCAGGTCGGCAAGTTCCTGCAGCTCGGCGCCTACAGGGTTGACCCACATCCAGGTCCCGCCGTGCTGCTCCACTTCACTGTCGGCAATCGAGGCGTGCCGGCCCCCGTCGGCCAGGACAGCGAGGGTGGCTTCGAGATTCCCGCCCACGAAGTCTGCGACAACGTCGACGCCGTCCGGACGCAGGGCACGAACCCGCTCCGCGAGTCCTTCGCCATAGCTGACGGGCTCGGCGCCGAGGGAACGCAGGAAGTCGTGGTTCTTCTCGGAAGCGGTGGCGATTACACGGGCGCCGAGCGCCACGGCGATCTGGATTCCGAGGGACCCCACACCGCCGGCGCCGCCGTGGATCAGCACCGTCTCGTCCGCCGTGAGACCCAGCCGGGTGAGTACCTGATAAGACGTCAAACCGGCCAGCGGAAGACCTGCGGAGGCATTCCACCCCAGGGATGCAGGCTTGCGCGCAAGGAGCCGCTCCGGCAGGGCGATGTACTCAGCAAAGCTACCGCCGTGGACGTAGTCCTTGCGGCCATAGGAAATGACTTCATCGCCGGGCCGGAAATGCGGCGCGTCGATCCCCACCGACTCGACAACGCCGGCCACATCCCAGCCGGGGACCGCCGGGAACTGCACGTCCATCGCCGCGTCCAAGTAGCCGGCCATTATTTTCCAGTCGACCGGGTTCACCGACGCCGCCTTGACCTTTACCAGGACCATGCCCGGCCCTACCTTCGGCAGCGGGAGCTCTGCCAATTCAAGGACGTCCGGATTGCCATATTCGCTATAAGTAATTGCCTTCATGCCAGCGTCAACGGCTGCCGCCGGGACCCTATTCCACAACCTGCCGGAGGGTGTCGGGCCTCACCTCCCGGGCGCTGAGCGCACACGGCGCGGGCATTGCCCGGGAATAGCGCGCCGCAGGTTACGGTTATTTCCAGTGACATCCCACTTTTGCCGGCATGGGCGCTGCCATCCAGCGCCGGCACCCAGCTTTGAGGAGAACTTCGTGGACTTTACCCCCGAATCCGGCACCATCACCATGTTTTCGACCACGTGGTGCGGCTACTGCAACCGCTTGAAGAAGCAGCTGGATGCCCAGGGCATCGGCTACACCGAGATCAACATCGAAGAAGTTGAAGGCACCGCCGATCTCGTGGAAAAGCTCAACGGAGGTAACCGGACGGTCCCCACTGTGCTGTTCCCGGACGGCACTGCAGCCACCAACCCCTCCGCGGCTGAGGTCAAAAGCCGCCTTGCGGCTTAAAGCCCACCCTTGAACCGGTAACGAGCGACGGCAGGGTCTCCCCGGAGGCCGTGCCGTCGCTCGTTATGCGAAAGAATGTTGTGCGGCAAAAACCCCGATACAAGCAGAGGAGCTATTCCCATGGTCCATAAAGTCAAAGGCGTCATAGCCCGCTCCAAGGGCGCGCCCGTCACCCTGGAAACCATCCTGGTCCCGGATCCCGGACCCGGGGAGGCCCTTGTGGACATCCTCACCTGCGGTGTCTGCCACACCGACCTGCACTACAAGCAGGGCGCCATCAACGATGACTTCCCATTCCTGCTCGGCCACGAGGCCACCGGCGTTGTCAGCGCCGTTGGACCCGACGTCACCGAGGTTGCCCCCGGCGACCGTGTGGTGCTGAACTGGCGCGCCGTCTGCGGCGAATGCCGGGCGTGCCGGCGCGGCCAGCCGCAGTACTGCTTCAATACCCACAACGCCACCCAGAAGATGACACTCGAGGACGGCACCGAGCTCACCGCGGCGCTGGGCATTGGCGCGTTCGCCGAGAAGACACTCGTCGCCGCCGGGCAGTGCACCAAGGTCGACCCCGAGGCTGACCCGGCCGCGATCGGCTTGCTCGGCTGCGGAGTGATGGCAGGCATCGGCGCGGCCATCAACACCGGAAACGTCAAGCGCGGCGATACCGTCGCCGTCATCGGTTGCGGCGGTGTCGGCGTGGCAGCCGTTGCCGGTGCCGCGCTCGCCGGTGCCACCACGGTGATCGCCGTTGATATTGATCCCAAAAAGCTCGAACGCGCCAAGGACCTCGGCGCAACCCACACCGTGGACTCCTCCGCCGCGGACCCGGTGGAGGCAATCCGTGCACTGACCGGCGGCTTCGGCGCCGACGTGGTGATTGACGCCGTCGGACGTCCGGAGACCTACAAACAGGCGTTTTACGCCCGGGACCTGGCCGGGACCGTCGTCCTGGTGGGTGTGCCCAATCCCGAGATGACCCTGGAATTGCCGCTGCTGGATCTCTTCGGCCGGGGCGGCTCGCTTAAGTCCTCCTGGTACGGCGACTGCCTGCCTTCGCGCGACTTCCCCATGCTGATCGACCTCTACCAGCAGGGCAAGCTGGACCTGGATGCCTTTGTGACGGAACGGATCACGATCGACCAGATCGAGGAGGCCTTCGAGAAGATGCACGGCGGTTCCGTGCTGCGATCGGTGGTTGAACTGTGAGCGGAGGTTCCGCGCAGGGCCTCCGGATCGACCGTCTGGTCACCTCGGGTACCTTCTCGCTCGACGGCGGCACCTGGGATGTTGACAACAACGTCTGGATCGTGGGCGACGAGTCGGAGTGCGTTGTGATCGACCCGGCGCATAACGCCGGTGCCGTGGCCGCAGCCGTTGCGGGCCGGAGAGTGAAGGCGATCCTGTTGACCCACGGACACGACGACCACATCGCCGCCGTCGGCGATTTCCGCGGCCGCGTCGGCGCGCCGGTATATCTGAACCGGGACGACTGGATGCTGTGGGAGCGGGTCTTCCCGGGAACCGAACCGGACCACGCGATCGAGGACGGCGACAGCTTCGAGGTCGCCGGCGCCCGGCTCGTGGCCCTGCACACGCCCGGACATTCGCCGGGTTCCATGTGCTTCCTGCTGGCGGAGGAGGGAACCGTTTTCAGCGGCGACACCCTGTTCCAGGGCGGTCCGGGGGCCACCGGCCGGTCCTACAGCGATTTCCCCACCATCATCGAGTCCATCAAGGGCCGGCTGCTGACGCTGCCGGCGGACACCGTGGTCCGGACCGGGCACGGTGACCCGACCACTGTCGGTGCCGAAGCGCCGCAGCTGCAGGACTGGATCGCCCGGGGCCACTAGGGGCCAGGGACCACCACCGGCAACAAGCAGGCCGGGCACCGCTGGTGCCCGGCCTGTTTGTTCGAACGTTCACGCGGGCCGGAGGCCAAACCGGGGTGAGCTATCCTGCGGGGGCGAACTGCGGGTCGGCATCCGGGACCGTCTCACCGCCGGTGGCTCTTGCCCTCCGCGGCAGGTTCGCGTAAGAGGGAACCATGAGTTCACAACAAGATCTCCTGCGCGGGCGCGTGGCCGTCGTGACTGGCTCGACACGTGGTTTGGGGTTTGCCATGGCCAGGGTCCTGGGGCACAGGGGCGCCACTGTGGTGCTGGCGTCCAGGTCGGAGGTCGACGTCGCGGCCGCCGTCGAGCGGCTGCGCACGGAAGGGATAGCGGCGTCCGGACGTCACTGCGACACCGGAGAACTGGCCGACGTCGAGGCCCTGCGCGAGGAGGCCCTCGGCCGCGGGATGCTCGACATCTGGGTAAACAACGCAGGTGCCGCCGGCGTCTTTGGGCCGACGGCGTCTACCCCGGTCGACGACTTCACGCGGGTGGTGCGCACGAATATCCTCGGCACGTTCCACGGCTCCAGGGTCGCGTTGCCAGTGTTCCTCGCCCAGGGCCACGGCGACCTCGTTAACATCTACGGCCAAGGCGACCAGGGTCCGGTGGCGCTGCAGAACGCCTATACCTCGAGCAAGCGCTGGGTCCGCCAGTTCACCGAGACGCTGCGCCGGGAGACCAAAAGCAGCGGCGTGCGGGTACATGGCATGAACCCCGGACTGGTGATGACGGACATGCTGGGGCACATCACCTCCCAGCCCGGGTACGGGCACCGACTGGGCGGGCTGCAGATCGTCGTCGGACTCTGGGGGCAGACCGCCGACGACGCAGCGCGCCCCATCGTGGAACTCGTCACCTCGGATGCCGCCGAGTACCGGTATCTGAGCAGGACAACAATGGTGACCCGGGGGGTGCGCAACGTGCTGGCCGGGCGCCTGCGGCGCGCCAACCGCATGCCCCTGGACGTCACAGTCCTTGGCGGGGCCGGCCGGGACTGACTGCGCCGCTACGGCCGCACTGAGGCGGTTGTCGAGCTGCCGTCCGCGCCGCGAAACAGCGCGTGAACAGTCGGCAAAGGCCTTCCGAACTGGGGCCCGGGGGTGGCCGGAGCCGGTGGCGGGGAAGGTAGTTTCGAGCCATGACACCTCCCACTTTGCGAAAAGGTGCGGCCGCAATTGCCGCCGTTGCCCTTGGACTTCCTGCAGCCTTCATTGCTCCAACAGGCGTGTCCTTCGCAGACACCGCGGTGCCTGCATCCCAGGTACACGGACGGCAGGACGGCGGCAAACTCGAACTCGGCGCCCCGGATCTTCCCGAGACGCGAACCGTCACCACCTTGGCCCCTGGCCTGACACGGACTTCCATCACCCGCGGCGCTCCGGACGCCGCGCTGTTCTGGACCGCCGAAGTCGCCATCCCGTCCACATCTGCCGATCCCGACGCTCCGGCTTCCGCATTGTCGGATGCAGCGACAGCCGAGGCGGTGGCCCTCAAACTCCGGGACGCCGGAGTCCAGGCGCGGGTTGAGCACGTCCAGTCACCCCAGCTCGCCGACGCCGGCGGAGACCTGGGATACCGTGTGCGCGCCGGCGCGTTTGAATCGAAGGACGCCGGCACGGCAACGATCAGCCAGCTCAAGGCAGCAGGCTACGCCGCCTCCGCCTTGTACACCGGCTGGGACGGTGATGCCGGGACCGCAGGGACAACCCGGGGCCCCTGGAAGCTGGAAGTCCTCACTCTTGATCCGAAGACTTTCCGGGGTGAGCTCACCTCCGGGTTCGGCCCGGACCTGCAGGACCGGGAAACCACAAGCCAGCTCGCGACAGCCGAAACTGCCCTGGCCGGGGTGAACGGCGGCTACTTCGTCCTGGACCCGAGGGCCGGTGCACCAGGCGACCCGGCCGGAACCGCAGTGGTCGGCGGCAAACTGCTCAGCGAACCCGTCGCGGACCGGCCGGCTCTGGTCATCGACGGCAAAAAGAACGAATCATCAATCAAACGGCTGACCTGGAGCGGTCGCATCTCGTCCCCCGGCCACGGCGCGCCGCTGGCCCTTGACGGCCTGAACCGGGTACCGGGGCTGATCCGCAACTGCGGAGGTACCGGCGATCTTCCCACCAACCTGCCCCTGCACGACGCCACTTGCACGGACCCCGACGAGACCGTCGCCTTCAGCGGGGAGTTTGGTCCCTCCACACCGTCCGGTCCGGGACTCGAAGTAATCCTCGATCAACACGGCACCGTAACAGCGGTCAACAACGCCCGGGGTGCAGCCGTCCCGGCCGCCGGCAGCACAGTGCAAGCCACCGGAGCGGACGTGGCCAAGCTCAAGGATGTGGCCATCCTCGGCAAACGCCTCGATGTCGAATCGGACCTGAGCAATGAAGCCGGCAAGGTGGAGAAGACCGGCGGGGCCACCTCCGTCGTCAACGGCGGGCCGATGCTCGTCTCCGGCGGCGTCGAGAACATCACCGCCCGAAAGGACGGTATGGTTCACGCCGACGACAACAACAGTTTCTATTACGGCTGGGTCCACAAGCGCAACCCGAGGACCATCGCGGGCGTCGACGCCCAAGGGCGCACCCTCCTGGTCACGGCCGACGGACGCCAAACCACATCGCTCGGGCTGAGCATCAAAGAAGCCGCCGACGTCGCCCGGTCCCTGGGAATGGTGGACGCCATCAACCTCGACGGCGGTGGCTCCACCACCATGGTCGTAGCCGGCCAGGTCGTCAACTCCCCCTCCGACGCAGCCGGGCAGCGGCCGGTGGGCGACGCACTGCTGGTCCTTCCGCGCCGCAAGAATTGATGCCACCGGCCCGGAAACGGTTGGGCGGACACGGATGGTCAAGGTGGCCGCCCACCGGGGCCGCGGCGCGGGGCTAATGGCACTCCCGGAGAATCTCCCGGAGTGCCAAGATGGCCTCACTACAAAGCCAGGACCCATTGCTAAGCGAAGTGGAGGACTCATGGACGATAGCGGGAGTTTCAGGATTGTGGTGGGGGTGGACGGTTCGCCGCAGTCCAAGGCCGCCATGGACTGGGCAATCGTAGAAGCCAAGCTCCGCAACGGCCAGGTGCTGGCGCTTGCGGCGTGGAACTTCCCCTATGTCGGCGATGCCCTGGGCCAGGTCTGGGACTACGACGTCTTCCAGTCAGATGCCGAGGCCATCCTCAAGGCAGAGCTGGCCCGCGTCACGGACCAGGGAGTGAACATCACCGGACGCGCAGTGCAGGCTAATCCCGGCTCAGCGCTCGTGGAAGCCTCCCGGGCGGCCGACCTGGTGGTCGTCGGTTCACGAGGACACGGAGGATTCACCGGCATGATGCTCGGGTCCGTGTCGGCAGCTACGGTTCATCATGCGCATTGCCCGGTGCTTGTACTTCGCGAACGCAGCACGGAGTAGGTCCCGATGGTGCGGTGCCCCTGGATCTCTCTTGGGCTATCGTGGGGCCATGCCCAGTCAATTAGCTGCTGTTGCCATCGACGCGATCAGGCCAAAAGTGGTCGCCGATTTCTGGTGCGCCGTCCTGGGCTGGCACGTTGTTGAAGCGGACAGCGACGTCATCAGCATTGCGCCGCAGGATAAAACCCGGCCCTCCATCGATGTAATTGCGGTGCCCGAAGGCAAGACCATCAAGAACCGGCTGCACTTCGACCTGCGGGCCGACGGCTTCTCCACTGCCGAGGAACTGGAGCGCCTGCTCGCCCTCGGCGCGCAGCGCACAAATGTGGGCCAAGGCCCGAATGCCAGTTGGGTGGTACTGGCTGATCCCGAGGGCAACGAGTTCTGCTTGCTGTCCCGAACGGTCCAGGACGTCGACCCGGACTAAGCGGTTGAGCCGCCGGCGGACTCAGTATTTGTAGAAGCCTTCGCCTGTCGCGACGCCAAGCTTGCCCTTGTCGATGTAGCTCTCCTTCAGGTACCGGGCGAACGCCTGCGACCCGGCGTCGGCTGAGGACGAGGCGATGTTGTACGCGGTTCCCAGGCCCACAACGTCGTAGATCTGGAACGGGCCGCTCGGTGCTCCGGTAGCAATGCGCCAGGTTTTGTCAATCGTTTCGGGGCTGGCGACGCCCTGGAGCAGCAAGCCGGCGGCCGCATTCAGGAGCGGGACCAGCAGCGAGTTCAGGACGTACCCCGCTTTCTCCTTCTTGATCTCGATCGGCTCCAGTCCGCTGTTTCGGGCGAAGCCAACGACGGCGTCGAACACCGCCGGGTCCGTGTCGGCGGTGCCCATCACCTCGGCAATGTTCTGCGTCCAGATGTTGTTGGCGTAGTGGATGGCAAGGAAGCGGTCGGGGCGGCCGGTGGAATCCTTGAGGTCGCTGGGCAGCAGGGTTGAGGAGTTGGTGGCGAAGATGGTCTTGGCGGGAGCAAGATCCGCGAGCTTGCGGTAAAGGTTCCGCTTGAGCTCAAGCATTTCCGGTACCGCTTCAATCACGAGGTCAGCGTTCGCGACGGCGGCCCCGAGGTCAGCGGTGAGGTGGAGGTTGCCAAGAGCTGCCTCAGCCTTTCCCGCCACGGCGCCGGCAACCGTTTGTTCCCGGTAGATACCGGCGAGGTGATCGAAGCGGGCCCGGGCCTTTTCGAGAGCCGCGTCGTCGATGTCATAGGCCGTGACCTCGAATCCGTGGAAGGCGGCCTGGTAGGCGATCTGCGATCCGAGCACTCCGGTACCGAGCACGGTCAGCGTTTTGATGTCGGGCATTCGAGTTTTTCCTTTCGAGCCGGGCGCTAGGGGCGGCCGGGGTTGACGGACCCGTAGATACTGCGGATCCAGATGGTTGATAACACGTCCAGTGCGCGTGACTCGGCGATGGCGGGGCTCTCCTGGTTGAGCACCGCGGTGATCACCCGCTCGTTCATCAGGTTGAGGCTCACGGCGAGGTCGTGGGCATCGATACCCCGCGGCGCGGCCCCCCTGGCTTGCTCTGAGGTGATCACATCGGTCGAGAAGTCGGCCCAGGACTGCATCGACTTGGACCAGAGCTTGCGGACCTCATCGTTGCGGGAACGGGCCGTGATCGCCGCCGTGGCGACGCCGCGGTGGGACGCGAACACCGCCACGAACATGCCGATGGAACGGGTCCACGCTGCCGCGGGATCGCTTTCGAAATCCCGCGGCAAGTCACCGACCCGGTGTTCCACCTCGGTGATCACGCGGTCCAGAAGCGCCAGCAGCACCTCGTCTTTGGAGGAGTAGTAGAAGTAGAAGGTGGGACGGGAGATGCCGGCGCCACGGGCAAGGTCTTCAATTGAAATGTCGTCGAAGCCCCGCTCGCCGAGGAGCGCCTCGGCGGCAGCAAGGATTGCATCCTGGCGTTCATCCCCCGAGACCCTCGCGGTACGTCGTCCTCGTTGAACCATGCCGCCCATCCTAATCCAATTTTTCGACGCGGTGTTGACTCTGTCAACGCTAAGTCGATAACTTGGCGACATGAGTGAACACGTGGATGTTTTGATTGTTGGAGCCGGGCTGAGCGGCATAGGTTTCGCCAGCCGGTTGAAACGCGAGGCACCCGGGAAGACCTTCGCAATCCTGGAGTCACGCAGCGCCGTGGGCGGCACCTGGGATCTCTTCAGGTACCCGGGCATCCGCTCCGACAGCGACATGTATACCCTCGGCTACTCGTTCCGGCCCTGGGAAGGTGCCAAGGCGATCGCCGACGGCGACTCGATCCGCGAGTACATCGAGGCGACGGTTTCGGATGAGGGCCTCGGATCGCAGATCCGCCTGAACCACCGGGTCATCTCGGCCGAGTGGTCCAGCGACACCGCATTGTGGACGGTCACGGCCACCCGCACGACCGGCAGCGAATACCGACAGGACGATCCGTCGTCGACCGCCGAGGAAGTGACGTTCACCTGCTCCTTCCTGTCCGTCTGCTCGGGCTACTACCGTTATGACGAAGGCTTCGCCCCGGACATCGAGGGTGCCGACACTTTCGCCGGATCGATGGTGCACCCGCAGCACTGGCCGGCCGACCTCGATTACGAGGGCAAGCAGGTGGTGATCATCGGCAGCGGGGCTACCGCAGTGACGCTCGTGCCGTCGATGGCGAAGTCTGCCGCCAAGGTCACCATGCTGCAGCGCTCCCCCACGTACATCGCGCCCGTCCCGTCCCGGGACCACCTGGCCGACCGCCTCCGCGGAAAGCTGCCCGCTCAACTGGCTTACGACGTCGTCCGGGCCAAGAACATCCTCTTTTCGATGTTCACGTACCAGTTGAGCCGGCGGCGGCCGGAAACAATGAAGGCGATTCTACGCAAATCGGCAGTCGCCAAGCTGCCGGCCGGATTCGCCGTCGACACGCATCTGGCCCCGTCGTATCAGCCCTGGGACCAGCGGGTCTGCGCCATCCCGAATGGGGACCTTTACCGGGCGATCAGCGCCGGTACCGCCGACATCGTGACCGACGAGATCTCGCGGATCACTCCGGACGGAATTGATCTGGCCTCGGGCAGGTCAATCCCGGCGGACGTGATTGTCACGGCAACAGGACTGAACCTGCTTGTGATTGGCGGGATGACCCTCACCGTCGACGGCGAGCCGGTGGACGTGGGCCGAACTTTGACCTACAAAGGCATGATGCTCGACGGCGTGCCCAACTTTGCGCTCACTATCGGCTACACCAACGCATCATGGACGCTCAAAGCCGATCTGGTCGCGGGATACATCTGCAGGCTGCTCAAGCACCTCGACCGCCGGAACCTGCAGTGGGTGGCACCCAAAGCACCCGCCGAGGTCGCGGGCGCTGAGCTGACGTCCCTGATTGACCTGAAGGCCGGCTACATCCTGCGCGGCGCCGACAAGCTCCCCCGGCAGGGGGCAGAGTCGCCCTGGCGGCTGCACCAGAACTACTTCCGCGACTTCGCCCTGCTTAGGGCCGGCCGGGTCACGGACCACGTTCGTTTCGGCCGGCGCGGGCAGCAGGTGCGCGGATCCGGACGGACGACGACGGCGGCGGCGCTCCCGGATCCGCTCGACCTCCCCGGCACCGGGCACGTCGACGTCGGCGGTGCGCGGTTTCGCTACCGGAAGACCGGCAGCGGGGATCCCATGCTGCTCCTGCACGGCATCGGCCAGAGCCTGGAGGACTGGAACGAGCAGCACGAACGGCTCGCGGCGCGGCACACCCTCATCAGCGTGGACCTGCCCGGCTTCGCCTACTCCGACCGTCTCTCCGGACCCGCGACTTTGGCCAAGCTTGCCGGCTCTCTGCCTGCCTTCCTCGACGCCGTCGGGGTGCACGAGCCGCTGCCCGTGATCGGCAACTCGCTTGGCGGCGCCGTTGCCATGAAACTGGCGGCGGACCATCCGGACCGCGTCTCAGCCCTCGTACTTGCCAACAGCGCCGGGTTCGGCCAGGAGGTCGCGCTGGTCCTGCGCCTGCTCACGGTCAGGCCCCTCGCGGCTCTGCTCACGCGTCCTGCTGAGGCCGCTTCCCGCCGAACTGTGGAGTCGATCTTCTACAACAAGGCGCTGGTGACCGATGCCCGGGTCGGCCAGGCTTACGCCCTGTCGCGACGGGCGACGCACCGCAGGACCCTGCTCGAGGTCGCCCGCGATCTCGGCACCGTCTCCGGCGTCAGGGCAGAATGGCGGGCTGACCTCATGGCGGCCCTGGCGCAGTCGGACATTCCGATGCTCGTGGCCTGGGGCGACCACGACCACGTCCTCCCCTTCAGCCACCTCAAGGCGGCGACCGCGGCATTGCCACGCGCCGAGTCCCACGTCTTCCCAAAGACGGGTCACATGCCCCAGATCGAAACACCGGACGAGTTTGCAGCGGTAGTGGAGGACTTCCTCGCACGGCGCGTCGCAGACCGCCGGACGGCACGCCGCTGATCCGCCCTTCGGGGCCAGTCCTGACGGATTTTGGCCGCTTTCATCAGCAAGGAGACCAGCCCCTGGCGGGTGCCGGCAGCTTCACTCCCGGCACCCGTCAGCTGAACAGGCTGCCGAAGTCGCCGTAGGCCAGGGCTGCGTAGCGGGCGTAGGTGTCGAGCACTGCCGCCTCGACGGCATCCACGTCCAGGTGCGGGACAAGGTCGTTGACGGCGCCCGCGGTGGCAGGGTCCCAGTCCAGGCCCAGGGCCGCGTAGCTTGCCTCCAGCACGGCGCGGATCGGCACCGAGTTCTGCACGACGATAACCGAGCTGAACAGCCAGCCACCGGCCACCACGCGCTGCGCGGTACCAACGAGTTTGAGCTGGCGCCGGGGCACCTGCGGATCCTGCCCGTGGACACTGAACTCGCCCGGGCAGTATTCACCGGGAATCTCCCCCACCGCCGCATCGACGCCGGCGGTCCGCAGGGCGCTCGCAAGCAGTTCGCCAAAGAAGGAGAAACGCCCTTTGGCTCCGGCGATCGCGTCTGTGGCCGGTTCCAGGTGATCGATCACCAGCGTGCCCTCGTGATAGGCGGCGGCGCGTCCGCCTGCCTTGCGGATCAGCGGCTCGAACCCCAGCTCGCGGCAGGCCAGCGCCGCGGCATCGAAGCCCGGCAGGTGGGTGTCCCGCTGCCCGAAGGCCACCGTGGGCGCCGGGCGGTAGAGCCGGAGCATGGCCCCCGCTTCGCCGGTTTTGACCTTCCGGAGCAGCTCCAGGGCGAGGTCCAGGTCCGCGGCTGCCCCCAGCGATTCTTCCTGCCGGAAAATCGTCAGCGTCCGTGCTGCGCCAGCGGCCTCCGGCATCTTGTTATGCTCCCTTATGCTCATCTTGCAATTCCTCGTCGTGGCCGCCGCATTCGCCGTCATCGATTCCATCTGGCTCAAGTCGATGAGCAAGTTCTATCGAAGCCATCTCGGGCACCTTATGGCAGACAAACCCAATCTAGGGTACGCCGTTGTGTTCTACGTGCTGTACATCGCGGGGATCGTCTTCTTCGCGCTCCAGCCCGCGCTCGACGGCGGCAGCTGGCTCACCGCACTCGGCTACGGCGCCGCGCTGGGAACCTTCGCCTACGCCACCTATGACCTGACGAACGCTTCGACCCTGAAGAACTGGCCGCTGGTCATCGTGGTGGCGGACATTGCCTGGGGCGCTGTGCTGACCGGCCTTGCCACCGTCGTCGGCTGGCTCGTGTTCCACTAGGCGGCGCTCCACCGGCGCCAGCGCGGATGGCGCCGGACGGGCCGGCCGCGCGCTAGGACTTCCGGAGCGTCAGGATCTGCTCGGCGCGGCCGAACGGGCCGTTGAGGTCGTGCAGCACGGTGGACGTCAGGCCAATTCCGTCCGTACCGAACGAGACTTCGTTGTCCAGTCCCAGCCACTCCCCTTCGGGGCGCCGGTACATGTGGATCTGGAGGTCCAGGTTGGGAAAGGCGTAGCTGCCGGTGCCCGGCGGAACGCGGGCGGCAATGCCGTTGGCGGTGTCCACCAGCCCGATCAGCCGGGCGAGGTCACTGCTGTCCGCTGTGTCCGTCAGCGGATGGTCCGTGTGCAGCCAGACGGTGCCCGAACCGGCCCGGTGTCCGTCCGCGATCCGCATCTGCAGCGAGGCAATGTACCCGCCCGGCCAGACGGTGGCCGCGTCGTACGGTTCGCAGTCCTCCGGTGCGGGGATCTTCGGATCCTCAAAGGCCGCGACGGCTGAAGTGTCGGAAGTGATCATCCGCCACGCCGTGGCCCGGATCGCGGTGCGGCCGCCGGCCACCAGTTCGGCCTGCAGCAGTTCGATGGTCCGGCCCGGCCGCAGGGTCGTGGTGACAACCTCGAATTCGCCGCCCGGAATCAGCCCGAGGATCTCATAGCTCAGCCGTGCCATCCGCATATCGTTGCGCGGGTTATGCCGTGCAAGGCAGTCGGCCATAATGCCCGAGGCGGGTGCCATGTGCTGTTCGTGTACATTCCAGGCTCCCTGGGCGTGGATGGTGGAGCGAAAACGCCCGCCGCCCAGCGATTCGTAGTAGAAATTGCCCTCGGCAAGCACCGGTAGTTCAAAAGTCAACGTCTGCCCTTTCGCGTGGCTGGTAATCCCAGAACACACTATCGCTTCCGCTGCGCCGGCAGGCCGGCCCTCAACCGGGCAGGTTTCAGTCTTCTACCCGGACACCGCGCCAGAAGGCAACATGGTCCTTGATCTGCCGGGCGTCCGCCTTTGGCTCGGCGTAATACCAGGCGGAATCATCGTTGCGCTGGCCGCCGACCACAAGGCTGTAATAGCTGGCCTTGCCTTTCCAGGGGCAGACGGTGCTGTAGTTGCTCTCCTGAAGGTAGTCGGAGTTCACCGAGGACAACGGGAAGTAGTGGTTTCCCTCCACCATGACAGTATTTTCGCTCTCCGCGATGACCTTGCCGTTCCAGATTGCCTTTGCCATGATGTTCTCTTCCGTTGGTGGATCGGACGCCTGTTCAGGCGGGCGCGCCCCGCTGCCCGCCATTGGTTCAACGACGGGGGCCGCCCAAAGATTCCACTGGAACGGCCGGGAACCGCGGCGTTAAGTCCCCGCCGATTCACTCGACTGGGTAGACTCGGAAGTGAATTCCCGCGACTATCCGCTGAAGAGGTGCCCCCTGATTCGAGTCATCAGCTACAACCTGCGTAAGCACCATGCCAGCGGCGAGCTGGTTGATCTGGCGCACAATTTTGGCATTGATGCCTTGTGCCTGCAGGAATGCGACACTGACGATCTCCCGGACACGATCGGTGATCTGCACCTTGCCGACTCCACCAAAGGCAACCGGCTGGGCCTGGCGATCTACTACCGCAGGGACCGGTTCCGCGCCTATGAGACGAAGACTTTCGCGCTGAAGAAGTCCCTGCATGACCGGGTCCTGTCCCCCGCCCACGAACGGCTCATCGGTACCCGGGTGGTGGACAACGAAACGGATCACAACCTCGTTATCGCTTCCTTCCACGCGGCTCCTTTGACCGCTTCGAACTCACTGCGGCGGAACCAGATCCATGCGGCCCATGCGGAATTGCTGAGCATGGGCGGTGGCCTCATGTCGCTGATGGTGGGCGACTTCAACTACCCGTTTTTCACGAAGTACCTCACGGAGGAAATGAAGGATGCCGGCTACGACCTGACCCTCAGCGACCGGCGCACCTACACGCGCTACAAGGTGTTCAAGGGACACTTTGATTTCGCCACCTCGCAGGGCCTCAATATCGAAAGCGTGGAAACCCTCCCCCGGGGCGCCTCAGACCACCTCCCCATCCTTATCTCGGCGGAGTACGGCCAGGACGCCACCGGCACCTCCTCGTCCCCAGCTGCGTAGGCAGTTGCACCGTGCGGGGAGCTTGGGTGCCCAAAGCCCCGCCCGGGCTCCTGACGGTGCGCAACTATAAGCGAATCTGGCTGAAATCGGATCTGATGGCCGGCGCGGCCCTCAGTGCCTTCCTCATCCCCACCGGAATGGCGTACGCCCAGGCCGCCGGGCTGCCGGCAGTCACAGGCCTCTACGCCTCGATCATCCCGCTGCTCGTCTACGCCGTCTTCGGACCGTCCAGGGTCTTGATTATCGGACCGGATTCCAGCCTGGCCCCGATGATCGCCGCAGCCCTCCTGCCGCTCGCCGGCGAGGATCCGGACCACGCCGTAGCCCTGGCCGGTCTCCTGGCGCTGATGATCGGCGGGCTGCTCCTGGCGGGCAGGATCCTCAGGCTCGGTTTTGTCACCAACCTGCTGTCCAAACCCATCCGCGTTGGCTACCTTAACGGAATCGCCGTGGCGATTATGCTCAGCCAGTTGCCTAAACTGCTCGGCTTCCCGTCCCCCGGCGGCTCGCTTGTTGGCATCGCAACGGGCACCTTCACGGAAGTGGCACGAGGCGCCGTTCAACCCCTCGCGTTTTTGTTCGGCGCGGGCACCATCGCCGTCATCGTGGTGTGCCGTGTTCTGCCCTGGAAGCTCCCCGGCGTGCTGATCGCCGTCGTGGCGGCCACCTTGCTGACCGCGGCACTGAACCTGGCGCCGGCGCTCCCCACCGTCGGAGCCCTGCCCCGCGGCTTGCCGCTCCCGGCCCTCGGCGGAGTCAGCTTCGCTGACGTGCTGGCCTTGGTCGGCCCGGCGGCAGGCATCGCGCTGATTGCCTTTGCCGATACCTCGGTGCTCTCCAAAAGCCTGGCCGCCCGGAGCGGAGCGCACGTCAGCGGGAACCAGGAAATGGGTGCCCTCGGCATGGCGAATCTGGCCAGCGGCCTCTTCGGCGGATTCCCAATCAGCGGCAGCACCTCGCGGACGCCCATCGCCCTCGAAGCCGGCGCCAAGAGTCCGTTGGGCGGAGTCTTTGCCGCCGTTCTCGTGGCGCTGTTTATGGTCCTGGCGCCCGGCGTCACATCGTACCTGCCCGCACCCGTGCTGGCAGGTGTGGTTGTGGTCGCCGCGGCGTCGATCTTCGACGTCCGAACGCTGCTGCGGTTGCTCAAGATGAGCCGGACCGAGGCCGCACTGCTGGTTGCCACGTTCCTGGGCGTCGCCTTTGTGGGGGTGCTGGAAGGGATTGTTGTCGCCATCGGCCTGTCCCTGATCGCCTTTGTCCTGCGCGCACTGGACCCCTACCGAACCGAACTGGGCAGCGTGCCGGACGTTCCCGGCTACCACGACCTGAGCCGGCATCCCGAGGGCCACCGGGTCCCCGGCCTGGTCATCGTCCGCTTCGATGCGCCGCTGTTCTTCGCCAATGGGGTCGTCTTCACCGATCACATCAGGATGCTCGTCGCCGGCACGACCCACCCCGTGCACTGGGTGATTGTCGCGTCGGAGGCCATCACAGGCCTGGACACCACAGCACTGGATGACCTTGTGGCGCTCGACGACGAGCTCGCGAGGGGCGGGATTAGCCTGGTCTTCGCCGAGATGAAGGGTCCCATCAAGGACCGGCTGATCCGGTTTGGGGCCAGCAGCCGGTTTGGCCCGGAACACTTCTACCCCACCGTCTCCAACGCGGTGCGAAGCTACAAGGCAGCCTTCGGCCTGGAGTAGGGCAGGGCCTCAGTCCTGCAACGGGATCACGTCGATCGTGCCGTCCGGCCTGACCGTCACGAGTACACGCCGTCCGCTCACGCCCTGGAGTTCACCGGCCAGCCGGGCCGCGTCGGCAGCGGACGCCGGAGCGGCAACGGCTGCCCCGGCGCCGGCCCGCCGCCAAACGGTGACGCCGGCCCCGGTGATGTCTTCAATCAGCCGGCGCAGCGGGGCGGGGTCACCGCCTGTGACCAGCACGACCTGCCCGATGGCGTGGGTGCGGGCGGGGCCCCCAGCCGTGGGCACGGCACGCTCGCGGCGCCACACCGCGAAGTGGTAGCCGGCAGCAAGGCAGGTGGCCGCGAGCAAGCCTAGCGGGGCCCGGATCCTGTCCACCAGGCTTCCGCCGGTGACCTCGCCCAAGTAGTACTCGAACAGCCGGAACCCGATGACCAGCAAGGTGATGACGGCTACCACGGCGCTGATCCCGAACACCACCATCAGGTAAAGCCACCGGGCGTTTAGCCAACTCCCGGAATCCCCGGCGGCGCCGGATGTCACCACGGATTCCCGGTCAAGCGGTTTCCACACGAACCACCAGACCGGGCCTCCCACCAGGCCGGGCCCGCCGTTATGGCGCCTTTAGGCCCCACCCCGCCCTGACCTGCTGTTTCGCCGTCGGATTCCCTTGAGGATAAGGCAGCCGGCGACGGCAGCCACGGCAGCGTAGACGGCAACGTTGAAAAAGCGGGAGTACTCGTCAATGAGCCGGTACTGCGCCCCGAGCAGTGCCCCCAGCCCGATCAGCAGCGCGTTCCAGATTCCGCTCCCCGCAACCGTGAACGCGCTGAACGTGCCGAGGTGCATCCGCCCGGCGCCGGCAGGCAACGAGATCAGGCTTCGAACGCCCGGCAGCAGCCTGCCGAAGAAGACCGCGGACTTTCCATGACGGCTGAACCAGTCTGCGGCTTTTTCACAGTCTTCCCGGTCCATTAGCGGGACCCTCGACAACCACCGGATGGACCGCTCCAGCCCCAGCCGCGCCCCCAGCCAATACAGCAGCAAGGAGCCAAGGTAGGCACCCAGGGTACTGGTGCCCAGCACGAGAGCCATGTTCATGCTCCCCTGCCGCGTGAGGAACCCCGCCAGCGGAAGGATGACCTCGCTGGGAATGGGCGGGAAGACCGTCTCCGCCAGGGTAAAGAGTCCCACACCCCATTCACCAAGGGCGTCAACTGCGCGCGCGGCTAGACCGGCCAGGCCACCCACCCCGTCGACGCCATCGACAGCAGGCACTACGCTCGGGAAATGGGAATCGTTCGGAAAATACGTGCTGTCCTCGCTCTCGTGTTGATCGGGCTGGCGGGGACCGGACCGGCGGCACAGGCCGTTACCGCTTCCGACATCGTTGTGGAGGACAAGGCGGGGGTACTTGACCAAAAAACCCTCCTGCCTGCAGTCCGGCAGATTGATTTCTATCAGCCCACCAAGGTGGCCGTCTACACCTACAGTGGTGCGGCGTCGGATAACCTCAACGAGGAAGTCCTGCGCTTCGCCCGGTCCGAACATCCGGAATGGATCAGCGAGGACGGGCAAAAATGGGCGAACGGGCTCTATATCTTCGCCCTGGACCCGGCGGGCCGGCATGTTGGCACGTACATGGGCGAGGACCGGAAGGTCTCGCTGGATCAGCGCGAGGACATCCAGAACGCTACCAAGGAGCTCTTTCGCGATGCCCAGTGGACAACCGGCACCATCGCCGGCATCCAGCGCGGCGCCGAACTGATCAACCAGCCCTGGTACCGGTCCACAGCCTTCCTCGTCGCGGCCTGGGGTGCCGCGGCTGCCGCCGTGGCCGGCGCCGCGACCTGGCTGATCGTGCGGTGGCGGACCCGGCTCAGCAGCCGCAAGGAACAGGCTCGCGGCGACGCGAGCTACGCCAGCGTCAGCATGGACCTCCAGGTCACCGAACTGAACGCCGGCACCATCCCGGAAGCGTCCCGCTACGGCAGTACAGTGCTGGAAAAGCACCGGACCTTTATGGCGAAGTACCGCACCGCCACCGGTCTCTCCAACCAGGTCCATTCCTTGTCCGCGAGGGACCTCAGCCGCCGGCCGAACCTGAAACTGATCCGCAGCTACGCCGACGCCGCCGCCGAATTGGATGCCCTCGACGACGTTATCGCCGACACCAATGCCCTGCTCAATCGTGGCTCCGTGTGGGCGCCTGCCTGGGACCGGCAGCTCGCTCCGTTCCGCGCCGACCTCGCGGCAATTGAACAGATGCTCAGCAAGCGCAACGCCGGGGGCAACACGGCGACCGCGGCGGCCCTGCGTTCGTTCCGGGACACAAGCCACCGCGATATCGAAGGGTGGACGGCGGAACTCGCGGACGGAACCATCAGCCCTGAGACGGCCCTGGACCGGCTGCGGGACGCACGCACCCAGCTCTCCGAGCTGCTCAGGGACCACGCGGATACCGTCATCGCCGGCTACGCCAAAAACGAAAAGGAAGCCAACCTGATGCGCAAGGAAATGGAAAGCGCCCAGGCCGGCAGCAAAGCCAAGTACGGGCGTACCTACGAGCCCAGCATCCTGGGCACCGTATACCCGGCCTACTACTTCTTCTCCGTTCCCACTTTCAACTCCGGTTTCAACACCGGTGTCAGCAGCGTCGGAAGCGCCCGCGGCGGCGGCGGCACCACCGGCTACGGCGCAAGCGGCGGAAGCTTCTCCGGGTCCGGCAGTTCATCCAGCTTCTAACGGTTCGGCCGGCATTGACCCTACCGGAGAGCCGAACTGCGGCGTACGCTCGAACTCCCGGGGTGCCGGGCAGCGAAGGAGTGATGCAATGCACAAAGTCATTCTGATGTTTCAGGTATCCCTGGACGGATTCATCGAGGGGCCGGGGCAGGACCTGAGCTGGCATCGGGTCGATGAAGAACTGCACCAACATTTTAACGAAGAGCTCCGCGGCATGGGAGCGTTTCTAGACGGCCGCGTGACGTACCAGATGATGGCCGAGTACTGGCCCACGGCCGACCAGGACCCGTCCAGCACGGCCCCGGAGATCGAGTTCGCCGGGATCTGGCGGGACATGCCCAAGGTCGTCTACTCCAGGACCCTGTCGAAGGCCGGCTGGAATACGCAGGTGGTGCGCGAGGTCGTTCCCGGGGACGTGAGGCGGCTCAGGGAACACTCGGATGGCGACCTTGCGCTGGGCGGTGCAGAGCTCGCGGCGGCCTTCAGGCGGCTGGGGCTGATCGATGAGTACCGGATCTATGTGCACCCGGTCCTGCTTGGCCGGGGCAAGCCTTTGTTTCAGGCGGCCGATGACATCACGGCGCTCCGGCTGCTGGAGAGCCGTACCTTCGGCAGCGGGGTGGTGTTGCTGCGGTATTCCCCGGAGCCTGCCTCCGGGCAGACCGAAGGCCGGTGATCCGCTGCCCCCAAGGCAACCGATCGACCGGCCTTCAGTACAGTGCCTGCGGTTGTGCTAGCCGGCGCGGACGAACGTTACGGGCCCCGTGGCGGTCAGCCAGGACAGCGGGTGGGCCATGGTGGCGTTGACACCGTTCATGCCGCCGCTGATGGCCTGGCCGTTGCCGGCGTAGATGGCAACGTGGCCGGACTGGACAATGATGTCTCCGGGCTGGGGGTCGCCGACTACCTTCCCGTAGTTCATAAAGCCCATCGGACCAATGTCACCAACCGGGATGCCGGCAGCGTTCAGGGCCTTCTCGACCATCGCGGTGCAGTCCTGCGTGATGCCGACCTGGCCGTACGCCACGGCCAGAAGGGTGGCATTGACCCCGCCGGCAGCCGGGGCAGCAACAG
This sequence comes from Pseudarthrobacter sp. PH31-O2, assembly GCF_030063265.1. Classification (NCBI taxonomy): domain Bacteria; kingdom Bacillati; phylum Actinomycetota; class Actinomycetes; order Micrococcales; family Micrococcaceae; genus Pseudarthrobacter; species Pseudarthrobacter sp. PH31-O2. Next base: position 526,081 of record NZ_JASIST010000001.1, on the reverse strand, counting down.
GAGCCGCTGCCGGCGCAGGTGCAGCCTGGACGTTGACAGTAGCCTTCGCGGCGGCAGGGGCGGCAGGGGCGGCCGCACGGGCCGGTGCTGCGGGGGCCGCGACGGGCTGGGGTGCCTCGACCACGGGCGCCGGGGCAGTCTCAACGACGGGGCGTTCGAAGGTGATCTGTACAGCGGAGTCCGCCATAACCGGGGCGGCGACCACGCCCTTGACATCGACGGAACTCGCGGGTGCGGAGTCGCGCTGGGCTGGCACGTCCGCTGCATTGGCGGCCATCGCGCCGCTGAAGACCATTCCGGAAGCGGCGGCGAAGACTGCGGCCTGACGGCCGATGGTGCGGCGGGTACTGCGAAGATCGTCGCGGTTGGGCGCGTGAGTGTTGCTGAAAGTCATTAGTTGAGCCTCTCCCAATGCCTGCGGGGTGAGCTGTCGGATTCGGATGGGAGGCACCCGGCCGCACGCGGACCCGATCATGTCGGGCCGTGCGGCTTCACCCCAAGACCCCTGGAGAACAGCGGGCCAAAAGTGGTTTCCCCGTCTCTGCCGGACGTTGCTGCGAGTTATCCCCGCGCCGCGGCAGAGTTAGGCAATCGGCTGGGGAGAGCCCGTCTCGGAGACAACAGGCACCTAACAAAGATAACGGAATGATCACAACATGTCACGTTGCGGTAACGGCGGACCGGGCTGCGGGGGCCCGCTGGCCCTTCCCGCACGCGGTCACAGGCATAGGATGTTGCCAACACCGTCCCCCGAAGCAGAGGCCCGAAAATGACCACTCCCCACGTCGCCCGGCCCGCTGTGGCAATCTGCCAGCTCAGTAACCAGCCGTTGGCGGACTTCAGTGTCAACACCGAACTGCTGGTCCTGGAAAACGGGGAAGTCCACGTTTCGACGTGGGACGCCGAGCCACGCGACGGCGGCTTCGATGTCCGCGTCCTGAATGACCGTGTGGATACCCTCGGCTTTATGGTGATCACGGATTGGGAGTTCTTCGACGAAAAGGCCTACGCCGTTGTGGAGCGCCGACCGGGCCACTCAGGGTAGCTTGCCGGCCGGGACGTCCGGGTCAGAACTCCAGCTCCGGCCGGTGCCGTTCCATCTCGGCGAGCATCAGGGCCACCGCGACGTCGGTGACCGCACTCTCGCCGTCCTGCCCCGACTCCGCTCGGGGTGGGCACGCCAGCGCCGATCGGGCGTGACGCACGAACCGGGGCCAGTCCCCTGCGCCGGTGCGGAGTGCGCGCAGCGGGGACAGCAGGGCCGCGCGGCGCAGCCAGCCGTCGGGATCCCGAATCCAACGGTCCAGGACACTGTCGGCGCGCACCCTGCCGACGACGTCGAGCCCGGCGATCAGGGGACCAACGACGTCGATGGCCAGCGGATCAACCAAGGCGCCCAGCCGCGCACTCCGCACAAATCCCTCGATCCGGGTCAGGTCCGTATTGGTCAGCACGCCCACTTTTGACTGCAGCAGCACAACGGCGGCGAGGCGGCGTTCAAAGACCGGCACGTCCCACAGCTCGGAGCCCAGGGCGGTGATGTCATCATGCGTCAGTTCTGGATGGCGGCGGAGGGCGTCACGGACGGCTCCGCGGACGGCTCCGACCGATGCACCGTAGTACCGGTGATTGCTGCCGTGCCTGGCCTCAGCGTCCTCGGCTCGGCTCCACGAGGACTCGCGCTGGAGGGCCGCGTCAATAGCATCACCCGCATAGCTCATGGGGATATTCTCCCGCAGACCCTGGGCTGTTGATGATCCGGACCGCAAGGGGCGAGCCAACGGGCCCCGCTGCTCAGGACTCCTTGGGCCGGACAACGAGCACAGGGCAGGGCGCGTGATTGATGATCTGTGTTGCCACCGATCCCAGGTGCAGCCCGGGGAATCCGCCGTGACCACGCGCCCCCACGACAACGAGGTCGGCAGCCTTGGCGGCGTCGAGCAATGCAGACGCCGCCGAATCGCCGTGAACGACCTCTCCACTGGCTGCAACGCCCTGGCTTTCAGCAGTCTCCAGGGCAGCAGCCTGCAACGTCTCGGCTGCGCGTCGGGGGGAGTCCTCTGCCACAACTTCGCCGGCGGCCGTTTCCAACAGTGCGGGGTACCAGGCGAGCGGGGGCTTGCTCCAGGCGGTGATGAGGCGAATCCGGCCATTGCGGCGCTTTGCCTCATCCACGGCCCAGTTCAGTGCACTGTCCGAATTCTCTGAGCCGTCAAAACCAACCACAATGACAAACGGGCCTGTACTGGTCATGTCTTTTCCATTCTCTAGATTCAGTGGGCGAGGTGGGCGAGTCGGTCGTGGCGGGAGCGAAAACCGGTGCCAGCGGCCTAGACGTCGACGGCGGGTTTCAGCCCCTTCGCAAAAGCTGCCTGGCCCACGTGCTGGAGGCAATCGGCAAGGGTGCTGACCAGCCGCGCCCCAAGGGTGACGGGCGGGTCCCAGCGGGTATCGACAATGCGGTCGAAGTCCTTGTCGCCGAGGGATTCCAGGAACTGCACGGTCTGCCGGTGAACCGCGTCATAGTATTCCGCCAGGAGCTCCGGGGAGGCTTTCACCGCGTCGACCTGGTCCGAAGTATGGCGGTATCCGGTGTCTTTGGCAGCCAGGGGCAGATCAAAACGATCCGCAAACCCCTCCGCAATCCAGACCTGTTCCAGTCCTGCCGCAGCGGCGAGTTGCGCGTCCTCCACCCGGCTGAGATGCCAGATCAGCCAAGCCATCGAGTTTCCGGTGCCCGCTGGCCGACGGAGGAGGGCCGTACCGTCACTCCCGTCAAGGGTGTCTGCCACCGTTTCACGGAGCCGGCCGAAGGCGTCCAGCAACAGTTCGTTGGATTTCATCGAGTCCCCTCATCGAGTAGCGTCGCTCCGCCCCATGCTTGCACGGAGACCACTCCCCCGGATAGGGCCGAATCGATCCTATGTCCAGCTTGATCTTCGATCCCGCGTCCCGCCTTCAGCACACCGCCGCCGTGCGAACGTATTCAGGAGAGCAGCGCCTGCACCGTCACGTAGCTTGCGACCAGCAGAACCAGGACGCCGAAACTGCGCTTCAGGACTTTGTCCGGGATCCTGGTCCCGAGCCTGCCGGCAAGAAGGGACGTGACCATGGCCGCGCCGGCGAAGGCGGACGTCACAGCCCAGTCGATCTGCAGGTCCCCGAGGTGTGCAGCAAAGCCGGCCACCGAGTTGATCACGATGATCACCAGTGAGGTGCCAACGGTCACAGCCATCGGCAGGCCCAGGACAAGGGTCAGGGCGGGGACGATCAGGAAGCCGCCCCCCACGCCGAGGAGACCGGTCAGGAACCCCACGACGGCACCGGTGGCGATTGCCTTGGGCAGGCAGCTGCGCCAGTTGACGCCTCCGCCGGGCAAGGCGCAGGAACCGCCGGACGCCTTGGACGGAAGCATCATCCGGATCCCGGCGAGGACCATAATGGCGGCGAAGGCGAGCAGCAAAACCTTCGGGTCGAGGAGCCGGTTCACGAAAGCACCAAGATACGCGGTAGCCGTGCCGGCTGCGCCGATGATAAGAGCCAGCCGCCAGTTCACACCGCCCCGCAGCCGGGGCAACACCGCGACGGCGGAGGATGCTCCGACCACAACCAGCGACGTCGGGATTGCCGCACTCAGCGGCAGCCCCACCCCGTAGACGAGGGCGGGGACGGCCAGGATGGACCCGCCGCCGCCAACCAGGCCCAGCAGGCCGCCGACGATCAGTCCGAACGCCGCCGCGGTGATGATCACGCCTTGATGCCCAGGTTCTGCAGCGCCTGGTGTGCGGTGGGCTCATTGACCGAACGGTTCCAGGGCATCTTGGAAAGCATCTGGCCCATGGCGCAGCTGTTGGTCGCAGCCGAGAACGTCAGCCCGGCGCCAATGCCGCCGGCGAGCAGGCCCAGTTTCGGCGAGAGGAACCTGCTGCCCACCACACTGGCCAAGACCAGGGATCCGGCTGTCATCCGGACCTGGCGTTCCATGGCCCAGGTGCTTTTGCCCTTGACTACGTTGCCGCCGGCGGCAGCGAAGGCAGGAACCCCGCCGGCCAGCACGCTGGCGCTGCCCAGGCCCACGGCGTCGAGGTACTTTCGGGCCTGTTCGGCCCGGCTTCCGGACTGGCACACCAGGACCACGCGGGTGCCCATCTTGGCGGCAAACTCCTCAGTATGTTCACTGAGCATGGGCAGCGGAACATGGTAAGAGCCCTTGATATGCAAGGAATCAAACTCGGCGCCGCTGCGAACATCGATCACCATCAGGTCATCGTGGTTGTCCTCCCAGTCCTTCAGGGTGGACGCGTCAATGGTCTGCGGCGCGGGGCGGGCTGAGGCGGTATTGGGTGTGATAGTCATAATCTCTTTCGGTCTGGCTTGGGCGGTTCCGGCGGTTGGGCGCGGAAGCGGAGGGTGGCCTGGCAGCTCAAAACTGGGAACGATGCCCCGGCACACCCGTAAGGGGTCAGCCTGTGGGGAGTCCGGCCGCGGTCCAGTCCAGCATCCCGCCGGTCATCGTGAAGGAAGTAAAGCCGGCCGCTGCCAACTGCTCGGCGGCGGCTTCGCTACGCCGGCCACTGCGGCAGACAGCAACCACACGGCGGGATTTGTCCAACTCCCCCAGCCGGGCCGGCAATTCACCCAGTGGGATGTGCTTGGCTCCGGCGATCATGCCGGATGCAACTTCATCGGCCTCGCGAACATCCACAATCTGGATGTCGCTGTCCTTCTGGAGGTGGTCGCTAAGCTGCTGGGAGGTCATGTCCATGGGGTTGCACCTTTCGGGATGCTGGTACGGCTACGTGGCGAATCCGGCCCTATACAACATACCCCTCGGGGTATGTGGTTTCAAATTTCAGGCCCAGATCCGGGCCGATCCCCTCGGCATCGACGCCCCGGGAGGCGCCGGCACCTCAGGCCAGGCGCAGGAACAATCCTCGTATTTCCTCAAGTGTGAGTTGCTGGCCCGCCGCGCCGTCGGGAGTTGTTGCCTCAGGTTCAGGCGGCGCCCCGGCGAGGCACTCGCCCATCGCTGCCGAAATGAGCTCGAAACCCGCCTTGTCCAAGGCGCCGCGGACAGCCGAGAGCTGGGTGACTACACTCCCGCAATCGGGCCCGGACTCGACGGCGGCAATCAGGGCTGCGAGCTGCCCGTGGGCCCGCTTGAGCCGGTTGACAGTCCGGCGCCGGCCGGCATTATTGCCCGGGGTTGGCGCCGGAACGCTGGCTACCGAGGACATGCTCAATCACTTCCGCGGCGATATAACACAGGGCCATATGAGACGGGGTGACCATTGCGGTACCACTCAGTAATGCCGCCCAGGACGTTTACCGCGTCGTAGCCCTGCTCCACCAGGTGGGCTGTGGCCCGCGCACTGCGCCCGCCGGAGGCGCACATAACGTAGACCGCACGCCCGATCGGAATGTCGCCCAGAGAGTGGCTCAGCCGCGACAGCGGCAGGTTCCTGGTGCCCGGAACATTGGCCTCGTTATACTCCTCAGCCTCCCGGACATCGATAATGGGGACCTCGGGTGCGAGCGCTGCCAGATCATCAACAGAAATGCTTTTCATACCGCTTTCCTTCCAACCTCCCGGGGCTCCGGGCACGGGCCTAATTCTTCTATTGTGATACCCCTGGGGATTCTTCTATTGTGATACCCCCGGGGGTATATAGGCAAGCACTGCCACCCGAGCGGACAATATCCGGAACCCAACAAAGGAGCGGTTGCAGTTATACCCCCGGGGGTATACAGTTGAGGCATGGCAACCCTCGACATCTCCGAAAAGACCTTCAACGACACCATTTCCGGCAATGACATTGTGCTGGTGGACTTCTGGGCATCATGGTGTGGCCCGTGCCGGATGTTTGCACCCACCTTCAGCAAGGCTTCGGAGGTGCACGCCGACGTCGTGTTCGCCAAAGTCGACACCGAAGCCGAACAAGGCCTCTCCGCGGCCGCCAATATCACCTCCATCCCCACCCTGATGGTGTTCCGCGAGGGCATCCTGGTCTTCTCCCAGCCCGGCGCCATGAACGCCGCCGGCCTTGAGGAGCTCATCACCGCCGTGAAGGGGCTCGACATGGCGGACGTCCGCAGCAAGATGTCCACCGCAGCCGCGTCCTGACCACTCACTAGCGCCCTCAAGACAGGGCTCCCAGCCGAATCAGCTTCACCACCACAACCAAGGAGAAAACCAATGTGTAGTCCCGTCCGTTGCAACAGCTGTGGCAAGATCACCTGGGCCGGTTGCGGCGAGCATGTCGATTCCGTTATGGCCGACGTCGCCGCAGAACAGCGCTGCACCTGCAAGTAATCCGACGGCGGGCCGGGAAGCTTCTTCACCAACTGGTGGAAGGCTTTCCGGCCCGTCTTTGCAGCGCTCCGGGGACCGCCCTGGGCTAGCATAAGCAGACGGCGTAGCTTCGCTCCACTTCGCACCCGACGCCCTCTTGACCGCCTGCCCGAGGGGATCCACCGCTATGCCAGACACCGCCGCAACCCGCTCCGCTGAAGGTTCCAGCGGCTCCCCGGGCGGCTCCGTCAAGCCTGTCCGGTGGGGAATCCTGGGCACCGGATTCATCGCGGGGCTGCAGACTTCGGATCTGGTCGGGCACGGTTTCAGTGTTCAGGCGGTCGGATCCCGCGAGCCGGCGAGAGCCAGGGAGTTTGCCGCCGGATTTCAGCTGGAGTCTTCCCATGGCAGCTATGCAGCGCTGGTAAACGACCCCGACGTCGATGTTGTGTACATTGCTTCGCCGCACCCCTTTCACTACGAGCACGCGTTGCTGGCCCTCAACGCCGGAAAGCACGTGCTGGTCGAAAAGCCGTTTGCCATGAATGCGTGGCAGGCCCGGGCCGTGATGGAGCTGGCCGAGTCGAGCGGACTGGTTGCCCTTGAGGCCATGTGGACGCGCTATCTGCCGCACATGGTCCGTATTCGTGAGTTGATCCGTTCAGGGGCCCTCGGCGACGTCCGGACGCTGATTGCGGACCACAACCAGAACCTGCCCAAGAACCCGGAGCACCGGCTCAACGATCCCGCCCTCGGCGGTGGCGCCCTCCTTGACCTGGGTATTTACCCGGTGTCCTTCGCCTTCGATGTGTTCGGGAACCCCACCAGGATCCAGGGAGCCGCCAGCATGACAGCTACCGGCGTCGACCGCCAGAGCTCGATGATCTTCGACTATCCGGATGGACAGCAGGCCGTCCTGCAGTGCGCGCTGGACACCGCGGGGCCCAACCGGGCCGCCGTCATCGGCACCGAAGGCCGCATCGAAATCGATCCGGTCTGGTACACCCCCACCGGCTTCACCCGGTACGACGACGGCGGCACCGTCGTCGAGCGGTTCGACGAACCGGTCACCGGCCGCGGCATGCAGTACCAGGCGTGGGAAATCGAGCGGCTCATTGCCGCCGGCGCAACGGCAAACGATATCCTTTCGCCCCGCGAGAGTGTGCAGGTCATGCTGGCCCTGGACGCGGTCCGGAGCCAGATCGGGCTTTCTTACGCCAGCGACGAGCGGTAGCGGCCGCCAGTGCCACCGGCTAAGGACGCGAAGCCCGTGCCGTGGCATGCGTTGGACTCGGCAGCCGTCTTTGCCAGGCTGACGTCCGGGCCCTCCGGACTCACCGCAGCGGAGGCGTCCCGTCGACTGGGCGATGCCGGGTCCAACGAACTGACCGTCGCAGCAGCCACACCCTGGTGGCGGGTGCTGGTGCGGCAGTTCGTCAGCCCGTTGATTGGGATCCTGTTGACCGCCGCCGTGGTCACCCTCATTCAGCAGCACTGGGTGGATTCCGGCGCGATTTTCCTCATCCTGTGTATCAATGCCGCCCTCGGGTATGTCCAGGAGCGCAAGGCTGAGGCTGACGTCCGGGCGTTGCAATCGCTCTCCACGCCCTCATGCAGGGCCTTGCGGGACGGCACCGAACAGGTGGTTGCCGGGCCTGAGATTGTGCCCGGCGATGTGGTGCTGCTCGAAAGCGGTGAACGTGTCCCGGCCGATCTCCGGCTCTTCGAAACCACCGGCCTGCAGCTGGACGAGTCTATGCTCACCGGCGAGCCCTTCGCCGCCACCAAACGCACCGAACAGCTGCCGGCCGATGTTTCCGACGCGGATCGGGCAAATATTGCCTACAGCGGCACGTTCGTGGGCAGTGGGAGGGGCAAGGGAATTGTTGTTGCGACCGGGGCCGGAACTGCGCTGGGTGAAATCAATGCCCTCGTCCAGGGCCCACCGGGCAAATCACCGCTGCAGCTGCTCACCCGGAACCTGGAACGACGAATTGGCCTGATCATCCTTGCGGCACTTGTCTTCATCTTCATCGCCGGGCTGGTGCTGGGAAACGACGTCTCCACCATGTTCCGGATATCCGTGGGACTGGCGGTAGCCACCATCCCGGAGTCCCTTCCCATCGTGCTCACCGTGGCCCTCAGCCTCGGCGTGTCAAGGATGGCGAAGCGCAATGCCATCATCCGCACCCTGCCCGCCGTCGAGACCCTGGGCTCCACCACAGTCATCGGATCAGACAAAACAGGGACCCTGACCGAGAACCGGTTGACGGTGGAAAGGCTTTGGACCACTGCGGGCCCCCTGGAGATTTCGGCCGGAGACCACGACGGCGGCGCGGACACGGCCCTTGTCCGGGCTGTTCTGCGTGCCGGTGCCTTGACCAACGAGGCAACGCTCTCCTCCGAGGACGAGGACTTGGAGTACTCCGGCGACGCCGTTGATGCTGCCATGGCGAAAACCGCCGTGGCCCGGGGCACCATCAGTGAACAGGACCGTACCGCCCAGGCCCTGCGCCACCAGCCCTATGAACCGCATCTGCGGTACTCGCAGACAATCCACGCCGACGCCCAAGGCGGGCGGACGCTGTACGTCAAAGGGTCCCCGGAAGCGGTCATGGACGCAGCCGGCACAATGGCGGGCCGGGCCGGCGAGGACCCGCTGGACAAGGCATTGATCCATGCGGCCAATGCGGAGATGGGCCGGGATGGCCTGCGCGTTATCGCCACCGGGTCCCGCAGCCTGGCCGCCGGCGAGGAAATCCCTGCCGTATTGCCGCCCCCGTCCGGGCTTATGTTCCTTGGCATGGAAGGAATGACCGACCCGCCCCGGGCCGGAGTGGCTGACGCGATCGCACGGTGCCGGCTGGCCGGAATCAAAGTCATGATGATCACCGGCGACCACCCGGTCACCGCGACGGCCATCGCCGGGCGGCTCGGGCTCTCGACGGACAAACCTGCCCTGACCGGTTCCGAAATGGCGGAGCTGGACGATCACATGCTCGCCGCCCGCCTGCAACAGACTTCCGTCGCGGCCCGGGTCTCCCCGGTGGAGAAACTCAGGATCGTCCACGCCCTCCAGAACGCCGGCAACGTGGTGGCCGTCACCGGCGACGGCGTCAATGACGCCCCGGCGCTCCGGGCCGCAACGATTGGCGTCGCGATGGGCCAATCCGGCACGGACGTGGCCCGGGAAGCAGCCGACGTCGTTTTGACCGATGACAACTTCGTCACCATTGTGCACGCGGTAGAAGAAGGCCGGGTCACTTTCGCCGCCATCCGCAAAACCACGTATTTCCTGCTCTCCACCGGGGCCGCAGCGTTGGTAGCTGTGACGTTGAGCGTCTTCGCCGGCACTCCCCTGCTGTTCCTTCCCGTGCAGATGCTGTGGATGAACGTGGTGACCAACGGGGTCCAGGACATTGCCCTGGCGTTCGAACCGGCGGAAGGTGATGAACTCAGCCGCCCTCCGCGGCCCCCCTCCGACGGAATCCTTTCACGCACCCTCTGGTTCCGGGCCGGAATCACCGGTGCCTGGATGGCGCTGGCAGTGCTTTTGAGCTTCATCGTGGAGCTGCATGCGGGTTACCCCGAAATCCATGCCAGGACCCTGGCGCTGACAGTGTTCGTGATGCTCAGTTTCTTCCAGGTCTTCAGTTCCCGGGCCGAGAACAAGTCGCTTTTCCAGCTCAGGCTGCTGGCCAACAAGCCGCTCCTTTTTACTTCCGTGGCCGCACTCGGCCTGCACTGGGCCGTCATGAGCTGGCCGCTCACCGCCGGACTGCTCGAGCTCACTGCGTTGAGCGCCGGGGAATGGCTCCTTTGCGCGGCCATCGGATCGACAGTGCTGATCATTGTCGAAGCAGAAAAGGCGGTCCGGCGCTGGGCCCACCGCCACGATGCCCCGGCCACGTAACGTCCGCCGGGTATCCTGCGGCACGATGCCGGCCGTCATCAGCGCAACGGGTCTCCGCCGGACACGGCCGTCCTGACGTGCTCATACTTGTCCACCAGCATGCGTTTTTCCGCGCTTGTATAGCTGTGCAACTCCATACTTTCGCGCACCTCGCCCAGCCCGCTGTGCAGTGCCTCCAGCGCAGCCCCTCGCCGGTCACACCAGGCGACCTCTTCGAACAGTGCCAGGAGCCTGCTTCCAACCGCAGCGTCCTGAAGGCCGTAGTGGCGGATTTGCGATACGGCAATGGACAAAAATTCGTAAAACCGGGGCCGGGCCAGGATGACCCGGACCGTGCCGTCAGAGTCTCTAATCCGCTCGTCACTAAGGTCGCGCCCCACCAGTTCGCACAACAGGCTGGACAAGTGTCCGATGACGTGGACCGCCGTCGTCGGATCGTTGGTCCCGGGAGACAGTGCCCGGGCCGCGACATCGGCCAGCTGGCGGAAACCAAAGGCGGGATCCTGGTCGTCGGTGCGTTCAAAGCCGATCGTCACCTCGGCACCGATCTTCGCCGTGAGCTCCTCCAACTCCGCGGACGAAAACGCCCTACCGGCCGAAGCCCAGACCGTGGCGAACGGAACGCCGGCAATAAGGGAAGCCCCGGGCCGCTGATCGAGCCGGATGACTGCCCCGGACTTCCGGGCGGCCGCAGCCAGGCCTGCAGCGTCGACGGCGGACAGAAAACCCGAGGACGAGGACATAATCCGTTGACCCCGCGGGTTTTCCGCTACGCCAACGGCGGTGGCCGCGCCGACGCTGGGCGGTGCGTCCGTGGCTCCCGGTGCCTGGTACTGCGGAATGACGCGCCGAATGGTGGCCGAGGTTGCCGTGTGGACATTGCGCATCATCGACTCGACGCGGATCTCACGGGTCAGATGCGCGAGGAACAGCACTAGACCCACAACGCTCGCGATGGCCAGCAGGAAAGCCACCGTGACGGCGATATCCGGGACGAATTCGCTCCCGGTGGAGGTGCTGCTGCGGACAGTCCGCAGCACCGTCAGCGAATACGAGAACGTTCCCAGGAACAACGCCAGGGTCCCGTGCACAAAACTGTCACTGGTGAACGTGCGCAGCAGCCGGGGCGAAAACTGGCTGCTAGCCAACTGCAGCGTCACGACCGTGAGGGAAAAGGTCAAGGAGGTGACCGTGATGAGGGAGCCCGAAATCGACTGCAGGACTGCCCGGGCGGCTTCCGGCCCACCGCTGAAGAGGTACCTCTGCAGCACTTCGGGCAGCTGCTGATCCACCAGGTCATCGAGTATCGGCAGTCCGACGCCCAGCGTGACGGCCAGCGCTACCGCCACGACCGGCAGGGGCCAGAGCCGGGAACGAAAGGCTGCGCGGATCGTGTAGATCCGCGCTCGAACGCTTGAAACGGCAGCTCTGCGGGGCCGTTTCTCCGTGGTGTCCATCATGATGCGAGTCTAATGGCCGTCCGCGCGCCTAGGATGAAAGCCCAAGGACAGCACAATATGCGATCAAGCCGAGCTGTGGCCGTCGCCGGAGGGAATGCCGTGGTTGCGACGCTGACGCTGGTTTTTGCGGTTCTCCTGCTCCTGGCGGTTCTCATCTCGGAACGGGCCAGCCGGACGATTCTTTCCACGGCGGTGTTGTTTCTTTTGGGCGGGTTCGCTTTGGGCGAGGGCATGCTCGGGGTCCTTCCGGTAGCGCCCGGGGATCCGGTCGTCGGGGTCCTTGCCCAGCTTGCCCTGTTTTCTGTGTTGTTTACCGACGGCATGAAGGTGGGGCTCTCGGACCTGCGGTCTGCGTGGCGTCTGCCGGGCCGGGCGCTGCTTCTGGGGCTTCCACTGACGCTCCTCATTACGGCCCTGCTGGCCCATTTTGTGGCCGGGATCCCCTGGCTGGAAAGTTTCCTGCTGGGCGCGGTGCTGGCACCGACCGATCCGGTGTTTGCGGCCGCCATTGTGGGCCGCGCCGAAGTCCCTGGCCGCTTGCGCCACCTGCTCAATGTCGAGTCGGGCCTCAATGACGGCCTGGCCCTGCCGATCGTTCTGGTGCTCGTTGCGCTCGGCGGCGGCGGGGACCTTGAGCTGGGACTCCTGGCCGAGGAGATCGTCCTGGGACTGGTGGTCGGCGTCCTGGTGCCCCTGATTGTCATCCGGCTGGAACGGCTGCCCTTCCTCAAGGCGACAAAGGGTCTTCAGCCGCTGGTAGCGGTATCGATCGGACTGCTCGTACTCGCCATCTGCCTGGTGTCCGGGGCCAACCTCTTCCTGGCCGCCTTCTCCGCCGGTATCACCGTGGCAACCGCAGGACCTGGCTTCCGTGCAGAATTTGAGCAGTTCGGCGAGCTCGTCTCAGAGCTGCTGAAACTCGCCGCCATCCTGGTCTTCGGTGCGCTGATCACCCCAACATTCCTGTTCGGCGAAATCGCCTGGACCGGGTGGATGTTCGCGGTCCTGGCAATTGTCGTGGCGCGTCCTCTTGCCCTGCTGGTCTCGTTCCTAGGCACCGGGCTGCCGGCCAAGGAACAGCTCTCGGCAATGTGGTTTGGCCCGAAGGGCTTCGCCTCGGTGGTGTACGGGTTGCTGGTCCTCGAAGCCGGCGGGGAATACGCCGATGAGGTATTCCATCTGGTGGCGCTCGTCATTGTCCTGTCCATCCTGGCGCATTCCTCGACCGACGTCCTGGTCGCCAAGCAATTCGAACGGGTCACGCCGAACGCTCCCCCCACGCCAGGGTAGGTTCCCGGAAGATCAGGTTCCCCGGTGCAGCGGGACCACCAGCACCGGGACACGGGAAAACTCAAGAAGCCGAAGGGTGTGGCTGCCGATATAGGGGGCTGCGCTTCCGGGACGGTCCACCAGGGCGACGACGATCAAGGCTGCGCCGATCTCCCGGGCCTCGGCCAGGATTTCCGCTGCTACCTTGCCGGAGCGCTGCTTGAAGGCCACCGCCACCTCTGCCGCAGCGGCCAGTGCGGCCACGTGGCTGAGCGCCGCTTCGGCTGCCAGGTCAGCGTGTTTGGCCAGGGCCGCCGGATCAATGCTCCCGGGGTGCCGGTCCAGCGCCCCAGGTTCCCGGACGGTGACCACGCTCAGGCCTGCGCCGAGCCGGCGCGCGTAGTCGACGGCGACTTCGGCCGCCCGGAAGGCAGCACGGGAATCATTCACTGCCACCAGGATCACATTGCTCATGGTTCCTCCTCCCTGGCCGAAGCCTGCGGTGCCCTGCCGCTGTTCCTTGAGGCCCGGTCAGCGGCCCAGCGCAGGCGGAGGCTTTCTTCCAGCTCCTGTGCGTCAAGCTGCCGCCGGATTTCCAGCAGCTCATTTTCCAGTCGGGGAATCCAGCGGTTCTCCACCGCCCGCTGCCGGGTCCGGGTACCGGCAAGTTCAGCGGCAAGAAGCAGTTCCGCCCGTTGGACCGCGGCGTAGCGCACGCCCGCTTCAAGGGCGCTGCGATGAACGGCGGCGGTGTAGGACAGTGCCGAGCTGCCGCCGGACCGGGCCACCGCCGGGAGCGAACACTGGGGGTCTTCCGGATACATCACACCCATCGCACTGCCCCACCGCATCCGGACTTCGGCGGGATCCGACGGGACAGCAGCCTCGAGTTGACGGCTTCCGTCCAGGGCGGCGGCGCGGCGCAACCAGGCCGCGGCTTCCGTTGCCAGCTGTTCCCATTCCCCGCGGGCCAGCTCCGCGCGGAGCTGGAGCCGTTCCAGCTCGTCGGAGAGGATGTGCTGCTTGCGGTCCAGCAGGCGCGCGCCGTGCCGGGCAGTCACCAACCGGCGCTCGATCCGGACCTTGCCGGCCCTCCCCATCCCGCTCACGGCTGTTCGTCTCCGCGGGGCAGGTAGCGGTCCAGGAACGTCGTCGAGACCATGGTCAGCTCTTGTTCGGGCAGCGCGGCGAGCGCCGTCCACGCCCGGCCGAGGGTGTCGTCCAGGGAGCGGATTTCGTCCCGCCCCTGGTTGAAGAGTCCCTCTTCCACGAGCGTGCGGTACTTGATGTAGCTTCGGTCGGTTTCACTCAGGGCCGCGGCGCCTACCAGCTCAGCCAGTTCGGTGGCCTGCCGGGCCCGGGCCATGGCTGCGAGCACCTGGGCCGCAACGTCGAGATGGTCCTCGCGCGTCCGGTCCTTGCCCGCCCCGCTGCGCATCAGACGCGACAAGGAGGACAGGACATCGACCGGCGGGTAGATGCCGCGCGCAGCGATATCGGCGGCAAGGACAATTTGCCCTTCCGTGATATAGCCCGTCAGGTCCGGCACGGGGTGGGTAATGTCTCCGGCCGGCATGGTCAGTACCGGCACGATCGTCACCGAACCGTCGTGGCCCTTGACCCGGCCGCAACGCTCATACAGGGTGGCGAGATCGCTGTAGAGGTAGCCGGGGTAGCCCCGGCGTGCCGGGATCTCCCGCCGGGCCGCAGACACTTCACGGACCGCTTCGGCGTAACTGGTCATGTCTGACATGATCACCAGGACGTCGTGGCCCTCGGTGTAGGCGAGATGTTCGGCAACGGTCAACGCGATCCGCGGAGTGAGGATGCGTTCGATCACCGGATCGTCCGCGGCGTTGAGCAAGAGCACCAGCTCTCCCCCGGCCGAACGTTCTTCAAGGCGGTCCCGGACATAGGCGATGTCCGCATGGGTCAGCCCCATGGCGGCGAACACCACCCGGAACGACTTCCCGCCGGAGGTCGCCTGCGCCGCGATCTGGGTCGCCAGCGTTAGGTGTGGCAGGCCCGGGACGGAGAAGATGGGGAGTTTCTGGCCCCTGACCAGCGTCGTGAGGCCATCGATGACCGATATGCCCGTCAACACCGGTTCCTGCGGGGGTTCACGATAGACCGGGTTCAGCGGCCACCCGCTGACTGGAAGGGTTGCGGTGCCCGTCACCGGCGGGCCGCCGTCGAGCGGCTCTCCGCGTCCGTTGCAGACGCGTCCGAGCCAGTCCGTTCCCACCTGGATATGCAGCGGACGGCCCTCAAAGCGGATCCGGATGCCGTCCAGTGCCATTCCGTCGGTGCTTTCAAGAACCTGCAAGGTGGCGAGGTCCTGATCCACTTCAAGGACCAGGCCATGCCGGCGCTCGCCGCCTTCCATGTCGACGGTAGCAAATTCGTCCCAGCCCACACCCTCGATCCCGCCCGCAACGAGCAGCGGCCCGCGGAGCTCCCGCACGTCCCCGTGGGAGATCCGGGCGGCGAAAGATAGCGGGAGCGGTACAGGTTCAGCACCTTCGGCCGTCCGGCGGTTGGCCATCGGGCCGTCCTGGTCAGTCACTGCAGGGCCTCCAGTGCTTGCAGTACCTCGACGCTGCGGGCTTTGACAGCCGCCGCGTCCGAGGGCCCCGTTTCTTCACGCGCCCGCAGGACCGGACCCAGATCGGCCTCCTCAATGGTGGTGGCTGCGACGCCTTTTTCCACCAGTGCCTGGCAGGCGTCGACGACGACGAGCACAAGGTCCAGCAAAGCGGCACCTTTTTCCGCCGAACAAAAGCCGTCGTTGGCGCTCAGCGCGTTCTGCATCAGGACGCCGTCGCGCAGCAGGCGGCCACCGAGCAGCACCATCCGTTCATGGCCAGGCAACGATGAGGCACCGATGATTTCCGCGAGCTCGGCCAGTCGGTCCGCCTCGGCCAGCAGCGCTGCAGCCCGGGCCCGGCGGGCGGCCCATCCCGGGCTCCCGTTGGCAGCATGCCAGCGGCCGAGGGCTTCCGCGTCGCGGGCAAAAGAGCCGGTCCAGCTGACGGCTGGATAGTGCCGGGAATAGGCCAGATCACGGTCCAGCATCCACAGCGACCGGACGAACCGCTGCGAGTCCGTGGTCACCGGTTCCGTCATGTCGCCGCCCGGCGGCGAAACGGCGCCGATCACCGTCACGGATGCCGTGTTCCCGCCGAGTGTCGTCACCCGGCCGGCGCGCTCGTAGAAGGACGCTAATTCAGATGCGAGATTGGCCGGGTAACCCTCCTCGGCAGGAAGGTCACCGTTGCGGTTCGCGAATTCACGCAGCGCCTCTGCCCACCGGGAGGTCGAATCCGCGATCACTACAACGTCGTAGCCCATGTCGCGGTAATACTCCGCCACGGTGATCCCGGTGAAGATACTGGCCTCCCGCGCCATCATTGGCATATTGGAGGTGTTTGCAATGATGACTGTCCTGTCGATCAGTTTCCCCCCGGTACGCCCGTCCTCAAGCTGCGAGAGCCCGTCGAGGACGTCTGCCATTTCGTTGCCGCGCTCCCCACAGCCCACGTAGACGATGACGTCGGCATCGCTCCATTTGGCGATCTGCTGCAACATCATGGTCTTGCCCGTGCCGAAACCCCCGGGAACGGCCGCAGCGGCTCCGCGTGCCACCGGAAACATCAGGTCGAGGACCCGTTGGCCGGTATGCAGCGGCACCGCAGCCGTGAGCCGGGACCGGAACGGCCGCGGCCGGCGCACCGCGCAGCGCTCGGACAGGGTTACCTCGCGTCCGGAAATCACTGCCACTTTGTCCAGCACGTGGACCTGGCCTTCCGGTGCCAGCCAGGTGAGCTCCCCGGAGACTCCGGCCGGAACCAGCACACGGTGCACCACCGACCCGGACTCCGGCACGGTACCGAGGACATCGCCGGCAGAGACTTCCGACCCGGCAGCCGCCTCCGGCCGGAAGGTCCACTCGCGGGCCAGGACGGTGGGGTCTTCAGCGGATCCTGAGCGCTCGGGCGTGAGCCACATCGGTGCGGAGGACAGCGGGCGCATCAACCCGTCAAACACCTGGCCGAGCAGGCCCGGACCCATCAGGCCTGAGAGCTCCCCGCCGGTGGGGACAGCGGCGTCGCCGGCTTTGAGTCCGCCAGTGTATTCGTAGGCCTGCAGCGTTGCCCGGCTCCCGGCTATCGCCACCGTCTCGGCGCTGATGCGCCGGGGCCCGACGGCGATCAGCTCAAGCATGGACAGGCCTTCGGCCCCCTCGATCTCCACCAGCGGACCGCTGACACGCTTCACCGTGCCCTCCGCCCGGGCTGCTACCTGGTCCACAACTCACTCACCTCAGGCATGGCGTCGAGGGTCATCTCGGCGAGAAGGGGAAGCGAAAGGTCCAGTCGGCGCGAGCCCGCTTCGGCAACGACGCCCCCGTCGGGGCTGGTGGAGACGACGACGTCCGGGCCCAGCAGCTCCCTGCACCGGGCCGTCAGTCGATCCATCAGCCCGGTGTACCGGGGGTCGGACGTGAGGCCGCGGACTGCCTCACGCAGCCCGCGGTGGAGTTCCAGACGCAGGGAATTGCGCTGGGCGAGGACCAGTTCATGAGCCTGGCGGCGTACCCTCGCCGAACGCAGGACGGCTTCGGAACGGGCTGACTCCCCGCCCTCCTTGGCCGCCGCGCCGAGAATTTCCGCGGCTTCGGCCCGTGCGTTGGCCAGCAGCTCGTTTGCTTGCCTGCCGGCACTGTCCCGGAGCTCCGCTGCCTGCTTTTCGGCCGCCGCCCGGAGTGCGCGGCGCACGGGTTCCAACGCCTTCTGTGATTCCGTTGCGAGCCCGGTCATGAGGGCAGCACCACTGTCATGGGCGAATGGGGATCGGCCAGTAGAAGCTGCAGCGCCTGCGCTGAACGGGGCGTGAGGAAAACGATTGCCGTGTTCCCGGGCAGCTCCGTCCACGCGTGACGGATCTCCTGAGCAGTGGCTGCGGAGAAAACGCTCACGCCCGCGAGCCGGAATCCGTCCAGCAGCGTCGGCTCGCCGATCGCGGCAATAATGTCGGTCAAGGTTCCAGCTCCCCCTCAGGCCTTGCCGATAAGGATGATGGCGATGATGAGGCCGTAAATGGCGATCCCTTCCGCCAGCCCCACCACAACCATGGCCCGGCCGAAGATTTCCGGGCGTTCACTCATTGCAGCCAGGGCAGCGGATCCGGTGTAAGCGACAGCAAAAGCCGCCCCGATCGAGGATCCGGCCACGGCGATGGCGGCGGCGATCAGGGCTGATCCGCCGGCACCTGCCGGGGTGTCGGCGGCTGCTGCGGTGAGGGCCGGGACCGCTGCGCCTGCCGCGGCTGCGGGCGCAGCGCTCAGCGCGCCGGCCAGTAGTGCCAGGGATCCTCCCATCACCACGACATTGAGTGCGGCGAGGATCTTGAACGCGGACTTTCGCCAGCGCCTTACGCACAGGATGGCCCCAGTGGCCGCGAGGAGAAATACAGGAACGGTTCCGAACCAGAGATTCACAGGAGTTGCCTTTCAGCCGGTATGCCGGACGGAGCACTTGACGAATCGTCGCCAGGACCGGAAGCGGCGGTGAGTTCCGGGGACCACGGCGTGAAGGGGCGCCCCTCGGATTGGAAGATGCGTGAAAACAGTTCGTAGTATTCAAGGCGGAGGGCTTGGATGCCTGCCACCAGGGCCTCAAGGGCAAAGGTGACCGCATTGCCCACAATGAACAGCACAATGGCGGCCGCAGCACGCCAGTCCGGGGCCCACAACGCCGTCGTCCCGTTCCAGACCACCATCAACAGCGCAGCGTGCGTCAGTCCGAAGGCTGCCAGACGCGCGAAGGAGACAAGGTTCGAGCCGAGCCGGATGACGGTATCCACCAGTTCGATCACGGCCTGGAAGCCGGCAGTGGCTCCTCCCCCGGCCTCAACGAAGAGTCCGATGAAGATAAAGACCAGCGCAGCGAGCGAGACAACGACGGCGGCCGCCGTCAGGATCCCGGTGCCGGTGCCGACCCCCCAGACGAGGAGTCCGACGGCAACGAACAACAGGGAACCCGCGATGCCGGAGCGGGAATAGAGGGCATAGCCCCAGCCACCCTCCCTGACCCGGTTGATGGTTCCGATGGCATAGGCGCCGGCAAGCAGGAAAGCCCCCACCCCGAGTCCGGCCACCAGGAGCGGCACCGGATTCGCTAGGGGTTCCAGCCACAGCACGGGTATCAATCCGGTAGGACCGAACGCCTCCCCGTAGAGTGCCCCGAAAACCATGGCGGCCAGGCCGGCGCCGGTCACGAACAGCCAGGTCCTTTGCAGCTTGGCCAGCTTCTTGATCCGGCCACTTCGCAACAGGAGTCCGACGGCGAGCAGGACCGCCCCGTGTCCTACATCGCCAAACATCATCCCGAACATAAGCACGTAGGCAATGCCGGCGAGGCGCGAAGGGTCCAGATCTGCGTAGGGAACCGTCCCGTAAGTGTCCACGAGGGTCCGGGACACTCGGCTCCGGTCCCCGCCGGCGAGCATCGTGGGTGGCTGTGTCCACCTCGGCCGGGGCAGCGGGACAACGGCCGCCCCAAGTGGCGCCAGCGTGGCTTCCAGTGCGGGAATCTCACGCCGCGGCGTCCAGCCTACGAGCGCCGCCGAAGGCCCGGAGACGATGAAGGCAGCCGCCGCCTTATCCAGTTCTTCTGCGTCGTTGCCCGGTGTGTACGGGAGGTCAAGCTCGACGACGGCACTGGCCGCCAGGTCCACGAGCATTTGGCGCCGGTTCTGCTCGGGCACCACCAGGGCCACCCGTTCCATCCGGACCGGGGCCAGCGATTCACGCTGCCTCATCGAGCACCTCGCTTGATCCTGCACCGGCGGCAGCGGCCGCCAGCGCCGCCCGGACACGCCAAGCATCCACGGACAGCACAGCGATGGCGCCCAGCACCACATCCGGGCCCGGCATGGAACCGCGCAACAACCGGAATCCGTCCTTCTCCACCCCCGCGCGTGCCCGGGCCTCCGCACGCCACAGCTCTTTCGGTGATGCAATACCTCCGAGGACCGTCCGCAGCGACGGCGGAAGCGCGGATGAAAGCTCGGCGATGGTCCTGGCGGTTTCCCACGAGCGGCCGAGCACGGGGTGCAGCAGGTGCAGCACCGGCGGCGCCGGGGATTCGGCGTCGACGGTGAGGATCCGGGCCGCGATGAGAACGCACGCCGCACCGCACCACGGCTGCGCAGGCGGTGCGGCAGCGGCCAGCCGCCGCAGCCAGGCGACGGTCAGGGCGTCCCGGAGCGGGCCCTGGCCGGCAGCGCCGACGTCGCCCCAGGCCGTCGCGCGCAGGGTGATGGCGAGATCCTCCGGTGATCCCGCGGACCGCACACGGGGCCATGCGGTCGCAAGTGCACCAAGCCGATACGGCTCCGGCGCCTTTGCTCCACCGCCGAGCTGGTGGGCCAAAGCCGTGATGTTCTCGATCTCAAAAGCCCCCGCTGCCGCCCGGGCGAGTGCTGTGCCCGATGCCGGGAGCCACCCGGCAAGCACCCGCAACTGCCACAGGACGGTCTCCTGGACGGCCCGCTGGGCAGCGGCGAGTCCTGCGGCCGCACCGAGACGTTCCGCGTAGCTTGACTCCTGCAGCGCGGACAGCGCCCGGTCCAGGTTCGGCAGGGCCGCCGTCGTGCGGCTGGCGCCGGCACCTACACGGCGCTGCGCCATGGACCGTGCCCGCACGGATGCCGCAACCCAGTCCGCTTTCATTGTTGCCCGGCGCGCTGCGGGGCCAGGAGCACGTTGATGACCTTGTCGACGGCGGCGGGGATGCGGGCCGCACCGGACTCTTCCAGGGCTGCGGCCTCGTGGTGTGCCTGCTCCAGCGCCTGCGAATCCCGGTCCGCTGCTTCCTTGGCCACCCGCGTGGCTGCATTTGCCCGCTCGGCCGCGGCGTCCAGCCGCGCCTGGGCGACGATGGCCGACGCCTGCACCCGCGCTTGGGAAACGTCGCTTTCCGCGGCGGCCCGCGCGTCCTCCACCAGGGCCGCACACGTCAGCACATCAGCGGCAAGTGCTGCGAATACCGGTGCCAGTTCAGCGGCGGGACCCTGGTTGTCCGCGGCAGGCACACCGGCCGGACCCGCCGGGCCAGGGGCGCCGACGGGCCGGAAACGGTCCAGGATACTTAACCGCGGCATATCCGGTAACCGGGGGCGTTGGCGGCACACGTGAGCATCTTTTCAGCATCCACGCAGATGCCTACGGCAACAAGGGCACAACGGCCCGCCCGGTGTTGGCCCCTAGTGGTTGGCGACTTCGTCCCGGTCGCCTTCGCGGTGGGCCTTGATGCTGTCGGCGACGGCCATGGCGACCAGCACCAGCACGCTTATGGCCGCCGCGCCGACTTTCGGCAGCGGCAGGGTCGCCGCGGCGAGGAGGGCAAGCGCCACGAACGCTAAGGGGCGGGACGCCGGCAAGTCCCCGTCGACCCGCCACAGGTACCACCCCTGGGCGAGGACAAACAGGGCCGGGCCGCCGAAAATCATCAGGTTGGTAAAAACGTCCGTCGTTTCCAGCGGGTGCGCAATTGCGATCTCGTCGCCGACGGATGCAAGGATCAGGCCCGCCACCATGCCCATCAGCGCGTAGATGGCCTTGCGGCTCAGCCGGGCAGGGTCCGGGCTATTCTTCAGCGTTTCCATCGTGACTCCCTCGGAGCGGCGGAAGTAGCTCCACCACAACGCGATCGTGCCGATGATCGCCACGCCGGTGACGAGGCCTGTAGGTACATCCAGTTTGACGCCGACCACGGTTGATCCGGTTACCAGGATGGTGTCGCCGAAGGCGATCAGCAGGAAGAGCCGGCACCGCTCGAACAGATGCTCGCCAACGAAGGGAAAATGCCGCGTATCCGTCCGCCGTCCCGGCAGCGGGTGCCCGGAGACAAATCCCAGGAGGTCGATCAGCGCCGCAGCGCCCCAAAGTGCCAGCCGCAGCTCGCCGTCGGCCATGGCGCCCGGAATCCAGAGGAACGTGGTTCCGAGGATCCAGACCAGCATGCGGCCGTGATGATCGTGCATGGTCTTCTCAAGCCCCAGCCGGAGGGCCCAGATGTTTCGGCCGATCTGCAGCGGCAGGTAGAGGGCGACAAACAACCAGCCGCTCTCACCGAAGGCCTCACCGAGGGTGCTGTTCATAAAAAAGCCCAGGAACATGGTGGTCAGCAGCATCCAACGGACCGGGTTCTTTTCCGTGTTGGTCAAGGACGTCAGCCAGGCGGTAAAAGACCACACACTGAACACGGCCAGGAATAGGATGGCCGTCTGCCCGGCTCCCACCCAGTCACGGTGCTCGAGCAGGTGGTGGGAGATCTGGTTAAGGGCAAAGACGTAGACCAGGTCGAAGAAGAGTTCCAGTGGACGGACCTCAGCGTCGTCAGGATGCCGCGTCATGCCGGCCGCGACGCCTGCCTCAGTGGCGGGTCCGTCGTCGTGCGCGTGGTGGTCCGGTTGCTGCACAGGGGTGCCTTTCCTGGCCAGGCCGGATGAATACACCGGCACAAGAAATTGCTGCCTGCGGGTCACCCCCGGATCCGCTCGGCAACGCTGAGTACAGTGTGCCACGCACCCCCCGGGGTTCGCCCGTCCGACGCCGGCAGGGAAGTGCGCAAGCGGGCAGATTCCCACGCTGAGTTGCCCACGCCACCGGCGCACACAGACTGCCCGGCGAGTCCCAGCAGGTCCCTCGAACGCTGAGACGCTCCCTGCTGACCACGGGCAGTCGGAGAATCGATCTTTTGTTCAACAATTCCTTGCGTAGATTGTTCAACAGTCTGTAGAGTGGCGGAAGACAATAATTGTGACGCCAGTCACCCAATCGTTGGGAACTCCCATGGAAACCACCTCCGTCAAGGCCGGCCTCAAGCCAGCCGCCCGGCGTTCGGCCCTGCTTGGCGCCATGTTCCTGATGGCCACCAGCGCCATCGGCCCGGGCTTCATCACCCAGACGACGGCCTTTACCGTCCAGCTCGGCGCCGCCTTTGCCTTCGCGATCCTGGTCTCCATCCTGGTTGACATCGCCGTGCAGGCGAACGTCTGGCGGATCATTGGCGTCTCGGGCCTGCGGGCCCAGGAGCTCGGCAACAAGGTTCTGCCCGGCGTCGGATGGTTCCTCGCCGCGCTGGTCTTCTTGGGTGGCATCGTCTTCAACATTGGCAACATCGCGGGAACAGGGCTCGGGACCAACGCGATGATGGGTGTGGATCCCAAAATCGGCGGGGCGCTGTCCGCCGTCGTGGCCATTATGATCTTCCTCAGCAAAAGGGCCGGGGTGGCCCTGGACCGGATCGTGGTGATCCTCGGGGCCCTGATGATCCTGATGACGCTGTATGTTGCGGTGGTTTCCGCCCCGCCTCTGGGTGAGGCGCTCAAGAACACCGTGATGCCGGAGAAGGTCGACTTCCTGGTCATCACCACCCTCATCGGCGGCACCATCGGCGGCTACATCACGTACGCGGGTGCCCACCGCATGCTTGACACAGGCATCACCGGCGTCGAAAACGTCAAACAAATCACGCAGAGCTCGATCGTCGGAATCCTGGTCACCTGCGTGATGCGCATCCTGCTGTTCCTGGCGATCTTCGGCGTCGTCGCCGGCGGCGTGGCGCTGACCGGCAGCAACCTGGCAGCTTCGGCATTCCAGGCAGCAGCCGGCGATATCGGCATGCGCGTCTTCGGCGTCATCCTGTGGGCAGCTTCCATCACCTCCGTGATCGGTGCGGCGTACACCTCGGTCTCCTTCGTGACGAAGTCCAGCACCAAGGCGCGGACCCGGAACCTGATCACCGTCGGCTTCATCGCTTTCTGCAGCGTCGCCTACCTGCTGATCGGCCAGGCCCCGCAGCAGCTCCTGATTTTCGCCGGCGCCTTCAACGGCCTTATCCTCCCGGTTGGTTTCGGCGTGCTGTTGTGGGTGGCGTGGCGGCGTCGGGACCTCCTCCACGGCTACGTCTACCCGAAGGGGCTGCTCATTATGGGAGTGGTGGCCTGGCTGCTGACCCTGTTCCTTGGTTATAGCTCGCTGACCAGCCTGGCGAAGCTGTGGGGCGAGAACCCATGATCTCTACTCCGGTCAATCCGCGGTCCGCCGTCGTCCCTCCTGAAAACCCGGCTGGCCTGCTCCCGGCGGCGGCACGGTCCCTGTTCCGCGCCGGCCTCGTGACTCCCACCTCCGGCTGGAGCAGCGGCTACGCGCAGGCCAATCTGATAATTGTTCCCAAGGCGCAGGCGTTCGACGTGCTGCTGTTTGCCCAACGCAACCCTAAGCCGTGCCCTATCCTGGGCGTCCTGGACGCCGGGACGACCTCCGGAGCGCTGCTCGCCGGCGGCGATATCCGCACCGATGTGCCCAAGTACGTGGTGTACAAGGACGGCGTGAAGGTCGACGAGCCGACCGACATCACGGATCACTGGCGCGATGACCTCGTTACGTTCATTGTGGGGTGCAGCTTTACCTTCGAATCTGCCCTGCAGGACAACGGCATCCGGGTGGCGCATATCGACCAGGGCACGAACGTGCCCATGTACCGGACGTCCGTTCGCTGCGACCCGGCCGGCACCATGGCCGGGCCGTTGGTGGTCTCCATGCGCCCCATGCCGGCATCCCAGGTGGCGGACGCCGTTCGTATCACCTCCCGCTATCCGGCCGTGCACGGCGCCCCGGTCCATATCGGCAACCCCGCAGAACTTGGCATCGCTGATCTGGGCCGGCCGGACTTCGGAGACCCGGTCCGCATCCCGGACGGCCAGGTGCCGGTATTCTGGGCGTGCGGGGTAACTCCGCAGGCAGCCGTGATGGAATCAAAACCTGCACTGGCCATTGGACATGCTCCGGGGCACATGCTCATTACGGACGCACGAGATACGTCCTACCAGGTCCCGTAGGCCAGCGGACTACGAGCTACGAGCTCCGAGCTCCGAGCTCCGAGCTGGACTGTTGACGGCGGTCCGCCGGAATCCCAATTCTCCCGAGGGCCGCTGGGCTCAGCGTTCAAACTCGCCTGGCCGCAATTCACGCTGATGATCGCGTAGCTACGATTCGCCGAGCGCAATGTCATCGCCGGGTTCTGCTAGTCCAGAACTTGAAGTGCCAGAACTTGCAGTGATCGGAGGTTGTGGCCTGTTTCCTTGGCCTGGGAAGTTACGTCTGGGAAGTAGACGTCTGGGAAGTAGACGTCTGGGCGAAGAGCCGTGCCGAAGCCCGCGATGCCGCGCCTCGTTCATCCGAAGCCGTCTGCACGCAATGTCGACACTCGTCTGCACGACCCACGATGTGTCCGTGCCGGGAGCCTTGGGTTCTTGCGGGCACCGTCGTCGCTTTGGGCGCGCAACGCTTCGCAGGTGGCGCGCTTATCCAAGGTGCTATCGATTACGATGACGCGCATCTCGCCAG
This sequence comes from Pseudarthrobacter sp. PH31-O2, assembly GCF_030063265.1. NCBI lineage: Bacteria > Bacillati > Actinomycetota > Actinomycetes > Micrococcales > Micrococcaceae > Pseudarthrobacter > Pseudarthrobacter sp. PH31-O2. Next base: position 500,729 of record NZ_JASIST010000001.1, on the reverse strand, counting down.
TGTGAAGCATCAGTTGATGATTTCGCCCCGCTCGCTCGAGAGCAGCACCGATAGCCGTTCCCGCCACGTCTGCAGCTGTTCGGGTGTCAGTCTGGCCCACTCGGTGATCTCGCCGCAAATCCTCAACGGGTCTCTGCTCCGGTACGACAGGGTGGGGTTACCAGGGAACTTCTTGTCGGTCACGTTGGGGTCGTCCTCGAACGCTCCGGTGGGCTCGACCACATACACCCGTGGAGTCGTCGCGCCCTCTGCAAGTTCCGCGGCGATTTCCGCTGCGAGGCCGGCTCCGTCGGCAAGAGCTGTGAAGTAGATATGGTTCATCACAATCTCGGGGCGGTAGTTCGATCGGTTGCCCGATGTGAGCAAATCGCCCACCTTCAAATCCGCGACCGTGCCATGGAAAAAAGGGCCCTCTTCGAGCGGTCTGGACACCTGGACTCCTTCTGTTGGCATACTCAACTCCGCGAGTATGCCACGTCAGCAGCCCCTTGCCGCAAGTCCCCCTCCGCGCTTTATCCTGAGAGTAGTGGAGGTACAACCTGCATTGCAGCGAGTAGCACGACTCCGCAGAAGAGGTTTGCTTAGCGCGAGGTCAGGACGCCGTATCGGCGCCGCGCGGCGACACGCACGCACGAGGACGCTCGGTAAGGAATCGCTCACCGGACACAAGGATCCCGGACGTTTGGTGATCTCAGCGAACAAGCACCGAATCTGAGATCTGTTGCGTGGCTTGTTCCGGCGTGCGGCATGGGGTGTCGATGACCTCGGCTTCATCATGCAGCCAGGTTTGAGCTGCCTTGGCGTCCGGTTCCAGGTACGCGAAGCGGAATGTTGACGGGGCGAGGTGCGACCGCCACTGCGGCGGCGGAGGGGGCAGCCAACGACGGCGCCTCCGCCGCGGTCACGTCGCTGGCTTCCTTGGTTCCACCGGAGCAGGACCCCAGTGCACTGCCGAGCAGCAGCACGCCGGCGGGGATGAGGAAGCGCTTCATCTTGAAGAACGGCTTAGTGTGCGGTTAGCAGGGTGGTAACAAGCCTTTCTGCTGACGTCCGTGCATCGTTTCCCTACGCCTCGGGCTTCTCGCCACGGAACCCCCGCTTCATGAAGTCCTTCGCTCAGGAGTGGCCGGACTTCCCAATGTTGCATCAGCCTGTTGCAACATTGCCTTGGCGCCACAACGTCATTCTTGTGGACAAGCTCGGCGACGCTGAGACCCGGCTCTGGTACGCAAGGTCCGCCGTCGACAAAGGTGCTCCCGGAATGTTCTGTCTCATCACATTGAGACCAGACTCGACGAGCGCACGGGTAATGCCGTCACCAACTTTACGCAGACTTTGCCGCCAGCTGAGTCGGACCTAGCCCAGCAGGCATTCAAGGACCCTTACGTCTTTGACTTCCTGTCGCTGACAGGCCAGCAGAATGAGCGTGGGTTAGAGGATCAGCTGATTGGCCACGTGGAGAAGTTCCTCCTGGAAGTTGGCCAGGGTTTCGCCTTTGTGGGACGCCAGTTGCAATTGATAATCAGCGGTGATGAATTCTTTGCCGATCTGCTCTTCTACAAGTTCAAGCTCAGGTGCTTTGTGGTGGTCGAACTGAAGGCAACGGCGTTCAAGCCGGAGTATGTGGGCCAGATCAATATGTACATGTCTGCGGTGGACGATCTGCTGGGCCATGCGGAGGACAAACCCACCGGATTCAACTCAAGCCGCTCATCTTTTTGTCCTGCCTTGAACAACTGCCCGGTGTGCGGCCCATGGAACTGCTTTTGAGATCTGGTCGTCGTGATTCAGACGCCCGATTCGCTGAATGCGCCGACGATAATCGTTTCGAAGGCCTCGCGCGTACGACGATTCTCCACATTCTCGGCGACGCGAGGGGCAAGTTCGGCATGCATTTCCTGAATCGCCATATGGAGGTCGTCGCTGCCGGGGTCAAGGCTTCGGTACGGCGCCGCGTGGACGTCCATATTGATGAATTCTGCGAGTAGTGCTTCCGTCAACACCTGGAGTACCAGGACGGCTGCCTGCGCTCCGAACTCGGCCTCGATCCTTGCAGCGGCAAGGCCGGGTCCCTCACCCGCGGACAGAGTTGCCCAGCCGTCACTCAGAGGAAGGGCTTCGACCTCACAAGGGCTCAGACCCGAATCCTCCACAGGAAGGGAGAGCTGCCCAACGCAGTGCCGCCAGTCCGCGGTATACGTCAGCCCGTCCTGATCGACGCCCGCAACGACGACCGGATACATACTCAGCTCCAGCATCGGCAGACCGTGCTCATCTACTCCGGCGACGACGAGTTCCATCGCGAAGCTGCCGTCAACGTGCAGGTGGTTCTCTTCGTACATGTTCATGGTTTTGACCTTTTATAGGTTCGGAGTGGCTTGAGACGCGAGAAGACCCCCGCCGGCGATGCCGTGCGGAGGTCTTCTCCTGATGATGCGATTGTGTTCCGCATTGCGCTACAAATGCAAGAAAGCTTGTCTAAGACAGTCTCAATGTGGTGCAACTTCCGTTTCACCGTCAAGCCACGCAGGGGCCGCGCCCCGGGAAACACATACTGACTAAGCGAAGACGGTCTTTTCGACCTTCCACTGCATCAGTCGCGGGTAGACCCAGAAGGTGTAGATGCCCAGCGTGATGATGCTCAGGAGCGCCCATTTGATCCACAGTCCGAAGATGCCCCACCCGGTGCCGACGAAGAGGAGCTGCCGGCCGTGAAGATAGGTGTTCTTGGCCCGCCATCGCTCCACGAGGACAAGGGCGAACGGGTAGCAGATTCCAATGGTGCAGATCGTAATCAGCACGCCGAGAATCTGGGTGCCGAACCAGGATGCGGCCCCGCCACGGAACTGATAGATCTGGGCCACAGGGACGGCCCCGGCGCCGCTGGCCACTATGGTTCCGGCGTCTGCGGCGGGCATTTGCCCAGATGGCGAAACGTGCTCTTTGTTGATGCTCAAGGAATCCCCCAATTGATAACGCGAAAGTGAACAGTTGAACTGTAAGGGTCGAGAGGGAGCCGGGCACCCCCGGACACGGCTCCACAGTTGCACTACCCCGGGATCTGGATCCGTGCGGCTTCCTGCATCAGCGGGGTGGAGATCATCACGGTCGAAGCACCGGCCGCGGTGTCGAAGGCAATGAATCCCCGGGTCTTGTCACCCGGCAGAACGTCGCCGGAACCAAGCTGGTTGTCCGCGAAGAGGTTCAGATCGGCTTTTCGCCCGTTGGAGTCCTTGGCCGAGAAGTAGAACGGGTTGGAGCTGGTTTTGCCCGTCTCCGTTTCCCACAGGACATCCAGGAGCAGGTAACTGCCACTCTTTGGTGCCGTGGCAAAAGCCGTGGTGGTGACAGCGTCTGTGCGGACGGCAGAGACAATAGTGATCTTCGCGACGTTGCCGTTGCCCATCTTGACGCTGAAGGGAGCGCCGACGGCGGGTCCGGCCGGCGCCGCCGGCGGAGCAGCGGGGGCAGCCGGCGATGCGGCCGGTGCAGCAGCTGCCGAAGAAGCGGGTGCTGCTGCCAGCGCTGGAGCCGAGGCCGCGGCCGCCGGGGTGGCATCGCTGGCCTGCTTGGAGCCTCCGGAGCAGGAGCCCAGGGCGATACCAAGCACCAGGACACCTGCAGGGATGAGGAAGCGCTTCTTTTTGAAGAACGGCCGCGGCTGAGGCGCTGCAATCGCAGCGGTCAAGGGCTGTTCCGAAACTTCGTGGGACATGTGGTGCCTTTCTGAGGTGAGTGAATGATGTGAAGCGTGGGACTGTTACTGCTTTTCCCACTTGCCGCAGCGGCTGGACTTGAAGTCCTGCCCGCCGGCGAGCGCAACTGAGGGCCGGCCGCCACCGGGGAGATCGTTGTCGATAATGTTGCTGCCGTTGCTTCCGGTCGCGTAGATGCCCCAGTAGCAGGAGGAGCCGACGTCGGCAGTGGCCCGGTAAGTGCCGGCCTCAAGGTCCTTGCCGACCGTCCAGGTGCCGTCGGCGATGGTGTTGGCCGCCTTGGTCTTCTCGGCGCCGGTCACCGCATCTTCGCGTATTTTGACGGCCGCATCGGCGGTTTTGACGGCCGCATCTGCCTTGCCAACCTCAAATTCCCTGGCCGTGAGCTTCGCTTCGCGGGCGGCATTGCCGTTCTGAAGGGTGTCGTACTTCGACTTCATCGACTGGTAGTCGGTCTGAGCCGAGTCGCGCTCAGACTTCGCAGCGGCTTCCTCCCCCGCCAGCGCCAGGTAGGCGTCGCTGGACCTCGGGTCAGGCAGCGTCGTGCCGAGCACCGTTCCGCCGGCCAGGAGCGCGATGGCGGCGACAGCCAGCAGGGCCCGCTTCTTGCGCGCCGGCTTCAACTTCCCCAGGAACGGCGTCTCGTCCGTTCCGTGGCCCGTGACGGAGTTCAACATGATCTCGTCCTCTCTTTGCTGTAGCTACTGAGCGGCGGCGGGATACCGGTCCCCCAATGCGTGGTTCCCCGCCGCCGTCGCAGCATCGGAGGATTCCCTCGGCGCTGCAGAACCGAAGCTACGGCGGCCCTGCACCGGCACGACGAAAGACCACTGATAACCCCCCTTATCAGCACTCCAGCAGGAATGTCACCCCATCCCGTTAGGCTTGGGGCGACGTCGTAAGGAGGCGCACATGACCAAAGCAGAAGCCCTGCGTATGACCCTTTCCGACGTCGCCGCACTGGCGCAGGTCCAGCGGCCCGTCGTGTCCATTTGGCGCAAACGCAGTGCCGGGTCAGCTCACCCGTTTCCCGAGCCCAGCGCGCTGGATAGCGGCCGTGAACTGTTCGACGCCGATCAGGTCGCCGGCTGGCTGGACGCTACCGGACGCGGCAACAACCCTGATGCCGTGAACGACGCCGCCGCTTTCGCCCGGATACCCGTAACGGCGGCCGGCGGCGTCGAAGGGAACACCCTGGCTGCCCTCACCGCCCTCCTGACTCTCAAGGCCATGACAGGAGCCGGGATTGGAACCCTGACCACAGCTGAACTGCTGGACGCCGCGGACGAGTGCGACCCCGATGACGGGTTTCTTTACTCGGAACTGGAGGCCCAGGGCCCGTCGCTCGCTGCTACCGCAGCGTTCGCGGACCGGCTGGTGGACAGCGCCTACAACGCACCTGCCGCCTTTGAACAGCTTCTGGCCGCCCGGTTCCGGGCGGGGCTGCGGGAGCACTCGGATACCGCCCTTACGGAATCTGCCGTGGAGCTAATCGCCGCCGCGGCGGTCGAACTGTCCGCGGTGCTGGGCGGGAGTCCCGTCTTTGCCGACTCCACCCGCGGCGGCAGCGACCTCCTGATGGGCGTCGTGCACGCTTCCGGCGAGGGTGCGCCCGTCACCTTTCTGACAGCGGACGACGACGGCGGCGCCGGCCGGCTGGTGCGTCGCCGCCTGCGCGTCCATGGTGTGGACTCCGGACAGATCCGTGTCGAGACCAGCGGCGAATTCGCCATGCATGGAGCCGTGGTCCATGTGGCGCAGTACCCATCTCCCGGCCAACCAGGCATGGACGCCACCCAGATTCTCTCCGCGGTGGAACACCTTGTCCTCCAGATGGACGACCAGCAGCGGGCGGTCATCATTGCCCCGGCACGTGTTCTCTGCGATGTTCCGCTGGCCGCCGGGGCCGCGGGTTTGCGTTCGGGGCTGCTGCGCACCGGCCGGGTACGTGCCATTGTCCGGCTGCCCCAGGGCCTGCTGCGGTCCAAGCCCCGCGAAGCGCAGGCGCTGTGGGTGCTGGGACCGTCGTTCGCAAAAGTACCGATTGCGGAACGCTGGACCATGGCGGCGGACCTCAGCGCCTGTGCCCTCACCGACGACGTGAGGCAGGACCTGGTGAGCGACATGGTCGCCTCTATGGGTAACCGCGCCACCGTGCGCGCCCACTCCTTCAGGTTTGCCCGACTGGTCCAGACCCGTCTGCTGCTGGCCGCCCGGACATCCCTCGTGGCAGCTCATCACCCCGGGCCGGCTCCGAGTTCCGGCGGCGCGGGGGCTGTCCTTCGCGTCGAGGAACTGGTGCGTCTGGTCGGAGCCGGAGGAACGAAGCCATCAGCTGACATGGCCGTTCTCCCGGGAGGTCCAGCCACGAAGGCCCAGCCCGCCGCAGTCCAGGGACTTCTGGCCGCCGGCACCCTGAAATACATCAAGGGGAACCGGATTGTCGATGCGGACCTGGCGCCGGGCGGCACCACACGGGTCCTGGGGCCGGCCGAGCTGCTCCACCCGCACACCGCCCCGGCCCGGTACATCAGCTTGCTGGAGTTCGCCGCCAGCAACCCCGGGGGCCGGCTCACCGAGCCCGGCGACGTCGTGTTCTGCACCAGCCCGCGTCCGGCGGCCACTGTTGACGCTGACGGCGGCTCCGCCGTCGTGTTCCCCGCGAGGGTGCTGCGGATCGACGCCGGGGACCCCGGCGGGCTGCTGCCCGACGTCGTCGCCGCGGACATCAACGCACTGTCCGGCAGGGACAAGGTCTGGCGGCACTGGCAGCTGCGCCGCCTGCCGGAGGCCCAGCGGGAGAAGCTTGCCGAAACGCTCGCCCGGCTGCAACACGGGCAGCATCTGGCCCGCGAACGCCTCAAACGGCTGGAGGAACTCGCTACCCTGATTACGGACGGCGTAGCGGGCGGAAGCCTCACCCTGACACACCCCAGCACTAAGCTCGCCGAACCACAGACCGAAGGAACCCAGTAATGCCCCCGAAATTAAAGGTGGACCTCGCCCCGTCCACCATGAAGGAACTCAAGGACACCCTCTGGAAGGCCGCGGACAAGCTGCGCGGTTCCATGGACGCCTCCCAGTACAAGGACGTCATCCTTGGCCTGGTGTTCCTGAAATACGTCTCGGACGCTTTCGAGGAGCGCCGCGCCCAGATCGTCACGGAGCTGGAAGCCGACGGCCTCAATGAGGACCAGATCGCCCAGCTGATCGACGACGTGGACGAGTACACCGGCCGCGGCGTCTTCTGGGTCCCTGCCCGTGCCCGCTGGGACTACCTCGCGGAGAACGGCAAGGGCCTCGCCGCCGCGATGGGCGAGGCACCGAAGAGCATCGGCCAGCTGATCGACGAGGCCATGGACCTCATCATGGCCGCCAACCCCACGCTGGCGGCCACGCTTCCCCGCATCTTCAACCGCGACAACGTGGACCAGCGCCGCCTCGGCGAGCTGCTGGACCTGCTGAACTCGGCCCGCTTCACGGGCCAGGGCGTCAGCAAGGCCCGCGACCTGCTCGGCGAGGTCTACGAGTACTTCCTGGAGAAGTTCGCCCGGGCCGAGGGCAAGCGCGGCGGCGAGTTCTACACCCCGGCCGGCGTGGTCCGGGTGCTCGTGGAGGTGCTGGAACCCAACCGCGGGCGGGTCTATGATCCCTGCTGCGGCTCGGGCGGCATGTTTGTCCAGACCGAGAAGTTCCTGGAGCACCACCAGAAGGAGGGCTCGGACATCTCGGTCTACGGCCAGGAGCTTAACGAGCGCACCTGGCGGATGGCCAAGATGAACCTCGCCATCCACGGCCTCAACGCCAACCTCGCCTCCCGCTGGGGCGACACCTTCGCCCGGGACCAGCACCCCGAGCTGACCGGGACCAACGGCGCCGACTTCATCATGGCCAACCCGCCCTTCAATATCAAGGACTGGGCCCGCTCCGAGTCCGACCCCCGCTGGAAGTACGGCATCCCGCCGGCCGGGAACGCCAACTACGCCTGGATCCAGCACATCATCTCCAAACTCGCCCCCGGCGGGTCCGCCGGCGTGGTGATGGCCAACGGCTCCATGTCCTCCAACTCCGGCGGCGAGGGCGAGATCCGCGCGCAGCTCGTGGAAGCGGACCTCGTCTCCTGCATGGTGGCGCTGCCCACCCAGCTGTTCCGTTCGACCGGCATTCCGGTGTGCACCTGGTTTTTTGCCAAGGACAAGACGGCCGGCCCCAAGGGCTCCGTGGACCGCACCGGCCAGGTGCTCTTCATCGACGCCCGCAACCTGGGCTACATGGTGGACCGCGCCGAGCGGGCTTTGTCGGAAGAGGACATCGCCAAAATCGCCGGCACCTACCACGCCTGGCGCGGCACTTCCTCCGCCGTTGAGGCAGGCCTGACGTACGACGACGAACCCGGCTTCTGCTATTCGGCCAGCCTCGCGGAGATCAAGGCAGCAGACTACGCGCTGACGCCCGGCCGCTACGTCGGAGCTGCGGATGTCGAGGACGACGGCGAGCCGATCGAGGAGAAGATCGCCCGGCTGTCGAAGGAACTGTTCGAGCAGTTCGACGAGTCCGAGCGGCTGGCGGCTGTTGTACGCGAACAGTTGAGGCGGCTCTCGTGAACGATGTCGATTACGTCCGTCTAGGTGACATCGCCGACCTGGAAATCGGTTTCGCATTCAAGAGCGGGGGGTTCACAAGGGAATCCTCCGGCATTCGTTTACTCCGTGGAGAAAACATCGCCCCGGGGCGCACTCGCTGGGACAGGACAGAAGCCTGGCCCGCGAGCGACCCCATCAACGACCGTTACTCTCTCCGGGAAGGGGATGTCGTACTGGCAATGGATAGGCCATGGATCGAAGGCGGTCTAAAGTTTGCCCGTATACGCCAGCCAGATCTTCCGGCGTACCTTGTGCAGCGAGTTGCCAGGCTACGCGCCAAAGACTGCAACGATCAGGGATACCTTGCATGCGTTGTCGCAAGTAAGGAGTTCACGCAACACGTGGTGACGGTGCAGACGGGTACGTCGATACCGCATATTAGTGGGCGCCAAATCATCGACTTCCGATTGCCGCGACACACTTTCGAAGAACAAAGAGCCATTTCCGAGGTGCTGGGGGCCCTAGACGACAAGATCGCCGCCAACACCAAGCTGGCCCGGAGCGTGACGAGCTTGGCCGAGAGCTACTTCAGAAGGAGCATGGGCCACGGCACCCACGCAACAACTTTGGGCGATGTCCTCTCGCTCGAGTACGGCAAGTCTCTTGCCACCTCCAGTCGTATCCCTGGACCCGTTGATGTCTACGGGAGCGGCGGCATTACGGGCACCCACGCTGCCGCATTGTGCTCTCATCCGGGCGTTATCGTTGGCCGTAAGGGCACGGCCGGAGCAGTTCATTGGTCCCATCGGTCGTTTTTTCCAATCGACACCACATTTTATGTCACTCCAAAGCGCGAAGCTGTCAGTCAGATATTCTGCTATTTCCTGCTGCGCACGCTGCGGCTCGATGAGATGAACAACGACTCGGCCGTTCCTGGACTGAACAGAAACGAAGCTCACGCCACCAAATTCATGCTGCCTCCCGATTCTGCGCTTTACGAGTTCACAGAGACGGCCACGGAGTTGTTCGAGGTGTCAGCCCAAGTCGAAAGGGAGAATGAGATTCTGACCTCCACCCGCGACGCACTCCTCCCGCAACTTATGTCCGGCAATCTCCACGTCAAACACGTTGAGGAACTGTTGGTGCAGGCTGGCGTCTAATTGTGCAACGCGTTGCACTGCAAGCCAAGAAGCTCGATACCGCCCGTGTAGGTGCCGCTCCCACAGCTGACACCAGACGACGCGGGAATAATGGTACGCGTCGCACAATTTGGACGAGCGATTCTCAATCTGGCAAGTGGTCCTTGCAACTTTGCCGGAACGGCGTGTCCTCAAAGTTTGTAACGGCTGTTGCAACACTTTGCGGATAGCCGCGGCCTTGGCGGATGGCGCCAAACGCTTGGCTAAACTGAACAGCAATACGACATTGGGGGAACAACCGTGAGCACCGCACCTGTGAAGATACCCGCGCTTGGCTTTTCAGAGGCCGACTGGGAGGGCGTCGCACTCGACCGGTTGGCTGAGCCGCTGGGCTGGCGGCCCAAAGCCGGCCAGGACATCGCGCCCGGCACCAACGAACGTGACTCCTGGGACGAACTGCTGATTAGGCCCCGGCTGCTCGCGGCCCTGCAGCGGTTCAACCCGGCAGTCCCCGTGCAGTACCTCCAGCAGGCCCTCGCGGAGATCGCCGCGCCCAAGTCCAACGACGCCATCGCCGAGAACCACCGCATCCACGGCTACCTGGTGGACGGCTTCCGGCTCAGCTACATCGACTCCGACGGCACCGAGGCCAACCCCACCATCCGGCTGCTCAGCACCGACCCGGACCAGAACGACTGGCTCGCCGTCAACCAGGTCACCCTCATCCAGGGCGACTACAAACGCCGCTTCGACCTCGTGCTCTACTGCAACGGCATGCCGGTGAGCATCATCGAGCTGAAGAAGGCCGGCAGCTCCCACGCCGACGTCGCCGGCGCGCACGCCCAGCTGCAGACCTACCTGCGCGAGTTCCCCCTGGCGTTCCGCTTCTGCGTCTTCACGCTCGCCTCGGACGGCATCGACGCCAAGTACGGCACGCCGTTCACGCCCCTGAACCACTTCTCCCCCTGGAACGTCGACGACGACGGCGTCCCCCTGGCACCGGGCTATATGGAAGACGGCGAAGCCGTCACGGCGCTGGAAACCGCCCTGCACGGGTTGTATAACCAGGACCGTTTCCTGCAGCTCCTGCAGAGCTTCACCGCGTTCGACGGCGGCTCCGACGGGCTCACCAAACGCATCGCCAAACCGCACCAGTACTTCGCCGTCACCAAGGCCGTGGGCAGCACCGTCCAGGCCGTGGAGAGCAACGGCAAGGCCGGCGTTGTCTGGCACACGCAGGGCTCGGGCAAGTCGATGGAGATGGAGCTCTACACCAACTTGGTGGCCCGGCACCCCCGGCTGAAGAACCCCACCGTCGTCGTCATCACGGACCGCAACGAACTCGACGGGCAACTGTTCGAGGGCTTCGCCCGCAGCCTGCTACTGGCCGAATCGCCTAAGCAGATCAAGAAGCGTTCCGAACTGCGCGAGGAACTCTCCAACCGCACCACCGGCGGTATCTACTTCACCACTTTGCAGAAGTTCGGCCGCAGCAAGGCTGAGAAGGACGCCGGCACCGACCACCCCCTGCTGTCCGACCGGCGGAACATCATCGTGGTGGTGGACGAGGCGCACCGCAGCCACTACGACGACCTCGACGGCTACGCCCGGCACCTGCGCGACGCCCTGCCGCACGCCACACTGATTGCCTTCACCGGCACCCCGATCTCGTTCGATGACCGCAACACCCAGGACGTCTTCGGCGACTACATCGACGTCTACGACCTCTCCCGCGCCGTGGAGGACGGCGCCACCGTGCCGGTCTACTTCGAGCCGCGGCTGATCAAGGTGGGCTTGGCCTCTGAGGTTACGGAGGAAATCCTGGACCGGGCCGCCGACGAGGCGACCCTGGGCCTGGACGACACCGAACGGGCCCGGATCGAGGCGAGTGTCGCCGTCGTGAACGCCGTCTACGGTGCGCCGCAGCGGATTGCCGCGCTGGCCGCGGACCTGGTGGCGCACTGGGAGAACCGCAGCGCCCGGATGCACAAGTTCATCGAGGCGCCCGGCAAGGCCATGATTGTCGGAGGGACACGGGAAATCTGCGCGAAGCTGTACTCGGCGATCGTGGAACTGCGGCCGGACTGGCACTCGGATGACCTGGGCAAGGGCAAGATCAAGGTGGTGTACTCGGGCAATGCGACCGATGGGCCGCCGGTCTCGGACCATGTGCGCCGCGACTCCTTGAACGCGCAGATCAAGGAGCGGCTCAAGGACGTGGACGACGAGCTGGAGCTGGTGATCGTCAAGGACATGATGCTCACCGGCTACGACTCCCCGCCCCTGCACACCCTGTACCTCGACCGGCCGCTGAAGGGCGCGCTGCTGATGCAGACCCTGGCCCGGGTGAACCGCACCTTCCGCGGCAAGGAAGACGGGCTGCTGGTGGCGTATGCGCCGCTGGCGGAGAACCTGGCCAAGGCGCTAGGCGAGTACACGCGCTCGGACCAGGACAAGAAGCCTGTTGGCAAGATCGTCGATGAGGCCGTCGGCCTGACGGTTTCCCTCGTGGATTCCCTGCGCGCCCTGCTCGCTGGCCATGACTGGAAGGCCGTGCTGATGAAGGGCGGCAACAAGGCGTTTCTGAATGCCGTGACCGGCGCGGTGAGCTATCTGCGCAACCCGGGCACGCCCGGTAACCAACCCGCCGATGGCGAGGAGTCGCTCGCCGCCAGGTACCGCAGGTTCTCCAGCCAGCTGTCCAGGGCCTGGGCTCTGTGCTCAGGGTCGGAGACACTGGCGGAGCTGCGCCCGGAGATCCAGGTTTACGAGGAGATCCGGGTCTGGATGGCGAAGTACGACGCCGCCGACCGGCAGGCCTCCGGCGAGCCGGTGCCTGAGGACATCCAGCGGCTGCTGGGCGAACTGATTGCCTCGGCCACTTCGTCCGGCGAGGTCCTCGACATCTACGAGGCCGCCGGCATGCCGAAGCCGTCATTGGATGACCTGACACCGGAGTTCATCGCCAAAACCCAGCAGGCGCGGAACCCGCAGCTGGCCATCGAGGCGCTGCGCAAGTTAATTTCTGACGAGACCGTTACGGCCACCCGGAACAACGTGATCCGCCAGCGGGCCTTCTCCGAGCGCATCACCGAGCTCATGAAGAAATACACTAACCAGCAGTTGACCTCAGCCGAGGTCATTGCCGAACTGGTGGAACTGGCCCGCGAAGTGGCTGCCGAAGCCAAACGCGGGGCGCACTTCACTCCCCCGCTCAACTCGGACGAGCTCGCCTTCTATGATGCCGTGGCTTCAAATGAGTCGGCGGTGGAGGTCCAGGGCGAAGGCATTCTGGCGGACATCGCCCGTGAGCTGGTTTCGGTCATGCGGCGGGATGTGCGCACCGACTGGACCGTCCGCGACGATGTCCGGGCCAAGCTTCGGTCCTCGATCAAGCGGCTTCTGGTACGTTTCGGCTACCCGCCGGACAAGCAACCCGAGGCCATCAAGCTGGTCATGGAGCAGATGGAGTCGATGGCCCCGCGGTTCGCTGAGGCCCGTGGCTAACCGCACCGGAGTTTCCGCCGTCAGGCGGTCGCAACAAACAACACGAAAAAATGGGGAAATGACTACTTACGAAACATCCACTGGAAACGCGATGCCGGAGGTACCGCCGACTCCGGACCACGAACCGCAGCTAAAGTCCAAGAGGCTGAAGTTAGCGAAGCTCCGGTCGGCCAACGGCGCCCGGATCATTTTGGGGGCGCTGCTGGGTCTGCTGATGATCATCACATGGATCGTCAACAACCCGGCCTTTCAGAGTGGCAGCAGCCCTTCCGATTGGAAGTCCGGGCTCAGCGCAGCCGATCTTAAGAACACCATGAACAACGGCGAGACAAAGGGCGCACCGCAGCAGACTGTTGTCAACGGTTGGTACGCCAATGACATCGCCGCTGTCACTGCCGCGCAGAACACGTATATTGCGGCGAGTTCCGCCAGGAATGGGAATCTTTTGATGCTGCTGGGGATTGGAGCGGCAGGCGAACTGATCATCCGTGGTGCGGAGCGCGCACGCATCAACCGCCGAGCTACCGCGTAGCGAAGGTCGCCTGCACGTCGCCGGAAGTCACTTCTGGTAGACGTCCCGACGGTGCCCGAGGTTTACGACCACTACCAAGAGCACGTCGTCCTGGATGGTGTAGATGATCCGGTAGTCGCCGACACGGACCCGATACCCGGGACGGCCGCTCAAAGCAATTGCTTTGGGCGGCCGTGGGTCTTGGCCTAGCAGCGCGATCGCACCTTGAATGCGTTCTTTATCCTCGGGATGAATTTTTCTCAGTGCGCGGATGGCGGCAGGTCTAAGCTCAATCCGGTAGGGGCTCATGCCCAGCCCAGATCCGCCTTCACTTGTACCCAGGGAATGTTCTCGCCTTCTTCCGCCATTGCGGCATCAAACGCCGCAATGTCCTCGACTTCTTCCAAAGCATCAAGCATCTGCTCATATCGCTCAGGCGATACTAGAACCGCCGCCCGATGTCCGCGGCGTTCGATAAATACCGGCTCAGACTCGGCCTTCTCGATGAGCTCCGGCAAGTGTGATCGCGCGTCCGTGATGTTGATGGTCGACATGCAACAAATGTACATCCGAGAGCATCAGATGTACATCTGCCGCATCCCCGCCGAAGGAGAGAAGAAGACTAGAAGTCCCAGTCGTCATCCTCAGTATTAACAGCCTTGCCAATGACGTAAGAAGACCCCGACCCCGAGAAGAAGTCGTGGTTCTCGTCAGCATTCGGTGACAGCGCCGACAGGATGGCCGGGTTCACGTCCGTCACCGAGGCCGGGAACATGGCCTCGTAGCCCAGGTTCATCAGGGCCTTGTTGGCGTTGTAGTGCAGGAACTTCTTGACGTCCTCGGCCAGGCCGACGGAGTCGTAGAGGTCGTGCGTGTACTGGACCTCGTTCTCGTACAGCTCGAACAGCAGCTCAAAGGTGTAGTCCTTGATCTCCTGCTTGCGCTCCTCGGAGGCGCCTTCGAGGCCCTTCTGGAACTTGTAGCCGATGTAGTAGCCGTGCACGGCCTCGTCGCGGATGATCAGGCGGATCAGGTCGGCCGTGTTCGTCAGCTTGGCCCGTGAGGACCAGTACATCGGCAGGTAGAAGCCGGAGTAGAACAGGAAGCTCTCCAGCAGCGTGGAGGCCACCTTGCGCTTCAGCGGATCGTCGCCCTGGTAGTAGTCCATAACGATCTGCGCCTTTTTCTGCAGGTTCACGTTTTCGGTGGACCAGCGGAACGCCTCGTCGATCTCTTTGGTGGAGGCCAGCGTGGAGAAGATGGAGGAGTAGCTCTTGGCGTGCACGGACTCCATGAACGCGATGTTCGTGTATACGGCTTCTTCATGCGGGGTGATCGCGTCCGGGATGAGGGAGACGGCGCCGACGGTGCCCTGGATGGTGTCCAGCAGGGTCAGGCCGGTGAACACGCGCATGGTGAGCTGCTGCTCGTCGGGCGTCAGCGTCGCCCACGACTGCACGTCGTTAGACAGCGGGATCTTCTCCGGAAGCCAGAAGTTGTTGACCAGGCGGTTCCAGACGTCAACGTCCTTCTCGTCTTGGATGCGGTTCCAGTTGATCGCATCAACATGGGTGAGAAGCTTTACTTTTGCTGTCATGACTCCGACTCGCTTTCTGCAGAGAAACTGGGTTTGGCTGAGTCCTCGATGCAATAGCTGCACTCGGCGTTCTCGATGCCTTTGTTGGTGTGATGTCTGGTGTGTGCGCTGCGCTGGCTGGCAGGCTTGGGCTTGCCTTTTTGAGCGGCTGACAGCTTCGCCCGGGTTTCCGCGCTTAGCTTCTTGCCAAAGTTAGGATTCCCCGGCCCCTTCCTGGCGTCGGAAAGAGCCCTCCGTGATTCCTCACTCATCGTATGGCCAAAGCCCGGGTGCTCCGCTCCGAACTTACCAAAGTTGGGATTGTCCGCACCGGAGTAGGTTCCCTTGCGGTCCTGAGACCACTTCCCGCGTTGCTCCAGGCTGTGCCTGCCACCGTAGAAGGGGTTCTCCGGCCCGGGCCGGCTCAGCCCCTTCCGACCCGTGCCACGGATACTTGCGGCTTCCCGCATCTCTTCCGTCCACACAACTCCCGTAGGACCAAGACCGCCATCCGAAAGGTTCAGCAGTCGATCGCCTTCGCCTCGGAGGTAGCTGATCCAATCGATCTCGGCCTGCCCCAACTCGGGCAGACCTTCAATCCAGTCCAGCTCATCCGCGATGACGTCCGCCGGATCATGCTTTCGGAGCCAATCGTAGAAGGGCGTCTTTCGCCCTTCAGCGGCAACGCGCAGGTGCTGATGGAAACGACGACTGGCCGTCTTAGTCGTGATACCGACATAGCGGTACTTGACCTCCCGCCTAAGCCGGATGCCGTAGACCAAGTCGCCCGTCGCCGTCGTCGGTTCCATCATTTCATCCCTAAAGCAAATCAACCTATTTCAGTTGATTACAACATACACGAGACACAATTTTCCACCTCAGTCCCTTCCAGCGCGAGCTGGCGGAGACGGATGTAGTAGATGGTCTTGATGCCCTTCTTCCAGGCGTAGATCTGGGCCCGGTTGATGTCGCGCGTGGTGGCGGTGTCCTTGAAGAACAGCGTCAGGGACAGGCCCTGGTCCACGTGCTGCGTGGCAGCGGCGTAGGTGTCGATGACCTTCTCGTAGCCGATCTCGTACGCGTCCTGGTAGTACTCCAGGTTGTCGTTCGTCAGGTACGGCGCCGGGTAGTACACGCGGCCCAGCTTGCCTTCCTTGCGGATCTCGATCTTGGACGCCACCGGGTGGATCGAGGAGGTGGAGTTGTTGATGTAGGAGATCGAGCCGGTGGGCGGAACGGCCTGCAGGTTCTGGTTGTAGATGCCGTGCTCCATGACGGAGGCCTTCAGCTCGCGCCAGTCATCCTGGGTGGGGATGTGGATGTTCTGGAACAGCTCAGCCACCTTCGCCGTCTGCGGAACCCATTCCTGGTTCGTGTACTTGTCGAAGAACTCACCTGTTGCGTACTTTGACTTCTCGAAGCCGCCGAACGTCTGGCCGGTCTGGATGGCCAGCAGGTTGGAGGCGCGGACCGCGTGGAACACCACCGAGTAGAAGTAGATGTTAGTGAAGTCGATGCCCTCTTCGGACCCGTAGTGGACCCGCTCGCGGGCCAGGTAGCCGTGCAGGTTCATCTGGCCCAGGCCAATTGCGTGGGACTGGTCGTTGCCGCGGGCGATCGAGGGCACCGAGGTGATGTTGGACATGTCCGAGACGGCCGAGAGGGACCGGATGGCCGTCTCGATGGTCAGGCCGAAGTCCGGCGAATCCATGGCCTTCGCGATGTTCAGCGAACCCAGGTTGCAGGAAATGTCCTTGCCGGTGGTCTCGTAGGACAGGTCGTCGTTGTACGTGGTGGGCTGGGAGACCTGGAGGATCTCCGAGCACAGGTTGGACATGATGATCTTGCCGTCAATCGGGTTTTCCCGGTTCACGGTGTCCTCGAACATGATGTACGGGTAACCGGATTCGAACTGGATCTCGGCGAGGGTCTGGAAGAACTCGCGCGCCTTGATCTTGGTCTTTTTGATCCGGGAATCGTCAACCATCTCGTAGTACTTCTCGGTGACCGAGACGTCGGAGAACGGCATGCCGTAGACCCTTTCGACGTCGTACGGCGAGAACAAGTACATGTCCTCGTCCTTCTTGGCCAGCTCGAAGGTGATGTCCGGGATCACGACGCCGAGCGAGAGGGTCTTGATGCGGATCTTCTCATCCGCATTCTCCCGTTTGGTGTCCAGGAAACGGTAGATATCCGGGTGGTGCGCGTGCAGGTACACAGCTCCCGCACCCTGGCGGGCACCGAGCTGGTTGGCGTAGGAGAAGCTGTCCTCGAGGAGCTTCATCACGGGGATGACGCCGGAGGACTGGTTCTCGATCTGCTTGATCGGCGCGCCGACCTCGCGGATGTTGGTCAGCGCGAACGCCACGCCGCCGCCGCGCTTGGACAGCTGCAGGGCGGAGTTGATGGAACGGCCGATCGACTCCATGTTGTCTTCGATGCGGAGCAGGAAGCAGGAGACCAGCTCGCCGCGCTGGCGCTTGCCGGCGTTCAGGAACGTGGGGGTGGCCGGCTGGAAGCGGCCTTCGATGATTTCGTCGACCATCTGCAGCGCGAGCTGCTCATCGCCCCGGGCCAGGTGCAGGGCCACCATGCAGACGCGGTCCTCGTAGCGCTCCAGGAAACGCTTTCCGTCGAACGTCTTGAGCGTGTAGGAGGTGTAGAACTTGAACGCGCCGAGGAAGGTCTCGAAGCGGAACTTCTTTTTGTACGCGCGGTTGTAGAGCTCGCGGATGAAGTTCATCGTGTACTGGTCGAGGGTTTCGCGCTCGTAGTACTCGTTCTTCACGAGGTAGTCGAGCTTTTCCTCAAGGTCGTGGAAGAAGACGGTGTTGTTGTTCACGTGCTGCAGGAAGTACTGGTGGGCGGCCTCGCGGTCGGCCTCGAACTGGATCTCCCCGTTCGGGCCGTAGAGGTTCAGCATCGCGTTGAGCTCGTGGTAGCCCAGGCCCTGGAAAGCGGCCGGCATGGCCGGCTTCTCGCCGGGAACGGTGTGCTTCTCGACGGCGGAGCTGGTCTTATCGGCTGAGCCGAGGGAGCCCGGCCCGGTCACTTCGGTGTCTGCGACAGTCGTGTCCAAAATTCTTCCAATCCTTGGTGAACCCGGCTGACGTCTTCCGGCGTCCCCATAAGTTCAAATCGATATAAGTGCGGGACCTGGCATTTCGCGGCAATAATGTCGCCGGCCATGCAGTAGTTGTCCCCAAAGTTCGTATTGCCTGCCCCGATCACGCCCCGGATTTCTTCCCGGTTGCGCGGATCGTTCAGGAAGCGGATGACCTGCTTCGGAACGGAACCTTCTCCCCCGGTGCCGCCGTAAGTCGGGAGCACCAATACAAAGGGTTCGGTGGCCACCAGCGCCGGTTCCCTCGCATGGAGCGGAATCCGGGCGGCGTCGATGCCCAGCTTCCCGACGAAGCGTGCGGTGTTTTCCGAACTGGAGGAGAAGTAGATGAGGTGACTGGCAGTGCTCCGGACCGTAGCCGGGTTCCGGTCGTCTGCCGCCGGCGAAGTGTGGGCCGTTGCCGTTGCCACTGGTGCCATGGGTGTCACCTCATCGAACGTGATTTCGTGTCAAGCGTTTTAGGCGACGGCGACGGCGTACGCCTGCGCCAGTTCCTCGATCTTGTCGGGGCGGAAACCGGACCAGTGGTCCTGGTCCGTGACGACAACCGGGGCCTGCATGTAGCCGAGGCCTTTCAGGCGCTCGAGGGCATCCGCATCCTGGGAGATGTCGACGCTCTGGTAGGTGATGCCCTTCTTATCCAGCGCGCGGTATGTCGCGTTGCACTGAACACAGGCCGGTTTCGTGTAAACCGTAACGGTCATGGTCCCTGTCCCCTTTGTTGAAGTCTTTGGTACTGCGTAATCCACGGCGAACTGCGTGCTGCGCAGAGGCTGTTGCTGGTGAGCTGAGGCTCTGGTGCCAGTGGTCCGGGCTGGCCGGTCCGGGACAGGAATCCTGATCCGTTACTGGTCTTGCCTGGCGAGCACTGCTGCTCCGCTGGAACTGTATGTCGATACTACATGTTGTGCAAGAGCCCGATGTGGACCCCAAGATGATGTATTACAAGTATGTCATTTAATGCACCATCAGTCCACAGGCAGGGTGGCTCAAAATGTCCGGAATTCCGCCATTTTGACGGACGAAATCCACAGGCTGTGGAGTACCTTTGCACAATTAACTCCCTGCGTGTCGTGGGGTGGACGGCGTGTCGCGGGAGCCGGCGACCGGGTCCCGGCGTGGCGTTAAGCACCCGGCCTGGTGTCCGGAAACACGAAGAAGGCGGACACCCACCGGGTGCCCGCCTTCGCCGGCGTGCGGCGACTCAGAGTTGCTGTTACTTGCCGGTCTCCGGCCTGCTGCAGAGAATCTGCTCCACGCCCATTCGGCGTTCGGCAAAGCTGCGCAGTGCGCCGACCAGGTACAGCCGCCAGACCCGGGCGACTTCCGCCCCCATCATTTCGACGGCGGCCGCGTGGTTCTCCTCGAACCGCGCGTACCAGGCCTCGAGGGTCCGGACATAGTCACGGCGCATGCCCTGCACGCCCTCGACCTCCAGGCCAGCGTCTTCCAGGAAGCCCAGCGTGTCCCCGACCGGACGCATGTGCATGTCCGGGGCAATAAAGGACTCGATAAAGGGACCCCCGCCGGGATGCTTGCCCCGCCGGGACATTTGCTGGACCAGCACCCGGCCACCAGGGGCGAGGTTATTAAACAGGGCGGCGGCGTAGACGGGGTAATTCTGCTGGCCAACGTGTTCGCCCATTTCCAGGGAGGCGACGGCGTCGAACGGTCCGTCCGGGATTTCCCGGTAATCCTGGACCCGGATCTCAACGCGCCCCTCAAGGCCGCGTTCCTTGATCCGGGCGTCGATGAACGCCTTCTGCTGCACGGAGAGGGTGACGCCGACGACGTCGACGCCGTAGTACTGCGCCGCATGCAGGCTCAGCGAGCCCCAGCCGCAGCCGACGTCCAGCATCCGCATCCCCGCCTTGAGCCCGATCTTGCGGCAGACCAGGTCCAGCTTGTCCCGCTGGGCGTCTTCCAGCCCGTAGTTCGGGGACGAACTGCCGTCCGCTGCCCGATCCGTCCAGTAGCCGCTGGAGTAGGCCATCTGCGGGTCCAGGATCAGCGCATAGAAATCGTTGCTGAGGTCGTAGTGGTGGCTGATCGCGGCACGGTCCCGGAGGAGGCTGTGCAGCCGTCCCTTGACCCTGGCCTGGCTGGCCGGCGGCGGCGGCGGCGCGCCGAGAGCCCCGGCGGCGCGGGCAATCCGTGCGACGCCGGCCAGCACCGCCGGCGTGGGGCGGATACCGGCGAGGCCCCGGTCCCGTACCACCTTCCAGAGGTGCTCGAGGGTGCTGTTCAGGTCGTCGTCGAGATCCAGCTCACCGGTGACATATGCCTGCGCGGCGCCCAGCTCCCCCGGCGCCCAGAGCAGGCGCCGGATGGCATCCGGGGAGTTGAGCCGGACCACCGGGGCGCCGGCCGGACCGGCCTCGCTGCCGTCCCAGGCGACGAGCCGGACGGGGAGCTCCCCGCCGGCAAGCGGCCGCAGGACCTCCTCGACCATTGTGGCCAGCGGCGCCGTCATTCGGCGGATCCGTTGTTCGACTCGCCCACTGTCCGACGGTCCAGCACGATCTGCTGCACGTCGAGGTAGCCGGTTTCGAAGCCTGCCCGGGAGTAGCAGAGGTAGAACAGCCACATACGCTGGAAGATCTCATCGAAGCCCAGCGCCCGGACCTCGGCGGAGCGGGCCATAAAGCGCTCTTCCCAGAGCCTGAGCGACTGGGCGTAGTGCTCCCCCATGGCCAGGCGTTCGCGCACGCGCAGTCCCGTCTGCTTGGCCGTGGTGTCCTCGATGGCGCGCACCGAGGGAATGACGCCGCCGGGGAAGATGTACTTGTGCACCCAGGTGTAGCTGGTGCGGGTGGCCATCAGCCGGTCGTGGGCGATGGTGATGGCCTGGATGGCGACCTTTCCGCCCGGGGCCAGGAGACGCTCGATCGTCTGAAAATACGTAGCCCAGTATTCGAAGCCCACGGCTTCGATCATCTCCACGGAGACGACGGCGTCGTACTCGCCTTCAACCGCGCGGTAGTCCTTCAGTTCGATTGTGACGGCGTCGGCGTACCCCGCGTCGGCGACCCGCTTGCGGGCAAGTTCCTGCTGCTCGCTGGAGAGGGTGACGGAGTAAACGGTGGCCCCGCGCTGTGCTGCCCGGAGGGCGAGCTCGCCCCAGCCGGTGCCGATTTCCAGCACCCGGGTGCCCGCCCCGACGCCGGCCTTGTCCAGCAGGCGGTCGATCTTGGCCTGCTGCGCCGCGGCAAAACCGTCCCAGGCCACGCTTTTGAGGGCCTCGCCGGTCTCCGGGAACAGCGCACTGGAGTAGGTCATGGTCTCGTCCAGGAACGTGGAAAACAGTTCGTTGGAAAGGTCATAGTGCCGGGAGATGTTCGAGCGGGTGTTCTGCTCGGTGTTGCGTTCCTTGCGCGGCTGGCGCGGCAGGTAGAACGCACGCAGTTTCTGCAGCGGCTCCGGCACGAGGGTCCCGACGCGGGCGGCAAAAACCTCCATCACGGCTGTCAGATTGTCAGCGTCCCAATCGCCGGCCATAAAGGACTCGCCCAGGCCGATCAATCCGCCGTCGCCGAGCCGGGCCGCAAAGGCCTGGGGACGGTTCATGGTCATAACCGGGTAGCGGTGGCCCGGCGTGGCTGCCTTGCCCAGGACGGTCCCGTCCGGGTAGCGGACCTCCAGCGGGAGCCGGCGGACCGCGGCTTTGAAGATGGCGTCAGCAGCGCGGCCGGCCAGCCGCGCCTTCAGGCTTGAGGGGACTGTGGCGATGCTGGGCCAGATGGCGGCGTCAACCACCGCCGGAGGCTGCGGAACGGTGTAAGGGGCTGCGGCCTCATTCTCGCGGCGCGCCGCGCCCGATCCGGTCGCTTCGGTCATTGTCACTGTACTGCCTCCTGGGAAGGGTGGTGCGGTCGTTTGATCAGGGGCAGCCGGCGTGCCCAAAGTTTGATTCCCTGCCAGCGGATCTGCGCCGAGACGCGCAGCGGCGCAAGCGGGACGGCGAGCGCCGTGGCGAGGATAGTCCGCACCGTGGCGTCGTGCCGTTCACCGTCCATGCTGGCGATAAAAGGCCGGTGCCCTTCGCGTTCCAGCACTATCGAGACGGCGAGCCGTGCGCCGGGTTCCGGCAGTTTCATCCGGTACTCGCCGTCGACGTCGTTGAACGGTGAAACGTAAAAGGCCTTCGGCACGCTGGCCCGGCCGGCGTCGTCCGTCTCCAGCAGGTAGCAGTGCCGTTCACCGTAGGTGTTATGGACCTCCGCCACAACGCAGCGCAGTTCCCCGGCAGCGTCGTGGCACCAGAACAGGCTCAGCGGATTAAACACGTGCCCGAATACCCGGGCACTGGCAAGCATCGTGATCCGGCCGCCGTCCAGGGTGACCCCGCGGGTGGCCAGGAACGCCTCCACGTTCCCGCGCAGCGTGCCCTCCGGGTCACCCAGGTGGTCCGCGACACGAAAATCGGCCAGCGGACGCAGCAGCCGGGGCACCCTGGGCAGCCGGTCGACGTCGACATACCAGCTGTAGCTGCGGTACGTGAAAGCGTTCTTCAGCGGGGTGCGCCGAACATGCGCAATCGAGGTGCGGTAGATGGCCGCCGCGGCGCTCATGAGCCCTCCGCGGCGGCGCTTTGCAGGTCCGGATCGATCGCGACGGCGCGGTACTCCGCGTTCAGGGCCACGGCGGGGATGTCCCAGCTGCGACCGAGCCGTTCCGCGGCCCGGACCCCGGAAAGGGCGCCGTCTTCGTGGAATCCCCAGCCGTGGTAGGCGCCGGCGAAGGCCAGCCGGGCGCCGCCTAGGGCCAGGATCTGCTGCTGGGCCCGGAGCGATTCGGGCGTGTACTGCGGGTGCTCGTAGACCATCCGGTCAAGCACCGTATGGTCGGCAATCAGCTCGGACTCGCCGAGGCTGACGATGTAGCGTCCGCCGTCGGCGGTGTCCAGCCGCTGCAGCCGGGTCATGTCGTAGCTGACCAGGACCTTGTCCGGGCGGGCGTCACAGGCGGGCAGCCGGTAGTTCCAGGACGCCTTGGCATTGTCACTGGCGGGCAGCACGGCGGCATCGCGGTGGAAGACGGTGTGGTTTACCGAGTACGGCATGCCGCCGAGCGCGGCCTGCTCCGCGGGCGAGGCGTCGTTGAGCATGCCCAGCGCCTGGGCCGGGTGGGTGGCGATCACCACGGCGTCGAAGTTTTCGGTGCGGAAGCCGGCGTCGGCGTTTCCGGTCGTTAGTTCCACGCCGTCCGCGTGCCGGCGCACGCCGGTGACCGGGCTGGCGAGCCGGATATCGTCCAGCGTGGCCGCAAGCTTGTCCACGTAGGAGCGTGAGCCGCCGGTGACGGTGCGCCACTGCGGTGAACCGGATACTCCGAGCAGGCCGTGGTGGCCGAGGAAGGTAAAGAGGTAGCGGGCCGGGTACGCGAGCGCCGTGGCCGGGTCGCAGGACCAGACGGCGCTCACGATCGGGGTCATAAAGTGCGAGATGAAGTAGCGGCTGAACTTCTCCCGGGCCAGGAACTCCGCCAGCGTGATGTCGGTACCGGCCGGATCCGTCTCGGCGAGCAGGGCGCGGGCCTTCCGGTAGAAGCGCATCACCTCCAGCAGCATCAGCAGGTATCGTCCGCGCAGCAAGGTGGCAGGCCCTGGAAGGATCCCGCGGCCCTTGGCCCGGGCACCGGCGTATTCCAGACCGCAGCCGTCGCAGCGGACGGACATGGACATTTCGGAGTCCTGGGTTTCAACGCCCAGCTCCGCGAAAAGCCGGAGCAACGTGGGGTAGGTGCGTTCGTTGTGAACGATAAAGCCGGTGTCGATGCCCAGCACCGGCCCACCGTCCTGCGGCACGTCGTGGGTATGGGCGTGGCCGCCCAGCCGGGAATCGGCTTCGAAGACGGTGACAGAGTCCTCACGGTTCAGGACGTACGCGGCGGTCAGCCCCGCCACGCCGCTGCCAATCACGGCGATCCGCCGGCCTTGCGGAATCCCTGCTGCATCTGACACTGATTTGCTCCTGTTGGCTGCTCTATCCATTGCCTGGATCGTCCTGGTTAAACTTCTTACGGGCAATTCGTCGCCGAGGCGCCCGCGGATGTGTGCGGTTCCCCAGCTTTCTGCTTGAAACCAATGTGCCAGAATGAAGCGGGATTGCGGTCCCGCCTCACCGGAATCCGAGAAGGGCACCCCTTGATTAACCCCGTCCATCTGCGGACCCTGGTCGAAGTGACCCGGCTCGGGTCCTTCGCGGCCGCCGCCACGCGCCTCGGGTACACGGCGTCGGCCGTTTCCCAGCAGATGTCCGCCCTGGAGCGTGACACCGGCGTCGAACTGTTCCAGCGCTCGGCCCGCAGCATCCACCCCACCGAGGCCGCCCAGGTTATGACCCGGCACGCGGCCAAGGTGCTCACCGACATCGAGGCGCTGATGGCGGCGGCCTCCCGCACCGGTGACACCACCCGGCAGGAACTCCGGCTGGGCATCTTCCCCAGCCTGGCCACCTATGTGCTGCCCCGGATCCTGGCGAACCCGGCCTGGAAGAAGCTTGGCATCGACCTGCGGGTCTCCGTCGCTGAGCCGGCCCAGACCATCCAGGGCCTGCGCACCGGCGGCGAACTCGACGTCGCCTTGGTGTACCAGGTGGGGCAGTCGGGCCTCGCCTGGCCGCACACCGTCAACCGGCAGTGGATCGGCGATGACAACTTCCGGGTGGTGCTGCCGGCCGCCTGGGGCATCGGCACGGATTCGAAGATCGCGGCAGACCACCTCTCGGACATGCCCTGGATCGTGCATCATCCCGGCACGTCCGACGCCACAGTGATCGAGCGCCTCTTCGCCAGCTGCAACCTGCACCCCCGGGTGGTGGCGTACAGCGATGACTTCCATGCCAGCCTGGAGATGGCCGCGGCCGGGCTGGGGGCTGCGCTGGTTCCCGAACTGGCCCTGCTGCACCGCCCGGCCGGTGTGGTGGTGCTGGACGTTCCGGAGATCCGGCTTGCCCGCAACGTTTTTGCCCTGCTGATCAATGAAAAGCAGACAGCCCAGGTGCAGCTTTTTGTCGATCTATTGGGCGAAACGTTCAATTCACCGTCCGTCCAGCGTGCCGTCACCGGCAACGGGTGAGTCAGTTCTTGCGGAACCGCTTGCCAACGGGTGCCACCAGCGTGCTGACGACCCAGCGTTTGGTTTTGTTGTAGGGCGGATAAATCAGTTCCAGCGTGTCCGGCCGCAGCGGCTTGGCCAGGGTTGCCCGCTCGTGTGAAAAGGTCCGCAGTGAATACTCCCCGTGATACGCGCCCATCCCGCTGGCGCCGACGCCGCCGAACGGCAGCCCCGGAACCATCAGGTGCGCCGCGGGGACGTCGAAGCACAGCGCTCCCGACGATGTCTGGTCCGCGAATGCCCGGCGGGTGCCCTCGTCGCCGCTGAACACGTACAGCGCCAGCGGCTTGGCGCCGTCGTTGATTCTCCGGATGGCTTCCTCCCGCCCGGCGACGGGAACCAGCGGCAGCAGCGGACCGAAGATCTCCTCCCCCATCAGGGCGTCCCCGGGAGCGGGCCGAAGCAGGGTCGGGGCGAAGTACCGGGTCGCGGCGTTCCGTTGGCCGCCGTGGACGACTGTGCTGCCGTCGGCGAGGGCCGCGAGGCGCGCGAAGTGCTGATCGTTGACGATCCGGCCGTAGGAGTCGCTGCGGGAAGCATCCGGCCCGAAGAGCTCGCCGATTGCCTTAACCAGCTCTCGCTCCAGCGGCACCAGCACGTCCTTGGTGGCCAGGACATAGTCGGGCGCCACACAGGTCTGCCCGGCATTTATGAACTTCCCCCAGGCGATCCGCTTGGCTGCCCCGGCCAGGTCCGTGGAGGCGTCCACATAGGCCGGTGACTTGCCGCCGAGTTCCAGGGTTACCGGTGTCAGGTTCTCCGCCGCCGCGCGCAGCACCACTTTGGCGGCCGTTTCCCCGCCGGTGAAGAAAATATGGTCAACCTGCGCAGCCAACAGCGCAGTGGTTTCCGGGATTCCGCCTTCCACCACCTGCACCGCCCCGGCCAAATATTCGGGGATCCAACGGGCCAGGGCCGCCGAAGTCGCTGGCGCGTGCTCGCTGGGTTTCAGCACGGCTGTGTTGCCGGCGGCGAGCGCACCTGCCAGCGGCGCCAGCAGCAACTGCAGCGGGTAGTTCCAGGGCCCGATCACCAGCACCACGCCGAGCGGGGTCAGCTCGGTCCAGGCTTTGGCGGGCCGGACCGCAAGCGGCACGGCGACGGCACGCGGCCGCAGCCATCCTTTGAGGTTTTTTTCCAGATGCGCGGCTTCTGCTGTGACAAATCCGACTCCGCCAGCAGCGACTCGGTCGCGTGTTTGCCCAGATCGCTGCCCAGCGCTTCGGCAAAATCGTCGCTGTGATCGGCCAGCATCCGGCGCAATCCGGCGAGCCTTTCAAGCCGCCAGGCCAACGGACGCGTGGCTCCGCTGTCAAAAGTTTCACGGGCGCGGGCGACGGCGGCGGCTGCGGGTTGCATGTCATAAATGTACCCGGACGTTGCCGCCGGCAACGGTGTCCGCACCCTAGCTGCCAAGAATCCCTGCTCCCAGCCGGCTCTCAGGCAGTTAGGCTAGAAGGATGGCCGAAAATACTAGACCCCGAATCGTAGAACGGTGGGTCTTCTGGCCCGCTGCAGTGCTGGTGACCGTTTTCGCGGCATTTGCACTGCTGGCTCCCAAGACCGCCGAAGCAATGTTCAGCACCATCCAGTCAAACATCGTGAACTCCTTCAACTGGTACTACGTCCTGATTACCAGCTTCTTTGTTGCCTTTAGCCTCTTCCTTGGCTTCAGCCGTTTTGGCGACATCAAGCTCGGCCACGACGACGACGAACCCGAGTTTTCCCTGCTGGCCTGGTTTGCGCTTCTGTTCGCAGCCGGCATGGGCATCGGCCTGGTTTTTTATGGTGTCAGCGAACCGCTGAGCCACTTCGCCAATCCCCGGCCCGGGGTGAGCGGTACCCCCTCGGAACTGGCCCAGCAAGCGCTCAGCCAGACGTACCTGCATTGGGGGGTCCACGCCTGGTCCATCTACGTGGTGATCGGACTTGCCCTCGCCTACGCGATCCACCGCCGCAAACGGCCCGTGTCCATCCGCTGGGCCCTTGAACCGCTGCTGGGCAAGCGGGTGCAGGGTTCGTGGGGAAACGCCATCGACGTTGTCGCCTTGGTGGGCACCCTGTTCGGCGTGGCGACCTCCTTGGGCCTGGGTGTGCTGCAGATCAGCGCCGGGCTGGAAAGCATCAACCTGGTGGAAGCCAGCCGTGGCTCCGAAATCGTTATTATCATCATCATTTCCTTCTTCGTCCTGCTCTCCGTCCTCTCCGGACTGACCAAGGGCATGAAATGGCTCTCCAGCATCAACCTCGTGCTCGCCGGCCTGCTGGTGGTCTACCTGCTGGTCTTTGGCCCGTCGACCTTCCTGCTGCGCGAATTTGTCCAGTCCATGGGCGCCTACGTCCAGAACTTCGTTTCGCTCTCCTTTAACGTCAATGCCTTCACCGGTGCTGCCGGCGAAGCATGGCAAGCCTCCTGGACCTCGTTCTACTGGGGCTGGTGGATTTCCTGGGCCCCCTTTGTTGGTATTTTCATTGCCCGGATTTCCAAGGGCCGCACGGTCCGCCAGTTTGTTGCCGGCGTCATCCTGGTCCCGACCCTGATCGGCATCCTCTGGTTCAGCGTCCTTGGCGGCACAGCCCTCGCTGTCGAACTCGGCGGCAACGGCACACTCCTGGAGTCCGACGGCAGTGTCAATGTCTCCAGCGCCCTGTTCAGCATGCTCGACTTCATCCCCGGCACTCCGGTCCTGACTGTGGGCGTCATCCTGCTGATCGCCATTTTCTTTATCACCTCCTCGGACTCCGGGGCCCTGGTGATGGGCATGATCGCCACCGGCGGCCAGGTCAACCCGAAGAAACGCATCAGGACCTTCTTTGTCCTGATCACCGCGGTCCTGGCCATCTCCCTGCTGATCTCCGGCGGGCTGGTGGCCCTGCAGACCGCGGCGATTATCATCGCGCTGCCTTTCAGCGTGGTGATGCTGCTGATTTGCTGGTCCACGTTCATCGCCTTCAGCCGTGAGCGCCGGGCCTACGACAGGGCCCGCCGCGCCCAACTGGTAGACCACATCGGTGACTTCTACGGCCTGGAAGTGGAAGAACTCGCCGAGAACGGGATCCTCGGCAATACACCGCGCTGGATGCAGCTGCTGCGCCGCCGCGGCGCCCCGGCCGGGACGGCAGTCCCGGCGGAAATCCTGCCAAGCCCCGAGCCATCCACCGCGGCCGTCGACACCCTGATGGCCGAGGCGCCGCAGCCACGGCACGCCTCGGAACGGGCCCTGGCGATCGAAAACGCCGAGTCCCATGACGTCCTGATCTCCGACGTTGACAACGTTGTGGAACACGATCCGTTTGTTTCCCGGGATGCCAAGGACATCCCGGACCGGGGCGATCAGGAACCCTCGCGCTGGTGATCCTGCGCTAAAAAGGCAGGGCGAACGCTGGAACGGAGCGGTATTCAGGGCTATGTTGAAAGTATGAGCAAGGTAGCCAGCCAGCATTTCGGAGAAGTCGAGCTCAACCACGGGAGAGACCATAATTTCTCCGCCAAGCATGATCTGGCGGGTCAAACCCTGGAGCTTGACTTAAATGTCCAAGCGCACGACCACTTCGATGAAGCGGCCCTGCGCAAGGTCGACTACCGCCTCCGGTTCCTGCCCGAGCTTGTGGACGAGGTCCGCGACATGATCGCCGAGGAACTCGATGAAGACGGAACCAGCCCGCAGGAATACCGCC
Organism: Pseudarthrobacter sp. PH31-O2; assembly: GCF_030063265.1. Classification (NCBI taxonomy): domain Bacteria; kingdom Bacillati; phylum Actinomycetota; class Actinomycetes; order Micrococcales; family Micrococcaceae; genus Pseudarthrobacter; species Pseudarthrobacter sp. PH31-O2. The sequence goes on along the minus strand of NZ_JASIST010000001.1, from coordinate 471,778 downwards.
ATTTTCACTGCAACGCGATTAAGGCCGAACACCTGCAGAAGGTCTTTGGCATCACGGACAAGAGCCAGCTGACCAATGAGGTATTCCTCAAGGCCCTGAAACTGGGCCATGTGGGGATTTTCCCCGGCCAGCCGGAGCGCTACTTCGTCCTGGATTTCACCCTCGGAAACCATTTCACCGACGAAGTCCTGGTCGCTTCGGCGGACGAGGACGGCGTCGTGGATGATGAGATCCTCTGGGAGAGCTGACTTCACGGGCACAACTTCAAACGTACGACGCCGGCCGGTCACCTTTGCGGGGTGACCGGCCGGCGTCGTACCTGGCGCTGGGCTAGTTGGCCGCCGCAAGCAGCCCGGCACGCACCGTGCGGGTGGCGGCGACGAGGTTGCGCAGGGATTCTTCGGTTTCGGCGTAGCCGCGGGTTTTCAGGCCGCA